>DASZGH010000081.1:0-14163 GCA_035938935.1 Solirubrobacteraceae bacterium
AACGCGATCGGACCGAGCCCCGAATCCAGCCCAACGGCAGCCGTCACACCACAAGACACGATCTTCGACTTCGCCACCCCCACCACCATCGACTCCGGCGACGCCACCTCAACCGAGGTCGGCGTCAAGTTCAGCTCGGAAACTTTTGGCCTGGTTAGCGGCGTGCGCTTCTACAAGGCGGCCGCCAACACAGGGACCCACATCGGCAGCCTGTGGAGCGCCAACGGGGCGCTGCTCGCCTCCGCCACCTTCACCGGCGAGAGCGCATCGGGATGGCAACAGGTCAACTTCTCAAACCCAGTTGCGATCAACGCGGGCACGACCTACGTGGCCGCCTATCTGGCTCCCAAGGGCCACTACTCGACCTCAGCCTCTGCCTTTGCAAGCGAAGGCTTCGCCAACTCGCCCCTCTCGGCTCTTGCCAATCCGCTCAGCGCCAACGGCGTATTCGCGTCAAGCGCCACCAGCACGTTCCCGACGAGCACGTTCAACGCGACCAACTACTGGGTCGACGTCGACTTCGTGCCGGCTCCGGCGCCGGGACAGGTGACGGGAGCGAGCGCCACGGCGGGCAACGCCTCAGCGACTGTGAGCTGGAGCGCGCCGAGCAGCGGCGGTCCAGTCACCACCTACACGATCACCCCCTACATCGGCTCTGAAGCGCAGCCGGCGAGCACCGTGAGCGGCTCGCCCCCGCTCACGAGTGCAAAAGTGACGGGCTTGACCAACGGCACCAGCTACACGTTCTCCGTACAGGCGTCCAACCCGAACGGCAGCGGACCCGCGTCCGAACGCTCGAACGCGGTTACCCCGACATCTGTCAATCCGCCGTCGGCGCCCACCGGCGTGGTCGCGAGCGCCGCCACCGGGCAGGCACTGCTTAGCTGGAATGCGCCCGCCAACAACGGCGGCAGCGCCGTGACGAGCTACACGATCACGCCGTACATCGGCTCCGAAGCCCAGACCCCGAGCACCGTTAGCGGCTCACCGCCGGCGACCTCGGCGATCGTCAAAGGGCTGACCAACGGCACCAACTACACCTTCACCGTCACCGCCACCAACGCCGCGGGGGCAGGACCGGCATCCGCAGCCTCGGCCGCGGTGACCCCACAGGACACGATCTTCGACTTCGCCACGCCGGCTACGATCGACTCCACCGACGCCCACTCGACCGTGCTCGGGGTCAAGTTCAGCTCCGAAGTCGCCGGAACGGTGACCGGCATCCGCTTCTACAAGGCAAGCGCCAACACGGGTGCTCACGTGGGGAGCCTGTGGAGCGCAAGCGGGACGCTGCTCGCCTCCGCCACCTTCGGTAGCGAGAGCGCATCCGGGTGGCAGCAGGTCAGCTTTTCCTCGCCCGTAACGATCACCGCCGGCACGACCTACGTCGCCTCCTACCTGGCCCCCAAAGGCCACTATTCGGATACCTCCTCCGGCTTTGCCACCGCCGGCTTCGCCAACGCTCCGCTGGCAGCCCTCTCCAATACCGTCAGCGCCAACGGCGTGTACGCGTACAGCTCCAGCAACGTGTTCCCGGCGAGCACCTTCAAAGCCACCAACTACTGGGTGGACCTCGACTTCCTCCCCTCGCATTGACCGCCGCCTCCCAGCCAGGGATAGGATCGCGCTGCGCGGCGTCTCTGGTGGCAATCGCACTGCTTGCCGCCGGCTGCGGCACCCAGGACCCGAGCAGGACGAGCACGCGCGCGGGAGGCGATGTCGTGACGACCGGCGCCGTAGCACACCGCGCCGCGTCAGGGACGGGGGGAAATAGCTCAAACGACGACAATCCGGCGCACGCCGACGTGGCCAGCGCCGGTGAAGGCGGACCTGTGAGCCCGTGCAAGCTGGTGACCCGCTCACAGGCACAGGCCATCGTCGGACACCCGCTCGACGCTCCCCAGGAAGCCCCGTTGGGGCCAACCTGCATCTACCAGACCAAGGGCTCGGCAAGCGCGATAACGCTGGCCGTCGAGTCAATCGACTTCGCGACGATCAGAACGCACATGCAGGGTCGCAAGCAGACAGAGGTTGCTGGTCACCGGGCCTACTGCGGCAGCTACGGCCAGCAGATGACCTACGTGCTTCTCTCCGGCGGCCGTGTGCTGAACGTGACGGCACCGTGCCCGCTGGGCAAGCGCTTTGCCGCGGCGGCGCTGGCACACCTGAGATCTTGAGCGCTGGTAGCCCAAGGGCTACCAGCGCTCAACCGCCCGCGGGGCGGTAGCCGGCTGCAAGGCGCAGGCGCCTGGGCACGTAGTAGCCCGGCGGCGGGGAGTGCTCGATCAGCGAGTTCCACGAGGTGGCGATCCAGCTGGGGCGCCAGTAGACAACGCGATGGCGGGAGCCGGGCGCGCGCGCCGCGCTGGCATCGGAGGAGACATTGTGGTCGAACAGGCAACGACCGCTACACCCGCCCAGGGACATATCCGGGCTGCGACCGCCATTGCCCCGGTTCTGCACGTCGATGTTGTAGCTGACGTCGTAGTCGGAGCCGGCAGGACAGCCTGGCGTCCGGTAGACGATCGTGCCGTAGGTCGAGCCGACAACGGTGTTGTGGGTGAGTGTGAGCCCGGCGGTCGTCATCACCTGGATGGAGTAGGCCGCCGCATCGTCGACGAACAGGTTGTTGGATATCTTCGTAGCGCTCATAGCCTCCGCGCACCCCTGACCGCCGGCGCCCGTCTCGAACAGGATCGGTGTGATCGCCGCTGGGTGGCCGGGCGCGCCCAGGACGACGTTGTCGGAGAACGTGTCGTTCACACCTCCCTGCCAGATCTGCCACACGTTCAGATGGGTGCAGGCCGCGTGAGCGAGAGGGATCGGGCCTTCAAACAGGTTGTGCTCGACGGTCACGCCGCCGGGGCCGGCGCCTCCTCCTTGGATGTAGTGCCAGCTGACTTCCCTGAAGACGTTGTGCGCGATCCTGACGCCTTCGGCGTAGTAGAGCGTCACCGCTTGGCCGCCTGCGTAGCCGGAGTTGCAGGCGGCACTCGGAAAGTCGATGTGGCGCATGTAGTCACGTTCGATCCTGACGTTCCTGATCGGACCCGAGCCGCCGTAGAGGACGATCCCGTAGGTGGCGCCCTCGAAGCTGTCGCCGAGGAACTGATAGTCGTGGCTGGCGCCCGTGGCGCTGTCGCGCATGTTGAAGCCCTGGCTCATGCGGAGACCTTCGAAGCGCAGAAAGGAGCTGTCGCGGACCGCCATGCCGGCGACCGTCACGCTCGCGCCCGCGGCCGGTCGGACAGTCACGTAGGCACGGTGGGCAGCGCCGGTCACCGCGATTTCCGGATAGCTGCCGGCAGCGAGGCACAGCGTGGAGCGATCGGGGGCTTCGACGATCGCCTTGGCGATCTGAGCTGGCGGCAGGCCAGGGTAGACCGTCTTGCGGCACACAACCGGGCGCGGCCGAACCCGCTGCGGCGTGCTTGCCGATGTGTCGCTCGACCGGTCACCGGCGCTCAGCACGAGTATCGCCGTGATCAAGCCCGCGACGAGGACAAGCACGGGTATGAGCCTTCTAGCGCGCACTGCTTCTCAGCGGTTGACCGCCGGGGCCGGCCGCCCCACCACCCGCCGCAGCGAAGCGACCGGAAGCAAGTGTCCGAGGAAGCTGCGTAGACTCGCAAGCGAAGCCGGGAAGCACAGGCGCAGTGCTAGCAGATAGCTGACGACGCCCACGAGCGACACCGATGCGAGATAGGGGACCGTAGCGGCGTGCTCGGCACGCAGCTCGATGCTGAGCGGCGCAGCGACGGCGACAAGCGCCAAGCTCGAGAGAGTCGCCGGGCAGATGTCGCGCCACAGCCGCGCAAGCGGATTCTGCGGAGAGCCGGCTAGCAACAGGACGTAGGCCACGGCCAAGAACGCCGTATGCACCGCGGCGGCCGCCACCGCTACCGCGACGATCCCCATCGGTGCGACGAGGAAGACGGCGAGCGCGTAGACGAGGAAGTGCCCCCAACCGAAGCCCATCACAGCGCGCGCTCGTCCCGAAGCCATCAGCGCGGCGCCCGCGGCGTCGATCGCGAGCGTAGACGCGCCACCGACCGCCAGGATCTGGGTGGGCACGACCGCGGGCTCCCACCTGTGGCCAAAGAGCCAGGGCACCAGTACGGGGGCGAGGATCGCCAGCAGAGCGAGCAGCGGGAACAGCAAGATCGTCAGCATCCTCACCATGCGCAGGCGAAGCTCGCTCAGATGCGCGGCGGATTCGGTACGGGCAAGCATCGGGAAGCCGACCGTGTTCATGACTTGGCTGACCTTCTTCTGGTATTCGACCGCCAGCGTGTAGGCGCGGAAGTAGAGGCCGGCCTGAAGGACGCCCAGGCGCGCGCCCACGATCGCGTAGTCGCAGTTGCGAAAGCCGAACCAGCTCGAGGCGGCAAGCGACGCGGGCAGCCCGAAGCTGAGCAGCTCGCGTGTCTGCTCGCGGTGAAGCCGCGGCATCGGCGGCGGCGCACTGATCCACAGCAAAATTAGTTCGAGCGCTTCGCCAGCCAGCCAGCCGAGCACGAGCGCCGAGGCGTTCAGACCCGCGACGGCCATGCCGATGGTCGCGGCCACGCGCACAAGCGTGCTGCTGACTTCGATCAGGCTGGTGCGGCGGATCGCCAGGCGGCGCTGCAGCTGCCCGGAGGACACGGTGCCGGCCGCGACCACGAAGCACAGAGGTGCGCACAGCCGCACCAGGTCGGCGGTTCGCCCACCATAGAGCGGAGCGACGATCGCGCTCGCCGCCAGCAACGTGAGCGCGACCAGCCCGAGGCCGATCAGCAGGGCGATCGCGCTGGCCGCCTGCAGGTGCTCGCGAGTCAGCGTCGGGCGTTGCACGAGCGCCGCGCTCACCCCGGCTCGCGGAATCACCGCGACGCTGCCGGCTATCGCCGCAACCGCATAGCGCCCAAATTCCGCCGGAGATATCAGACGGGCGAGCACGACGGTGGAGCCCAGCAGGACGATTTCGCCCGCGGGGCGGGCGATCACCGTCCAACGCAGGCCGCGCAGGGTTCGCGCGCGCAGCTCGGAGCGCGTCAGAGCATCGCCCGGAGTCTCGTCCTGCCCAGGTCGAATCCCTTCGGGCATGCTCGTTCCCCTACGCGCCGAGGTCGTGTCTGGGGTTCACGTAGCCGGCGCAAGCCGCGGCGCCCCGCGCGCGAGCGAAGCGAGCCGGCGCGAGGGCACGACGTTCCCCTCCGGGCCGGCGGCGGCGATCACGGTCAGGGCGGCGACGACGAAGAACATGTAGGGAGCCTGCGGAAAGGAGAGCGCGTCGAACAGGACGCACACCACAAGGAAGGCGACGCATCCGGCCGAGGTGGCGAGCGCCAGCGAGCCGATTGTGGGACCACGTGTTCGGATCGCCCTACGCGCGATGACGACCGGCGCGAGGATCATCCAGACGAAGGCGAGCAGCCCAAGTACGCCCACCTGCCAGAGCTCGTCGATGTACTCGTTGTCGTTGATACGAAACAGCGCCGGCTTTTCGGGATTAAGCGTGCCGAAGCCGCGCCCCAGCACCGGATGAGCGAGCACGTCGGGGGCGACGTCGGTGAAGTCGCCGATGCGATGCGAGGTCGAGTTGCTGTTCGCGGCCCTGTTCAGGTTCAACACCGTTCCGAGCGACCCCGGCGATGCCAGGTGAACGACGGCGCCGAGGACGACGACCCCAACGGGCGCCAGACGAAGCACCTCGCGCGGCCGGTAGAAGGCGATGTAGATCAGAACCGCGATCGGCACCAGCAGCGCGGTCTTGCGGTCGGTGGCGAGCGCCCCGGCGATCATCAGCGCCGAGGCGGCCGCGTTGAGCCACCACGACCGGCGTGAGATTTTCTGGAAGACGCGAACGAGCGAGAACGGCATCACGATCACGAGCATCGTCGCGGCAGCCAGGCCGTGCTGCGTTGGGCCGACCACCACCACCCGGCCTTCGGTGCCAAACGCCGGATGGATGTCCGTCGGCGACGGCGCGACGTGCGCGATCGGCCCGAGCAGGGTTCCGGTCAATTCGTAGAAGACGTTGTATCCAGTGCGACGCTCGACGATCATCGCGATCGACATCATCGTCGCCAGCCCGATCAGATAGGTCGTAAAGCCGCGCACGTCCTCGAATCGCAACGCCGTCATCGCAAACCAGCAGAGGATCAGAAACGAGCCGAGCAGCGCGAAGCGCTTGCCAGCCAACTGCAGATCGCCAAGATTGACGATCCGCCCGGCGTCGAGCAGCAGACTTGCCACCGCGAGCGCCAGGAAGACGCACGCCGCGGTTACGTACAGCTTCGACCGGCGAGTCCTCAGGAACGCGCGCTGGTCGCCGCCAAACCAAACCCACGCGAGCACCAGCCCGATCACCGCGAACCGGTCTATGCGCGAATCGACCGGGAGGTGCACCTTCAATTCGGTCGATGCGATTGGGATGCAGAACAGCATCGCCAGGAAGCCTGCCAGGACCCACGGCAGCGGTCGCCTGGTATGCGGGAAGGCGTCCACAGCGGGCCCAGGCTGCGATCCGGCTCCTGCGCGAGCGCGCCGCGCGAGCCCTCGCCTGCTCTGCGGCCGCGAGACCGCATGGCCAACGCCGGCCGCGGCTTGCGGGAGCGAACCGCTCATGAGCTACCTCGAGAGCTTGAAGAGATGTGCGCTCATAGCAAGCTCCGCGCCGGACCGAGCACGAGCTCGTCGGCGGGGACCTCGTGCGCCTCAGCGGCCGCGACATCGGTGCCGCCCACGTCGTAGCCAGGTCTGGGTCTGGGAGCGCCACCGGCGGCGCCACGCGCCATCTGCGGCTGCTCTGTTGGCATGTCGTCTGCAACCCCCAGCGAGCCGCTGGCACGCCAGAGCTCTACGAAACGCGAGCCCACCAGGACCAGCACGCACCAGAGAAGGAAGACCATCACGAAGGCTATTACCGCCAACGCCTTGCTCACACCGCCGTTTACCACCCCGCCGATCGCCGGACCGAGCTGGCGGATCGTCACCCGGGTAGCGCTCGGGGTGCCGCTCGCGCGCTGCAAGCTCACGACATAGCGCTGCAAGCCCACCACCGCCGCGTTGGCGAGAGCGATCGCCTGGGCCGTCTTCGGCGCCTGAGCGTAGATGTTGATCGTGGGCTGGCCCGTGTTGTTGCTGAATTCCAGCCGGTAGGGATTGCTCTCGCCGGTTATCTCGACGTTGCGCTTGAGCGCGGTCGGCTCCTGTACGACACGCGGCTGCTGCGGGTTGACCGGCCCGGCTGCGTAGATCTGCCCGCCGGAGAGGCCCACCTGCTGGCCGATCACCGTCAGCACCGCTGGGCTCGCCATGAAGTTGGCGTACACCGACGCTCTTATGCTCAGCGGTTCAAAGGGCTGCGAGAGGTTGCCCAGCACGGACTTCGGCGAGTCCACCAGCACCTGAGTATTGGCGCTCGAGTA
Source organism: Solirubrobacteraceae bacterium (assembly GCA_035938935.1). GTDB lineage: Bacteria > Actinomycetota > Thermoleophilia > Solirubrobacterales > Solirubrobacteraceae > Palsa-744. The sequence goes on from DASZGH010000081.1 coordinate 7,416, forward strand.
TTGAAGCGACCTCGTCTTTAGCGATCCGCCTTCGAAGCGGTAGATGCTGAAGACCGCCGCGAAGGCAGCCAACGCTACGCCGACAAGCAGCAGCTTCCACCGTTTCGACAGCTCGCGTAGGACCAGAGCAAACTCCATCACCGCAAGCAACGCGACGAGTCGCCACTTTTTTTTGCGGGCTTCAAAGTCGCTGATTTGCGCGAGAATCCGTAGTCCCGGGCGTTGCTTTCAAGGATGAGCACGACCGCGACCGAAGCCGGGGCGACGCTACGCCCGTCGCCTTTGCGGGCGGGGGTCAGCGAGCCCTCGATGCGCCTGGCGCCCGCACCTTCGGCGCCGGCGAGAGCTCGACGCGTGCTGATGCTGGTCGAGAACAACTCTGTTCCCTCGGACCGGCGCGTGTGGAGCATCGCCACCGCACTTGCGCGCGCGGGATATGAGGTCGAGGTCGTCTGCCCGCTAGGGACAAGAGCGAGCGAGCGAGCGCCGTCGGAGGTCCGCGACGGCGTGCGGATCAACCGCTACCGGCTTGCTCCGGCAACGGGCGGTGCGAGGGGCTATCTGCGCGAGTACGCGACCGCCCTGTGGCAGACGTGGCGCATCGTGCGCCGACTTACGCGCGAGCGTCCGTTTGACATAGTGCACTCCTGCAATCCGCCAGATTTCCTGCTGTTCGCGGCGTGGCCCGCGCGTCGCGCAGGCGCCCGGATCGTCTTTGACCACCACGATCTGACGCCAGAGCTCTTCCGGGCTCGCTTCGGTGGCGCGCATTCCCTGCTGCACCGCCTAACGCTTGCGGTCGAGCGTCTCTGCTTCAGGGTCGCGGACGTCGTGCTGGCAACCAACGACTCCTATCGCGAGGTTGCCCTCACGCGTGGGAAGAAGCGCCCTGAGCAGGTCTTCGTCGTCCGCAACGGGCCCGATCTACGGCGCTTCCGCCCGCGCGATCCGGATCCTGGCCTGAGAGGAGGCAAGCAGCACCTGATCGGCTACGCCGGCATGATGGCTCCTCAGGACGGGGTCGACCACGCGTTGCGTGCACTCGCGTCGCTTGCCCAACGCCGCCAGGACTGGCACGCGATCTTCGCCGGCGAGGGCGAGTCAAGGCCCGAGCTGATGCGCCTGTCTGGCGAGCTGGGGCTGCTTGACCGCGTGCAGTTCGTGGGATGGCTCGACGACGAGCAGATGGCCACGCTGCTTTGCAGCTGCGACGTATGCCTCGCGCCCGAGCCATACACGCCGCTCAACGACGCCTCGACGATGATCAAGATCGCCGAGTACATGGCGATGTCGCGCCCGGTCGTCGCCTACGCTCTGCGCGAGTCTCGGTTCGCGGCGGGCGACGCTGCCGCCTACGCGCAGCCCGACGACGTCGATTCGCTCGCAAAGCGAATCGACGAGTTGCTGGACGACCCCGAGCGCCGCGCGAGAATGGGACAGATCGGCCGCGAGCGGGTCGAGCGAGAGCTCTCCTGGGAGCACTCCGAGCGCAGTCTCGCGTCTGCCTACGGCAGCGCACTCGAGCGCGACCTGCGCACACCGAGAGGGAGATTTCGGTGACAGATCTCGCAACCGGCGGTGAGCGGCCGCGCGTGAGCGTGATCGTGCCCTGTTACAACTACGGTCACCTGCTGAGCGCTTGCGTGGCAAGCGTCCTCGGCCAGAGCGGGGTCGACGTGAGGTTGCTGGTGATCGACGACTGCTCTAGCGATGACAGCGCCGACGTCGGCGCACGGCTGGCCGAGCTCGACCAGCGCGTGGAGTTTCGTCGACATCCGGAGAACATGGGGCTGATCGCCACCGCCAACGAGGGCCTGCGGTGGGCCAGCGGCGACTATGTCGTCCTGCTGTCCGCCGACGACCTGCTCCTCCCCGGCTCTCTGCAACGGGCTACGACCGTCATGACCGAGCATCCAAATGTGGGATTGACCTATGGACGGGCGTTGCGAATGACCGGGGAGAGCCCGCCAGCCGTGGGCGCCGCGCGCCGACGCTCGCCGAGGATATGGACCGGAGCCGACTGGATTCGCTTGCGTTGTCGCTCTGCTCACAACTGCATCGCCTCCCCGGAGGCGGTGGTCAGAGCCTCGGTTCAGCGAGCGGTGGGCGAGTACGACCCGGGCTGCCGGCATACCAGCGATCTGAACATGTGGCTGCGGATCGCATCCGTTGCCGACGTCGCGTTCATCCGGGGAGCGCCGCAAGCTGTCTATCGAGTCCATGCCGGCAGCATGTGGCGCAGCCATGACAGCCCGGTCGTCGACCTGCGCGAGCGCAGGGCCGCGTTTGACTCCTTCTTCGCGGAATGCTCCTCGCGGCTGGAGAGTCCCGGCCGACTGCAGGAAACGGTCGCCCGCACGCTCGCGCGCCAGGCGTTGTGGAAGGCGAGCAGGACAGTCGATCGCGGTGAGGACCGCGAGCTCACTAACGAGCTTGCCGGGTTCGCGCTCGAAGTGTGTCCGCAGGCACCGAGACTACGTGAGTGGAGAGGACTGAAGCTTCGTCGGAGGATTGGCGCCGGGCGCTCATTCCTGTTTCCCCCCTTTCTGCTCACCGGCGTGACCCGCCGCCTGCGCCACCATGCGAGCTGGATGCGCCTGAGGTACATGGGGATATGAGCCGCCCCGCGAGCACGATCGCGCCCACATCTCGGCCGCAGTCTCGGACGGGCTACAGCTACGTGATCTACGCGCCCACGCCCTGGGACAGCCCTCGACAGCCTGCTCACAACCTGGCCGACGCGCTCGCGTTGCACCACCGTGTGCTCTATGTCGATCCGCCGCTGAGCCCGCTGAGCCCGTTTCGCTACGGACTGCGTCCCAATACGTGGTCACGGCTACGCGTGGTGGCCACTCGCGGGGTACGCCGCGCAGGGCGTCTAGGCGTCTTCAGTCCACTGGTGCTTCCACCGATAGAGCACAGGCGTACGCGTGCGCTCTCGACGCCGCTTCTGCGCGCGCAGGTGCGCTTTGCGGTGCGACGCTGGCTCGGCCGGTCACAGCCGGTGGTGCTTGGCTGGCGCGGGCTCGAGGAGCTGGTCGGAGCCGCCGAGGAGTCTCTGCGTGTCGGCGTGCTGATGGACCATCCGGCGGCTGGCGCAGCGCTGCTGGGACGCGACCCCGACCAACTGGAGCAGGAAGCGAGCGCCATCTGTCGCTCATCCGATCTGATCTGCACGACCTCGCAGCCGATGCAGGAGCTGCTCGCCGAGCGCGGGTGGGAGAGCGAGCTCGTCCCGTTCGGCTTTCCCGCCGACCTGGCCGAAGCCTTCGACGACTGCGAGGAGCCAACCGAGTACCGGGGGCTGCCGCGGCCACTGCTGGGCTACACCGGCGGGATCGACGACCGGCTCGACTACCACTTGATCGTGGAGCTCGCCGACAGGTTCTCCGGCGGGTCGCTGGTATTCGTGGGACCTGTGAGCCCGCGCCTCTCGCAGGCAGCGCAAGCCGCACTCGCATCGCGCGCCAACGTCCATCTGCTCGGCGCCAAGTCACGCTCACGACTTCCCGCCTACATAAGCCACCTGGACGTCGCGCTGCTGCCCTATGAAGACAGCCTGTGGACCCGCCATCAGTCGCCGATGAAGGTCTGGGAGTACTTCTACGCGGGACCGCCGATCGTCGGCGTGGGCTCAGCCGAACTGCGTCGCTACCCTCCACCGCTGGTCAACTACGCCGAGCAAGCCGGCCAGGTGCCCGCACTCGTGGAGCGAGCGCTGTCGGAGCCCAGAACGGGACGCACCGAGCGTCGAAGCTTCGCGCTCGCGAACACCTGGGAGGATCGAGCCGCTCAAATCGATGCGCTTGTCGCGCGGTCGGCAGCGCCTGCCACCGCTGCAATACCAAGTGAAGACGAGGGTGCCATCGACACACGCGCGAAGGCACTGGCGCGATGACCCAGCGACTGCTGCTCATCTCGCCGGTCCGCAACGAGGAGCCCCACATCGAGCGGATCGCCCAGGCGGTGGCTCGGCAGACGAGGGTCCCAGACCTATGGATCGTGGTCAACGACTGCTCCACCGATCGCACCTCCGAGCTCCTTGCTGAGCTTGCAGCGCAGATCGACTTCCTGACGGTGCTGGATGCCCCGCCGGCGGCGCGAAGGGGGATCGCCAAAGACCGCCTCGCCCTGGCCGCCGAGGTCAGGGCGTTCAACCTCGGGCTGGAGAGCGTCGACTGGCAGTCGTTCACCCACATAGCCAAGCTCGACGGCGACACCGAGTTGCCGCCCGGCTACTTTGAGCGCGTCCTCAGCGAGTTCGAGCGCGATCCCATCCTCGGGCTCGCGGGGGGCCTATACGCAGACCCAGCTCCTGCTGGCGATGGCTGGGAGGTGGTTGGCATTCCATCCGACCATCACGTCCCGGGCACGCTGAAGTGCTACTCGCTCGATTGCTTCCAGGCGATCGGAGGGATGCCCGAACAGCTCGGCTGGGACACGATCGACGAGACCTACGCGCGCATGCGGGGCTATCGCACTCGCGCCTACGCCGACCTGGTGGCGCTGCACCACCGGCCGCGAGCAAGCGCCGACGGCACGCTCAGAGGCCGCGCGCGCCACGGCCAGTGCGCCTATATAGCCCACTTTACGCTGCCGTGGGTGACGCTCCGAGCATTCAAGGTCGCGCTCGCGCCGCCACGGGGCGCTTCGGGCGTGGCCTTCCTCTATGGCTACCTGCGCTCAGCCGCTTGCCGCACCCCGAGGGTCGAGGATCCGCTCTTCCGTCGGTTTGTCAGACGGGAGTTGCGCGCCCGCATGCTTGGCGCCATCGGCCTGACATGGCGCAGAGGGGGCGTAGCGCATGGACATGAGTAGAGCGGACGAACCAATCCGCAGACCCCGTCCAAGAACACGGGCTCGAAGGGTCTTTCAAATAACTCGCGCGAGTGTGGGCTCCTCTCAGACGTTCCGTAGAGATGTCTTGTAAGGGCGTCATAACAGTCGCTGCCGCGATATCGCCCAACCGGCCGTGGCTCGATGCGACCCGAGCTCCCGCTCTGCAGCGAGTCGCCAACCGGCCGATCATCTGCCACGTCCTCGACGCTCTTACCAGCGCGGGCATCCACGAGGTAGCCGTGGTGGCGCCGCCCGGCCTGATCGATGAGATCGTCGCGTGCATCGGACAGGAGCGGCCGGGGGAGCAGATCCGCTATCTGGAGCACGATCGTCGCGACAAGACAGACAGAGCGCTGGCTGGGCTGGCCGAGTTCGCAGGCGACGCGCCGACGATCGTCCATAGCGCCCACGGTCTGCTCGGAGCGCCGCTCGCACCGTTTATCTCGCTGCTCGAGGACGAGCCGACCAGCATCGTGCTGCTCGTCACCCAAGGCGCTCGCAACACCGAGAAGCTGGGCACCTCGGCGCGCGAAGTTCTGCGCGTGACGGAGCTCGATCCAGATAACGCCACGCTCGGACTGGCTGGGATATGCATGCTCGGACCCGGTGCACTAGAAGATCTGCGCGGGCTCTACCGGTTCGGGCTCGACCTCGAAGCGCTGATCGAGACGCAGATCCAACATGGCGACGGGCGCGTCCAGGTGCGCGTCGTCCACGAAGACTGGCGTGCCTTCAACGGCAACCCGCTGGATCTGCTCGATCTCAACCGTGCCATCCTCGACAAGCTCGAGGGACAGGTAGCCGTCGCGGGCGGAGATGGGAATCGCTTCGAGGGACGCGTCGTGATCCACCCCACGGCGTCGGTTTCGTCAAGCGTGATCTGCGGGCCCGTGATCATCGGCGCAGGCGCGTACATAACCGACTCCTACATCGGTCCGCATACCTCGATCGGTGAGCGCGTTCACATCGAGGGAGCCGAGATCGAGCGTTCGATCGTGCTCGCCGGCGCGAGCATCCTGCACGTTGGCGGGCGGTTGGTGGCGAGCGTGGTCGGACGCGACGCAAGAGTGTTTCGCGACTTCTCGATGCCGCGCGCGATGCGACTGCAGGTCGGCGACGGCGACGAGGTCGCCCTGTGCTGAGCACACCACCCTTGGCGAACAGCCGCCCGCTGGTGGCGGCAAGGCCGGGGGTTGCGAAAGAAGCGGCGACCGCGTCTCGTTAGTTGGAAGTACGGATGCAATGGATCACGACCGGACAGTGAGGCAGAGGATGAAGACACTGGTGACAGGAGGTGCAGGCTTCGTCGGCACCCATCTGGTGGAAGAGCTCGTCAGGCAGGGCGATGAGGTCGTGGTCTTGGATTCGCTGGAGGAGCAGGTGCACGGCGGCGTCTACCCCCAGCTGCCGTCGTCGGTCGAGCTGATAGTCGGAGAGGTCGGCGACCGCGCCGCCGCCGATCGCGCGCTCGCGGGCATGGATCGCGTGGTGCACCTGGCCGCGGCTGTCGGCGTCGGACAGTCCATGTACGAGATCGCGCGCTACACCGAGCGCAACACGATGCAAACCGCGATCTTCTTGGAGCGCTTGGTGGCACAACGACCGCTGCCTGCGCGCCTGGTCGTGGCTTCCTCGATGTCGATCTATGGCGAGGGCGAATACGAGTGCCCCGAGCACGGTCGCCTAGCGCCCCCGCCGCGGCCCGAGGAGCAGCTCGTCGCGCGGCAGTGGGAGCTCTCCTGTCCGCAGTGCGGCGGCGACTTGAACCCCGTGGGAACACGCGAGACCAAGTCGTTGATCCCGACCTCGATCTACGCGATCACCAAGCGCGACCACGAGGAGCTGTGCCTGGTCACTGGTGCCGCGTACGGCATCCCGACCGTGGCCCTGCGCTTCTTTAACGTCTACG
>DASZGH010000082.1:0-56513 GCA_035938935.1 Solirubrobacteraceae bacterium
CGGTCCCGACGACAGCGAGATAGAGACGGAAGCAAACCGCTTCGCGGCAAATACGCTCATCCCACCGGCACGCGCGCGTGAGCTGGCGACGCTCAGAACCGAAGCTGATGTCAGCGAATTCGCCGCTCGCGTCGGAGTTAGCGCCGGTGTCGTGGTCGGACGTCTCCACAACGACGGGCACTGGGATTGGCGCAAGGGCAATCGCCTGCGTCGCCGGTTGCAGATCGTTGAGGCATAGCCCCGCCCGTCTGCCGGCGGAATGTCCGTGCGCGTCTTATCGTCTCTCTAAATAGGTCCCTTCCGGCTCGCCCACATGGACGCGATGGTGAGGGCGCGACCTATTCGAACAGCCTGCCCTCGACGTCTGGCCAGTATCTGTAGAGAGTCTTGGCCTGGTCGAGCACGAGCTGGGCAAAGTGGTTGATGTCCTGGACACTCCCGCCCCCGGGCGGCGCAACTGGCGGCTTGTACTCGTGCTCGCGGAGGAGGCGCCTGATCTTGCGGCGAATGGCAGCCTCGGTCGATGCCCGGTCAGCCCAGTCGACGGTGAGGTCTTCCCTGATGCTCTTGACGAGGTCTCGCGCGATCTTTGCGAGCTGCGGATCGACGTTGGGCGCGTCGGCACCACCGGCGAGCGCGTCGTAGAAGGCGGCCTCCTCCGCCGTGAGGCCGAGCTGCTCGTGACGGCGGCCAGCTTCGCGCAGGCTCCTGGCGATCTCAACGAGGCGCTGAACAACTTCGGCGCTTGAGATCTGGCGCAGCTCATAGCGGTGCAGGACGGCGTCCAGTTGCTCTGCAAAGAGCTTGGCCTGAGCTTGGTTGGTGCGGCTTCGGCTTTTGACTTCGTTCTTCAGCAGCTTCTCGAGCAGCCGTATCTGAATGTTTGGATGCTCGGTCTTGGCCGCGATCGAGTCGAGGAACTCCTCGGAGAGGACAGAGATGTCAGGACGGTCTTGATCGGCGAGCGCGAGCGTCTCGATGACCTCGCCCGCGGCGAGCCCCTCGGACATGAACTGTCGCACGGCCTGCTCGGCCTCGGCGCTTGCCTGGAGAACCGGCGTGGCGATCTTGCGCACCTCGCCCGCTAGCTTCTTGAAGAAGGAGATCTCCTCGCGCAGGTCAATCACGGCCTGTTGGGTGCCGATCAGCGTGTACCACTTCGCGAGTGCTGCCTGCTCGTCGAGGAACTCACGGATGCGCTGCTCGTCGGCCAGCACATAGTCCCAGCAGTCCAGGATCAGACGGGAAGGGTCCGCCGCGACATTGAGCTCGCCCTTGCGATACCCGGCGGGGTAGAGCATCGCGCAGAGCACCTCGTACTTCTCCCACAGCCCGGCGATCGCCTGTGCGATCGGGATGGCGGGATCTTCCAGCTCGGTTTCGTCGTAGGCGCGCAGCGAGGCTCGCAGATCCTCACCGATACCGATGTAGTCGACCACGAGGCCGCCGCTCTTTTCGCGGAAGACCCGGTTTACGCGCGCTATCGCCTGCAGTAGGCCGTGGTCGCGCATCGGCTTGTCGATGTAGAGCGTGTGCAACACCGGGGCGTCGAAGCCCGTCAGCCACATGTCCTTGACGACGACGATCCGGAGCGGGTGGTCGGGGTCGCGGAAGTCCTTCGCGAGCTGAAGGAGCTGCGGCTTAGAGCGGCGGAACAGCGAGATCGGCTTCTCGTCGGTCGCGCTGGCGGAGATCACGCAGTCGACCGTCTCCTCGCCGAAGCGCTCGCGCAGACTCCCAGCGAGCTCGGCCGCAATTCGCCTCGAGTACGCGACGACGAGTGCCTTGCCCGGTAGCGCCTCGCAGCGTGTCGTGAAATGGAGGTGGATGTCGTTGGCCAACGTCTCGATCCGCTCTGGCGATCCGACGACCTTCTCGAGCTTTGCCCAGCTGGTGATGAGCTTGCCCGCGGCCTCCTGCTCCTCAGCTTCGAGGATTTCCCCGACCTGCGCGAGCTGCTCCTGGTCCTCGACGGACAGCGGTATCTGGCGCGACTCGTAGTAGATCGGGACGGTTGCCTGGTCTTCCTGGGCCTGGCGCATTCGGTAGACCGACACGTAGTCGCCGAACACCAGGCGCGTCGAGCGGTCGGCGCCTTCCACCGGGGTGCCGGTGAAGCCGATCCTGGTCGCGTTGGGAAGCGCGCGCGTGATGTTCTGCGCGTAGGCCGCGTACTGCGAACGGTGGGCCTCGTCTGCCATCACGACCACGTTCTGCCGCTCTGAGAGCACCGGCATGGCCTCGCGGTTGGCCGGTGCGAACTTCTGGATTGTCGTGAACACGATGCCCCCGGCGGGGACCCTCAGCAGCTCGTGCAGGCTTTCCTTGCCACCAGAGATCTCTTGCGCCTGGTGGCAGAAGGGCTCCAGGTGGGTGGCGCTGAAGGTTTTCTGGAGTTGGTCGTCGAGGTCGGTGCGATCGGTCACCGCGACGATCGTGGGATTCGCGAAGCGTGCGTCGTGCCGCAACTTGTTGGCGAAGAACACCATCGTGTAGCTCTTGCCGGCCCCCTGTGTGTGCCACACGATCCCGCCGCGGCGGTCGCCACCCATCGCCACCGCAACAGACTCCACAGCGGCGTGAACCGCGTCGACCTGGTGGTACTTGGCCATCACCTCCCACGTCCTGGCGCCGTCGCTCTCGAACAGGACGAAGTCACGGATCAGCTCCAGAAGGCGTGCGGGGGAGAAGACACCCTCGATCATCGTCTGCAGCGGCGAGCGACCATGGGGTTGCCGGTCGGCCCCGCCCATCTCCTTCCATTCCGCGAAGTGCTCTGCAGCCGTACTCCATGTCCCGACCCGTGCCGACATCAGGTCCGACACGCCGACGATCCCCAGATAACGGTAGAGGCTGGGGATGGTGTCGGTGTAGTGGTGGATCTGATTGATCGCACCCTGCGCAGACTCCGCGAGCCCGGGCGCCTTCAACTCGAGCTGGCCGAGCGGGAAGCCGTTGACGAACAGCAGGATGTCCGGCCTGCGGTTATGCCCGCCCTCGACGATCGTGAACTGGTTGACCGCGAGCAGTTCGTTTCGCTCGGGGTTGTCGAAGTCGATGAGTTTTGCGCGCTCGGCCTGCTCGACTCCGTCGTCATCGATGTACGGGATTGGTACGCCCGCGGTGAGCAGCTCGTGAAAGCCGCGGTGGTCCTCGATGAGAGAAGGGGAGGTCCCCGTCATCGCGAGCTCGCACGCTCGTTGGACGGCGTCGGTCGGGAGATCAGAGTTGATCCTCGCGACTGCCTGCCGCAGCCGCTCAATCAACACGACATCTGACCAGAGCTTGCGCTCGGCATGAGGTACCTCCGGCGCGAGGTCGCGGCCGTGGATGTGGGTCCAGCCCGCGTCACACAGCCAGTCGATCGCCGGCTGCTCGACGAGGGCGTCCTCGCCGGCCGAGGAGGTCACGTCTTCGCTCCTGCGAGCTGCCCGGCCGCTGGGCCGATCACCTCCTCGGAGTCCGTTGTGTCCGGCACGCGGGTCTCGCCCGAGATGAGCTTGGGCAGGAGAGCGTCACGGGTTGCCGCCAGCGACGCGATCTCAGAGGCCAGGATTCCTTGCCATCGGTCAAGCGGTTCGAGAAGATCGCTCATACGCGCCAGCGTGTCGGGGTCCGGCAGGGTGACACGCGCCTCGGAGAGGTGCCGACGCTGGATGTGTCCCATCGTTGTCGCCTTGTCGCGAGCGATCACTTGGAACTCGGGCATGTGCCGACGTACCCACTGGTAGACAAACCACGGTGGGTAGCCTCCGGGATTACCTTGAAAATGTGCTGGTTGATCAGCGACTCGGGCCCGGACCACCTGTAGACTGCGAGTGAACCGGACCATGCAAACAGAATGTCGTGATGTCGAGCAAGATACTCCTCCGCTGCTGTCACGTCAGTGCGCAGCGTGTCGTCCCGGATACCCGCATTGAGCTCTTTGATGCGAAGGATCGGACGGCCCTCAGCGTTTGCCTCCTTCGTGAACGCCTTGCCATTGATGAAGCGTGCGAGACTCGTGAGAGAGCCCGTTGTCCACCCGCGCGGAATGGGGCCGATCTCGCTCGCCTCGAAGTCTTCGACCCCTACGAAGTCGACCAACCGCGCTCGGAAGAGCGCAGCAGCAATTCCCTCGAGTAGCGACGTCAGCCGGCGGTTACTGTCAATCTTGTCGTCAAAGGCCTGCAATATTGTCGCGATTCGCCATTGCTCGTCGATGGGAGGATTCGGCACCGGCAGGGACGCGAGCGTCCCGAGGTTGATCTTGAGTGTCACACTCCCCTGAAGGTGAGCACGAAGCCAGGCGATACATCGAGGGGACTGAAGAAAGTAGTTGACAAAGCGTGCGTCGGCCCTTGTGACTGGTATGACCGCCACGTCCCGCGTCACGTTGGCTCCGGCGAGGCGGTCCGGGACTATGGCGCTATGGCCGGGCTCACCGATGAGGTTTAGGACGATCTCACCGCCTTGCAGGATCGTCCGCCGGAAACGCTCGCTTACCTGCGAGGTGACCCGCTTATCGTCATCGGTCGCGATTTGGCCGTTACGAACGTCGCCACCGCGCACGACGGGCACGCCGTCCGAGACAAACTCGCCCACCTTTACGATCCCGTATGTAATGCCGCGAGTGTCATCGCACAGGTCAGCGAGCGGAGCGACGCTAAACCCCGCTGGGCATATCGGCGCAACGTCCTCAGAGGTCATAGCCCACTTGCGAGAGCGCCCGTCTGACATTTTCCGCCAGCCGCTCGTTCTCTGCCAACTCTGCCGAGAGCTGATCGAGCAGTGCGGCCATGCTTTCATCGAAGGCAACCTCGTCCTCCTCGGACTCGGGCGCCCCGACGTAGCGCCCGGGTGAGAGCGTAAAGCCGGCCGCCTCGATCTCGCTCGTATCGGCTCCCCTGCAAAAGCCCGGCTCGTCGGCGTAGTCGTCGCCAGTCGAGCCGCGCCACGCGTGGTAGGTCGATGCGACCTGCTCGATCTCCTCAGCGGTCAGCTCTATCTGCGTGCGGCTGATCTTCGTGCCCATCTGGCGGGCATCGATAAGCAGGGTCTCTTCGCGGCGGTCGCGCGCGCTGGAGGACGACTTGTCGCGGTCGAAGAACCACAGACACACAGGAATGCCGGTCGTGTAGAAGAGCTGCGCGGGCAGCGCCACGATGCAATCGACCACGTCGGCTCTGATCAGGTTCTCTCGAATCTTGCCCTCGCCGCTGCTCATCGTCGTGAGCGAGCCGTTGGCCATCACGAAACCGGCACGGCCTCTGGGCGCGAGGTGGTGCAGGAAGTGCTGTATCCAGGCGTAGTTGGCGTTACCGGTGGGCGGCACGCCGTGCGCCCACCGGACGTCGTCGAGAACTGCGGGGGTCGACCACTCCTTCTGGTTGAAGGGCGGATTGGCCATCACGAAGTCAGCCTTCAGGCGCGGAAAGGCGTCGTCCAGCAGCGAGCCGCTCTCCGTGTACTGCACGTCGCCTGAGAGGCCGTGGATCGCGAGGTTCATGCGGCCGATCCGCCACGTCGCCTGATTTCGCTCCTGGCCGTACACCGAGATCTTCTCGGGACGCCCTCCGTGTGCCTCGACAAAGTTTGCCGACTGCACGAAGAGCCCGCACGACCCGCACGCGGGATCAAAGATCCGGCCCTCATACGGCTCGAGCATCTCGACGAGCAGCCGGGCGACCGGCGCGGGCGTGAAGTACTCGCCGCCCCGGTGCCCCTCGGCGCGTGCGAACTCCTTGATGAAGTACTCGTAGGTGCGCCCGAGGATGTCGCGCGCTTCGCCCGGGTCCTTGCCGAAGCCGATCTTTGCGATCGTGTCAACGAGCGAGCCGAGCAGCTCGGCTGAAAGGGGTGCACGCGAGTAGACGCGCGGCAGCATCCGGCGTAGCTCGCGGTTCTCGTCTTCGATCGCGCTGAGCGCGTCGTCGATGCGCTTGGCGATGGCAGGACTGGAGGCCGATGCGAGGATCGCCGGCCAGCGGGCCTGCTCGGGCACCCAGAAGACCTGCTTTTCCGCGTACGCGTCGCGATCGTCAAGTTCTTCAGCGCGCGCGAGGGGGTCTGCGACGTACTCCTTGCTCTTCGTGTCGGACAGTTCGGCCTCAAGCGCTCGGCGGCGCTGTTCGAAGGCGTCAGAGATGTACTTAAGGAAGATCAGGCCGAGGACGAGGTGCTTGTACTCGGCCGACTCGAGCGACCCGCGCATCTTGTTCGCTGCCTCGAACAGCGCATGGCCGTTGGGCTGCCCGTTGCCGTCCCCTTTCGCCACGCTCGAAACGTATCCGGTTTGCGGGCGAGGCCGTCGGAGCGCCTGGAACAATGCCCTTCTAGAGGAGGTCAGTCCGTGTCCGACGGAGCGTGACCTCCGCCGCCAAACGCCCGTTCGACGAACGCCGCGCCATTGGATGGGTCGGGTGCGTAGTGGCGGTAGATCTCGGTGGTCTTGGCGTCGGCGTGGCCCATCCACTCCTGAATCGCACGCAGTGGAGCGCCAGCGGCAGCCATCTGCGTTCCGAAGGTGTGGCGGAGCTCGTGGAAGGTGATCTCGTGTACGCCTGCCTCGGCGAGCGCATCCTTGAACCGCTTGCGCATCTTGGAAGGGTCGAGGACATGTCCCGTGTCGGGGTGGCAGAAGACGAGATCCCTGTCTGCGGGGAAGCGGGAGCGTCGGCGCAGGTCTTTGAGCTCGCGGGCGAGCCGTGCGGCCATCGGGACCGAGCGGCCTTCGTGGGACTTGGGGGTGTCCATCTGCCCGCGCGTGAAGTTGTCGGCGACGCGGACGCGCCCGGCGTGCCAGTCGACGTCCAGCCACTTCAGCGCGAGCAGCTCGCCCTGGCGTAGGCCGGTGAGCGCGGCGGCCAGGTACAGCGCCCGCTCGATCCCACCGAGGGTGTCCTCGGGCACAGCGTCGATCAGCTTGTCCAGCTCGGGTGGCTGTAGGAAGCGGACGCGCTGATGTGGAGAGCGGTTCTTCTTCGGACGGTCCACGTGGGTGACCGGGTTGCTCTGTGCCCAGCCGCGCTTGACCGCGAAAGCGAACACGCCGTGGAGGAAGTTCAGGTGGTTCTGGACGGTCTTTGAGGACAGGCCGTCGCTGCGCTTGCGCTTGAGGTACTGCGCCACCTGGGCTGGCTCGATCTTGTCGATCGGGCGCTCGCCGAAGAACGGCACGAGATGACGGCGCAGGTGTCCGCGGTAGTCCTGGATCGTGGAGCGCTTACGCTCCATCACATGCTCCAGGTGATCGACGTAGGCACCGCCGGCCTCCTCCAGCTTGCGCCTGGCGGCGCCCGGCACGATCACGTCGCGCTCGATGCGCTTGCGCAGCTCCTTCTCGGCCTGGGCTCGTGTGAGTCCGTCCGCGGTACCCGGGGTGCGCTTGGCGGCGATCTTGCGCTTGACGCGAGTGCCGCAGGACCACCACGAGCCGTACCAGCTCACCTGCCCAGCCGCGTCGACTCGCTCGAAGAGACGACCGCTGCCGTAGGAGCGCCTACTCATCGCCAGCGACCCCCGTGTCGGTGTCCCATGTCATGCGGGGCATCAGCCGTCGACTTGCTCGGCGAGCCACTGTTCGAGCATCGCGCGGGTGAAGCGGATGTGCCGTCCGACGCGCAGGCACGGTATCCGGTGGGCGCGCACGGATTCGTAGACCCAGCTCGGCTTCACGGACAGCAACGCGGCCGCCTCCTGCGGACACAGCAGCGGCCCCTCGGCGAGTATCGACTCGACTACGGCGGCGCTTGTGAGTTCTGTCCCGCTCATCCCCGTTAATGACCCCAAGTGGCCGGAAACGGCCAACGAGTTGGGCGAGGAGTAGATAGGGACGGCATCGGCGCGTCGCGCGAGACTCGTCGCGGTCGGAGCCACCGACCCTGCTGCTGGGTGCCTGCCGGGGCATCCCGAAGCGCCTATATCGCGATCAGCCCGAGTTCATCCAGCCGCCTGACCGCGCGAGACGCCGAGACAGACTCGCCGGAGATCTGCACTATGCCGTCCTGACCGAGCCTCGCGAAAGCGTCGCTGATGTCGAGCGGCTCTACGTTGGAGATCTCGACCTCCAGCTCTGCGCGCGACCAGCGATCCCCGTGATCATCGCGAAGGAACTGCAGGATGATCGCCCGTTCGATCCGCGGGTCGCACTCGCCCAGAACTTGGCTAGGTTGATCTTGCATGGAAGGGTCACTCCTTCTTTGCCGGGCCCCGGGCAGCTTCAACTGCGCCGGGGCCACTTAGTTTTGTGGTGTCTCTCGCAATGGCCTGAGAACCGAACACGAGACCGCTATCGCACAGTAAAATGTAGCACGTAGAGTGCTATAGTCCTGTGGATAGGCTCCCGCCCATGAGCCCCGAGCAGCAGTTCGGCGCCAATCTCGCTCGTGCCCGGGAGAGAGGCGGCCTCAGCCAATCCGCCCTTGCGCGCAAGGTCGACGTGTTGTACACGTACATCTCTCGACTCGAGACCGGCAAGGCCACTCCTTCCTTTGGTCTGATCATGCGCCTGGCTGCGGCGCTCGATATCCCGCCCTCAGATCTGTTCGCCGGCGTCAAATAGCGTTGACGCCGTCTGGGGCGGCCCGGTCAGCGCCCTCGATCGACGTTGCGGTTGGCCGTTGAGCGGTCGTGATTGCGAGTGGAGCGCATCAGGATGGCCGGGACGCGGAGGACTCGCTGCGGCCCGAGGTCATAGCTGGGGCCGAATGTGGGGTCGTAGGGCTCGTAGGCGAGCGAGGGCTTCTGCGCTCGGCTGGTGCCCATCCTGCGGGCGAGCTGCATGACGAGGTCGGCGTCTTGCCCCCGGCTGCCGAGCTCCTCGCGCGCGAGGAACCAGTCGGTGCCCTGACGGGCGCGTGTCGCCTCGACGTAGGCGCTCTCCTTGCTGGTCTGCCAACCGCCGGTCACCACGACGGTCCGCTCGACCGTTGCGCCCTGCTGGCGGTAGACGTGTTGGGCGTAGCCGAGCCGCAGCGAGGTGACGTCTTCGCCGGCGAGGCGCACTGAACGGCCTGAGCCGTCCAGCTCCACTGTCAGGCCGCCGTGCTCGCCTACGCGTGTGATCTGGCCGCGGGTTCCGTTCTCGACCCGTGGCTGTCCTGCTGGGCGGTGTTGGGATGTGAAGGCGACGATGTCGCCTTCTCGCAGCCCGTAGTGGGTGTGTCCGAGCGGGATCTCTCGGTGGCCGAGTTCGCCGCGCTCAGCACGGAGGTGCTGGGCGCGAGCGTTGAGCCGGTCGATCTCCCGGTTGGAGGCGTCGGCGATCAAGGCGACCTGGCGTATGCCGTGCTTCTCGGCGAGTGTCATCCAGCGCTGGATGGCCGCCTCGCCGGCCTCGTCGCGGGTGTTCGAGAAGTGAAGCTGTGCGCGTTTGAAGTAGTGCGCCATCGCGCGCTCACGTTCGCCGGCCCGAAGGGCGGCCCATGCCCTGCGCTCGTCGGGGTCCTGGGTGCGGTGGATGTCGGTGAGCTCTGCGGTTGGGGTATGGGTGGCGAGCCGGTCGAACATCCCACCCGGCCCGATCGAGGGGAGCTGCTTGCCGTCACCGACGGCGATCAGCTTTGCTCCGGAGCGCTCGACCAGCTCGGTGAGGGCAGCCATGCGCTTGTGGTCGACCATCCCGGCCTCGTCGAGGAATACCGTCGTGGCAGGGCCGATCTGGACGGGTCCCCGTCTTGGCGCGGGCGACCAGCGAGTCGAGCGTCAGCGTCTGGTCGGTTAGTACTGGGCTGTCGGCTCCGAGCCGCTCAGCGGTAGACCCGGACACGGCGATCCCGATCGCGTGGCGCCCGGCGTGCTGCTCGGCTCGGGCGGCAGCGTCGATCACCACGCCCTTGCCTGTCCCCGCCGGGCCAACGAGCACCGCGGCACGCTCGGGACCCGTCAGGACTCGCAGCGCGTGGTCCTGCTCCGGACTCATTGGTCCCCCAATGCGCTCAGAGACCACACGTACAGCGCTGGCGCGAGCCTGCTCGCCGACGTCCCGGCCTGCTGGCTGGGCGAGCAGCTCAGCACGGCGTTCGATTGCCTGCTCCTGGGCGCGCACGGCGAGGGTAGTCATCCGCCCGCCCTCCAGGGTGAGCACCCGCCAGTCACGGACCATCTCGCGAGCGACCGCAAGCGCCTGCTCCGGTGGCATCTCCCCGGCTGTTTGCTCCAACGCCACCGCGTGCAGATCACGCGCCTGGAACACGGCGTGCTGCTCGGTCAGCCTCGCCTCGATGCGATCCTCGACGGGGCGCTCGACCCTTGCCCGTTCGGGCGCTCCGATCAGACGCACGGCCTCGTCGGGCCCGAACCCGTGACGACGACCCGTCTCCCTCCACACCCGCTGCAGGTCCCCATGCGTCGTCAGCTCCTTGGCGCGGCGGCTCTCGAGCGCGAGGTTGCGAAGCTCCCCGCGCTCCGGTGCCCGGCCGTGACGAGCACGGAAACGCTCCGCAGCTCGGGCGACCTCGCGGCTGCGTCCTGAGAACGCTTCGGTCAGGCCACGCGGCAGCCCCGCGATCTCAAAGTACCGGCCGTCCTTACCAGTCCCGCGCTCGATCTCATAGCCCTCCCCGGCCAGCTCCTCAGCGAGCGATGAGCGGTAGAACGCCCCCACTTCGCGGGCCGAGCGGAAGATCGGCCGCGAGGCGACCGCGACGATCCTCTCGTCTTCCCTCACCGCGCCGCTGATCACGACATGGCTGTGCAGCTGCGGATCGGGGGCCTGCGCCCCGCTGACTCCCCTCGCGGTCGTGTGCCGGTACTCCGCGGCGATCACATCCTTGGCGTGCTCCTCCACGACCTGGCCGCCGTAGCGGCGGCGTACCACCGGAACCTGCTCGCGGAGATACCTGACCGCGCTCTCCACGGCCCTGGCGTGCGCGGCCTCGATCTGCTCGCGCTGCCACGGGTCGCCGAGTGCCCACACCGTCGAGACGGACTTCGGGGCGCTGAACGTCACGTCGATCCCGCCGCCCCTGCCGCCACCGGCGCCCTCAGGTCGCAGCCACCTACCGGTGCCCGGGTGGCGACCATCCATCAAAGCGATGAAGTCCGCTCCATCGACCGCCTCGCCCGCCTGCACCCCGAGCCTGGTCAGCGTCTCCTCGTCGGAGAGCCAACGACCCGGCGCCTGGGTCATCTCGCCGTCCGGGGTCAGGTAGTAGTCCCCGCGCTCGGGCGCGACCGTCTTGCTCTCCAGGTAGCGGGCGTAGCCGCCGCCTCCGGACGCAGGGATGCTTGCCGCCGTCATCACATGTGTGATGACCCTCAGCGCCCCAAAACGGCCAACGAATTGCACAGCGCTCGCACAGCGAACGCACACCCGTGCATCTGGTCTGTCGGGATTCGAGGCGCAACGCCGCGTGGATGACCGCCGAGGTCGGAGGAGAACGACGGCGCGACACCTGGGTGCAATCGGAGGAGCAGCTTGCGGTGCCGTCGAATATCGTCAGCTAGCCGGCTGGCGACGGCGGCACATCCAGGTTCGGGTTACGTGCCGCCGCGAGCGCGCGGTGGGCGATCAACGGCGGTATCGGCGAACGCGTCGACCACCCTCAGTAGCTCGATCAGCGCGTCTCCGAGCGGGGTTGACGGGTCGAGCCGTACGTGACCCGCGCCGTCCTCCGTCACAACATGCAGGGACCGCAGCGCGCGGACGGTCTCAAAGACCGTCGTACGCCCGCAGCCGAGCGTCGTAGCTAGCTCTGAAGGCTTCCAACCTGCGGGCGCCGGTGGCGCAGCGAGCGCGGCGAGAACCCGCCGCTTGCGGTTGCCGCCGAGCAGCCAGTCTGGGATGAAGTCGCCCGCCGGCGGTTCGTTGTGTCCGTAAAAGGGCGTCATCGCCGGTGCCGTCGGGTTCAATGAGTACGGTTCAACCGTACTATGACGCTTCGCGTTCTCGAGGGCGGCGGCGACCAAACGGTCGAGCCCTACGCCCCCGCTCAGTTCGATCTTCAGGTGCACTCGCTGCGACCGGGGATGGCACACGAGCGCGTCGAGTTGGCGCTCGACGCCGATCACGCCGGTGCTGTCGAAGCGTCCGCGAGCGCCGAAGGCATACCCAGCGAGCTGTGGGCCGCAATCGCGATCGAGTCCGAGCGAGCACTGCGAAGCGCCGCCGCGGCCACCGGTACGACAAGTCACCATCTCCAGGGCGCGCTGAACGACGCGGCGGTGCACCCGCCGACGGTCACGACGGCACAGCGCGGCCGGCGTCTGGCCGGCTACGCGCGCGCTCTACGGACCGGCGCGCGCGCAACGCCATCCGGCGCGGCTCCCGGGCTGGCGGTGGTCGTGCCCTACCACACACTCCTGGCCTGGGAGCTCGAGGCCGCCCACGCAGGAGCAGCGGTCGAGTGGTGGGCCTGCGCGCTTCTCGCCGTCATGCCACAGGGGCGCGCGCAGTGGGAGGCGGCCGCGGCGGAGGCGGGGCAGACACTCAGCGAGTGGATAGCCCTTCAGGCTGCGCGGCGCGCCAGCTGCTGAAGCGCCGCGGCCCAGCCGCGTACGATCGGTGACGGGCTCGAGGCCAGCCGTGCAGCGTATGCAAGGCGCTCCGCGGCGGCCAGCCGCGCGGCGCGCTGAAACTCGTGCAGATTGTGGATGCGAGTAGCGAGATGCTGATCGCCTGGTCCGTCCGGGGCAGGGCAGCCCACGACCTGGCAGGAGACCGACGCCCGCCCCTCCGATGCGGCAAGCCCGACCGTGGCGCCGGGAGCCTCCCACAGCAACTCGCCGGCACCGCCCCCTCCGCCAGCCGGATGCAGGTCATCGGAGACCTTGCGAAAACGCCAGGCATTGGTGGCGAAGCCGTCGGCTCCACTAGCAACGAGCACTGGGCCGAGGCGCCCGACACAATCGGCGACCATGCGCACACCCG
The DNA here is from genome assembly GCA_035938935.1 of Solirubrobacteraceae bacterium. GTDB lineage: Bacteria > Actinomycetota > Thermoleophilia > Solirubrobacterales > Solirubrobacteraceae > Palsa-744. The sequence goes on from DASZGH010000082.1 coordinate 12,851, forward strand.
CGCCCGTCCCTGCGTCGATCACTCCGGCATAGGCGAGCACCTCCTCGGGCGTCGCTGTCTCGGGCTCAAAACGGCGCACGCGCACGAAGATGACCGCGGCACCGGCGTCTGCCAGGCGCTTGACTATTGCGCCCGCGCTCCCGTCGAGAAGGTTCCGGCGCATGATCTGCAGGTACGCGATCAGCGCGCGGTCGCCCGCAAGCTCGCGACTGCGGGAAAGCAGACGCAGGTTTACCGCCAAGCGCGGATCCTCGAGCGTTGAAACCTCGAGGTACGGGGCGGCGAATGCGCGACTGCCGAGCTGGTGCAACGCCCCCGCCTCGACGAGCGCGTCGATCGCGTCCTGCCCGGCGAGCCGCTGCGCGCCGAGCGGCAGCGGGAGCGCCTGAGCAAGCGGACGGTTCGCCGCGCGAGGACTTTGGCGGTGGCCGGAACCCTTCTGTTCGAGCCGTGCGGTGTCGGGATCAACGCTCCAGCGGACCGACTTACGGTCGAGCGCCGAAACCAACCGGTCGCGCGGCTCGCCGGAGCGAGCGTGATCCTTGGGGTAGTCGGCGAGGTAGCGGTCGCTGATGACCGCCGCATCGAACGGCAGTGGCTGTTGCAGATCCTCGATGAAGTCCCACTCGTCGGACTCACAGCGAAGGTAGAAACGCCCACGTGACATATACAATCAGCATAAGTGAGCGTTCGGACGCGAGCTCGGCCTCGATCGGACCGGGTGTACCCTCGCTCGTATGCGTAGCGTCGCGATCGCCGATGCGGGCTTTTGAGCCGTGGAGCCTGAGGAGGCAGTCGACCAGGCACTCGAAGTGCTGGCCGCCGATCTGGAGCTGCGCGAGGCGCACACGCATGACAGTCATATCGCGCTGAGCGTCTCCGGCCTCGCCGAGCGGGCCGTGATCGACGCGCTCGGTCTCTACCTCGTGGGGCTGCTCGCCGGGATCGTCCGCACGAACCTAAGGCTGTCCGCGGCGCTGCTCGACCGCACACCCGAGGGGCGGGCACAGCTGGCGTCCGACGTGGAGGCTCGGCTCACGCCGCCGGACGGGGCGTCGCCGTACGCGGTTGAGCATTTCGTCGCCGACGTGCGCGATCCCTGGATCGCCGAGGGAATCGGGCACGTGATCCTCGCCGTGCGCAACCGAGTCGAGACGTTGTGCCTCAGCGGCGCGGTCGCGGCAATCACGGTCCCGCACGGCAAACCGTCACAGCAGGGACTGGACCTGTTCGCGATCTACAACGAGGAGGGGATGCCGGCAATCGCGCTCGGTGAGGCGAAGGCGACTCGCGAGAACGGAAGCGCGCGCCTTACCGAGGCGATCTCGTTCTTCCGCACAGTCGAGGCCGGGGACCGCGACGTCGATATTCGCATGCAGGTCGTGCTGCTCAGGGAGGCGCTGGACGAGTCTCTCCAGCGGGAGCTGTCCGGAAGCTTCTGGCGCCAGCGTGCCTGCTACTTGCCGATGATCGCACACGGTGACGACCTCGACATGAGCGCGGCCCGCCCAGCGCTGCTGGCGATCGCACGGCCGGCCACCCACAAGCGAGTGATCTACTGCCGCCCGGACGACTACACGCGCTTCTTCAACGCCGTCGCAGCCGCAATGCGCCGCTCCGTCCCGACGATCAACCCCTAGATGTTCAACCGCGGCATCACCCAGCTGCTGACGGAGCTGCCCGACTTCGAGGGGCTCGACAGCGACAGCGTCAAGCGTCTGCTCACCAGTGCCTACCTCGAAGGTCTCGACCTAGCAACGCTCGCCAGCGAGCACAGGCCGCTCGCCGCTCAGCTGCGCCGGCTCGTGACCGCACTGGAGGTGCACGCGATCCTCGTGCCCGGCGTCCAAGAGCCGGCGCGGCGCGCCTCGGCATTCGTCGCGGCCGAGAGCCTGAACCTGCTCAGCGACCTCGATGACGAGGGCAGGGACGCCGCCGAGGAGGAGGTGTTCTTCACCGCGTTCGGGTCGCGTGAGCGTTACCGCCGGATCGAGGCCGCCCTGCTCTACCGCATCGCCGCGTTCGACGCGAACGCCGAGATCGCGGCTCGCAACGTACTCGAGCTCCCCACCGGCGACGGCTTCGAGACCGAGCAGGAGGGCGTGGCCTGCGAATGGGCGCTGCGACAGATCATCGCGTTCATCCGGCTACGGCCCGCGGCCACTGCGGATGCCGAGCCACCGGCAGTGGATGATGCCGACGCGCCCGAACAGCTCGTGTCCAGGATCCGCACTGCGCTGTGGCGGCGGACGGGCGAGATCTGCGGCGACCATATCCGGTGGCTGCGCCTGGAAGATGAGGAACCTGACAGCGGTGCGGTCGAGGCGCTTGGCGCACTCGGCCAGCTCCTGGAGAGCGGGACCGGAGCCGCCTACGCCGATATCGCGCACGTCGCCCGCCTGTTGCGCTTCGCGTGCGAGGGCACGACGGGCCGTGCGCTGCGAGGAGTGCCGCCGCCGCAGGACCCTTCCGTATTCCTCGCCTACCAGCAGCGACGCTGCCGGCAAAAGCCGCTGCTGTGGCCCTCCGCCGAGCGCTACCGCCAGGTATGCCTACCTGGACCCGCCTCCCACGCCGCCGTGTCGATGCCGACCGGATCCGGTAAGAGCGGCGTTGCTGAGCTCGCCGTCGCGCAGGCGCTCACGCGCGGCTGGGTCGTCTACCTCGCGCCAACACGGGCACTCGTGCGCCAGGTGCGCCGCGACCTGCGAGCGGCGTTTGGCTCCGATATCGAAGTTCGCGAGTTCCTCGGTGGTGCCGAGTTCACGGCGTTGGCCGACGACTCACTCGAGGGCGACCCCGGTCGCGCCGTGCTGGTGATGACTCCCGAGAAGTGCTCGCTGGCGCTGCGCCAATCCCCCGAGGCCTTCGCCCGCCTCTCTCTGTGCGTCTTCGACGAGTGCCACCTGATTGGAGAGCCGGGCAACCGCGGCGTCCTCGCTGAGCTGGTGCTGGCGCAGATCCTGCACCTCGCTCCCGCCGTCACCGTCCTGATGCAGTCCGCGCTACTTGAGAACCCCGAGGAGCTCGCGGCATGGCTGCGCCAGGCGACCGGCCGCCCCTGCGAGCCGATCCGGGAACCCTGGCGTCCCACCCGCACGCTGCGTGCCGTGGCCGGCTTCGACGGGCCCGGCCTGGAGCGCGCACAAGAGCTTGCCTCCCGTGAGCTGGCCGCGCTCCCGCGCCGGGTGCACATGCCGTTCAACGCGCCGCTGAACCTACTCGTGAGCCTGCAGGGTGCTTGGGCCCAGGACAACCCGGCTGACTACGCGCTCGCCCGCACAGCGCTCACCGCGCCGCTGACCGTCTCCCGCACCGACGACGGCTTCAACGTAAATGCCGACGGCTACGTCAACAACGCGACCGGCGCGGTCGCCCAAGGGCTCGCCGACGCGGGCCACCGCGTGCTCGCCTTTATCCCCGCCAACAAGCACTACAGCTTCTCAGTGGCGGCGAAGCTGCGCGGCTTCGGCCAGGAAGGCGGCCCCGATGACCAGATCGAGCACCTGCTCGATCTGGCCGACTTCGAGCTAGGTGCACCGAGCCTGCTGCGACAGCTCCTCGCCAGGGGCATCGCCGTGCACACCAGCGCGATGCTCCCCGAGGAGCGCCGCGCGAGCGAGCGCGCCTACGAACGTGGCATCGCGAAGGTCGTGTTCGCGACCGGGACGCTCGCGCAAGGCCTCAACCTCCCCGCGACGGCGGTCGTCATAGGCGGTATAAGAATCGGCTACGACCCCAAGCTGAGCACCGCACAACGCGAGGCGCGCCAGCAGGCGCAGCTGCTAAACGCAGTAGGTCGCGCCGGACGGCCGTACGTCGCCGCGCGCTCCCTGGCGATCGTGCTACCCAACGACGCCTGGGAACTCGGGCCCGAGGACCACGCACAGGTGGTTCGCGCCAAGGCGGCGCCGTTCCTCGCCCAGGAGGACGCGTCGTTTGCCCTGCGCAGCCAGCTCGAGGGGCTCGTCGGCCAGGCTCTCCAGGGCGACCTTACGGTCGACGGCATGGGCGTCGAGGGGCTAACAGCGTTCGCATTCCTACCCCTCCGCTCGAACGTGGAGGAGGCGGTCGGGATCCTCGGACGTACTTACGCTGTCGCGCGGCGCCCAGACGTCGCCGAGGAGCAGGTGCGCACGGTTGCCGCCTCCATGGTTCGACTCGGCGAGCAAGTGCTGCGCGAGCAGGAGGCCCCCGACTGGCTCGTCGAGGCCGCGTACGAGTCAGGGCTGTCGCTACGCCAGGTCGTCGCGTTGTGGACGCAGGTTAGGCGTCTCGACCAGCGTGAGTTCCCCGACACGATTGTCGGGTGGGCCGACGTGCTCGTCGACGTCCTACGAGGCACGAACCACGCGATCGTGAGCGAGATGTTGCGACTCGGAGATTTTGACGGCAGCCTGATGCGCGACCTCGCCGACCAAGCCGCCATGACGCGCCACCCCGCCGCCTGGACGGTCTTCAATGACTTCGTGAAGGGATGGCTGGAAGGCGTGTCGCTGACCGAGCTAGCGGCGGTCGCGGTCCGTGCCGACGCGGCTGGCAAGAACGGCCGGGGCAGCGGCAATCCGCTGCCGAAGATCATCGGGCTGACCGAGCAGATCCTTGTCTTTGGGATGACCCGTGTCGCCGGTGGTCTCACGGTGCTCATCACCTCCGCGGTAACGCGCGAGACCGACCTCGCCTGGCAGCTCGCGCCGCGGGCCGGCCGCGCACTGGAGCAGCTTCCAATGGGCCTGCGCGCCGGCGCCGGCGACGACGCCAGTCTGGTCTGGTGGCGGTTCGGTGGCCTTCGCTACCGCCGCCTGGCACATCTGGCCGCCCGTATCCTGCCGCCACCCGAGGACGTACTCGCGACAGACGAGAGCGCACGGCAATGGGCCCGCGGCGCGCGCGAGACGCTGCTCGACCCCGAGTACCTCTTGGACGACCGGCGCGTCGCGCTCTCCGGGGATGAGCGCAAGGCGCTGCTGGCGGTCGCACTGCTGAACGACGCGTAGAACCCTACGAGCCTGCGCAACCGCTTACCCACGAGGACTCCAACTGGATCGCAGGTTAGCCGGCCCCCTACTCGTCGTAAGCTCCGCCGGCCGCGAGGGGATCCAGCGGCACGGCCCGTGGGTTGAGCGCAAACAGCTCAGCATGCTCGTCTATCCACGCGTCAGCGTCGCCGTAGGTCGCAAGCATCACAACAAACGGAACCCTATTGGAACCTTGACCGTCTCCGGCCACCCCGCGTGGCCACGAAAAAACCCCGCCTGAGCGGGGCTTCTTCGCATAGCGGGGGCGGGATTCGAACCCGCGACCTTCGGGTTATGAGCCCGACGAGCTACCAGACTGCTCCACCCCGCGTCGCTCCCAGTGTTCTAGCAAAAACCAGCCTCCGCTTGAAGCCCTGGGCGCTCGCGCCCGCGGAGAGGCGCTGCCGCCAGAGCCCGCGGCCGGTCAGGCAGCGGCGTCCCGCGCGGGCCACCGCGCCGCTCAGAACGCCACCGCCTTCCCGTCCCGAAAGAACCCGCCCGTCGGCCCGTCGTCTGGCAACGTCGCCAGCCACACGATCCCGGCGGCCCCGTCCTGCACGGACTTCTGCGCCCCCATCGGCGCGCCCATGTCGGTCGCCACGAACCCGGGGCAGGCCGAGTTGACCAGGAACCCCTCCCCCGCGAGCTCGGTGGAGAGGATCCGCGTCATCGCGTTCATCGACGCCTTCGACACGCGATACCCCGGCGACCAGCCGCCCATCTCGACGACGCCGCCCATCCCGCTCGAGACGTTGACGATGCGCGGGTGCTCGCTGCGCCTCAGCAACGGCAGCAACGCGACCGCCAGCCGGTAGGCGCCGAAGAAGTTGGTCTGGAGAGTCGCCTGCATCTTCTCCCAGTCGGGGGCAGTCCCGGACACGCCGAAGTCAAACCCAACCCCTGCGTTGTTGACGAGCACGTCGAGTCGCCCCGGGTCGGCGACAGCGCGCTCTGCCGCCCGCGCGATGCTCGCGGGCGAGCTCACGTCAAGCTCCACGGGCGTCACGGCCGCCCCCGTGCCAGCCGCGATCTCCTCGGCCGCGGCGGCCGCCTTGCCGGCGTCGCGTGCGCTCAGCAACACGTCATAGCCGCGCCCGGCCAGCTGCCGCGCCACCTCGCGCCCGATCCCGCGGTTGGCGCCCGTCACCAGCGCGACGCCTCGATCTTCGCCCATTGCAAGTCTCCCTTCGTTGGCCTGCGAGCAGCCTATTGCCTCTACGATCCCGCCTCATGCGAACCGCCGTCGTGGACATTGGCACGAACTCCACCCGCCTGCTCGTGGCCGATGTCGACCCGGCCACCGGCCGCGTCGAGGACCTGCACCGCGAGTCGCAGGTCACTCGCCTCGGCGACGGCGTCGACGCGGGCGGCTCCCTGTGCGAGGAGGCGATGCAGCGCGTGTTCGCGACGCTCACCGGCTACCGCGCGACGATGGCCCGCCTGGCCTGCGAGCGCAACTTGGCGGTCCTCACCTCCGCCGTGCGCGACGCCGCCAACGGCGTGGAGTTCACCGAGCTGGTCCGCTCGCGGTTCGGCCTGGATGCGCAGGTGCTCTCCGGCGACGAGGAGGCCCAGCTCACGTTCCTCGGCGCGATGAGCGGCCGCGACAGCGACGCCCACGAGCCGACGGTCGTGATCGACATCGGCGGCGGCTCGACCGAGTTCATCGTCGGCTCTGGGCGCAAGACCTCCTTCCACGTCTCCGTGCAAGCCGGAGTGCTGCGGATGAGCGAGCGCCACATCCACAGCGACCCGCCGGCGCCGAGCGAGCTGCAGGCGCTGGCGGCGGACACGCGCGCGATCTTCCGGGCCGGCCTGCCGCCCGAGCAGCGCGCCGGCATCACCCGCGCGATCGCGGTCGCCGGCACCGCCACCTCGGCGGCCGCGATCGACCAGGAGCTCGATCCCTACGACCCCGAGCGCGTGCACGGCTACCCGCTGCTGCTGGCCACCGTCGAGCTGCTGATCGCGCGCCTGGCCGACATGACCGAAGCCCGCCGCCGCCAAGTGGTCGGCCTGCACCCTGACCGGGCGCCGACGATCGTCGCCGGCATGATCCTGCTCGAGGAGGCGATGAGGGCGTTCGACCTCGACCACGTCGAGGTCTCTGAGCACGACATCCTGCGCGGGGGAACGCTGCGCCTAGCGGGCCTCGGCTGAGCTCTACGCCAGGTTGGACTTGCGCGGGTAGGCGACCGCGGGGTCGGTGAGGACGTTCACGAGCGCCGGCCGCCCGGCCGCGAACGCCCGCTCCAGCGCGGGCGCCACGTCCGCGGGCCGCTGCACCAGCTCACCGTGGCAGCCGAGCGCCTCCACCACCTGGTCGTAGCGCGTGCCGGGCCGCAGGTCCGCGGCGACCGAGTACCCGTACAGAAACTCCATCGGGTGCTTCTCGAGCGCCCAGATCCCGTTGTTGCCCATCACACCGACCACGTTCACCCCGTGCCGCGCAAGCGTGTCGAACTCCATCCCCGCGAACCCGAACGCCCCGTCGCCGAGCAGCAGCACCACCTGCCGCTCGGGATGCGCGAGCTTGGCGGCAAGCGCGTAGCCCGGGCCGGTGCCGAGGCAGCCGAACGGCCCGGGGTCGAGCCAGCAGCCCGGCTGGTAGCTGTCGATCACGCGTCCCGCATAGGAGACGAAGTCGCCGCCGTCGCCGATCACGATCGCGTCGCGGTCGAGCACCTTCCCAAGCTCTGCGTACAGCCGCATCGGGTGCAGCGGCGCGCGCTCGTCGCGCAGCTCGCCCAGCTCGGCCGCGCGCCGCTCGCTCTCGGCGGCTCGAAGCGCGGCGATCCAGGCGGCGCTGTCAAGTGCCTTGCCGCCCGCACCGGCGAGCAGCCCGGACAGCGTCGCGACCATCTCGCCGTATAGCTCGGCCGCTGGCTCGCGCGGGTGCGAGCGCTGCGGCTCGGCGCTGTCGACCACGACGATCTGGGTCTCATCCCCGAACGACCCGCCGAAGCCGAGGCGAAAGTCCATCGGCACGCCGATCACGAGCGCCACGTCTGCCTCTTTTAGCCCCTGTGAGCGCGTGCGCGAGAAGAACAGCTCGTGGTCGGCGGCCACGCACCCGCGCGCCAGCCCGTTCAGGAAGACGGGAATCCGCAGCGTCTCGGCCAGCTCCAACAGCGCGCCCTCGCCGTGCCCCCAGTACAGGTCCGTGCCGGCCATGATCACCGGCCGCTCGGCCTCGCCCAGCAGCGCCGCGGCCCGTTCCAGCTCGCCGACGTCGGCCATGGCCGCGCGGGCAGCCGCACCAGCAGAGCCGCCGCTCGCCGCGCCGGCACCCCCACCGGCCATCGCCATGCCGGCACCCTCCCCAGCCAGGCCGGCGCCGTCCCCCTCCCCGTCGGGCTCCGGAGCGGTCATGAACACGTAGTCGAGCGGGAAGTCAAGGAACGTAGGCCCGCCGTGCGGCGTCACGGCGGCCGCCAGCGCCTCGTCCACCAGCCCCGCTATCTCCGCGGTGCTCTGCGCGGTCGTGGCCAGCTTGCACAGCGGCCGCACGAACGGAATGTGATCGATCTCCTGCAGCGACCCCTGCCCCCAGCGCAGCGCGGGCGCCCGCCCACCCAGCACCAGCATCGGAGAGTGGTTGGCCTGGGCGCTGGCCATCGCGCTCATACCATTCGTCACCCCCGGCCCGGCGGTCAGCGCGCACACCCCCGGCTCGCGCGTGACCTTCGCCCACCCCTCCGCCGCGAAGGCAGCCGTCTGCTCGTGGCGGACGTCGACGATCTCGATCCCCTCCTCGCGGCAACCGTCGTAGATCGAGAACAGGTGCCCGCCCGAGAGCGTGAACAGCCTGCTGACCCCGTGCGCCTTCAACCGCCGCGCGATCAGCCGCCCACCGTGCAGCTCGGTGAGAAGCTCGGCGTCGTCGGCTGGACTCTGTGCGGACATCGATTCGCGACTCTACCCGAGCTCGGCGAGCACGCGCCTGCCCGCGCGGGTCAAGTGCCCAGGGTGGGACTCGAACCCACACGCCCTTGCGGACTATCGATTTTAAGTCGACGGCGTCTTCCAATTCCGCCACCTGGGCGGGCTGTGAGATTGGCACTTTAGTCGATGAAAGCACGCACGTGTCAGACCTTGAGCCAACGTGCCCACTACGTATCGCTCACATCCACAGGGAGCACGCCATCCATCCCCCCCAAATAAACGCGCGCGGGTACCGGGTTCCACGCAACTTCCCGGTTGCTACGGTGTCTATAGGGGTACAAAGCCGCGAAAGGACCGCCGTGGAGGTCTCCGCACTAAAACCGCCCGCAGCTCCCGGTCTCAGGACCCCCGCCACGCTGCTGCGGCTGCAGTCCGACGAGCGTCTGATCGCGCTGATCCGGCGCGGCCAGCACGCGGCCTTCGAGACGCTGTTCTCCCGCTACCAGTCGCGCCTGCTGGCCTTCTGCCGGCACATGCTCGGCTCCAAGGAGGACGCCGAAGACGTCCTGCAGGAGGTGTTCGCCGCCGCCTTCAACGCGATCCTCGCCGACGAGCGCGAGATCAACGTGCGCCCGTGGCTGTACCGGATCGCGCGCAACCGCTCGCTCAACCACCTGCGCAGGGCAAGCGCGATCGGCGTCGACTCGATGGACGTCCACTACGCCGAAAACGGGATCTCCACCGCCGAGAAGGCGATGCGCCGTGAGAGCTTCCGCCAGCTGATCGGCGACGTCCAGCAGTTGCCCGAGACCCAGCGCACGGCCCTGCTTCTGCGCGAGATCGACGCGCTCTCCTACGAGCAGATCTCAGACGCGATGGAGACGACCGTGCCGGCCGTCAAGTCGCTCTTGGTGCGCGCGCGCATCTCGCTGGCCGAGGCGGCCGAGGCGCGCAAGCTCAGCTGTGACGAAGCGCGCCTGGAGCTGGGCGAAGTTGCCGAGGGCCTAGTCAAGCTGACCCCGGCGGTGCGCCGCCACGTGCGTGACTGCGAGCGCTGCCGCGCCTTCCGCAAGCACCTGAAGGAGAACAACGTCGCCCTGGCGGCGATCATGCCGGTAGCACCGCTGCTGTTGCTCAAGAAGCTCGTGCTCTCGAAGCTGGGCGGAACCGCGGGAGCCGGAGGCGCACACGTTGCCGGCGCTGGTGGCGCCGGCGCGACAGCGGCCGCCGGCGCCACCGCGGCGGGCGGCGCCGGTGCTGGCGGTGGCCTGCTGACTGCGGGCGTGGGCGCGCTGGCCACCAAGGCGGCAGCGGGCCTGGCGGTGGCGGCGATCGTCACCGCCGGCACCGTCGAGGCAGAACACGCCTCAAGCCGCGCGCGCCGCCACCACCACGCGGTCGCCTCCACCGCGGTGGCGCCTATCGCGCAGGCAAGCGAACCGGTCGTAACCCGGACGGTCGCGCAGCCGGTCAGCGTCGCCCCGCCGGCGGCCCCGGCGGCCGCCTCCCATCACGCTGCAAAGGCCGCAGTCAAGGCCAAGGCGCCCGAGGCGCCGCCGGCTATCCCGGTCGCGTCCGTGGCCCCGCCGCAGCAGGCTCTCCACAGCACACAGACCGTCGCCGAGAAGCCGGCGACACCCCCTCCCGTGACCCAGGTCACGACCGAATCGACGCAGCTGCCCAGCCAGCCCACCGCTCCGGGCGGCGGCGGCGCCGGCAAGAGCGAAGGCGCGGTCGAAACCACGGTGACGACTGGGACGAGCACAACGCCGGCGACGAGCACGGCGACCGTGACCACGGGCGGAACCGAAGCGACCCCGCCGCCGAGCAGGACCAGCACGGAAACCCCGCCGCCGCCGCCCGCGCCCCCGAGCGAAACGAGCAGCGGCGCTCCAGTGAGCGTCGGCGCCCCTCGTCCGAACCCGGACCCGGGCGCAGCGAGCGAAGAACCCAAAGACGGCGCGCCGGCGGGCTGACGGACACCCTCCGGGCCAGGCACAGCCCCATGAGGGGCGACGCAGCTCGTCTAACCGAAGCTGAACGTCTTCAGCGGCCTTTCGAGCACGCCCTGGTTGGCGACCGGCTTGGCGACGCTAGCGCGCGTGTCGGTGAGCATCTCCACCACGACACCTGCGCGCACGTGCGCCCCCCTCGGCAGCAGGAAGATGTCGCGCCCGTACAGCCTGCGCCCGGCGACCAGCGCGCTGTAGCGAACGTCATAGCCCGAGAGCGTGGTGGTGATCCGCGTCTTGCCCTCACCCTGCAGGCGAAAGCCGGCGAAGCGCGCTTCCAGCGAGCGGACGTAGGCGGCGGCCAGCAGCGGCAGCGCGCCGGTGACGCTACCGGTGTACGGCCGCAGCCGCAGCGGCGCCACGGCGAAGGAGTCGCGTGGGCGCCCATGCGAGCCGCGCGCCACCTTCACGTACCCGCCGGGATCGGGCGCCGTCCGGTACAGCCCTCTGTACCGGAAGCTGAACGGGACGGGTCCGCCGTGCGAGTAGCCGGCATCCAGCAAGCTCAGCGCCGCGACGACGATCAGCGCTAGCAGCAGTCCGCCGGCCGCGGAGACGGCAGCGCGCGTGAGCGGCCTGGCCGCGCGCCAGCGAGGCTCGAGCAGCCGGCCGAGCGTAGGCCCGTACTGCGGCTTCAGCGGTATCGAGACCATCAGCGCAGATCCAAGCGCACTGAGCGGATGCGAGCGGCGAGCGGAGCGAGCGCCCGGCGCTCACTCGCCGATCGAGAACAGCGCCTCGAGGTCGTGCCGCGAGAAGGCGGCGAAGGCGACCATCGTCTGCGTGCGCGCGATGCCCGACAGCCGTCCGATCCGTTCGGCGACGACGTCCGCCAGCTGCTCGTGGTCGGGCACGCGCACGATCGCCACGAAGTCCCACTGCCCCGTGACCGAGTAGGCCTCGGCCACCCCCTCGACGTCGGCCAGCTCGCCGCCGAGCGTGGAGAGCGCGTCGCGCTCGGCTTCGATCAGGACGATCGCGTGGGTCACGGCGAGTGCGTCTCCCCCGGCTCGAGCACGATCACTTCACTTGCACCCTGCGCCTGCACATCGGCCTTGAACGCCTGGGCGTCGGTCTGGATCGGCGGGAACGTGTTGTAGTGGCAGGGAATCACCTGCTTCGCGCCGATCAGCCGCGCCGCCTGGGCAGCGTCGTGGCGGTCCATCGTGTAGTGCCCGCCGATGCACATCAGCGCCACGTCGACCCCGCCCGCGGACTGCGCGTTCAGCGCCAGATCGGAGAACAGCGCGGTGTCACCGAGGTGGTAGATCGTCTTGCCGCCGATCTTCACGATCAGCCCGGCGGGCACGTTGACGGTCCCCTTCGGCGTGGTGGAGGTGTGCCAAGCCGGCACCAGCTTGACCGACCCCCAGTCGAGTGCGACGGTGCCGCCGATATTGGGGTCGCGCACGCCCCGCACTCCGTCCTCACCGAGCTCGTTCGCGATCTCGACGATCGCGACCACGTCGGCGCCTGTGCGCGTGGCGATCGCGACGGTGTCGCCGATGTGGTCGGCGTGCCCATGCGTGAGCAGGATCGCGTTGGGGTTCAGCTCCTCAGCAGAGGCGGCGGCCTTCGGGTTGCCCGTCAAGAAGGGATCGATCAGGACCGTGGTGTCGCCGTCGCTGAGCTCGAAGGCCGCGTGGCCGAGAAAGCGGATCTGCATATGTGGCTCCTCTGTAGTCCGATAGATAGGCTCACAGCGACCTCACCCTACCGAGCCCGAGCCCCACCGCAAGCCCGATCGCACCACCGCTCACGCCCGCCAGCCAGCTCATCCCCACCTGCGCGAACGGCAGCGCCAGCAGCACGAGCGCAAACGCGCCGGCGCCGAGCAGGTCGGCCTCGTAGTACTCGCCCGCCCGCGCCGCCAGCAGGTTCGGCCCGGCCCAGGCCGCCAGTAGCGCAAGCGCGCCGGCGTTGGCGCCAGTCACGACCGCCACCGGGTAGACGGCCTCGGCAGCCAACGTGCCGGCGACCTCGGCGGCGAAGAACAGAAACAGCACGAGCACCGCCCCGCGCTGGCGCTCGATCAGTCCGCCGAACACCGCGACCGCCAGCAGCGTCGCGAACATCGCCAGGCCGGCAGAGAAGCCGCTGCCGTAGAGGAATGGAGAGCTGAGCGGTCGCCACCAGTCGCCGTGCACCGGCCCGAAGACGATCAGCTTCTCCACTTTCAGGTACCCCCCCTGCAAGGCGATCCAAGCGCAGGCGGCCACCGCCACCAGCGTCAACGACGCATACGGCGGGCGCTCGGCGCGCAGGCCGACCATCTCGCCGCGGCGCAGGCGCCCGAGCCCGGTCTTTTCCAGCAGCCCGCGGCGGGCGCCGCCGAGGCGCTCGCGCGGCAGCTTCGGCGCGCGCCGGCGCAGCCGGTGCCCGCAGTACGGGCACTCGGTTATGTACGGGCTGACCTCCGATCCGCACTTCTTGCAGACCACGAACAGATCAGCGCTGGAAGGCATCGTGTCATTCTAGGGTCCGTAACGCAATAGATTGTGCGGTCACACAGGCTGCCGCAGCAAAGGAGATCGATGCAACTCGGCTACGCGAACAAGCTCTACATCCTCGCCTTCGACCACCGGGGCTCTTTCCAGAAGAAGTTCTTCGGGATCGAGGGCGAGCCCGACCCGGAGCAGACGGCGATGATCGCCGACGCCAAGCACCTCATCTTCGAGGGCCTGCAGCGAGCGGTGGCGGCGGGAGCCGAGGCCTCGGTGACCGGCGTGCTCGTCGACGAGCAGTTCGGCGGGACCGTCCCGGCCGAAGCGCGCGCACAGGGCCTGAAGCTGGCGATGCCGGCCGAGCGCTCCGGGCAGAACATGTTCGACTTCCAGTACGGCGACGAGTTCGGCGAGCACATCGAGCGCTTGCACCCGGACTTCACCAAGGTGCTCGTCCGCTACAACCCCGACGGCGACGCCGAGGAAAACCGCGAGCAGCTGGCCAAGCTGAAGCGGCTGTCCGACTGGCTTCACGCCCACGATCGCAAGTTCCTGTTCGAGCTGCTCGTCCCGGCCGAGACCGCGCAGCTGCAGTCGGTGGAAGGCAGCAGCGAGCGCTACGACGCCGAACTGCGCCCTGAGCTGATGCGCCGCGCGATCGCCGCGATCCAGGACGCCGGCATCGAGGTCGACGTCTGGAAGATCGAGGGCGTCGACGAGCGCTCCGACTGCGAGATGCTGGCGGCCCAGGCGCGAACCGGCGGCCGCGACGGCGTCGTCTGCGTCGTGCTCGGCCGCGGCGCCGACGACGCCAAGGTCGACCACTGGCTGGCCCAGGCCGCCCCGGTCGACGGCTTCGTCGGCTTTGCGATCGGCCGCTCGATCTGGTGGAACCCGCTGAAGGAATACGTCGACGGCAAGATCGAACGCTCCGCCGGCGCCCGCCAGATCGCCGAGAACTACCTGCGCTTCGTCAAGGTCTACGAGCGCGCCGAGGGCAAGGCCCCGGTCGGGTAGTGCCGACGGAAGCGCCAGACGCCATGAAGATGCGGCAAAGCCTGACTGAGATAGAGCGCGCTTTTGCGCGTGAGATCTCGATGGATCGCCACCGTCGCGCCTCGCTGCGGCGGACCGCCGAGCAGCGCGCGATCAAGCGGGAAGTGGAGCGCCGCCACAAGCGCGGCTCGATGCGCTTCGTGGCGCTCGCGCTCACGCTCGTGCTGACGGCAGTGATCGTCACCGTCGTGATGTTCCGGACGCTGTACCTGCTGCTGAGCTGAATGCTGCTGAGCTGAATCTCAGCTGCCGTCGCGCAGCCGGTCCAGCGCGTCATCCACCTCGGTCCCCGCCGCTTGACCCGGTCGCGTGCCGTCGCCCTGTTCGCGCTGGATCTCGACGTAGATCTCGGTGCGGAAGACCGGGATGTCCTGCGGCGCATGGATGCCGATGCGCACCTTGTCGCCAACGACCGAGAGCACCGACACCTCCACATCGTCGCCGATCATGATGCTCTGGTTGGGCTTGCGCGTCAGGACCAGCATATATGCGAAGGCACCCCTTCTGGTCGGCGGCGTGAATGCGGAGGCGGAAGCGCCCCCATCTCTCCGCTCAAACGCAAGCATAGTGTCCCGGCGCAGCGAACGCCGAAGCGGGCGAGCCGCCGTTGCGACCGGACAGCGAGCCACCCCTCGCGCTCGAGTCCGCGAGCCAGCGTCGCCTGAAGCCGCGAGCCGTCCAAGCATGCGCTAGTCTCCCGGACCGCTGATGGCACGTAGATCGCTGCGACCGCACCTCAACCAGATCCGAAGCTGGGTACGCCAGGGCCGTACCGACGCCTGGGTCGCCCACCAGCTCGAGGTAACCGTGCAGGACATCGAGCAGTTCAAGCGCCAGAACGACCTACTCGGAGACGACGCCCCGGCGGAGGGCGCCACCAGCCCGTCCTACCCCGAGGAGATCGACCTGCGCGCCTCCGACGACGAGCTGATCGCCGCCGAACTGGAGGCCGCAGCCGAGCGCGCCAAGACCGAAGCCGAAGCCCAGCCCGAGGAGGAGGCTGAGGAGGAGCCGGCGGCTCCCAGCTCACGTCGCCGACGCGGCCGGCGCGGCGGCCGGCGCTCCGGGGGGCGCGACAGCGGCCCGCTGGAGGGCACGTTCGACCACGGCGAAGAGGGCTACGGCCTGTGGCTTGACCCGGCGATCCAGGACAACCCGGTATACGCCGAGCACTGGGCCGGCCACCGACCGGTGCAGATCACGGTCGAAGAGGACCAGATTGTGATCCGTCGCCTCGGAGACGACTAGCCAGCGCGGATTCGGCCGAGCGCTCAGCTCTCGGCTTGTACCAGGCGCCCGCCGGCGAAGTCTGCCGCCTCTCGCAGGTAGCGTGCGAACGCGGCGTCGACTACGACCCGCGAGTCCCATGCCCACGAGTCGTCGGGGGCGATATCCATCGCCAGCTGCAGGCACCAAGACGTGCCGCGACCGTACAGCTCGGCCAGCTCGTCGGCGGTGAAGCGGCCGCCCAAGCGGCGGCGCAGCTCGGCCAGGAGCGCGTCGACGATCCGCTGCAGCAACACGCGCTGCTCGGCGGACGCCGAGGCGAGACGGCGCTCTCCCTGCTGCCACTGGTAGTTGGCGTTGTCGAACCCCGGCATCGGCGCCGAGGCTAGCAGCGACCCCTCAGTTGTTGGGCAGGCCGGTCACGACGTAGGCCTGCTCGCCGCGGTGGATCATCCCCAGCGCGCGCGCCTGTGTCTGCACCGAGCCTGGGCTGACGAGCGCCGCGCGCTGGCTTTCCAGCACGCGCTCCTGCCGTTCCAGCACGCGCACCTGCGCGGCGTCGTGCTTGGACTCCCCCCAGGCCGAGAACAGGCGCAGGCCGGCGCTCAGGTACAGGTAGGCGATCGTGATCAACACGACCAGCATCGCCGTACGCGCCAACCGGTTCCACGACACGCGGCGCACGGCCGGCGCGGCACTCGCCGAGCGCGGGCGGGACGGACGAGCGGGCGGCCTGCCGCTGCGCCGCCGGGAACGGGACGCTGCGGCGCTGGAGGCGGTGGCCATACCGTCGCATTCGCCCCCGCCGGCCGACCTCCTGCCCGCGGGCGCTATCCGCGGAACACCGAGCGCCCGGGGAACTCGGCGTCGGCGCCGAGCTGCTCCTCGATGCGCAGCAGCTGGTTGTACTTGGCCACGCGATCCGAGCGCGAAGGGGCGCCGGTCTTGATCTGCCCGCAGCCGGTGGCAACTGCCAGGTCGGCGATCGTCACGTCCTCGGTCTCGCCGGAGCGGTGGCTCATCACTGCCGTATAGCCAGCCTCGCGGGCCATCACGATAGCAGCCAGGGTCTCCGAGAGCGTGCCGATCTGGTTGATCTTGATCAGGATCGAGTTGGCGACGCCCAGCTCGATGCCGCGCACCAGGCGCTCGGTGTTGGTGACGAACAGGTCGTCGCCGACCAGCTGCACGCGCTCGCCGATGCGGTCGGTCAGCGCCTTCCAGCCGCCCCAGTCCTGCTCGTCCATGCCGTCCTCGATCGAGACGATCGGATAGCGCCCGGCCAGGTCGGTCCAGTAGTCGGCCAGCTGCTCGGCGCTGAGCGTGCGCCCCTCGTGCTCGAGCACGTAGGCGCCGTCGCCGTACAGCTCGCTGGTCGCCGGGTCGAGCGCGATCGCCACGTCCTCACCGGGGCGGTAGCCGGCCGCTTCGATGCCCCGCACGAGCATCTGCAACGCCTCCTCGTTTGAGCCGAGGTCGGGAGCGAAGCCGCCCTCGTCGCCGACCGCCGTGCCCAGGCCGCGCTCGTGCAGGGTGCGCTTCAGTGCGTGGAAGACTTCCGCCCCCATCCGCAGGCACTCCGAGAAGCTGGGCGCGCCGCAGGGCACGACCATGAACTCCTGGAAGTCGACCTTGTTGTCGGCGTGCGCACCGCCGTTGAGCACGTTCATCATCGGCACCGGCATCACCCGAGCCGCTTCGCCGCCGAGGTAGCGCCAGAGCGGCAGGCCCTCCTCGGCCGCCTGGGCGTGGGCGACGGCCAGCGAGACGCCGAGGATCGCGTTGGCGCCCAGGCGTGACTTGTTGGGCGTTCCGTCGAGCGCGATCAGCGCGTCGTCGAGCCCCTTCTGATCGGAGGCGTCCATCCCGGCCACGACCCCGGCGATCTCGCTGCCTACACCGGCGACGGCATTGCTCACGCCCTTGCCGAGCAACGCCTGCCCGCCGTCGCGCAGCTCAGTCGCCTCGAACTCCCCGGTCGACGCGCCGGAGGGCACCGCCGCATGGCCGTGGGCGCCCGAGCGCAATGCCACCTCGACCTCGACGGTGGGGTTGCCGCGACTGTCGAGGATCTGGCGGGCGTGGACTCTCTCGATCTGGCTCATGGCCTTCTGATCGCGTCGCTACGAGCCGACAGGGGCTATTTCTTGGTAGTCGTCCCGGTCGAGCCGGTGCTCGGCGGCGGGGTGCCCGTTTGCGGGGTGCCGGTCTGCGGGGTGCCGGTCTGCGGGACGGCAGTGCCGCCGGGTGCGGTGGGGGTCGCGGGGGCCTTGTAGCCCTTGCAGTCCTTCACCGAGTATTCGGAGCGGCATTCGGTGCGGCCTTCCCACTTCTTGCGGAAGCTCTTGACGAATTCGCTGAGTGCCTTCTGCTGGCTCTGAGCGGTGATCTGCTGCTGAATCGAGGACTGCACCGCCGACAGCGGCTGCTGGTTTGACGGCAGCGTCTTCTTGACTTCGTAGAGGTAGTAGCCGAACGGCGTCTTGATCGGGCCGCCGAGCGTGTTCAGTTTGGCGCTGAAGACGGCTTCGTCGAGAGCCTTCTGCTCTTGACCCTTGACGACGCCGGGCAGCGATCCGCCGGCGGCCTTGCTGACGGGGTCGATCGAGACCTTCTTGGCCACTACCGCGAAGCTCTTGCCCGACTGGATTTCTTTCTTGGCTGCTTCGGCCTGCGCCTGCGTCTTGGCCAGGACGATCAGGATGTTGCGCCTTTCAGGCTGCCCGAACTGCGACTTGTGCTGTTCGTAGTAGGACTTTATTTCCTGCTGGCTTGGCTTTTTGCCCGCGTCCTTGGTGACCTTCTGCTGGATCTTCTGCGAGAGCATGTCGAGCTTGACGCGAAGCAGTAGATCGGAGACGGTCTGACCGGAGCTCGCTAGGAACTTCTGGAAGGCGGCTTCCTGCGGGAACTGCTGGCTCCTGATCTGGTTGAACTGCTTCTTGACTTCGTTGTCGGAGACTTTCACGCCCTGGGCTTCGGCTTCGCCGATCACCCAGTTGGCCGAGATCAGGAAGCCGAGCACCTGCTGCTTGAGCGCGGTGTACTGCTGTTCGCACTGCGCCTTCAGCGTGACAGCCGTGGGCTTGGGTTGACCCTTGGCCGGCTTGGGCGCGGTCGCTTCCAGGTGCGCGACACAGGCTTTGTAGGTGGGCGGGTCGGGAACGACCGGCTTGGCGGCCTGCCCGGTCGCGCCGGCAGCGGCGCTGGAGCCGGCCGCGACCGACAGCCAGTGGTTGAAGGTGCTGGTCGTGATCGGGGTGCCGTTGACGCTGACGACGGCGTTGCCGGGAATGCCGCCACCGCACGCGGCGAGCGTCACCCCCACAAGCAAAACGGCGCCGAGCGCCGCGAATGGACCCGATAGCTTTCGCACGACGCGGGCACAATAGCGGAAACGTCCCAAGCGGTGCTTAACGAGTTGCTTAAGCCAAGCTAAGCCGCCTCGCCAGGTGACCTCGTCGCCTGCGGCGGCGAGGGTGGAGGAGCATGGCGACCGGCCGCTAAGCCGCCTCGCGCACGACCGACAGCAGCACGTCCGCCGCGCGGACCACCGCGGGGAAGCGCTCCTCGCCCTCCTTGGGGACGCGCACCGAGACCTGCGAGCGGCCGGCCTCGTACAGCGCCTCGGGCAGTTCCTGGCGCAGGCGCTTGGCGCGAGCGGAGTCGAGGTCGATCGGCGTCACCGCCAGGCGGTCGCCGCGGAAGCTGACGGCCTCGGCGCCGGCCTGGCCGAACTTGATCCGAGCCCTTTGCAGGGCGAGCAGGTTGGCCAGCGGCTCGGGCACCGGGCCGAAGCGGTCCTCGAGCTCCTCGCGCAGGCGCTCCACGTCAGCGACCTCAAGCGCAGCTGCGATGCGGCGGTGCACGTCGATCTTGGCCTGCTCGTAAGGGATGTAGTCGGCCGGCACGTAGGCGTTGACGTTGACGTCCAGCCGCACCGGCTCAGGCGCCTCCTGCAAAGGCTCGCCGTCCTTGGCGGCGAGGCGGGTGGGATCCGTTTCCCGCACGGCTTCGTCGAGCATCTGCATGTACAGCTCGAAGCCGAGCGCCGCGACATGCCCGGACTGCTCGTCGCCGAGCAGGTTGCCGGCACCGCGGATCTCCAGGTCGCGCATCGCCACCTTGAAGCCGGCGCCCAGCTCGGTGTAGTCGGACAGCGCCGACAGGCGCTGGGCGGCCTCGGGCGTGAGCGCGGCGGCGGAGTCGTACAGCAGGTAGGCGTAGGCGCGCTCGCGGCTTCGACCCACGCGCCCGCGGATCTGGTAGAGCTGGGCCAGGCCGAAGGCGTCGGCGTGCTCGACGATCAGGGTGTTGGCCTGCGGGATGTCGATGCCCGACTCGATGATCGAGGTACACACCAGGACGTCGGCGCCCCCGCGCAGGTAATCCATCATCACCGCCTCGAGCTCACCCTCCCCCATCTGGCCGTGAGCCACCGCGAAGCGCACGCCGGGGCACAGCGCCCGCAGCCGGTTGGCCGTCTCCTCGATCGACTCGATGCGGTTGTGCAGGAAGAACGCCTGCCCGCCGCGCTCGTGCTCGCGCAGGAGCGCCCGCTTGACGAGCTCCTCCTCGTACTCGCCGACGTAGGTCTTCACCGGGCGGCGCCCCTCTGGCGGGGTCTCGATCACCGAGATCTCGCGCAATCCGGCGAGCGACATCTGCAGCGTGCGCGGGATCGGCGTGGCCGACATCGAGATCACGTCCACCTTCAGCTTCAGCTGGCGCAGCAGCTCCTTCTGCTTGACGCCGAAGCGCTGCTCCTCGTCGACGATCAAGAGACCCAGATCCTTGGCGCGCACGTCGCGCGAGAGCACGCGGTGGGTGCCGATCAGGATGTCGACCCCGCCGGCTGCGAACCCCTCCAGCGCCAGCTTCTGCTCTGCTGGGGAGCGAAAGCGCGAGATGTGGTCGACCGTCAGCGGGTAGTCGGCCAGGCGCTCGAAGAAGGTGCCGTAGTGCTGCTGGGCGAGGATCGTCGTCGGCACGAGCATCAGCACCTGCTTGCCGTCGCTGGCGGCCTTGAAGGCGGCGCGCAGGGCGACCTCGGTCTTGCCGTAGCCGACGTCGCCGCAGACGAGGCGATCCATAGGCCGCGGCGCTTCCATGTCGGCCTTGACCAGCTCGATCGCCTCCAGCTGGTCGGGGGTCTCGACGAACGGGAAGCGGGCCTCGAACTCGCGCTGCCACTCGCTGTCGGGCGGGAATGCGTGGCCGCTGCGGCGGCGGCGCTCGGCGTAGAGATTGAGCAGCTCGCCGGCCAGCTCCTGCGCTGCCCGCCGCGCCCGGGCCTTCATCGCCTCCCAGCGCGTGCCCCCCAGCTTCGACAGCGGCGGGCCACCGTCCGCGCCCGCCCCCACGTACCGCGAGATCTTGGCGAGCTGGTCGGTGGGGACGAACACCTTGTCGTCGCCCTGGTATTCGAGGTACAGGTAGTCGCGTGTGACCTCGGCGACCGTGCGCGTCTGGAAGCCGGCGAAGCGGGCGATGCCGTGGTCCTCGTGCACGACGATGTCGCCCGTGCGCAGATCGGTGAACGAGCGCAGCGCGCCGCGGCGAGCAGGACCGGTGCGACCGGGGTGGGCGGGATCCCAATCCGTTCCCCCGCGCGCGGCGCGGCGGCGGCGCAGCAGCCGGTGCTCGGGGAACACTGCGAGCTTCAGCGACGGAGCGACGAAACCCTCCCGCAGCGAAGCCGCCGCGAATCGCAGCGCGGGCTCGAGTGGCGCGCGTGCGACGTCGAGTACGCCGTCCAGCCAGTCGGCCTGCAGGCGCGCGAGGTTGTAGGCGGCGCGCTCGCCTTCCCCGCGCCGGGGGAACGCGACGACGGTGCGATAGCCGGAGCGCACGAGCTTTTCCAGCTCCGGCTCGGCCTCGGCCAGCGAGCGCGCGGCGGTGTCGGCGGCGGACGCGCGCAGCTCGATCGGCTGGTCGCCGGAGATCGCCGACAGCCACACCTTCGTGCGGGCATCGACGCTCGCGCGCACCTGGTCGGGCGAGACGTAGAGGTGGTGGGCGTCATCGTCGGCGAACGCCGCGCACACATCGCTCCAATGGTCCTCGAGCGCAGGCGCCAGCTCCTCCTCGGCGGCGACGAGCAGTTGCGGGCGCTCGCCGAGCAGGTCGAGCAGCGACACGAAGCGCTCGACCGGCAAGAGCTCTGCGATGTCCGGACGGCTTTCCTCGCCCCCGCCCTCGCCCGCGGTGAACGCTCCCGTCGCGGCCGCTATCTCCGCCAGCTCACGGTGCTCGGGAGCGAGCTCCGCCGCCGGCGCGATCTCGACCTGCTCGACATTGCCCAGCGAGCGCTGCGTGAACGTCGAGAACCAGCGCAGCGATTCGATCTCGATGTCGAACATGTCCACCCGCACGGCGTGCTCCGAGGTGGCTCCGAACACGTCGAGCAGGCCGCCGCGCATCGCGAACTGGCCGCGCTCGGAGACCTGGTCGACGCGCTCGTAGCCCGCCGCCACCAGCTCGGCGGCGCACTCGTCGAGGTCGAGCAGCTCGCCGACGCGCAGCGTGAACGAGCGCGGGCGCAGCTCGGGGTCGGGGACCTTCTCGGAGAGCGCAACGGCCGAGACGACGACCACCGGCGCCTCATTGGCGGCATCCGCTGCGCCGGCCCTCGTCCGACCGGCTGCGCCCGCGTCGGCGCCGTCCGCGAGCAGCGCGTCCAGCGCCGCCACACGTAGGCCCACGAGGTGGGGCGGCGGGGCGAGGTGCGACTCGTAGGCAACGCCGCGCGAGGGATAGAAGCGCACCCGCCGCGGCGCCAGCCAGGCGCTCAAGTCGGCGGCAAGGTCACGGGCGGCGCGGTCGTCGCCGACGACCACCAACGCGGGGCGCACGGAGTCGCTGTCGAGCAGCGCGGCGATCAGGAACGGGCGCAGCGAGGCGGAGACGAAGGCGCGACCACCCTCGCGAGCGAGCGTGGTCGCGGCGGGATCCTGGTCGATCGCGCCGAGCAACGAACGGAGAGGCATGGCTACTCCATGCCTAGCACGACGCGCTCGACCGCCTGGCAGGCGCGGTCGATCAGCGCGTCGACTTCGGCCGCCGGCTCGCGGAAGCGGCCGAGCACGTAGGCGGAGACGATCTCCGGGTCGGTCGACGCCGGGCGTCCGACGCCGACGCGCACGCGCATGAAATCCACGCTGCCGAGCTCGCGCCGCAGCGACTTCAGGCCGTTGTGGCCGGCCAGGCCGCCGCCGAGCCGGGTGCGCACCTCTCCGAACGGCAGGTCGATCTCGTCGTGCACGACGAGCACGCGCTCGAGCGCCAGCTTCAGCGCACCGCGCGCCGGGCCGACGGAGCGGCCCGCTTCGTTCATGTAGGTCTGCGGGCACAGCAACGCGACGCGCTCACCCGACGCTCGGAGATCGGACCCGCCCGCCCGAGCCGCCGGCAGGGGGGGCGGGTCCACATCAGCCGGCAGGAAGGCGGCGTGCCTCACTCTTCCCTCGGCGAGCCTGCCGCGATAGCGGTCCTTGGCGCGGTGAAGGCCCCAGCGCTCGGACAGCCGCGCGGCGACCATGAAGCCGACGTTGTGGCGGGTGGCGGCGTGCTCTGGGCCGGGGTTGCCCAGGCCGACGATCAGCCAGTCGGCCGGCGCGCCGCCTCTGAAGGGACGCAGCGCTACTCCTCGGAGGAGGCGGCCTCGTCGGCGGGCGCCTCTGCGCCCTCCTCGCCGATCAGCTCTGTCTCGGCCTCGGGCTCGGTCTCCTCTTCGGCCTGCAGCCGCGGCGCCGACAGCGTGGCGATCGTGCTCGCCGGGTCGTCGAGCAGCGTGACGCCCTCGGGCGCGGCGATCGCCTCCAGCGCGAGCGTGTCGCCGATCTGCATCTCGCCGAGCTCGTGCACGATCGCCTCGGGGATCGCCGTCGGCAGCGCTTCGATGTTCAGCTCGCGCGTGAGGTGCTCCAGCACACCGCCTTCCTTGACGCCGGGAGTGTCCTCCACGCCCGTCAGCTCCAACGTGACGATCGCGTGGATCGGCTTGTCCAGGCGCACGCGCAGCAGGTCCACGTGGGTGGTCTCGCCGCGCACCGGGTCGCGCTGGGCCTCCTTGAGCACGACCGGCGTCGGCTTTGCACCGTCGACGCTGAGGTCGACCACGGCGCCGGAACCGGCCAGGGCTACGCGCAGCTCGCGCGCGTCGACGCTGAAGCTGAGCGACTCGCCGTCGCCGCCGTAGAGAACGCCCGGGATGCGGCCGCCACGACGCAGGCGCCGCGCCGAGCGCGAGCCTTCCGGCGTGCGGCTGGATACCTCGAGCTTGGTCGTAGTCGTGGCCATGAGAAGGTCGCTGACTTTAGCAATCCGCTTCGCCGGGGATCGGGCCGCTCAGGCCGGTCAGCGTCACCGACAGGCCCGAGAGGAAGTTGCCGCTGCGGCTGACGGCCACGCACTGCACGGTCGGCAGACGCCCGATCACCGTCCAGGCCACGCGCGTCGTCCCGCTGGCGCTTGTGACCGCGTAGGCCGTCTGGGCGCTGAGCGTAAGGATCTTCACCGAGCCGGCGCGCCGCAGCGTCGCGGCGTTATGCCGGGCCTGCGCGACGCAGCCGGGATGGGTGCTGCAGCCCGACAGGCGCGCGATCATGCCATCAGCGTCGCCCGCCGCCTCGGCGCGCAACAGGTCGAGCACGTCGGTGCGTTCGACGTTCTCGGTCGACAGGTAGGAGGCCAGCAGGACGCTGAAGGCCACGAACACGACCAGCACGACCGAGCCCACCTCGATCAGGCGCCGGCGCGGCAGCCGGCGCTGTTCGCGCCACCAGTCACGGGGACGGCGCGGAGGCTCCACGCCGCCGGTGGCGGCGCCGTTGCCGGACTCCACCGCCGTCAAAAGAGCTGGTTCTCGCCGCCGAACACTTCGCTGACCGAGTCGTCGGTGAAGATGCGGCGGATCGAGTCGGTCAAGAGCTCGGCACAGGGGAGCACGCGGATGTTCGCAGGACTCCCCGGCCGCACGGGGATCGTGTCGGTGACGACGATCTCCTTGAAGCCGGCCTCGACGAGATTCTCGAACGCGTTGCCCGACAGTACTGCGTGCGTGGCGGCGGCGTACACGCACTTGGCGCCGGCATCGAGCACTGTGCGCGCGGCCGCCTTCAAGGTGCCGGCGGTGTCGATCATGTCGTCCACGATCACCGCCGTCTTGTCCTTCACGTCACCGATCACGTAGCCGATCTCAGCGACCTGCTGGGCCGGGCGCTCCTTGTCGAGGATCGCCAGCTCGGCGCCGATGATCGACGCGAACTTCTTGTTCAGCTTCACACGGCCCGCGTCCGGCGCCACGACGACGAGATCGGAGAGGTCGAGGTCCTCGAAGTACTGGGTGAGCATGAACAACGCCGTCATGTGGTCGACCGGCTTCTGGAAGAAGCCCTGGATCTGGCCGGCGTGCAGATCCATCGTCAAGACGCGATCGGCGCCGGCGGCCTCGATCATGCGCGCGACCAGGCGCGCGGAGATCGGCTCGCGCGGCGCGGACTTCTTGTCCTGGCGCGAGTAGCCGAACCACGGCGTCACGGCGATCACGCGGTGCGCGGAGGCGCCGACCGCCGCGTCGATCATGAACAGCAGCTCCATCAACGAGTCGTTGGCGGTGACGCCCGTGACCGGATTGCCGCAGGTGGACTGGACGATGAACACGTCGGCGCCGCGGATCGACTCCTCGTAGCGACAGTAGACCTCGCCGTTGGAGAAGGTCTTCAGCATCACCGGGCCGACGTCGACGCCGAGCTTCTCGGAGATGTCGATCGCCAGCTGCGGGTTGGCGCGGCCGGAGAAGAGCATCAGCCGCTTGTCGTAGTCGATCGGCAGGCTCGTCGAGGACCGATCGCCGACCGACGGGATCGGCGATCGGCCAGCACGCGTGTCGATCACGCTCATCTCACGGGGGAGTGTAGAGGCCGTAGGCGACGGCGCTCGCTCACGAGTCACGCTCGCCGGCGGGCGCCCGCTCCGCCGCGCCGGCGGCGTGCTTCGCGCCGGCCGCCTCGGCAGCGCTCAGCTCTGCCTCGCGCCTCTCAGCGTACCCCTTGATGTTCTGCTGGCGCGCGCGCGCGACCGCCAGCGCGCCCTCGGGCACGTCCTCGGTCACGACCGATCCTGCCGCCGTATAGGCGTCGTCGCCCACGCTGACGGGCGCCACCAGCGAGGTGTCGACCCCCCCACGCACGCGGCTGCCGATCGTGGTGCGATGCTTGGCGTGGCCGTCGTAGTTGGCGGTAATCGTGCCGGCGCCGAGGTTGGTCTGCTCTCCTACGTCGGCATCGCCGATGTAGGAGAGGTGTGGGATCTTCGTGCCGGCGCCGATGTCGGAGTTCTTGATCTCTACAAACGTGCCGGCCTTGGACCCGTCGCGCAGCACGCTCCCCGGCCGCAGATAGGCGAACGGGCCGACGCTAACGCCGTCGTGCAGCAGACAATCGACGAGGTAGGAGCAGTGCACGGTGCAGCGCTCGCCGATGCGAGTGGCGCCGCGAATCGTCGTGAACGGCTCGATCGTCGTGTCCTTGCCGATCTGCACGTCCACGTCGATCTGGGTGCTAGAGGGGTCTACGATCGTCACGCCGGCGAGCATGTGCCGCTCGCAGATCGCGCGCTGGGCTATCGCGCGCACGCGGGCGAGCGCGACGCGGTCGTTGACGCCGAGCATCAGCCGCTCGTCCTCGATCACGTGCGCGGCGACGAGCTTGCCATCCTCGCGCAGCAGATCGAGTGCCTGCGGCAGGTACAGCTCCTGCTGCGCGTTATCGGCGATCAAGCGCGGGAGGACGTCGAGCAGAGCCGCGCCGTCAAACACGTAGACGCCGGAGTTGACCTCCTTGATCTCGAGCTCCTGCGCGGTCGCATCGCCGGCCTTCTTGGTCTCGACCACGCGGGCGACCGACCCGTCGGCGTCGCGCACGACCCGCCCGTAGCCGCTGGGGTCGTCGAGCACGGCTGTCGCCATCGTGGCGACGGCAGCGCCGCCGTCCGCGTGCACGTCAACCAGCTCGCGGATCGCCTCGGCGCTTACCAGCGGCACGTCGCCGCTCAGCACCGCCACGGGCGCACCGGCGTCGATGTGCTCGGCCGCCGCCTGCACGGCCCCGCCGGTCCCGTTGGACTGCGGCTGCACCGCCAGCTCGACCCCCTCAGGCAGCACTGCCTCGCACGCGCGGGCAGATGAGTCCACGACGACGACCTTGCCGACGCCAGCCGCGAGCGCCGCTCGCACCGGCCACAGCACCATCGGGACCCCGCAAAGGTCGTGCAGGACCTTGGGGGTGTCCGAGCGCATGCGCGTGCCCTGGCCGGCGGCGAGGATCAGAACGGTGGGGGGGGCGCTCATCGCGATGACAGTAGTTTCCTCCCCTCCGGGGAGGCCGTCCGGGCGCGTAGCGCCGGACGGACTGGGGGGCAGGGATTCGAACCCCGATTCTCAGGACCAAAACCTGATGTCCTGCCATTGGACGACCCCCCAAGGGAGCACAGACTTTATCGGGGCTAACCCCGCCGAGACGGGCGCCGCGGCACCCTGCCCGCATGCACGCCGTCCTCGGACGCCGGCCCACGCGCGGATGACAGGCCCAGCACGCGCATCGCCTTCAACCCCAGGCTCAGCTTCTCGCGCCCGTCGCTGGAGGACACATCCAGCGTCGTCAGCTCACGCACGCGCTCCAGCCTGTAATAGACCGTGTGCCTATGCGTGAACAGGCGCTGCGCCGTTCCCGCCACATTGCCGTCAGCCTCCAAGAAAGTCTCCAAGGTCTGCAGCAGCTCCGTCTCGTACTGCTCGTCATATGCCACCAACGGCTCTACCGTCTCGGCGTAGAAGCGCTGCAGCTCGGCCGGGTTCTCGGTCATCGAGCTGAGCAGCAACCGGTAGGCGCCCGTCTGCTCGAAGGCGAGCACACCCTCCTGCGACCCGCCCTCGGCGACGTTCGCCGCCAGCAGCGCCTCGCCGCCGGCGCGGCGCAGGTCGGCCGGGTCGGCGGCCAGGCGGCTGCGGCCTACCGCGAACGTGTAGCCCGCAAGCGCGCTCTGCATCTCGCGCAGCATGCCCTCGGCCGCGCGCGCGGACAGCTGCTCGTCGCTGCCGGGGACCAGCAGCAGGATCTCAACGCCACCCGCGCCCTCGCGCTCTGAGAGCGCGGCGATCGTGCGCGGGGCCGCCGCGCGGGCGCCTCGCTCGGCGACAGCACGGGCACGCGCGCGCCAGCCCTCCTCCGTCGGCACCTGCGGGTGCGCACGGGCGACAATCACGCTGGCGCCGTCCTGCAAGTCGATCGAGGCCTCTCGCGCGCGAGCGAGCACCTCCTCGCGCGAGCCCCCGTCGCGCGAGAGCGCGACGCGCAGCAGCTCGGCCGCCGCCGTCTCGGAGGCCACGTCGGGGGCGCGCACGCGCTCCACCTCGGAAGCGATCATCGTCACCAGCAGACGGCGCACCAATGGCGAGGGGTCGGTGCGGGCGCGCATGTGCAGCGTCCCCACCACCGCGTCGGCAACGCGCAGCGGCAAGCTCACGACGCCCTCGCCGCCGGCAAGCAGCGAGCGCTCGTCGGCGCTGGAACGCGCGGCCACCGCGATCGTCGCGCTGGCGGCGTCGGTCACCGCCAAGCTGGCGTCGAGCGCCTTGGAGGCCGCTCGCACCACCTCGGGCAGACCGGCGCCGGACTCGACCGCCTCGGTGACGGCGTCCAGGCCGGTCAGCTCGGACACGGGTCAGCCCCAGAGGTAGACGGCCGCCAGCGCGGCCAGCACGCCACCGCCTACGAACACGAGCAGCACGTACAGCGACAGCACGGTCGCGGCCAGGCGCTCCCATACGCGCGAGTAGGAACTCCAAGCCGGCGCTAGGATCAGGCCAACGTATAGCGCCAGGCCGAACACGCCGGCGCAGACGACTACCAGGTCGGTGATGGCGGTGGTGCTCATGACGCCGGCCGCATTGTTACGTACCGAGGGGCCGCACCGCCGCGAAACCGGCGCCGACGGTCTCGGCGGCTACCGGGGCGGGGACGCGCCCGGCCAGCGCGGCAGCAGCGCGACGCGCTCGCTCGGGGCCGTTGGCTCGCGCGAACAGGCCTACGACCGTCGGGCCGGAACCGCTCACGAACGCGTGCTCGGCGCCGGCCTCTTCGGCCTGGGCCAGCGATGGTGCGATGTCGGGGGATAGGGATTGGGATGCTCTCTGTAGGTCATTGACCAGCAGCACGTTCGTGGGCAGCGGGGCGCCCAACGCGAGTGCCGCTTGCAGCTCCTCGCGTCGTTCACGCAAATCCCGGGCGTCTCGTACCCCCTGTGACCGATCGGCGGCCCCACGGTCCGTGCTCGCTCGATCGGCCTGCTCGTATACCTCCGCCGTGGAGACGCCCCGCTCCTGCGCCAGCACCAGCACGCCCACCGGCGAGACCGGGTCGGGCAGCGGCTCCAGCAGCTCGCCGGCGCCGGTCGCAAGCGTGCGCGCCGGGGCGAGCAGGGCGGGGACGTCGGCGCCCAGCTCTGCGGCGAGCGCCAGCAGCAGCTCCTGGTCTCCAAGCCCCAACGCCGCCCGCAGCAGCCTCAAAGCCGCGCCGGCGTCGGCGGAGCCTCCGCCCATGCCGGCCGCCACCGGGATGCGCTTGTCGATGCTCAACCGCACCGGCGCCCCGTCCCAACCGGTGGCGCCGCGGAACAGTGCGATCGCCCTTGCCGCCAGGTTCTCGCCCTCAACGCCGGGGCACACCACCTCGTCGGCGGCGGCGCCGGCCGGCGCCGCTTCCAGCGTGAGCACGTCGGCCAGCGAGATCGGCTGCATCACGGTTACCAGTTCGTGCCTGCCGTCGGCGCGGATGGGGCCTACGAACAGGCCCAGGTTGATCTTCGCGGGGGCCAGCGTGTGCAGCGGCCTCACAGTCCCAGCGCCTCCGCCAGTGCAACGAACTGCTGCGGTGCCAGTCGCTCGGCGCGCACGTCCTCGGGGTGACCGAGCGCCGCCAGCGCCGCCCTGGTCGCCTCGCGCCCAGGGCCGACGCCGGCCAGCGCCAGCGAGCGCGCAAGCGCCTTGCGACGGTGGGCGAAGGCGGCGCCGACCAGCGCTTTCACGGCCGATGTCGCGCCAGGGCCGCAGCGGACGATCCTCACCAGCACCGAGTCCACGTTCGGGACCGGCCTGAACACGGTGCGGGGGATGCTCCTTACCACCTTCACCTCGCCCCCGAGTTGGGCGAGCACCGAGGTTACGCCGTAGTCCTTGCCACCGGGCGGCGCCGCCAGTCGCTCGCCCACCTCGCGCTGGACCATCGCCACGCACATCCGCACGCTCGCAAGCTCCTCGATCGTGCGCAGCAGTACCCCGGCCGCCACGCCGTAGGGCAGGTTTGCCACGAGCTTCGTCGGCAGCGGCCGCAGCGCCCCCAGATCGAGCTTCATCGCATCGCCCCACACGATGCCAACATTGGCCATCGCCCCCACGCGCGCCGTCAGCGGCTCGCGCAGGCGCTCGTCCAGCTCGATCACTTGCAGCCACTCCACGCGTCCAGCCAGGTAGGCGCTCAGCATCCCTTCGCCGCCTCCCACCTCCAGCACGACGTCGTCCGGCGCGAGCATCGCCTCACGGCCGATCACCTCCAGGATGTTCGCGTCGACCAGGAAGTTCTGGCCGAGTTGCTTGGCGGGCCGGCCGGTGACAGACGTCACCATCGCAGCACTCGCTCTGCCGTGCGCTCGACTACCGCTCCCAGCTCCTGGGCGCTCGTACCGCGCAGCTGCACCAGGAAGGCGAGCGTGTGCGCTACGAAGGCCGGCTCGTTGCGGTGCTTTCTGACCGCCTGCGGGGATAGGTAGGGGGCGTCCGTCTCCACCAGCAGCCGCCCGTCGGGCACCTTCGTCGCGGCCTGCGCCAAGTCAGCGGCGCTCTTGTACGTGACGTTGCCGGCGAACGAGATCGCATACCCCCGCTCCAGGCACTCCTCGACACGGCTGGGCATCGAGAAGCAGTGCATGATCACCTGCACACCCTCGGCTTCGCGCGCCAGCTGGTCGAGCGTCTCGGCCTCGGCGGCGCGCGAATGGATCACCAGCGGCTTGCCCAGCTCGCGCGCGAGCGCGATCTGCGCCGCAAACGCTGGCTCCTGGTCGGCACGCGGCGCGTAGTCGCGGTAGAAGTCCAGGCCCGTCTCGCCGATCGCCAGGCAGCGCGGGTGTTCGGCCAGCGCCTGAAGCTCGGCCAGGTCGGCGTCGTCAAAGCCCTTGGCGTGGTTGGGATGGCGTCCGATCGCCGCCCACACCTGCGGAAACGCCTGTGCCGCTGCCAGCGCCGCGCGGCAGGAGGCGCCTTCGGTGCCCACCGTGAGCATCTTCTTGACCCCTGCCGCAACAGCCCGCTCGACCAGCTCGGCGTCGGAGTCCTCGCACAGGTCGAGGTGGGTGTGCGAGTCGATCACGCCTTTATTGGCTGCTCGGCCGCCTGGTCGGGCGCCGTCTTTGGGAATAGCGGTGGAAGCGCATTGACGGCGCGCAAATCACCCCGGCCGAAAGCCGCGCTCGCGAGGGAGACGTCGCGTGCGTTAAGCGCGCCAAGCACCGTCATTGTGCTGTTGGGCAGATAGGGATGAAGCAGAACAGAGACAACGCGCAAACCTTCGGCGAGCGACAGCAAAACACGCATAAGCTCGTCCCAGCGCGTCTCGTCCTTGGCCAGCTTCCACGGGGCCTGCTCCTCGACGTAGCGGTTCAAGCGGCGTACCCCCGTCCAGATCTCATCCAGAGCGGCCGTCAGCTCCACTCGGTCGATCAGCTCAGCGACGCGCTCGGCGAGGCCCTCGAAGTCGGCGGCCAAGGTCTCGTCAAGGGTTGCCGGCTGGACGCTGCCATGGTGGTAACGCACGATCATCGACAGCGTGCGGCTGACAAGGTTGCCGTAGTCGTTGGCAAGCTCTGACTCATAGCGCTGCTCGAACGAGGTTGTCGAGACCGATCCGTCCTGACCGAAGGACACGTCGCGCAGCAGGTAGAAACGCAGCGCGTCCGAGCCGAAGCGGTCAATCACCTCGAACGGATCGAGCACGTTGCCGAGCGACTTGCTCATCTTCTCGCCCTCCATCAGCAGATAGCCGTGCACGAACACCTTGCGCGGCAGCTCGATCTCAGCCGCCATCAACAACGCCGGCCAGTAGATCGTGTGAAAGCGCAGGATGTCCTTCGCGATCAGGTGCACGTCTGCCGGCCAGAAGGCGTCAGTCAAATCCTGCCCGTCGCGTCCATACGAGAGCGCCGAGTAGTAGTTGAGCAGCGCGTCGAACCACACGTAGAAGACGTGCTCGGAGTCCCATGGCACCGGCACCCCCCACGTGAGCTTGTGGCGCGTCAGCGGCACGTCGCGAAGGCCCGACTTGACGAACGAAAGCGCCTCGTTGTAGCGGGTGCGCGGCGCCACCCAGTCCCCGTTCTCGGCGTAGAGACGTTCGAGCGGCTCCTGGAAGCGGGAGAGCGCGAAGAAGTAGTTGTCCTCCTGCTCGCGCGTGAGCGCGATGTGGTGGATCGGACACAGCTCCCCCTCGTCGACTTCGTTCTCGGCCTTGAAGTCGGCGCACTTCGGGCAGTACCAGCCCTCGTAGGTGCCCATATACACGTGCCCGTTCTCACGCACGCGGGCGAGCACCTCCTGCACGACGCGCATGTGCTCGGGGTCGGTCGTGCGGATGAAGAAGTCGTTGGAGGCTCCGATCCGCGGCGCCAGCGCACGGAAGCGCTCGGAGTTGCGGTCGGCCAGCTGGAGCGGCTCGATGCCCAGCGCGTGCGCCGCGTCGGCGACCGGCTCGCCGTGCTCGTCGGTGCCGGTCAGGAAGAACACCTCCTCGCCGCGCTGGCGGTGGTGGCGCGCGAGCACGTCGGCGGCGATCGTCGTGTAGGCGTGCCCCAGGTGCGGCGCCGCGTTGACGTAGTAGATGGGGGTGGTTACGTAGAAGGACATCGATCTCCCAGCAGGCTACTCGGCGCCTTCGGAGTCCACCGGCGTCGCGAGCTACCCGGCGCTGCCCCGCTTGGCCGCCCACACGCTTTCGAAGCTGAGATCGGTGTGCTCGGCGATCACGTCGTAGTCGCTGTCGTAGTGCAGGATCGCGGCCCGGTGGCGGTCGGCGACACCTGCGACGAGCAGATCCACGGGCTTGACGCGATGGGAGACGCTCCGCTGCACGCCGAGCTGTGCCTGCGCGTCCATCGCTCGTCTGAGCGCAATCTCGTCGAGCGTGAGCAGCGGCAGGGCGTCGAGCTCCTCCGCCAGGCGCGCGAAGTCCTGGGCGTCGCGCGCCGAGTAGCGCATCTCGAGCACCAGCGGCTCTGTCATCGCAAGCTCGCCGCGCTCGATGCCGCCGGCGATGCGCTCCGCGCCGGAACCGGCGATCCGCCCGTCGCGCACCCGCGCCCACGCGGACGTGTCCAGCAGGGCCAGTGTCATGCGCGTGTCCAGCCGGCGTCGCGCACCTCGGCAAGCGCGCCGGCGTCGATGCCTGCGCCCGTGCGCAGCCTCGCGGCGAGGCGCTTACGCAGCATCGCTTGGGTGCGCTGCCGTTCCTGCTGCACGTCGACGTCGGCGAGCAGCGCCTCGGCGCCGGCCAGGGCCAGATCCCCGACGCTCGGCTCGAGCCCGCGCCGGCGCAGGCGCTCGCGCGCATCCTGCAACGGAGGCGTCAGGGTCACAGACACGCGCTTGTGCTTGGTCGGCATAGAGCAAGTGTAGCACCTGGGTACAGCACTTTGCAAAGCGTCGTGTCGCCGCGCTCGCAGGCGGTTTTCCGAAGTGACATGGATGCAAGGTAGCGATGGGGTGCGACGAAACTCCATCGCCAAGTCCTGTCGATTTCCTCAGATGAGGGAGCGGTACAGCTCGTTGGCGCCAAGTTTGGTCAACTTGGCCACGACCGCGGCGGCGGCGCGCGGCCGCGCGCCGGCGTCGACCAGCTCGCGCAGCGCGGCGATCGCATCCTCGCGACCGGCGGCATCGGCGGTGGCGGCGCCGACGACGACGACGATCTCGCCGCGCGGCGGGTGCTCGCGGTAGTGCGCAGCCA
Source organism: Solirubrobacteraceae bacterium (assembly GCA_035938935.1). GTDB lineage: Bacteria > Actinomycetota > Thermoleophilia > Solirubrobacterales > Solirubrobacteraceae > Palsa-744. The sequence continues at coordinate 46,546 of DASZGH010000082.1, forward strand.
GCTCGGCCGCCGGCCCGCGCCGCACTTCCTCGTGCAGCTTGGTCAGCTCACGGCAGACGGCGACGGGCCGCAGGGGATCGAGCTCGGCTAGCAGGGCAAGCGTGGCAGCGAGGCGGCCCGGGGACTCGAAGGCGATGAGCGTCTCGGGAGTGTCGGCGAGCAGCCGCGCCAGCTCGCCGCGTGTCGAGCCCGCCCCACGGCGCGGCAGGAAGCCGACGAAGCGCCAACGCTGTGCCGGCAACGCCGAGGCGACAACGGCGGTGGTGACGCTGCTGGGGCCGGGCAGTACCTCGACGGGAAGCCCGGCGTGCAAGCAGGCACGCACGAGGGCATATCCGGGGTCCGATACGAGCGGCATGCCAGCGTCGGAGACCAGCACGACGACATCCCCCCCGTCAATACGCTCCGCGAGCTGCGACGCGCGCGTGTCTTCGTTGTGCTCGTGGAAGCTGACGAGCGTGCCCGCGATCTGGTAGCGGTCGAGCAGCACGCGCGTGCGCCGCGTGTCCTCGCAGGCGATCGTGTCGGCCCCGCGCAGAGCATCGAGCGCGCGCAGGGTGACGTCGCCGAGGTTGCCGATGGGAGTCGGGCAGATCACGAGGCGGCCTTGCGATCCCGCCGGCAGCGACGTTGCAACTGCCTCCTCGGGGACGCTCATGCGGCAAATATAGGTGCCGCCTGTGCCCCGCGACCCGAACGACAAGCCCAACTACAAGCGCTACCGCGCCGGGCGGCGCCTGCCTCGACGTCACGAAGCTCACGCCGGGGTCAACGTTGCCAGCGCGCTGCGCTCACCACGCCGCCCGCGCCGACCGGGCGAGCGTGCGCCCGGGAACGCTCCGGGCTGGCGCACCCTAAAGGACACAGGCGAGCGCGTCACGCCCAAGCGCCTGCTGCTCGGCCTGCTCGCCTTGGTCGCCGGCTGGCTGGCGCTCTCGCTCGCCCTGTTCTTGCTCAGCGCGCACTTCGAGCGCGTCTCCCCCCCTTCGGACGTGGCAGCTGCACTCAAGCCCGCCGGCTTCCCGCTCACCTCCGCCAACAACATCCTCGTGCTCGGCTCCGACCGCCGCCCCAAGGGCAGCAAGGAACCGGGCGCCAACACCTCCGGCCCGAGCCGCTCGGACACGATCATGCTGATCCGCACCGGCGGCGGGCACTCGGCGCGGCTGTCGATCCCCCGCGACACGGTCGTCGACATCCCCGGCCACGGCCTGAACAAGATCAACGCGGCCTACGCTTTCGGCGGGCCGGCGCTGTCGATCCGCGTGGTCGAAGAACTGGTGCAAGTCCCGATCAACCACCTCGTCGAAGTCAACTTCGAAGACTTCCCGCAGCTGATCGACGCGATGGGCGGCGTCGACTACACGGGCGGCTGCGTATACGCGCGCATCGACGGTGGCTTCAGCCAGGGCGGCTTCACTCTGCGCCTATCCCCCGGCACGCACCGCCTCGACGGCCGGGAGGCGCTGGCGCTGGCGCGCACTCGCGAGAACCTGTGCAAACCAAGCGAGACCGACATCCAGCGCGAGGAACACCAGCAGGCCCTGTTCAACGCGATGAAGTCGCGCCTGGCCTCGCTCTCGAGCTTCGTGCGCCTGCCTCTGATCGCCTGGAACGCCCCGCCGGCGATCGTCTCGGACATGAGCGGCCCGACGCTGCTCGGCCTGTTCGGAGCGCTCGCGGTCGGCGGCACGCCCCCGACGCGGATACTGCGCCCGTCGGGCACGGTGACGCTGCCCGATGGGGAGGTGGGGCTGAGCGTCTCAGAAGCCGAACGGCAGGCTGCGGCGGCGCGCTTTCTGGCGGGATGACTACTTCGTGGCGGCGGCCGGCTTCCCGGGGGGTTTCTCGGCCTTGGCCTCGGTCTTCTTTGCGTCCGGCTTTGACGCCGAGGAATCACCGGAGGCGGAGTCCGAGCCTGCTTTGCCCGAGTCTGTGCCGGAGTCGGCACTCGACGCGTTCTCGCGCTGGCGCTTGCGCGTGCCGTAGTCGGTGTTGTAGAAGCCTTTGCCCTTGAAGTGCACCGCGGGAGCGTGCAGCACGCGTTCGACTGGGTCGCCGGTCTCGGGGTCCTTGGTGAGCGGATCGTCGCTGAAGGACTGAACCAGCTCGAAGGTGCTCCCGTCCGGGCGCCTGTACTCGTAGATCGGCATGGCTGCCGATTATAAGAGGGCGCGCGAGCGCGCTTCAGTCAGCGACCAGCGAGCGAGCGCACTCGATCCCGGCGCGAATCGTCTCGGCGAAGTCGCGCTCGGGCTCGGCGATCATTCGCATCGCAAAGCCGTCGCCGAGCGAGAAGAGGATGTCCGCCACGGCGTCGGGCTCGGCGTGCAGCTGCAACACGCCCTCTCCCTGCGCCGCCGCGAGCATCCCGGCCAGGCGCTCGCGCGTGAGCCGCATCAGTCGCGCGTACTCGCTGGCGATCTCCTCGTTGCGGCGCGAGAGCGTGAACAGCTCGAACACGAGCGTGACGAAGTCAGGGTCCTCTCTGATGGTCTCCTGCAGGTTCTCCGCGAGCAGAGCGACGAAGTCGTCGGCCGTTTGGGCTCCGGCGAGGCGCTGCTCGAGCGCCTCGATGCGCAGCTCGCAGTCACGCCGCGCGGCCTCGACCAGCAGCTGCTCCTTGGTGCCGAAGTAGTAATGCAGCAGCCCGCGCGAGACGCCGGCCTCGCGCGAGACGTGGTCGAAGGTCGAGCCGGCGGCGCCGCGGCGGGCGACGGAGTGGCGCATCGCCTCGACGATGCGCCGCGCCTTCTCGCCCGACAGCCCCCTGGTGACCGCCGTCTCGCTCGCGGTGCCCGTAGCGGCGCGAGTCGCCGCGCGCGTCGTGTCGGTTGCGGCGCTCACGCGGCCGGCGCGTTCTCCGGCATCGGGGCCGCTTCCGCCGGCATCGTCGTGGAGCTGTAGTCGAATTCCTCCTCGGCGCCGAACAGCAGGTCGAGCACCTTCGAGCGCACCTCTTCGCTGAGCGCGAGCGCCAGCGCCGCGCCGACCACGAGCAGCAGCAGCGTGCGGCCGAGCCCGCCTTTGCGCTTGGGCTTGGCCGGGGGCTGGCGGATCGCGTAGGAGGCTTCCTTGAGCGCGTTCGCCGCCTCGGCCAGCTCGCGCTGGAGCTTGCGATCCTCCAGCAGCGCCTTACCCGCGGGCTTGCCGTTGCTGACGCGCCCGTAGGCGCTGCGCGCCGAGGAGTACGCCGCCAGCAGGTTCGCGCGCAGCTGCTCGTCTTCGATCAGCCGTTTGAGATAGTCGCTGCCGCGAACGGCTTCGCTGGCCTTACCGAACTTGTCTTTTGCCGCCATCTGTACCACCGCCTCTGCCGAAAGCTTGTCGATGCTGTCCAATATACCCCCGACATGCCGAGTTTCGAGGCGACCGCCGCCTTCCTGGGCGCGCTGCTGATCGTGGGCGCGCTGGCCTCCGGGCTGGCGCAACGCTCGTTCCTGTCGCTGGCGGCGCTGTTCGTGCTGGCCGGGTTCGTAGTCGGAGACGGCGGCTTCGAATGGGTCAGCTTTCACGCCCAGTCGGGCTTCGTCGAGGACCTCGCGTTCGTCGCGTTGATCGTGATCCTGTTCCGCGACGGCCTGGAGGTCGAGGGCGAGATGCTCCAGCGCGCCTGGCACCTGCCCCTGCGCAAGCTGGCGATCGCGATGCCGCTGACCGCCGGGATCGTGGCGATCGCCGCGCACCTGCTCGTCGACCTTACGTGGACCGAGTCGCTGCTGTTGGGCGCGCTGCTCTCGCCCACCGACCCGGTGCTGACCTCGAACATCGTCACCAACCCGCGCGTGCCGCGGATCGTGCGCCACTCGCTGAACCTCGAGTCCGGGCTGAATGACGGCCTGGCACTGCCGGCGGTGCTGACGTTCCTGGCGGCGCTCTCCAGCGAATCGCAGCACTTCGTGTGGTGGCGCTTCGTGCTCGAAGACGTCGGCCTCGGCTTCCTCTACGGCCTGGTAATCGGCTACGGGGCGGCGCTGCTGATGCCGAGCGAGAGCCGGCGGCCACTGGAGCACCCGATCCCCTCCCACCAGAAGTCGCTGTACGCGCTCGGCGTCGCCTTCGCCACCTACGGCGCAACCGTGCTCTCGCCGAAAGGCAACGGCTTCATAGCCGTGTTCGTGGCGGCGATCGTGCTCGGCCTGCGCCGCCCGGACCTGCGCCGGCACTTCGAGCAGCGCGCGGATGAGATCGTCGAGATCGTCAAGCTGGGCATCTTCGTCGTGTTCGGCTCGCTGCTGACGCTGAACGCCCTGGAGTCAAGCGGCTGGGCGGCGCTGGCGCTGGTGGCGGCGACGTTCCTGATCGCGCGGCCAGTGGCGGTGTGGATAGCTCTGATCGGCACCGATACCGACCGTCAAACCCGGCTGTTCATGGGCTGGTTCGGCCCGAAGGGAGTGGCGACGATGACCTTCTCGCTGCTCGTGCTCGACCAGCACATCGCCGCGGGAGAGCGCATCTTCGACCTCACCGCGCTGGTCGTGTTCTGCTCGATCGTGGCGCACGGCCTGACCGATACACCAGGCGCCAACTGGATCGCGCGCCGATCGGAGACCTGAGGGATCTCCGATCGGCCAGCGGAGCGCGTGAGCTCTCAGCGGGCGAGTGAACGCTCAGGCGTGTAGCGCCGCCTGCTCCTGCGCCGAGGGGAACGCCCAGGCCGCACGCGAGCGGCGCTCCTGGCGAAAGACGAAGCGCAGCTGCTGCGGCGGCGCGAGCTTGGCGGCGGCGGGACGGAAGGTGGCGCAGGGCTCGGCGACCTGGAGGGCACACAGCATGTTGCACTTGAAGTAGCACTCCTCGCAGGTGACCTTGCGGACTGCTCGCTTGCTCTGCTTAGGCACTCATTCCCCCTGTTGCTCGCGGCTGTACGACCCGCCGGACGCCTGTCTTTGCGGAGTCCGGGCGGGCTATGGCTGACTGAACGGCAGGCGAGCATCAAAGCACCGCGGGCCATCGTCCTCAAGGGGGTGCGCGAGCCGTGTCTCGCAAATCGCAGAGAAAACCTTTAATGGAGCCATGCGCATCCTGCTCACCGGCGCCAGCGGCTTCGCCGGCGCGGCGCTGCTGCCGCGCCTGCTTGAGCAGGGACACGAGGTGCGCGCGCTCACTCGCGACCGCGAGCGGGTGCGAGCGGCGCTCGCCTACACCGGGGCGGCCGGTCTCGAGGAGATCGACCTGCGCATCGGCGACACCGTCAGCGGCGAGGGGGTCGCGGCGGCGATGCGCGACGTCGAGGTCGCCTACTACCTGATCCACTCGATGGAGCCCGCAGGAGCGGACGGCGTCTCGTTTCCCGCTCGGGAGCGCGCCTCGGCCGACACTTTCGCCCAAGCCGCCCGCGCCGCCGGGGTGGGGCGGCTCGTCTATCTCGGCGGGCTGATGCCAAGCAGGGGACGACCGTCCACCCATCTCACCAGCAGGCACGCGGTGGAGCGAATCCTGCTGGAGGCCGTGCCCGACTCAGTGGCACTGCGAGCCTCGATTGCGATCGGCGCTCGTTCGCGCTCGTTTCGATTTCTCGTGCGCCTGGTCGAGCGTATGCCGGTGGTGGCGCTGCCGGCCTGGCGCCACTATCGCACGCAACCAATCGACGAGCGCGACGTGGTCGAGATGCTCGCCGCCTGCGCGGCCAGCCCGGCGGTCGCCGGCCGGACGCTGGACGTGGGCGGCCCCGACGTGCTCAGCTACGCCGAGATGGTGAAGCGAATCGCCTCGTTGATGCTGCTTGGCCGCCCGAGCATCGGCCTGGCCTTCACCGCGACGCCGCTGGCGGCGCGGCTGGCGGCCTCGATCACACGCGAGAGACCGGAGCTTGTGCTGCCGCTGATGGAAGGGCTGAGCGGAGACCTGCTGCCGGCCGCCGACAAGAACGCGGGAGGCCTGCTGGGCGTAGAGCTGCACAGTTTCGACGCGGCGGTCGAGCACGCTCTGTACGAGTGGGAACGGGTGGAACCTCTGGCCGCACGCTGACAGATACGGTGTCGCGAGCATGAGCACCGTCACCGCCTCGATCGAGATCGCCGCCGCCCCCGACCGGGTGTGGGAAGTGGCGATGAATCCACAGCGATTGAGCGACTGGGTCACGATTCACCGCAGGCTGCGAGACAGCGACGACGGACCCGCCCGTGTCGGTTTTTGCATGGACCAGCAGATCCATCTCAGGGGAGTCCACCTCGACGTTCATTGGCGACTCGTGCAATGCGACTGGGCCGAGTTGGCCGTGTGGGAGGGACACGGGCCCGCGCGCTCGCGCGCTCGCACCGAGTACAGGCTGACCGAGACCGCCGGCGGCGGCACCCGCTTCGATTACCGCAACGACTTTCACGCCCCACTCGGCCCGCTCGGCGCACTGGCAAGCCGAGCGCTCGTCGGCGGCATTCCCGAGCGTGAGGCCAGGCGAACGCTCGAGCGGCTCAAGGAGATTTTGGAGAGCGAAGAAGGATCTCGGTAAGCGATTTCGTACTGTCTGAGTAGGTTCGACTGCAATCGGGTAAGCGGCTGATTGCAAGATTGCACGCCTAGACAGTCGAATTGTGTAGAGTGAAGCGCAGTATCTGAGCCCGGCCGAGACGCGGGCTTTCAAAAACACCCCACCGAACAGGACAGGATCGTGACTGATTTTCTTGCCGAGAAGCGCCGAGAGATAACCGATCGCATGGCGGAGCTCAAGCCGCTGATCGACGAGTACAACCAGCTGGAGGCGGCCGCCAAGGCACTGGCCGGCGTCGGTGGATCCTCGATCGCCTCGGCGGCGACGCCGGCGCGTCGCGGTCCCGGCCGTCCCCGCGGCTCGGCGACCAAGACCCGCGCCACCGGCACGCGTCGTCGCGGCCGTCCGCCCAAGGCCAAGGCGGCTGCTGCTGCCCCCGCAGCCCCCGCCGCCGCAGCGACTCCGCGCCGCCGCGCCGGCCGGCGCAAGGGCAGCGGCACCCGCGCCGCCCAGGCCCTGCAGTTCGTAACGGGCCAGCCCGGGATCACCATCCCCGAGCTCGCCGCCAAGATGGGCATCAAGCAGAACTACCTGTACCGAGTGCTTCCGGGCCTCGAGCAGGAAAAGAAGATCAAAAAGCAAGGGCGCGGTTGGCATCCGGCCTGATCTGACTTCAAGTCTCGCGAGGAGCGGCCGGGCATCACGCCCGGCCGTTTTCGTTAAGAGAGAGCGAGCCCGAGACAAGGACCCTAAATAAGCCCCTGGCACCCTAAATAAGCCCCTGGCCTTCCACGGTTGCCCGCTCGTCCTGCAGCTCGGCTATCGAGGCGTCGATCTTCGCGCGCGAGAAGGCGTCGATGTCCAGGCCCTGCACGATCGAGAACTCACCGTTCGCGCATGTGCACGGGAAGCCGCTGATCAGGCCCTCGGGAATGTCGTAGGAACCGTCTGAGACGACGCCCATCGACACCCAGTCGCGGCTGCCGCTGACCCAGTCGCGCACGTGGTCGATGGCGGCGTTGGCCGCCGAGGCGGCGCTGGAGGCGCCGCGCGCCTCGATGATCGCCGCTCCGCGCTTGCCTACGTTCGGCAGGAAGTTGCCCTCGATCCATTCCTGATCGTCAACGAGCGTGGCCGCCTGCACGCCGCCCACCTCGGCGTGGAACAGGTCCGGGTACATCGTCGGCGAGTGGTTGCCCCACACCCCCATCTTGGTGACGTCGCTCACCTGCGCGCCCACCTTGGTGGCAAGCTGGGCGACGGCGCGGTTGTGGTCCAGACGCATCATCGAGGTGAAGCGCTCGCGCGGGATGTCGGGCGCGTTGTTCATCGCGATCAGGCAGTTGGTGTTGGCGGGATTGCCGACGACCAGAACCTTCACGTCGGCCGCCGCCTTTTCGTTCAGCGCTTTGCCCTGGGCGGTGAAGATCTTGCCGTTCTCGGAGAGCAGCTCCGCGCGCTCCATCCCCTTCGTGCGCGGGCGCGAACCGACCAGCAGCGAAATGTTCACGCCGTCGAAGGCATCCTGCGGATTGTCGTGCAGGTCGAGGCCGGCGAGCAGCGGGAAGGCGCAGTCGACTAGCTCCATCGCCACCCCCTCCAACGCCCCCATCGCGGGCGGTATCTCCAGCAGTCGCAGGTCGACCGGCTGGTCGGGGCCGAGCAGCTGGCCGCTGGCGATGCGAAACACGAGGCTGTAGCCGATCTGGCCGGCGGCGCCTGTGACGGTGACTCGTACGGGATTGCTCACTGATTCTCAGCTCCTGGTTCGTGGTCGTTCTGCCGCGCCGCGGCGCGCGTTCGATTCTTCAAGCCATCTCGCGCTTCAGGTTCTCGTCGATCGAGGCGAGGAACTCCTGCGTGGTCTGCCACTGCTGGTCGGGGCCGACGAGCAGGGCGAGATCCTTGGTCATCTTGCCGCTCTCCACCGTCTGCACGCACACCCGCTCGAGCGTCTGCGCGAACTCGCCAACCTCTGGGGTCTCGTCCATGCGCCCACGCGCGGACAGCGCGCGCGTCCACGCGAAGATCGAGGCGATCGGGTTGGTCGAGGTTGGCTTGCCTTCCTGGTGGGAGCGGTAGTGACGGGTGACGGTGCCGTGCGCGGCCTCGGCCTCGACCGTCTTGCCGTCGGCGCTCATCAAGACGCTCGTCATCAGGCCGAGCGAGCCGAAGCCCTGCGCGACGGTGTCGGACTGGACGTCGCCATCGTAGTTCTTGCACGCCCACACATACCCGCCCTCCCACTTCAGCGAGGCGGCGACCATGTCGTCGATCAGGCGGTGTTCGTAGGTGAGGCCCGCCGCCTCGAAGTCAGCCTTGAACTCGGACTCGTAGATCTCGGCGAAGATGTCCTTGAAGCGGCCGTCGTAGCGCTTGAGGATCGTGTTCTTGGTCGACAGATAGACGGGGAAACCACGATCGAGCCCGTAGCGAAGGGAAGCACGAGCGAAATCCCTTATCGACTCGTCGAGGTTGTACATCGCCATGGCAATGCCGGGACCGGTGAAGTCAAATACGTTGCACTCGATTGGACGGGACCCATCCTTCGGGGTGAAGGTGAGCGTCAGCGTGCCCTCGCCGGGCACGACCATGTCGGTCGCCCGGTACTGGTCGCCGAAGGCGTGGCGGCCGATCACGATCGGCTTGGTCCAGCCGGGCACCAGGCGGGGGATGTTGGAGATGACGATCGGCTCGCGGAAGATCACCCCGCCGAGGATGTTGCGCACGGTGCCGTTGGGCGAGCGGTACATCTCCTTCAGAGCGAACTCCTTCACGCGCGCCTCGTCGGGCGTGATCGTCGCGCACTTCACCCCGACGCCGTGGCGCTTGATCGCCTCGGCCGCTTGCACGGTGATCGCGTCTTCGGTTGCGTCGCGGCTCTGGATCGAGAGGTCGTAGTACTTCAGGTCGATGTCCAGGTAGGGCAGGATCAGCTGCTCCTTGATGAACGACCAGATGATCCGCGTCATCTCGTCGCCGTCGAGCTCGACGACGGGATTGTGCACCTTGATCTTCGGCATGTGGGGATCCTCGAGTAGCGATGCTTGACCAGCGGCGGCGATGCTATCGCGGACGCGGGAAGGGCCTATGCTTTGCGGTGATGGCCACGGTGTCACAGCCTGCACAGTGGCGCACCCACACGGTCGCCAACCAGGTCCCGCCGCTCGAGGGGATCGACGTCTTCTCCAGCAACGTGGCACTGGTTGAGGCCACCAAGCGCGAGGGCGCCGACTGGATACTGGAGCGCGCGGCCGCGCTCGGCAAGGTAGTCGGCGGCGGGGAGGGTGGGGATCCATTTCTGTGGGGGCGGCTGGCCAACGAGAACAAGCCCGTCCTGAAGACGCACGACCGCTACGGCAACCGGATCGACGAGGTCGAGTTCCACCCCGCCTGGCACAAGCTGATGGCACTCGGCGTCGAGCACGAACTGCACGCCCTTCCCTGGCGCAGCGACCACGACGGGGCGCACGCCGCGCGCGCGGCGATGTACATGACCGCGATGCAGGCCGAGGCAGGCTTCGCCTGCCCGATCACG
>DASZGH010000083.1:0-5175 GCA_035938935.1 Solirubrobacteraceae bacterium
CCGGCCAGACGCCCGGCTTCACGGGCGCCGACCTCTCCAACCTGATCAACGAGGCTGCGCTGCTGGCGGCCCGCACCGGCAAGCGCGAGATCGGCCAGGAAGAGCTCGAGGAGGGGATCATGCGCGTGATCGCCGGCCCCGAGAAGAAGACGCGCGTGATGAGCGAGAAGGAGCGGCTGATCACGGCCTACCACGAGATGGGCCACGCGCTCGTCGGGCACTTCCTCGAGCATTCCGACCCGGTCCACAAGATCTCCGTCATCTCGCGCGGCCAGGCGCTCGGCTACACGATTTCGATGCCCCAGGAGGACCGCTTCCTGACAACGCGCGCCGAGCTTAACGACACGATGGCGATGACGCTCGGAGGCCGCGCCGCCGAGGAGCTCATCTTCGAAGAGATCACGACCGGCGCCTCCAACGACATCGAGAAGGTCACCGCCACCGCCAAGCAGATGGTGATGCGCTTCGGCATGTCCGAGAAGCTCGGCCCGCGCGTGTTCGGCCACGAGCACGGCCAGCCGTTCCTCGGCCGCGAGTTCTCGACCGAGCCCGACTACTCCGACGAGATTGCTCGCGAGATCGACGACGAGGTCCGCCGCATCGTCGAGTCCGCGCACCAGCGCGCGAGGGCGATCCTGACCGACCACGAGCCGGACCTGAGGAAGATCTCCGAGATCCTCGTCAAGCGCGAGACGATCGAGAAGGAGGAGTTCCTGGCGCTGCTCGACGGCAAGAACGAGGTCGAAGTGTTCGGCTCCGAGGAGCCGCCCGCGCCCGAGCTTCCGGTGCCGCCGGCGCCGGCCGACCGCCCCGGACGCGAAGCGCCGCGGCCGCTGCCTCGTCCGGGATTGGCCGGCGGGACCGCGGACATGACCGGCTCAGACCCCAGCGGACCGTCGGTCACCTGAGCCGCTCCTATCGTCTGATGGGGGTCGTCAACGTGACCCCCGACTCGTTCTCGGACGGCGGACTGTTCCTGGACGAGCAGGCAGCCGTCGACCATGGCGTCGAGCTCGTTAGGCAGGGGGCCGACATCCTCGACGTCGGCGGAGAATCCACTCGGCCCGGGGCCGAGCCCGTCGCCGTGGAAGAGGAGCTGCGCCGGGTGGCGCCGGTCGTGCAGGGCCTGGTCCGGTCCGCCCCCACGACACAGATATCGATCGACACCTCCAAGGCCGCTGTTGCGCAGGCGGCCGTCGCCGCCGGCGCAACCCTGATCAACGATGTCAGCGCTTTGCGTGCCGACCCCGACATGGCTGCTGTCGTCTCCGACAGCGCCGCCGATTGCTGCCTGATGCACATGCTCGGCGAGCCGCGCACCATGCAGAAGGATCCGCGCTATGCAGACGTCGTCGACGATGTGAAGGCTTTCCTGGAGGAGCGCCTCGCCTTCGCTGTGCAGGCCGGTATCGCCGAGCAGCGCATCCTGCTCGACCCCGGCATCGGCTTCGGCAAGACCAGGGAGCACAATCTGGAGCTGCTGCGACGCTTGGACGAGATCGTTGCGCTGGGACGCCCGGTCGTGATCGGCACCTCGCGCAAGAGCTTTCTCGGAGGTAGCCCGGCCGAGCGCCTGCCCGGGACCATCGCCACGAACGTTCTCGCGCTGGAGCGGGGCGCGTCCGTCTTCCGAGTGCACGACGTGGCCCCGGTGGCGGCCGCGCTGGAGGTTGCGGCTGCTACGTTGACCGGCACGTGGACGGCGAACGAGGCGACGACTTGAGCGACGACCTGAGCGACGAGGGGCTGTCGGGCGGGGGCGAGCGTCCGGACGACGAGGAGCGCGAATCGCTCGAAGACGCCGAGGAGCGCTACGAAGACGACGACGAGGAGGACGAGGAGAGCCTCGAGACCGTCACGATCGAGATCTCAGGCCTCTCGCTCTACACGCACCACGGCGTCAGCGAGGCCGAGCGCGAAATCGGCCAGCGCCTACTGATAGACCTGCGCCTGGACGTCGGCGAATCCGACGCCACCGTGACCGACCGGATCGAGGACACGGTCGACTACGCCGAGGTCTGCCAACTGGTCGCCCTGGTCGCCCAGCAGCGCTCTTACCGAACGCTCGAGCGCCTGTGCAGCGCAATCGCCGACCGGCTGCTGTCCGACTTCGAGCTCGACGGGGTGTGGGTCAAGGCCTCCAAGCCCGAGCCGCCGATCCCGCTGCCGGTGGAGGACGTATCGGTGGAGGTTTGGCGGGAGGCGGGGGAGTAGCGGCGATGCTCGCGCGCGGGCGCGCGACGGGCCCGCCGCGTGCGCAGAGCCGTCGGCCCCCAGAGAGCACTCCGATGATCCCTTGACAGATTAGTTAGCAGTCACTAATCTATCGCCCCGATGGGTCTGGTCATCTGCATCTCGGAGCAGCTGTGATCGCGCGTCTCGCGGACCTTGCCGTGGCGCACTCGCGGCGCACCCTCTTGATCGCGGGAGCGGTCTTCCTGCTCGCCGCCGCGCTCGGCGGGCCGGTCGTGTCGGTCCTTCAGAGCCAGAGCTCAGACTTCCAGGACCCCAAAGCCCAGAACCAGCAGGTCCTGCGCGACATCGAACGGGCCACGGGGCAGACCGCCACGTACGGCCTCGCCGCGCTCGTGCCGAGCCGCGGTGCCGATCTGCGATCGACGGGATCGCAACCGATTGGAAATCGACGAGATCTCCAATCGGCCAGCCAACACGGCGACGCCTCCGCGCTGCGCGAGAGCGCCCGCGTGGCCGCCCTGCTCGCCGGGCAGCGCGGCTTCCAGCGCGTTATCGACTATCCGGCCACCCACCTTGCGCTGCTCGTCTCGCGCGACGGTCACCAGACGCTCGTGCTGGCGGCGTTCGACAACCGCGAAGACTCCACCCACGCGGTCGAACATGTCAGGGCGCAAACGGCGGGCACGGGTGTGCGCTTCGGCGGCAACGATGTTGCCTTCGACGAGATCAACAAGACGACCTCCTCCGACCTCGAGCGCGCCGAGATGTTCGCCCTCCCGATCCTCCTATTGCTCTCCTTCTGGGTCTTCCGCGGGCTGATCGCCGCCGCGCTGCCGCTGCTCGTCGGCGGCTTCGCGATCGTCGTCACGTTCATGCTGCTGCGCCTGATCGACCAGTTCGCCGGACTGTCGATCTTCGCGGTCAACCTCGTCACGGGGGTGGGCCTCGGACTCGGGATCGACTACAGCCTATTCGTGCTCTCGCGCTACCGCGAGGAGCTCGCGGGTGGCGCTGAGGTGCGCGCCGCGATGCTGCGAACCCTGCAAACCGCCGGGCGCACCGTCCTGTACGGCTCGCTGACAGTGGCCGGCGCGCTCGCGTCGATGCTCGTCTTCCCGCTGCGCTTCCTCTACTCGATGGGCGTCGGCGGCGCGCTCGTGGCGCTGTCGGCCGGGGCGGTCTCCCTGATCGTGCTCCCGGCGGTGCTCGTCGCGCTCGGCCCGCGCATCGACGCGCTCGCACCCGCGCGCCTGCAGCGCAGCGCGGCGCGCTCAGCGCAATCCACGCAGGAGGGCGGCTGGTACCGGCTCGCGCGCGGCGTCATGCGCCGCCCGGGGCTGGTCGCCGTCGCGACAGCGGCGCTCCTGCTCGCGATCGCCTCGCCCGCGCTGCGCTTGAACTTCGCCCCCGCCGACGCCCACGTGCTGCCCGCCGCCTCGCAGGCGCGCCAGGTGGCCGAGGCGCTCACGAACGACTTCGGGGTCGACCCCTCGCAGACGATCACGATCGTCGCGCACGCCCCCGGGCCGCGGGCGGCTGCCGTCGGGTCGCCGGCGAGAACTCCCAAGCCGCGGGCGGGCGCGCCCGCCGCCGCCGGCCCGGCTGCCGTGAGCCCTCCCGCCGTTGTTGCCGCGATCGCCGCGCGCGCCCGGCGGATCGCCGGCGCCCAGGCCAGCGAGGGCCCCGCGCGCTATGTCGGCGCTGGCACGTGGGAGATCGAACTCCAGCCGCGCGGCACCGACGGCGCCCCCGCCAACCAGGCGCTTGTGCGGCGCCTGCGCACGATCGGGGCGGGTGGGACCTCACCAGCGCTGCTCGTCGGCGGCGCGACCGCCTGGTTCGTCGACCAGAAGTCCGCGATCGCCGCCCACCTCCCGCTCGCGCTCGCGATCCTCGCTGTCATGACGCTCGGGTTCCTGTTCCTGATGACCGGCTCGCTCGTCCTCCCGTTCATAGCGCTCGCGATGAACCTCCTGACGGTCGCGGTCGGCGCCGGCCTGCTCGTGCTCATCTTCCAAGACGGCAACCTCGGCGGCCTGTTCGACTTTGCCCCGATCGGGGGCCTCGAGGAGTCGAACCTCGTCCTGCTGTTCGTGATCGCCTTCGCGCTCTCAACCGACTACGGCGTCTTCCTGTTCGGCCGCATCAAGGAGGCCCACGACGGCGGCCTCGCCACGCGCGACGCGGTCGCCTACGGCCTGGAGCGCACCGGGCGACTCGTCACAGCCGCGGCGCTCCTCTTCTGCGTGGCGATCGGCGCCTTCTCCACCTCGCACATCTTCTTCGTCAAGCAACTCGGGGTTGGCGCGGCCCTGGCCGTCGCGATCGACGCGACGATCGTGCGCGCGCTGCTCGTCCCCGCCCTGATGGGGCGCCTTGGCGAGTGGACATGGTGGGCGCCGCGCCCGCTGCGACGGTTGCACGCGCGCATCGGGCTGGGCGAGGGCGTGGTGGCGGAGCCGAGCGGGGCGTAGTAGAGGGCCTCGATGTCTATCACTTGATCAGACATTGAAGTCAACTGTCTGAGAGTTCGCCGTGACAAGCGATAGAATAGAATGATGCCCGAGTATCCTGATCCGCCGCTCAGAGCTGGCTATGAGGCTGAGTGGGCTCAGCTGAATCGTGAAGAGGCAGAGCAGCTTCGCGCAAGCAACATGGCACTCGCTCCGGCACAGCGGCTGCAGGTTGGTCAGAAGCTCTCCCAGCAGGCGATGGCTCTGTTGGTCGCCTCGATACGCGCCGGTCATGTCCCTAGACGAGTTCTCTGGTCCTGACCTCGCTGGCGTCGTGGCGGACGCCAAGGCCGTCGGACTTGACTATGTGGTCATCGGTGGATTCAGTGTCATCTACCACGGTCACGTTCGCGCGACCAAGGACAGCGATCTGTTGGTGCCCGACGGCCCCGAGGCGGACGCTGCAATCTTGCGTTTTCTTGAGCGATCCGAGGCCAAGCGCTTGCGAGACGGCAAGATCCTTACG
>DASZGH010000084.1:0-106976 GCA_035938935.1 Solirubrobacteraceae bacterium
GGCGTCCACGCCCGCAGTGACGTCCAACACGGTCTTCGCCACAGTGCTCGAGAACGGCCCCGGGTCGCAGTCCGGACGGGTCGTCGCGCTCAACACCTCAAGCGGCCACTTCCGTTGGGCACGCGACCTGCCCAGCCGCACCGAGTCCTCGCCCCTGCTCGACAAAGGGCTGCTGATCTTCGGCAGCGAAGCCGGTACCGTCTACGCGCTGAACGCCCGCACGGGTCATCCCGTCTGGACCTACCACGCCTCCGGCGCGGTCAAGGCCAGTCCGAGCGCCGCGGGCGGCGTCCTCTACTTCGGCGACTACTCGGGCCAGATCCAGGCGATCTCAGAGCAGACAGGCCGGCGCATCTGGCGCAGCGGCTCGGGCGGCGCGCTGCTTGGCAGCGGCACCTTCTACTCGACCGCCGCCGTCGTCTACGGCCGCGTCTTCCTCGGCAACACCGACGGCCGCGTCTACGCCTACGACGCCGCCAGCGGCAAACTCGACTGGGCGGTGCAGACAGGCGCCTACGTCTACTCTTCCCCCGCCGTCGCCAACGCCCCCGGCCTCGGCCCGACCATCTACAGCGGCTCCTACGACGGCAGCTTCCGTGCGCTCGACGCGCGCTCCGGCCGCGTCGACTGGACCTACCACGCCGGCGGCAAGATCTCCGGCTCGGCCACGATTCTCGGCAACATCGTCTACTTCTCCGACCTTGGCACCCACCGCACCTACGGCCTTGGCATCTCCACCGGCCGTGTCCTCTTCAGCGAAGACACGGGCGCCTTCGACCCGGTGATCAGCGACGGGCACTCCCTTTACTTGAGCGGCTACACGGCACTATTCGCGTTCGCCCCGGACACCCCGAGGGCACGCCGAGCATCGGCCGCGGCGCCAGCCGCGGCCGCCACCCCTACGAACAACCGCTCGCGAGCCCGAGCGCGCGCCCGAACGAGAAGCGGGTCGCCACCCGCACGACACCGGCACTCCTAGCGCTCACAGACGTCCACCCGCCCGCGCCTTCGCTCACGCAAGCGCCGGCGCCCGACGCGCTCCAGTAGCGCGTGTAGCGAACCCGCACGAGCGAGCGCCCCGCGCGGGCAAAGCGCAGCGCGAACGAGTCGTGGCCGAGCGCGACGAGCGTCGCCGGCGCGGAAGCCAGCGGCGCCGAGCCGAGCACCGCGAACACGCGCCAGTGGGCCGTGCGCAGGACTTCGCGCAGGAACGGCTGCCCGCGACGGATCAGCGCGGCCTCCTGGTCGCTGGAGCCGTCGAGGCGGACGTCGGGCAGCGCCACGTAGCTGACCGCGGCCCCCCGCAGCCACGTGGCATAAGAGGAGGGGGAGAGATTTTCTTCAGAGAAGAAAATCGCGTCGTACTTTGTGTCGAGCTGTCGCTCCCATCCACGTGCGAGGGGCTGGTCCGGCGCAACGAGCGCGGACTCCCAGTGGGAGTGGGTGAACGGTATCTCCACTCTCACGAGCGGACCGCCGTGCGCCGCCAGGAAGCGCTCGAGCGGCCGGTAGTAGTCGGCGCTCGTGGAGGGGTCGCCGCTGACCCCGGCGCTCTCACGCACCGGCCCCCACCCCGTCCAGATCAGAATGCCGGCCACGGCCGCCAGCGTCGCGACCAGCGGCCGGCGGTTGGCGGCCATGCCGTCGCGGGTCAGCGCGCACACGAGCAGCGGCGCCGCCAGCAGCACCGCGTAGCGGTCGATGTTGCTGCCCATCGGCGCCGGCACGATGCAGACGAGCACCGCGACGAGGTAGACGAGCGCTCCGATACGAAGAACGCGCTCCCCGCGCGGCAGCGCGTACAGGAACGCGAGCACCACCGCCACGTTGGCGAGGATCGAGCTGAGCGCAAACGGCTCCCATCCACCCTCCGGAAAAAGAGCCTCCAGTGGCAGCACGACGAGCACCGCCGGCAACACCAGCGAGAGCACGAGCCGGCGGGTGGCGATCGTGTAGCTGGCGCCGGCCAGCGCCAGCAGCAGCCCGGCCACGGGACTGGTCGCCGCGCACACTGCCGTGAGCCCTGCCGCCAGCCACGGTCTGCGCTTGACCGCCGCCAGCACCGCCAGCGTCGCGAACGTGACCCCGAGCGCGAACGTCAACCGGCCAATCCACACATCGTCCGCGGCCGCGATCGCAAAGCAGACGGCACCCCAGCGCGCACGCGCGCCGTAAAGGGAGACTGCGATTCGCTCGAATACGACAGTCGAGGCCACCACGGCCAGCGCGCCGATGACCCTCATCCCCAGCGCCAACGCCAGCCACGGGAAAACGAGGCTGTAGCCGGGCAGGTGGTGACCGGCGTACCAGTTATCGTCCCAAAGCGTGAACCCGTAGCGAGCGAACAGCGTCTCGCGATAGCTCTGCGCGGCCAGGTCCGGTGAGCGCGGATCGACCAGCAGCCAAGCGCCGACGAGTACGCAAGCCAGTAGCAGCGCCGGCGTCAGCCACGAGGCCAGCGGCCAGGAGCGCGAACGATCGGGCCAGGACGGGCGCTCGCTGACGGCGTGAGCCTCCACGCGCGCCAGTATTGCGGCTCGGGGTCCCATCTTCGCCGTTCGCCAAGCCGCACGTGCCGAGCCGACGTACCGTACCCCTGCCCGCGGGCGCAGCGAGTCCAAAGACGCGGCCGGGACCCGGTGTGCTACCCGGCACCGGGCCCCAGCCCCGCGCGAGTCGAATCTCAATGGCGAATCGCGCGGTTGTGCTCATATCAACCGCTCGGCGATCCGGAAGTAGCGTTGCGCGCGCGAGGCGGCGGTCGCCGATAATCACCGCCGATGAGTACCCGGCGCCGGCACACAAGAGTCCCTATCAAAATGCCTGTGCGGCTGGGGCGGTTGAGAGTCGAGTGGAGCAAGGACGCAGGACCGAAGGCTTGGTGGTGCCAAGTCGAGGTCCGAGGACGCCGCTCCGCGAAGGCTATCGGCCGACCCAGGTGTGCAGGCATTTTGATAGGGACTCTAAGGCTCGCCTGCACGGCAGCCGCGCTAGCCTTGCTCGTCACTGGCTGCGGCGCCACCGAACACCCGCCACCGCTGAGCGAGGCGGCGCTGGTGGAAGCCCAGACCTTCCCTTACTTCCGCATCTACTGGGTCGGCCCGCGCTTTGAAGGCCAGCCGCTCGCGGCGGTCGACGGCACCAAGAGCTACAGCACCACGATCGGCGACTCCGTCTACTACGGCGACTGCGTCACCAATAAGGGCGTGCTCGGTGGCGGCGGCAGCTGTCGGTTGCCGCTGCAAGTCACGACCGTGATCTACCGCCGCCACTCCAACGCCCCTCTCGGCCCGCAGAGCAACGTGCTGATCCGCGGTGTGCCGGGCGTCGTCTACGACGAAGGGCGCTCAATCGAGCTGTACACGGGCCGCACGTCGATCGACATCTTCTCCGCCGCCCCCGCTGGCGCCCAGCGCGCCGCCTGGGCGCTGCGCACGCTCAATGCACCCAGCTCGACGAGCGCCGACCTGCCGCCGCCCGTGTTCTGCCCGGGGCTGTGGGGCGCAGCCTCCTACCAGATCCAGAACGTGCTCCACCGCCTCCCCGGCAGCCCCTGCCAGAAGGCCGAGGCCGCGCTTGAAGCGGCCGAACGGCTGACCGAAAAGCCGCGCAACCGCATACCACCGCTCGGCAGCGTGGGCCCGACAGGGCCAACCGGCCCCACCGGCGCATCAGGGGCCAGCCACACCACGGGACACGGCGGGCCAGGCGCTAACCGGCGCCCTCGGGGGCCGGCCCGACCGGCTCGCCGATCTCCCCACGCAGGCTGAAGAACGCCGCCGATCCGATCAGCGCCGGCAGCCACAGCGAGATCGCGCGGTAGGTGACGACGGCCGCCACGACCGCCGAGACCGGCCGTACTCCAAAGAGCACGAGCATCCCGATCAATCCTCCTTCGACCGCGACCAGCCCGGCCGGAATCGGAATCGAGTTGCCGAGCAGTCCGACCAGGTAGGCCATCGCGACCACCCAGAATGTCGGCGCCGGGCCGTACGCCAGCAGGCACACGTACATGACCAGCGCGTCGAACAGCCAGTAGCCGACAGCACCCAGCAGCCGCCAGTCGCGCCGGGCGATCAGCTCCAGCGCGTCGCGCACGCCATCGCTGATCGCGACCATCGCCACGTGCGCGCGCCCTTCGCTCAGTCGCCCGCGCGCCAGTCGGCCCGCAAGTACCGCGATAGCCAGCGTCGCCGCGATCAGCGCGAGCGCCAGCGCCGCCGGCAGCAGCGTCAGCAGCGGGTTCTGCGTGCCGGGCAGCAGCCCCAGCCACATCGGCACGCCGATCAGCGCCGTGGCCACCACGTTGACGGCGCTCGTGAGCACGAACAGCAGCACCGAGCGCCGTGCGATCCGCTCGACCGAAATTCCCTTGCTGCGCAGCACCCAGGCGCCGAGCGCGATCCCGCCGATGCCGCTGACCGACACGACCGAGTTGACCGCCAGCTCTGAGAGCGACAGGCGCCGCGAGAAGCCGCGCGCCATCTCGAACACGAGCTCGAACAAGACCACGTAGCCGGCGCAGGAGAGCAGCTCGAAGCCGACGCCGGCGGCGATCCAGGCGAGACTGGCGTCAGTCATCTTCTCCGCTGCCGAGCGCAGCCCCGGCACCGCCAGCAGCAGCGCGACCACCAGCACGAAGAACACGGCCAGGCTGATCAGCCCGTTGCGCAGCCGGCGCGACTCGCCCGCCAGATCACCGCCGGAGCGCCGGCCCGTCTCGATTTGGGGCGACCCGGCCCGGTCGCGCTCGAGGACTCTTCGCATCCTCTTCAGCCTCGCATTTGGATTGTCCCACCGACCCCGCTGCCCTCACCTTAGCCGTGCGCCGCCCGAGGCTAGTAGAGCGCTCAAACGAGATCGAACGCCGCTCCGATCGCCGCGCTGAGCTTCGCCTCCTGCCAGCCGAGCAGCACACCAATCTGCTCGCCGAGCAACTCCACGGGTATCGTTGTCACGTTGTCGCAACTGACGACCGATGGCCCGTCAAGGCCGTTGGCAACGCCGACCGCGACCTCGGTGGAGAGCCCGCGAACGGTCGTGGAGATCGGTGCGACGGTCACGTGGCGCAGATGTGGGCGAACCAGCTCGCGGGTGAGCACGAGCACGGGTCGTGCCTTGTCGAGCTGCGCGACGTGTATCGGCCTCATCGGTCGGGGCGCGTCAGTCGAGCCCGATGGAAAGCCCAGCGGCGTGCTCGGCCAGCCCGGCCAGCTCCGGGTCCGCTCCGGTCGCGACCAGGATCTCCGCGTCGCGCTCGGCGATCGTTCGCCGACGCTCACGCTCCAACGCGCGTGTGACGACTGCGGCTCTGCTGCGACCCGCACCAGACCTCACAGCCTCGTCCACGAAGTCGACCAGCTCATCAGGCAACCGGACCGCGATTTGCTTGCTCATACCGAAATGGTACCATATTGGGATCGGTCTTTTTTGCGCGCGCCAGCGATCGGGCCTCAGCGCGAAAGGCAGCGGGCGTGAGACCGTAGCGGCGACGAAACGCCTTGGCGAAGTGCGGGGGCTGGCTGTAGCCCACTATGCGTGCGACATCGCGCACGGGGATCGCCGGTTGCTCGATCAGCAGTTGCGCCCCCGCACGCATCCGGCGTATGAGCAGATCCTCGCGGAACGTCGTCTGGCCGAAGTGCGCGTACGCGCGCGTCACCTGCCGCGGAGAGCTCGCCAGCGCCCGCGCGACACGGTCGAGCGTAAGCGGGCGGCGGTAGTGGCGCGCGATCGTGGCGCGGGCCTGCAGATACAGGAGCTGGCGCTGGTCAAGCGTTGACGGGCGCATGTGTCCTTATCCGACCGTCCCGGCCGGGCGGGACGCTTAGCCGGCGCGAAGCTCCTTCACTCGTCCCCCAGCTCCAGCACCGCCAGGAACGCCTCCTGGGGCACCTCGACGCGGCCGACCTGCTTCATACGCTTCTTGCCCTCCTTCTGCTTGCCCAGGAGCTTCTTCTTGCGAGAGATGTCGCCGCCGTAGCACTTGGCGATCACGTCCTTGCGGAAGGCCTTGACGGTCTCGCGGGCGATGATGTGCGAGCCGATCGCCGCCTGGATCGGCACGTCGTACTGCTGGCGCGGGATGCGCTTGCGCAGCTTCTCGGTGAGCGTGCGTCCCATCTCGTAGGCCTTGTCCTTGTGCACGACCATCGACAGCGCGTCGACCTTGTCGCCGGCGAGCAGCACGTCGAGCTTGACCAGGTCGGCGGCCTTCATCCCGCTCAGCTCGTAGTCGAGCGACGCGTAGCCGCGCGTGCGCGACTTCAGCTGGTCGAAGAAGTCGAGCACGATTTCCGCCAGCGGCAGGTCGTATGACATCTGTACGCGCTCGGGCGAGAGGTAGTGGATGCCCGCCGGCTCGCCACGTCGCTCCTGGCATAGCTCCATCACTGCGCCGACGAACTCACGCGGGGCGATCACCTGCGCCTTGATGAACGGCTCGCGGATCTCGGCGATCACGCCGGGCTCGGGCATGTCGGAGGGGTTGTGCACCTCCACCTCCTCCCCGTTCGTCAACGTGACGTCGAACTCGACCGAGGGCATCGTCGCCAGCAGCTCCAGGTCGTACTCGCGCTCCAAACGCTCGCGCACGATGTCCATGTGCAGCAGACCGAGAAAGCCGCAGCGAAAGCCGAAGCCGAGCGCGTCGGAGGTCTCCGGCTCCCAGGAGAGCGCGGCGTCGTTGAGCGTCAGCTTCTCCAAGGCGTCGCGCAGGTCGGGATAGCGGTCGGAGTCGATCGGGAACAGGCCGCAGAAGACCATCGGCTTGACCTCGCGATATCCGGGCAACGGCTCGCTCGCGCCGTCCTGCGCGCGCGTGCCGGTCGTCAAGGTGTCGCCGACGCGCAGCTGGGTGACGTCCTTGATCCCCGTGATCAGGTATCCCACCTCGCCGGCGCTCAGCTGCTTGACTGGGGTCATCGTCGGCGAGAAGAAGCCGATGTCGTCGATCTCCGCACGCGTCCCGGCCGCCATCGCGCGGATCGCCTCGCCCTTTTTGAAGGCCCCGTCGACGACGCGGATGTAGGCGATCACGCCGCGGTACTGGTCGAACTCCGAGTCGAAGATCAGCGCGCGCGGCGGCGCGTCGGGGTCGCCGGCGGGGGGCGGCACGCGCTGGATCAGCTGGTCGAGCACCTCCGTGACGCCCTCCCCCGTCTTGCCGCTGATCCTCAGGATCGCCTCGTCCGGCTCGCCGATCAGCTCCGCCACTTCGCCCGCCACCCGCTCGGGCTCGGCCCCGGGCAGGTCGATCTTGTTCAGGCACGGGATCAGCTCCAGCCCCGCCTCAACGGCCAGATAAGTGTTGGCGACCGTTTGCGCCTCCACCCCCTGCGAGGCGTCAACTACCAGCAGCGCGCCCTCGCAGGCCGCCAGCGAACGCGACACCTCGTAGGTGAAGTCCACGTGCCCGGGTGTGTCGATCAGGTGCAGCTGGTAGGTCTGCCCGTCGGAGGCCGTGAAGAATACCTTGACTGCCTGCGCCTTGATCGTGATCCCGCGCTCGCGCTCCAGGTCCATCGAGTCGAGCACCTGCGCACGCATCGAGCGCTCGTCCACGGCGTGCGTGAGCTCGAGGATGCGATCGGCCAGCGTCGACTTGCCGTGGTCGATATGGGCGATGATCGAGAAGTTGCGGATCTTGGTCTGGTCGGTGGACATGGCGACCAAACCATAGAAGGCGCTAGCCTTGTCTCGTTCGGCAGATCGCCCACTCGGCCTGAGCTTTAGCTCGAACCGGCCACGCACCCCTCGGGGTGGCCAGTCCGGTGGTCGGGAGTGTCATAGCCGCCCAGGCATACGACACAAGTCCTGGGACGTAGTAGTTCAGTGGTGATCTATGACCGAACCAGGGGCCGGGTAAGGCGTCAGCCTCCCGGCCCCTTCTATGCGCGGCCGAGCTGAGCCATGATCAGGCGGTGGACCTGGTGGGCCTCGGGAATATTCATCGCGAAAACGGCGCGAACGTAGACGAAGACGCCCGCCGCACCGGCACAACCGACGCTGACGATCTGCGCCGGCAACGAGCCGCCGAGCACCGAGTCGAGCCCCTTCCAGACCAGCCACGAGACGACTCCGAGCAACACCGACGCGACGGCGATGCGCGCGGTGATCATCGTCGTCTGCGCTCCTTCTAGACGACCGTTGAAGCCGGCGCGCAGACGCTGGAGGAGCAGCCATGTCATCAACACGTTGGCGACGACGGTACCGATGATCAGGCCGGCAATACCGAGCGGCCTATAGAGACCAACGCTGACGATGATGTCCGCCACGATATTGATCGCCGCCAGGCGAGTCGGTATCCACGGTCGCTGTACCGCGAAGAACACGCGCGTGAGCAGCAGGTTGATGCCGGCGAAGGGCAGGCTGAACGCGAACCAGAACAACGCGATCGAGACCAGATGCGTGGAGTGCGCATTGAATTCGCCTCGTTCGAAGACGAGCCTCACAATCGGAGTCGTCAGGACAACGATGAACGCGGAGGCGGGAATGAGAAGCAGATTGATCTGACGCATCCCCACACCGATCGCGCGCCGCATAGGCGCGACCTGACGCAGCGAGGCCATCCGGCTCAGCGTCGGAAACAGCACGGTCGCCACCGCCACGCTGAACAGGCCCTGCGGCAGCATGTAGATGCGGAAAGCGTTGTCGATCGCGCGCGGGGCCTGTTCTGAGACGAGGGTGCCAAACACCGAGTTGATCAGCTGATCGAGATTGACGATGCCAAGACCGATCGTCACAGGCAGCATCAACGTGAACACCTGGCGGATGCGCGGGTCGTGCCAATCGACCGAGAGTTGCAGACGAAAATCGATCCGCCTGAGCGCCCCGAAGGCCATCAGCATCTGCACGAAAGTGGCCACGAGAATCGCTATCGCGTAGGCGTAGAGCTCGTGTCCATTCTGATAGCCGCCGTGGAAGTGCGGCTTTAGGACGACCAACAGCACAATGATCACGAGGTTCCACACCGCAGGCGCGATTGCGGGGATCGTGAAGTGTTCGTAGGACTGCAGGATGCCGACGAGCAGCCCGGTCAGGCCGATCAGCAGTACGACGGGGAACAGCACCTGCGAGAGCCCGACCGTGAGCGCTTCGAGCGCCCCGTTGAACGTCGGTCCGATGAACAACGGCATGATCACTCCCGCCGCAAGCACGAAGAAACCGGTGATCGCACCGAGGACGATCAGAATGATCCAGAACAGCGTCGAGGCCAGCCGGAAAGCCTCCCGCTTGCGCCCGTGTGCGAGCAGGTCGGTGAACACTGGCACGAACGCCGCAGACAAGGCCGCATTCGCGAATAGGTTGCTGACCAGGTTGGGGATCTGGAAGGCGAGCGTGAACGCCGATGCAGGCCCTCTAGTGCCGAAGAAGCTCGCCGCCACGATTTCGCGCGCAAGGCCCAGTACACGCGACAGGCCGGTGCCGAGCGAGAAGATCGCGGTGTTCCGGGCGACACGGCCGGGCGGCGGCGCGCCGGGCGGCGGCTCGGCGGTCTCGGTGCTGGCTGCCACGGGCCCGCTATAGTACGTCGCCGCGCGGCGCGCCCCCGGGAGTCCGAGGGGGCGCGGGCGCCCTTTGACATGGCCAACATCCACTCACAGAAGAAGCGCATCCTCCGCTCCGAGCGCGAGCGCATCGAGAACCGTGAATACACCTCGGCGATCAAGACCTACTTCCGCCGCCTGGAGACAGCGGTCGGCGAGAAAGACGCGGAGAAAGCCGCCGGCGAGCACCGGCAGCTCGTGAGCACGATCGACAAGGCCGTCAAGCGCGGCGCGCTGCACCGCAACACCGGCGCTCGCAAGAAGTCCCGCGCGGCCCGCACCCTGGCCGGCAGCGGCTCCTGATCCTCTCCGACCGCAGGGCCGGCTGACAGCGGGTGCGTCAGGCCGCAATCGCCAGGATCGCTCGCAGCGCGAGCGTGTCCTCCTCGAGCGAGGACAGCGGCGTGCGCGACTCGGTGACCGGGGCTCCCCCGCGCGTGTCCAGTTCCAGGTCGGCGATCCGGCACAGGGCCGCGCGCAGGCGCTCGGGCTCGGAGCGCTCGACGTCGGCGATGAAGCGCTCGGCCGCGCGCGGCGGCATCCGCAGCGTGCGCTTGATCTGCGCGGGGGACTCGCCCTTCCGCAGGCGCTCGGAGACGCCCTCGGCGTCGCGCAGGCGCTGGGCCATCAGGTAGACGAGGCCCGAGATGCGCTCGCCCTGGGCGCGCAGACGCATATAGGCACGGGTCGCTTCGGCGGCGTCGGCGCCCACGAGCGCATCGGCAAACGAGAATGCGCGCCATGCGGTCGAGTGGGCGGCCTGCGCCTCGATGTCCTCGGTGCTGATCTTGATCGGCCCCCGCCTCGGCTTCTCCCCGGACTCCCCGTCCGCCAGGCTGGCGCCCTCGCCGGACGCCTCGGCAGCGAGCGCCAGCTTCTCCAGCTCGCGCAGCAGACGCTGCTGGCGCTCGCCCACCTGCGCGACAAGCGTCTTGGCGGCGAACGCGTCGAGCGAAAGGCCAAGGCGCTTGGCCTGTTCGCGCACCCAGCCGGCCAACTCCCACGGCTTGATCGTCGCCTCGCACACGATCTGGCCCTTGACGGCCTTGACCGCGTCGTGCAGCGCAGCCGGAGCGGTCGTGCGGCCCTCCTCGCGCGCGAAGAAGGCGACCGTCGTTGCCGGTGGCATCGCCGCCATCGCCGGGGCGATCTGCTCGTCCACCTCGACCTGCTTGAAACGCTCGGCGCCGTCGACCACGATCACGCGACGGCCGATCGCGAACGTCATCGTGGCCAGCGCCAGGGCGACGGCTTCGGGGGTAGCGCCCTCGCCCGTGAGGACCTCCACGCTGCCGGCGTCGCCCTCGGCTTCCGCCAGCGCCTTCAGGCGGGCGCGCCGCTCAGCAACAGCCCCGTGATCGTCGCCGTGGATGAGGTAGGCGGGCTTGAGGGCGGGCATCAAAGACGAGTCTAGGCGAGCGTGCCGACAGCGCTCCCGGGCTCAGCGCACGACCAGATTCACCAGCCGCCCAGGCACCACGACTTCCTTGACGATCTCACACCCGTCGATGTGCGCTTGCACGTTCGGCGCGGCCAAACACAGCGCCTTCAACTGCTCAACGCCTGCATCCGACGGCGCCTGCACTCGATCGCGTAGCTTGCCGTTGACCTGACAGACCAGCTCGTACTGGTCTCGCTCGAGCATCTCCGGCTCTGCCTGCGGCCACGGCTGCTCCCATACGCGCTCGCCGGCGAGCATGTCGTACACCTCCGCCGAGATGTGGGGGGCAAACGGGAACAGCAGAGAGGCCGCCGTCATCAACCCGAAACGCAACACATCGACGTGCACCGTCTCGCGCATGCGCGAGCATTCGTTCAAGAGCTCCATCACCGCCGCGATTGCCGTGTTGAAGGCGAAGCGGCGCATGTCTTCTGAGACCTTCTCGATCGCCCAGTGCGCCTTGCGGACAAGCGTCAGGTCATCTTCGTCGAACAACTCCGGCTCACCAAAACGCTCGGCCGGCGCCAACGGCTCCCCCGCCGCCCGCTCGGCCGTCTCCGCCGCCAGGCGCCACAGCCGCGCCAAGAAGCGGTGCACGCCCTCCATGCCCTCGTCCGACCAGTCGGCGTCCTGGTCGGGCGGGCCGATGAAGAGGATGTAACAGCGTGCGGTGTCGGCGCCGTAACGCTCGACGATCGACGCCGGGGAGACTACGTTGCCCTTGGACTTGGACATCTTCGCGCCGTCCTTGGTGACCATTCCCTGCGTGAACAGGGCGCTGAAGGGCTCTTGAAACTGGAGGTGGCCGAGGTCCGCCAACGCCTTGCAGAAGAAGCGCGCGTACATCAGGTGCAGGATCGCGTGCTCGACACCGCCGATGTACTGGTCGACCGGCATCCACATCCGCAGCGCGGCCGGGTCCCACGCCGCGTCTTCATTGCTTGCATCGCAGTAGCGCAGGAAGTACCAGGAGGAGTCCACGAACGTGTCCATCGTGTCGGTCTCCCGTCGCGCCGGCCCGCCGCACGAGGGGCACTCGGTGGTGACCCACTCCTCGGCGCCCGCCAGCGGGCTGTGGCCGCGCGGGGCGTAGTCCTCGATGTCGGGCAACACCACCGGCAGCTGCTCGACGGGGACGGGGTGCAGCCCGCAGGAGTCGCAATAGACGATCGGGATCGGACAGCCCCAGTAGCGCTGGCGCGATACCAGCCAGTCGCGCAGGCGGTAATTCACAGACGCATGACCCTTGCCCTCGCGATCGAGCCACTGCACAATCGCGCGCAGGGCCTCGCGGTTGCCCATGCCGTCGAAGTCGGGGTGGCTATTCACCAGCTGGCCGTCGCCCGTGTACGGCAGGCCGTCCGCGTCTCCCCCCTCCTCGGGCTTGCCTTCGATCACGCGGCGGACCGGCAGGTCGTATGCGCGCGCGAACCCGTAGTCGCGCTCGTCGTGGCCCGGCACCGCCATGATCGCGCCCGTGCCGTACTCCATCAGCACGTAGTCGGCGACGTACATCGGAATCGACTCGCCATTGACCGGGTTGAGGACCGTGCGGCCGAGCGCGACGCCCGTCTTCGGCTTCTCGAGCGATCCGCGCTCCTCGCCCGACTCGGTCAAGGCATGGTTGACGTAATCGCGCACCGCCTGCTCCTGCGGGGTGTCCTCCACCAAGCGCAACACGTCGGGGTGCTCGGGGGCCATCACGAAGAACGTCGCTCCAAACAAAGTGTCGGGGCGCGTCGTGAACACCGGGTAGTCGATCCCGAGCTCCTCGCAGTGGAAGGTGACCTCCGCGCCCTCGGAGCGGCCGATCCAGTTGCGCTGCATCGTCTTTACGTGCTCGGGCCAGTCGATGCCGTCCAGGTCTGCCAACAGGCGCTCGGCGTAGTCGGTTATGCGGAAGAACCACTGCTCGAGTTGCTTGACTTCGACCGTCGCCCCGCAGCGCTCGCAGCAGCCGTCCACGACCTGCTCGTTGGCCAGGACCGTCTGGTCGTTGGGGCACCACTTGACAGCGGCCTCGCGCCGGTAGGCCAAGCCCGCCTCGTACAGCTGCAGGAAGATCCACTGCGTCCAGCGGTAATAAGATGGTTCGTGCGTGCCCAGCTCGCGCGACCAGTCGATCGAGATGCCCCAGGAGCGGAACTGCCGTTGAAAGGAGGCGATCGACTCGGCCGTGGAGTCGCGCGGGTGCACGCCCGTCTTGATCGCGTGATTCTCGGCGGGCAGGCCGAAGGCGTCGTAGCCCATCGGGTGCAGAACGCGGTGGCCGGTGCGGCGGTGGAAGTGGGCGATCGCGTCGCCGACCGCGTATTTCTTCAGGTGGCCGATGTGCGGCTCGCCGCTTGGGTACGGCAGCATCTCGAGCACGTAGGAGGTGTCCTCGCGACGCTCGCCCTCGCCGGGGTCGTTGGCGACTTCCCAGGTGCGCTCCTTCGCCCACACCCGCTGCCAGCGCGGCTCTATCTCGGACGGGTCGTAACGGCGCTCTGCCATTGGACAGCGCAGGTTAGCGACAGGCCCGCGCAGCCGACAGCGTCCGGGTCCGCACACATGCGGACCGGTCATCCATTGCCTCAGAACTTGTCGGACAGCCAGCAGACATCAGGCGGACTGTTCGGCAAAACGCGAGTGGGCGCGCACAACCTCCACGATCTCGACTGGCGCCTTTTGCGGCGAACCGGCATCGAACGGCGGCTCGGGGTCGTACTCGATGCCCAACTGGATCGCCTGGGCAAGCCGCTCCCCGCCGATGCGGGCGGCGAGCCCGAGCGCCATGTCGATCCCGGCGGTGACGCCCGCCGATGTGGCGAGCTTGCCGTCGAAGACGACGCGCTCGGGCACGGCGTCGACGCCGAGGGCGCGCAGCTGCTCGATCGCCTGCCAGTTGCTGGTGGCGCGTCTGCCATCGAGCAGGCCGGCGGCGGCGAGCACGAGCGAGCCGGTGCACACCGAAGTGGTCCACTTCGTCGTCTCGTGCACCTCGCGCAGCCACTCGTGCACCGGGCCGTCCTGCATCAGCGCCGACTGCCCGGGGCCGCCGGGGACGAGCACCAGCTCGGGGCTCGGCGTCTCCGCCAATCCCGCCTCCGCCATCAGCGTCAGCTGGCGCGTGTCGGTGCACACCGGGCCCGGCCGCTCGGCCACGAACGTCACGCGCGCGTCGGGCAGGCGGCTGAGCACCTCGTATGGGCCGACGGCATCTAGCGCCGTGAAGCGGTCGTACAGCAGGATCGCGATCTCCATTGTTCTCCGGCTCCTTGATGGTTGGATTTTGGCTTACTCGCAGCAGAACCGCGCACCGCTCCACGTCACGCGGCCACCGGTCCACCTCGCGCGTGCTCGCCTGGGTAAAAGCGGCGGCGGTACTCGGCCGGGCCGACCGCGAGCGCACGTAGGAAGGCGCGGCGCATCGTCTCGGGCGTACCGAAGCCACACACCCGCGCGATCTCGGCGACCGGGGCTTTGTCGTCCTCGAGCGCGCGGCGAGCGGCCTCCAGACGCACGCTCTCGACGTAGCGGGCCGGGGTCACGCCCGTCTCGGCGCGGAAGGAGCGCGCGAAGTGGCGCGGGGACATGTGCGCGCGCTCGGCCAGCGCCTCCACCGACAGGTCCCCGCCGGGGTGCTCGACGATGTGGCGGCGCACCTCGCGCAGCGGCTCGCGCACCGGCTCCTGCGCGGCGAGCGTCGCGCTGAACTGCGACTGGTTGCCGGGGCGGCGCAGGAACAGGACGAGGTGGCGCGCGATCGTCAGCGCCGCCTCGCGATCGAGGTCTTCCTCGACCAGCGCCAAGGCGAGATCCATGCCGGCCGTCACGCCCGCCGATGTCCACACGTTTCCGTCGCGCAGGTAGATCGGCTCCGGATCGACTCGCACCGCCGGATACAGGCGCGCGAGCTCGGCCGCCGAGGCCCAGTGCGTGGTGGCACGGCGGCCGTCGAGCAGGCCCGCCGCCGCCAGCAGGAACGCGCCGGTGCAGACCGAGGCCGTGCGCCGCGCTCGCCGCGAGGCGGCGGCGATCCACTCGAGCGTCGCGGGGTCGGCGCTGGCCGCGCGCGAGCCGTGGCCGCCAGCCAGGACCAGCGTGTCGATGCGTCGGGGGGCGTCGGCGAAGCCGTGGTGCGGCGTCAACTGCAGACCACTCGACGTCTGCAGCGGCTTGCCGTCGCAGCTAACCACCACGACCTCGTAGCCACGGTCGGCGCGACCGGCCACCTCGATCAGCGTCTGCGCCGCCGAGAAGACCTCGAGCGGGCCGGTTACATCGAGGCTCTGGACCTGGGGAAAGGCGAGGATGGCGACGGTGCGCGGGGATGGCATGTAGCGATCATCCTCTGCATCGATCCTGTCCGCAAGGACAGATATCCAACAATTCCTGCCAACACCAAATGGGTCAGCCGCGTGGCGCAGCGCTCACACGAGCGGCGCCAATCACGCCACCCTGCGCGTCGAGCGCCTGCACGACCAGCACGGGCGGCGCGGCCGAGACCGCGATCGTCGTCTCAAAGCCCGCGCTCGAAACCGTCTTCAGAGGAGCCAACCTGGACGCGTCCGGGCCGCCCAGCACTCGCCAGCCGGCGGTCGCGGTCGAGCCGTTCCAGCTGGCGCAGACAAGCGAGACCGCGCTAGACGAGCGGGGGGCCTGCACAGCTGTCGGGTGGGTCGCCGGGGTCGCACTCCACGTGTACTTGAACGCGGTGTAGGACTGGTACTTGGCCGGCATGCGAGCATCGAACAGCAGTTCGCCGGTCGCGCTGTATTCCGAAAGGTACGGTTCCTGCCCCCAGCCGACGAACCAGCTGCCATCCGGCAGCGGCTGGAAATCGCCCTGGCTGGGGACGACCAGCGGCTTGGGGTGAGCGAAGCTCGAGACGAGCTTCGCTGTCATCGTCCTCGGGTCCAGGCGCAGGACGATCACGCGCGATTGCTTGTGCACCGCCGGGGTCGCGCCGTTATCGAAGAAGGAGACGGCGCCGGCGCCCTCGACGCGCAGGTCGTGCTGCCAGGCCGGGCTAGCGCCGGGACCCATCCGGAAACTCGATTCCTTGCCGCCGAGGCGCCAGACCACCTTGCCCGTGCTCGGGTCTATGAAGTAGCCCGCCCACGTGTTGCGCGAGTCGACGAGCAGGTGTTCCCCCGCTTCGGCGGCGACATTGATGTGAAACCAGTCCCACGGCGAGACTCGTGTGCCGTTCTTTTCCATCGGGACGTAGGAGTCGGACATCGACACGTGGTCCAGAGCGTGCCACTCGTAACGGACCAGGCCCGTCTTCAAGTCGACCTCCTGCAGCACGGTGTCGGCGACCGCTCCGTCGGCCGGGCCCCCGTAGTGGGAGAGGTCGCAGCGCACGGCGTCGAACACGGTGAACAGCGCCGTGCCGCGTGGGGCGATCTGGAAGGCGTGGAGGTCGGGCTCGTAGCCATTGCCGGCCCGCACGACCTTGATCGTGCGGTAAGAGGTATCGGCGATCACGACCGCGCCATCGCGACGTCCACCGGAGACGTAGGGCTCCTGCCACCACGTCAACACCGGGCGGCCTTCGTAGCGCTGCACTCGCAGGTTGGCCGCCCTCTCCCCCTTCGGGATCGGCTTGAACCAGACCAGATGGCCCGCGCCGTCGATGATCATCGGGCCGTACTGGCCCGGGCCCGCGTAGGGGGCGAGGAACACATACCCGGGCGCACGCGAGGGGCCGCGCGAGACCGTCACCGTCGGCGGGCGCAGGTCCGGGCGCGAGACGAAATGCTGCAGTTCGCCGTACTTCGGCGGCGGCGGCGGCGGCGGCGGGGACTCCAGCGAGCGGCTGGTCGAGTCGCGCTCGGCGACTGTGAAACGCCACGACACCGGCAGGCGCCGACCTGCACGCAGCAATGTGGCGCGCACGCTGACCTGCTCGCCCTGGTCGAAGAAACGGTCCGGCACGAAGCTGGCGCCATCACCCTGCGAGTAGGCGAGCAGACGGCCCGTGTGCCGGCCGCTGCGCGAGCCGGTGACGCTCAGGTCGGCGATCTCGGTAGCCGGCACGCCCAGCAGGCTGATCTGCGTTTCGTGCGAGGAGTCGCGCGTGTCCGGACCGGGCGAGACGGTCAGGGCGCCGCCGGCCAGCGCCGCGGAAGCGTTGAGCGTGCGCGGCGCGCACGATGGCGCGGGATGCGCTCCGCCGGTCGAGCTGGCCACGGAGACGATCGCCACGACGGCGACGAGCGCCAGCACGCCGGCGCCAGCGCGGGCTCTGCGAGAGGGCATCGGCAAGGCCGGCAAGGATACGCCGCCGCGCCGGCGGGAAGCGCCGTAGGAGACGCACGCGGCGAATCGACGGTTACCATCAACCGATGGGCTTAGGCGACACCTCAGAGCGCGTCCGCAGCATCCTCGACGCGGCCGAGCGCGCCGCCCGCGAGCTGCGCGAGCGGGCCGAGCAGCGCGCCGCCGAGCGCATCGCCGAGGCCGACCGCGCCGCCGCCAACCGCGTCGAGGCGGCAGAGCGCGAGGCCCAGGAGATCCTCGCCGACGCCCGCGCCCGGGCCGAGCAGGCACGCAACGAGGCATTGGCCGCCGTCGGCTCGATCCACGCGGAGGCAGAGAGCGCACTGTCGGGCGCCCGCGCGCAAGGCGCAGCGATCACCGTGGAGGCCGACGAAAGCGCCCAGCGCACCGTCGAGGCCGCACGCGAGCGGGCCGAGCGCAATCTCGCTGAGGCCGGCGAGAAGGCCGAGCATGCGCTGGCAGACGCCCGCCAGCGGGCCGACCACACCATCGCCGCGGCGAACGAGCACGCCACACAGACACTCGACTCGGCGCGCGCGCAGGCCCAAGCCACCCTGGCTGCTGCCGAGGCACGAGCCGAGAAGACGCTCAATGCCGCTGCCGAACGCGCTCAGCAGGCCACGGCGAACGCGGAGCGTGAGCTCGCCCGGCGTCAGGCCGACGCCAAGGAGAAGGCCGGCGAGACCCGCGCCAAGGCCCGCTCGGACGCCCGCGAGATCGTCGGCGAGGCGCACGCTCGCGCCCGCGAAGTCCTGCGCGACGGCGAGGAGGTCTCGCGCAACCTGCGTGACTTGTCGAGCTCGCTACGGACCAATGCCGAGCGGCTGATACGCGACGTGCGGCTGACGCACGGAAGCATGATCGCGCGCCTGGATCAGGCCGCGCCGGAGGCGGCGAAAACCAGGAGCCCAGTCGAGCAGAGCCGCAGCCCACGCCGGCGGGGCGGCGACCGCGATGAGCCCGGCGACGATCTGGACGTGCCAGAGTTCGTTCCGCGTGGCTGATTGTCCTCGCGAAGCTCCCAGCCAACCCCCGCTCGAAGCCGATAGAATCACGGTGCCTGGGGCTATAGCTCAGTTGGGAGAGCGCTAGCGTGGCACGCTAGAGGTCGCCGGTTCGAGCCCGGCTAGCTCCATCGCGGAAGGTCTTGCACGCGGTACCGTTCGAGCCTCTGAATGCAGGGAACCGCCACTCACGCGGCGTGTCAATCCGGTCGACGTTGATCGTGGATGCCGATATCCCTCGGCGCTATCTGTTGGCGAAGAACGACAGCAGGCAGGTGCCGAAGGTCAGTTCGCCGTCGTTATCGCGCTTGGTGCCTCCGACAGCGAAGACGATGTCCAGCCCCCCGGTCATCGTGTGACCCGCTTGGTGGATCGTCACTTTGACCGTCGAGACGCCGCCGCTGGTCTTTGGCGTGCTCTTGCCGACGATCCAGTTTGTGTAGCCGCCACGGCTCGTCGTGATCAGCTTCTGAGTGCCGGAGACGGTGATCGTGCCAGTGCCGCAACCTTCTTCGGGGCCCGGTGTCAAGCGGAGACCGGAGATCGACTTCTGGTTACGACCGACGGTGAAGCCACCCGTACTCCCGATCTTCCACTTGCCAGCCGCTGGACGCGGGGACGCCGAGCTCGCGAGCGCCACCACCGGAGCGATGACGGCGGGCGCGAGGACCATAGTGATAAGGCGTCCGGCACGCATTGGGCGAGTATATGTGGGCGGTCACGCAGTTCGCAAGGGCTGCTTGAGACACGCTGCTTACATCAGCCCGCCAGGCCAGACCCATTCCCGTCGAGCGAAATGCACTCTCCAGAACCCGCGCGTGGCGGTTCGCGTTAACTTCGGCTGGCTCCGCTGTGGCGAGCAGATGATCGGCTTGTACTGCCGCTCCGGTGCCGAGACGTGATGAGTCGCGTGGCGTTCATTCCGGCGTAGGTCAGCCGTCTGCTGTACGGTTCGTCGGCTGGATTCGCTCTATAAGAACGAGACATGGCTACTCGAAAGACAAGCAAGAAGTCGCTGCTCAGCGGTAAGTCGCCGGTTCCTGCGGCTGTGCTAGCCGCCGTGATCGAGAGACCGGGCTACGGCTGGGACGTGGCTAATCGCGCCAAGCGTCGCTTGGGCTCGTCGTGGCGGATCGACCGGAAACACATCTACTCCTACCTAGAGCGCCTCGAAGACGACGGTCTGGTTCGGTCGCAGAGGGAGCCTGCCGGGCAGAGGGACGAAATGCGCGATGTCTACTACGCGACCGAGAAGGGCGAAGAAGCCCGCCGGGAGTGGCGCACGATGCCACTCAAACAGGGCGTCATCCCGACCGACTTGGACGTGCGGCTGCTGTTCTCGACCGAGGAGGACATCCCCGACCTCTTGGAGAGATTCGCTGAACGTGCGGAGCGGATTCTCGAAGAAATCGAGGACGCGGAAGCCGACGAGACGCCTCATGTTTCTTACCTGGCGCTGGTCATCAACGCGCAGCGCGCGTCGGTGGAGCGGCGTTTGCGCGCTGAGCTGGAATGGCTGGAGGACACGCGGCGGGAACTTGAACTGGTGCGCGACCAGCTGAGTCGATGAGCCTTCTGGCATTCCGAGGGGTGAGCAAGCGCTTCGTTGACGGTGGCGAGCAGATCACGGTCTTGGATCGCGTCTCTTTCGATATCGAGGCTGGCGAGACGGTGGGTTTGATCGCTTCGCGTCGAGGCGGCAAGACCACGCTGTTGAAGGTTGCTGCCGGCCTGATCGCGCCCGATGAGGGCAGTGTCTTATGGGATGACGTGGAGCTGACGAGCATGAGCTGCGATGAGGTGGCGGTGACTCACCGCGAAGATGGCATCGCCTATGCCCGTGGCGACTGGCGCACTAGCCGTTCGATGTCGGTCATGGATTTCATCACCGTCTCGCTGCATGGCGGTGTAGCGACCGGGCAAGAAGCCGAGGATCGCGCCGCCAAGACGCTTGAGCTGCTGGGCGCGGCACATCTGGCGCGCGGGCGCACGACCAAACTTGGCATGAGCGAGCGCTTGATCGTGGAGTTGGCGCGCGCGGTTGCGCACAAACCGCGCCTACTGCTGATGGACGAGCCGGCGGTGCTGCGCAATCCCGACCACGCCAGGGAGTTCTACGAACTGCTGCGCTGCTTGCCGAAGAAGATCGGCTGTGCGCTCTTGATCGCCTCCGAAGAAATCGCGCCGCTGCGCGGCTGCAAACCGATGATGAACTTGTCTGACGGCAGGTTGACCTCGCCCACGAACAGGCGGAGGGTGATCGAGTTCCCCGGCGGTCGCTCGCCAGGGAATCGGGCGTCGTGAGCACGCTTGAGCTACGGAGCGTTGTCAAGCGCTATGAGGGCGGTGGCGAGACGGTTCATGCGGTCGATGGGGTTTCGCTCACCGTCGAGTCGGGGGAGTTCGTGGCTCTGTACGGGCCAAGCGGCTCGGGCAAGACCACCCTCTTGATGTTGGCCGCGACGATCAAGCTGCCTGACGCCGGCTCGGTCGTGTTCGGCAACCAGGAGCTGACCTGCCTGAGCGGCGACGAGCGCGCAAGATTCCGGCTTGAGAAGACGGGCATCGTCTTTCAGTCGTTTCACCTATCGCGTGGCGCGACCGCGCTTGAAAATGCGTGCATGAAGTTGTTTGCCACGGACGTGACGATCCGGCAAGCACGGGATATGGCTCGGCCGTGGCTCGAGCGGTTGGGCCTTGGGGATCGTCTGGATCGCCGGCCGCCTGAAATGTCGATGGGGGAGCGTCAGCGAGTGGCTATTGCCCGAGCGCTGGCGAACAAACCGAGCATGTTGCTCGCCGATGAGCCGACCGGCAACCTCGATACCCGCCGCAGCCGGGAAGTCTTGGAGCTGCTGAGAGAGATTTGTGTCGAGGAGCGCATACCGGTCGTGCTGGTGACACATGACCCGCAGGCCACGGCCTATGTCAATCGCGTGCATACGCTGTGCGACGGCAAGCTCACGGACGGCCTAGACCTCGATCTGCAAGTCCCGGTCTTGGGATGAGACGCGCACCGCGCATCCCTACACGACCGCGCATCCTGGGGATGACGCCGGCCGGTTTGTACGCGCTCTACCGAGTGCATTGGCACACCAATCGCGGCTCCGAGCTGATGGCCGGCGCCGGCATCGCCATTGGCGTGTCGCTGGTGTTCGGCGTCCTGGTCGCCAACAGCAGCATCCTGGGATCGACTCGCGAAGCGATCAACGCCGTCAACGGTTCGGCGTCGCTTGCCCTTGTTGCGCGCTCGCCGGGGGGAGTCGATCAGCAGCTCGCGCAGCGTGCCTCGGAACTGCCAGGCGTACAGACGGCCGTGCCGATCCTGCGCCAGAGCGCCGTCATCGAGGGGCCAAGAGGACACATGCTGGCGCAGCTCGTCGGCGTCAGTCCGCTCATCGTCAGCTTGCGTGGGGCGGCGGTCAAAGACCTTGGTGCTGGCGCGCGGCTGCTGGAAAACGGGGTCGGGTTGCCGTCGAGCGTGGCGGAAGCGGTCGGCGTCCAAGCCGAAGACAACGCGCGGCTGCTCGTCAACGGCAGCCCACATCTGCTTCG
The DNA here is from genome assembly GCA_035938935.1 of Solirubrobacteraceae bacterium. Classification (GTDB taxonomy): domain Bacteria; phylum Actinomycetota; class Thermoleophilia; order Solirubrobacterales; family Solirubrobacteraceae; genus Palsa-744. The sequence goes on from DASZGH010000084.1 coordinate 21,819, forward strand.
CGTGCAAGCAGTCCTCGACGCAGGCGCTATCGGTTCGCTGGCGTCGAGCCGGGTGGTCGTGATGCTCCTGGGCAATGCGCAGACGCTTGCCGGTATGCCGGGGCGCGTGACCCAAGTGCTCGTCAAAACGTATCCGGGTCGCGATAAGCAAGTCGAAGCTGAGTTGCAGCACTTGGCGGGAGGACGAGTCAATGTCGAGCCGGCCAACCACGAAATTGCGTTGGCCGAAACCGCCCTGACACCGACGAATCAGTCAACGAGCCTGTTTGCGGCGATCTCACTGATGGTTGGCTTTCTGCTGGCGTTCAACGCCATGCTGCTGACCATGCCCGACCGCCGCTGGCACATGGCGGAACTGCGCGAACAGACGTATACGTCGCGTCAAATCGTTGCCATCCTTGGTTCCCAGGCGCTTGTCCTGGGGATCGCGGCCTCCGTTGTCGGTGTGCTGGTCGGCTATGTCCTTGCCCGCACCGTCTTTGGGGCGGTGCCGAGCTACTTGGCGACGACGTTCCCGATCACCGGGCGTCAGTTAGTCAGCATCGTGCCGGTGATCGTCGCCTTCGCCTGCGGGGTGCTGGCGGCCTTCATGGCGGCGATGTCGCCGATCTTGGACTTGCGCAAGTACCGCGACGTTGACGCGATGATGAGCGAGCCGGGCGAGCCGGGCCAAAACATCACTGGCGAGATAGTGCGCGGGGTGGCTCTGCTGGGCGTGGCGATCGTGGTCGCCGCTACGCTCATGGTGCTGCTGGACTCGGGGTTGACCATCCTGGGCGGAGTGGCGCTCGCGCTCGCCACGCCTTGTTTCGTTCCCCTACTTTTTCGTGCAGCAACCGGCGTGCTCGGCTACGTCGCCCACAATTACCATGGGAAAATGTTGGCGGTGGCGGATATCGAATTGAAAGCGACCGCCACTCGCTCGGTGGCGCTGGCGTGTATCACGGCGCTGGCGATCTACGGCTCCATCGCCGTCGGCGGGGCGCGCAGCGACCTGATCCACGGACTCGACCAGGGCATATCGCAGCAGTGGCATTCGGCGGCGATTTGGATAACGCCGAACGAAAACATTCACGACACTGATAGCTTCGAGGCGCCTGGGGTGGCGTCGGTGGTTTCACGCACGGCCGGGATCGCGGCAGTCAGCGCCCGGCAGGGCTCCTTCTTGGACGTTGGCTCACACCGGCTTTGGGTACGCGCTGCACCCCCTGGCAACCCGGCGATGATCCTCTCTAGCCAACTTGAAGATGGCGCGCTCGCTCGCGCAGAGGCTCTGATGCGCCGACCCGGCTGGGCGACCGTATCGAGCGGCTTTGCTTCCGAACACGGGTTGCGGGTTGGTAGGTCGTTCACGTTGCCGACGCCATCGGGCGTCGTGCCGTTTCGTGTCGCGGCGATCACCACGAACATCGGATGGCCGCCTGGCACGATCACGCTCAACACCACGGACTACAGCCGCTATTGGCAGAGCGCCAACCCGACAACCCTAGCCGTCGATGTGAGGCCAGGCACCATCCCCGCGGCGGGCGTGCGGGCCATCCGTCAGGCGCTCGGACCACGGACGGGGCTACGGGTGCAGACGGCCGACGAACGAATCGCCGAGGTGGAGGCGACAGCGCGGCAGGGTCTGAGCATCCTCAACGACGTGTCCAACCTGCTGCTGCTGATCTCGGCCCTGGCGCTCGCCGCTGCGCTGACGGCGACGATCTATCAGAGACGCGGCCGGCTCGCCTCGCTCAAGGCTCAGGGCTATGTGCGCTGGCAGCTTTGGCGCGGCGTGCTGCTTGAGAGTGCCGTCGTGCTCGGGATCGGCTGTCTGGACGGCGCGATTCTCGGGTTGTACGGACACGCACTAGCAGACCACTATCTGCGCACAAATACAGGCTTTCCGGCACCGTTCAACATCGGCCTGGCGCAAATTGCGCTCACGCTGGTGATCGTCGCCGGAGCATCGCTGGTGGTCATCTCAATTCCGGGCTATTCGGCCGCTGGCATTGCCCCCGAGCTGAGCTTTCAGGAATGACCAGCCGAGCCGTGCGGCAGGCCGGGTACACACGCCACGCTGTTCGCTGTGAGATCTTCAACCGCGCGCAGTGTCGTCGCCTTCGTCTCGGCTGCCCGCCGTTACTGGCTTGGTGTCTTTCCGGTCGTCCGGCACGAGATTCGCCGGCTACACCGCTGTGCGCGTGGCATCCCCGACCCGGCGCTGCGCGCGCTGGCCTTCGACGCGCAGAAACGCAAGTGGGCAAGCCTTGAGGGCGCGGCGGCGTTCGCTGTCTTCACTCCCCGCTTAGGCCGCTTCTCCCTTGCCCGCCTGCTGGTTGACCTCCAAGGTGTCTTCGACTACGCCGACACGCTCATGGAGCAACCGAGTCGCTTTCCGGTCGCCAATGCTCGCCAGTTGCACAACGCCTTTGTTGTCGCCCTGCAACCCGAGCTGCCGCACGCTGACTACTACCGGCATCACGCGCAGCGTGACGACGGCGGCTACCTCGTCGAGCTGATCGACGGCTGCCGGGCGGCGATCTGCGCCCTGCCGTCCTACGCCGTCGTGGCAGATGTCGTGCTGCGTCATGCCTGGCGCATCGTCTTCTACCAGAGTCGGATCAACCTGGCGACCGCTGGCGATCATCCGGCGCTCGCCCGCTGGGCCAGCAAACAGCCGGCCGGCTCGCAGCTCAAGTGGTGGGAGCTGGGCGCGGCATGCGGCTCGTCGCTGGCGATCTTCGCGCACCTGGCGGCTGCCTCCGATCCAACCTTGACGCAGCGGGAGGTTGAGGCCATCGAGGCGCTGTACTGGCCGTGGGCCGAGGCGCTGCACATCATGCTCGACAGCCTCATCGACCGCGCCGAAGACTGCGCGACTGACCAGCTCAACCTACTCGACTACTACGCCTCGCAGGATGAAATGGTCGAACGGCTCGGCCTGTTGGCCTGCGAGATGGTCAGGCGGGCGGAGGCCGTGCCGCCGCATCATCGACTGATCCTGGCGGCAATGGTGGCGCTGTACCTTTCCGACGAGCAGGCGTGGACTCCCTCGGCTCGTCCGGCTACCGAACGCATCTTGGAAGCCACTGGCACGTTTGCCCGCCCGGCGCTGTTGCTACTGCGTCTGCGGCGCATGGCGCTCAGGTCCGAGCGAAATCTGATCGCGGCATAGCCGCGTTGGGACTAGGGGCAGCGTAGCCTTTCCAAAGACTGAGACGCACTCCATCATGCGTGGGCATGACGACAGATGGAGACAGCGAGAAACCGTCAGTCCGCCTCGGCCTTGAGGCGCTAGCGCAGTTCGAGAGCGCCGACGTCGAGCTCGACGGAACCGCCATCGGGCGACTGACGGGCGTGTCCTGCTCCACGGCGCGGGACTGCCTGGCTGACCTCTCGCGCTTTGGGTACGTCGTCGCCGGGGAGGACGGGGGATATCGGCTGGTGGGGGACTCGCCGGGCGCACACGCTCGCCGTGATGGGGGCAGCTCGGCCGGCGCGTCGGCGTGAGCCGAGCACCCTCTCACAGCGGCAACGGTGGCAAGCGACAACCGCCTCATTCGACGCTGCTACGGCAGCCGCAGCCGTCGAAGTCATTGCAGGCGGCGATGGCGATTCCGCTCGTGTTCGCCCGACCCAGCCGAGCGTGCGGCGCGGCGGAAATGGCCGATCTCATCCGCCTCAGACCGGGCCGCGTCTTCGCGCGGCTCGGTCAGCCGCACCTATCCAGCGACGTGCTGGCGACGCGCCTTGCCGATCCCGGTGGCTCGTTGACTGCTGCGATGCAGAGGACGGAGCCGGTCCGAGAAGTCCTCGAGGAGCTATTCGAGGCGACCGGCTACACGGTCTGTATGGGCGCGCTCAATGACCGCAGCGTCGCCTACCTTCATCGACTCTACGGGCGTGACCGCGCTCAGCGTTTCATCAATCAGGAAGTGAGTCTTGGCTCGCGCGCCCCGCTCTACTGCACGGCGCTCGGCAAGGCGCTGCTGGCGAGCTTGTCCGAGCCGTGGCGTCGCCGTCTACTGTCGCAAATCGACTTCATTCCGCAGGGGCCGCGCTCGTATGCCGCGGCGGATGAGCTGCTGGCCGAGCTGGCGACTTTGGATGACCAGGAGCCGGTCGTCAGCGATGAGGAGTACATCGCCGGCGCGCGCTCTATCGCGGTGTGCGTGCAGCGAACGCGTGACGAGCAGCCCATCGCCATTGACGTGACTGTGCCCGTCGAGGACTTCACGGTTCAAGAGCTGGTTGAGATGGTCGGGCCAAGTGTGAAGTACGCCGCGAACCGCATTGCGCAGATCGAGGCCAAAGGGCTACAGACCGACTAGCCGCGCCGGAACTAACGTCGGCATAGCCTTTTCACCAGCTTTCATCTGAGGCACGATCCAGCGCGTGACGAGCAAGGGGGACGCACCGAAAACGATCGAGGCGCTTGACGCGGACGTGCTTCGCGCCCGCCGATCCGTAATCCTTGCCAAGCGGCGGGCGCGCAAACTCGCCAAACCGCTCTACATCAACACTAAGGCCGCGTGGCAAGGCGGGGTGGCCGGGCTAGCGTATGTCAGTGCCTCGCTCGGCGACCGCACAGCCCTGGTCGCCTGCGGTGGCCAGACCGAGGCGGAACACCATGCGCTGCTCATGGCGATGGTGGACGCCGAGGAATGCGAGCTGCCCGGCAATATCGAGTTCCGCTTGGACTCAGGCACCCTGGCCGATCTCGACGCCGGCCGGACACCCGAGCTGGTCGAGCTACGCAAACGGGTGATCGACATGCTTGCCCGCCATCCAGCGTGGAGATTGGAGTGGGTTGAGCGACGACGGAACTGGATCGCCAGTGCTCCGGCACGACGGACGCTGAGTCAATGGGAGAACCACGCGGATGGGAGCTAAGGCTTCCTCGCTGCTCGACCTGGACGATGAGCAGAAACATCTTTCGCTAGTGTTCGATACCAGAATGCGCCGCGCGCTCAGAACGGTTGCCGCAAGCCTCTTCGTGCTGAGCCTCGCCGGGGTGGCCGTAGCCGCCGAAACCGTCTCGGTCCACGTTCAACGCCGACTCTCAGTACGCAAGAACGTTCATGTCACGTTCCACGCACGGTCCCTGCCCGAAGGCGGCTACTACTACGCGGTGATCGTGCTGAGGCCCTACAAGAAATACACGCAAACTCTGCCGCCACCCTGCGCGACGTCAAGCGACATGCAGCGCACGGACTACGGCTACCCACAACCGAGCGGAGAAGTGGCACTGGCGCTCACGCCGGCCAAGTCCCGCACTGGGCATTGGTGTCCAGGCGGCCACTATCTCGGCGGGATCTACGCGGTTCCCCATGCGCCGCCTTGCGAAAGTGCCTATCCCTGTCACAGCGAACCGTACAAAGAACCCTGCGCTGGCGTTGCGCCCGGTTGCGTCGAGGGCGTCGTGGCGCGTCCAAAGGAATGGGCGTACCCCGAGGGCCTGCCGGGGCCACGAGTAAGTGGAACGACCATAGTCGGGTGCTTCGCCGTCAACTTCCATCCATAACCCCCCGGTTGGGTATGCTGCACCCGTGGCTTCCCCATCTCCGGTCATAACCAACCGCGAACGCCAACCCGGCGGCTGCCAGACCCCGCTCGTCGAGCCGGACCTCTCAGCCGCCGAGGCCGCCCACCTGGCAACCCTCGCAAAGGCGCTGGCCGACCCAACCCGCCTACGGATCGTCGACGCTCTGCGCAAGGCCACCCCCGAGGCCGTCTGCCAGTGCGAGCTGCTGCCGCTGTTCGGCATCTCACAAGCGGCGCTTGCCAAACACCTGAAGGTGCTGATCGGCACCGGCCTGATCGGCGTCGAGCGGCGAGGGCTGTGGACCTACTACTTCGTCTCCGGAGAACCCCGCTGGGGGGAGCTTAGAGCGTGGCTGGACTGAGCCCCACCGGCCGGATCGAAACGCGCCGGAGCCACCTACGGTGACGCAGGCGCCCGACCTAGTGCGCCGCGCCGGCGCCGAGGCGCTCGGCGCCTTCGCGCTCGTGTTCGCCGGCTGCGGAGCAATCGTCACCGACGCCCACACCCACGGCACCCTCGGCGCGGTGGGCGTCAGTCTCGTGTTCGGGCTGGTGATCCTCGCCGCGATCGCCGCACTCGGGCACGTCTCCGGGGCCCACTTCAATCCCGCCGTCACGCTCAGCTTCTTCCTCACACGCCACCTCCCCGGCCGCGATGCGCTCGCCTACCTGGCCGGACAGCTGGCCGGCGCCGTGCTCGCCGCGCTGCTGCTGTGGGCGATCTGGCCTGCGCAACCGGCCGACCTCGGCGCGACGGTGCCGAGCATCGCGGCCGGCCGCGCCGTGATTTTGGAGTGCGTGATGAGCGGGCTGTTGATGCTCGTGATCATCAGCGTCGCCACCGACACCCGCGCCGTCGGCGCTCCGGCCGCGCTCGCGATCGGGGCGACGATCGCGCTCGACGCGCTGTTCGGCGGACCGCTGACGGGAGCCTCGATGAACCCCGCGCGCTCGTTCGCGCCCGCGCTTGTGTCCGGCCAGTGGCGAGACTTCTGGGTGTACCTCGCCGGCCCGCTCATAGGCGCTCCCCTCGGCGCGCTGGCATACCAGCTCGTACGCGGCGAGCACCCTGGCCCGGCGCCAGCCGTGAGCGTCTCTGCGCCCGCGGCGAGCGTCTCGGTGTGCGCCGCCGAGGAAGCGTAGATGGCCACCGTGCTGTTCGTCTGCCTGCACAACGCGGGACGCTCGCAGATGAGCGCCGCGCTGCTGGAGCGCGAGTCCGCGGGTCGCCACATCGCTCTCTCCGCGGGCACGACACCCGCCGAGCGGGTCCACCCCGAGGTCGTCGAGGTGATGCGCGAGCTGGACATCGACCTGTCCGAGCGCCGCCCGCAACTGCTCACGCGCGAGCTTGCCGAGCAGGCGAACGTAGTTGTGACGATGGGCTGTGGAGACGAGTGCCCTTACATACCGGGCAAGCTCTACCTCGACTGGGACCTACCCGACCCGAAGGGCCGTCCGCTTGCCGAGGTTCGAGCGACCCGCGAGCAGATCGCGTCCAGAGTCCGCGCCCTCGTCAGTGAACTCGACGCGCCTGGGCGAACGTCACTAGTCGCGCCCGGTCCTCGTCCCACAGCTTCAGCGCAACAGCGCGGAGGCCGTCCCACAAGCTGAGCGTCGGCACGGCTTGGAAGACCGCGTTCTCCTCGTGGGCGCGGCGCAGGTTGTAGTTGGGGATGCGCGCGTTGAGGTGGTGGACGTGGTGGTAGCCGATGTTCCCGGTGGCGAAGCGAAGCGGCGCGGGCAGCTTCAGGTATGAGCTTCCGCGCAGCGCGGCGTCCGCGTAGTTCCATTTCTGGCCGCTCTCCCAGTAGGCGTCCTCGAACTGGTGCTGGACGTAGAACAGCCAGATCCCGATCGATCCGGCCATCAGGGCAGGCGGGCCTAGCACGAGCAGGTAGTCGCGCCAGCCGATCAGCCAGCACAGGCCACCGATGATCGCTGCGAGGGCCAGATCGGTGCCGATCACGCTGCGGCGCATGCGCGGACGCGCGTCGCGGGCGACGATGCGCGGGCCGACGATCATCGCGACGATCGGGCCCAAGCCGAACATGATCAGCGGGTTGCGCAGCAGCCGGTAGCCGAGCCGACGGCGCCACGGCAGCGCGCGATATTCGCTCACGGTCAGCGTGCGAATGTCACCCGTGCCGCGACGGTCGAGGTCGCCGGAGCTGGCGTGATGCACGGCGTGGTCGTGGCGCCAGCGCACGAACGGCGAGTAGATCATCAGGCCCGTGAGAACTCCCAGCCACGCGTTGGCGCGCCGCGAGTGCAGGAACGAGCCATGCGTGCAGTCGTGAAAGACGATGAACGTCCGCACCAGGCAGACGGCCGCCGGGACGGCCACGGCGAGAGCCAGTAGGTAGGAGACTCCGAGCAGGTAGTAGATCGCGACCGACAGGCCAAGATACGGCAGAACGGATGTCGCCAGACACAGCAAGGCCCGCCGCCCGTCGGGCCTTGCATATGGCGCTAGCCGCTCGCGCCAAGCCGCGTGGTCGATTCGCTCGGCGCGAGCTACCACAGACCCGCTGCGAGGCTCGGCGCAGTCGGCGAGCCGCTCGCTTTGCGACACTGCGACGGACGGCTCCCCTGGCATGCGCTGTTCGCCCCTACGGGGCCGTCGGAGTCGAGGGCCGGTTCGAGCGACGTCGCCTGCGCCGCGAGCGCGCTCGCGGCGGGCCAGAGTCAGCATGCGCGGGTCGCGCCGGTGCGGACCCCGCGTGCACGGGCCGCGCCGACGCCGGCTGCCCATGACCGACTCGTGGCGAGACCGAGTCGGCTTGTCCGCCATGGTGGGCCGCACCCCCGAACTCGTGGCGCAGTCCAAGGCGGTGCGCAAGCTGGCCCATCTCGTGGTGCTCGCCGACGCCCACGAGCGTGATGCCGACGCCCGCCCGTCCCGCCCGTCCGGTGCGACCGATCCGGTGCACGTAGGCGTCGTGGTCGCCCGGCGGGTCGAAGTTGATCACGTGCGAGATGCCGGCCACGTCGATCCCGCGAGCGGCTACGTCGGTGGCTACCAGCACGTCCACCCGCCCCGATTGAAAGCTTGCGAGCGCCTGCTCGCGCTGGCGCTGGGACTTGTTGCCGTGGATCGCCAGCGCCTCGACTCCGCCCGCGGCGAGGCGCTTGACCAGACGATCGGCTCCGCGCTTGGTTCGCACGAACACGAGCGCTCTGTCTCGCTCGCGCTCCAGCTCGCCCAAGAGTGCCTCCACGCGAGCATTCTCGCGTACGGCGACGAACCGATGCTCCACCTGCTCGGGCGCGCTGCGCGGCGGAGTCCCGTTCTCGTGCTTGACGGCGCGCCGCGTGTAGCGCGAGGCGATCTGACCGGCGACTCCGTCGAGCGTCGCCGAGAAGAACAGCGTCTGCCGCTCGTTCGGACAAGCGCGCACGATCCGGTCGATCGCGGGGCGAAAGCCCATGTCGAGCATGCGGTCGGCCTCGTCGAGCACGAGGATCTCGATCGCCTCCAGCGTGAACGCTCGCCGCTGCAGGAGATCCTCCAGACGTCCGGGCGTGGCGACCAGGATGTGTGAGGCGGCTGCTCGCGACGCCTGCGCCGATATGCCGACACCGCCGTAGACGGCGCTCACGCGCAGGCCGCGCGCCTGGGCGATGCCGCCAAGCTCGCGCACGATCTGGCTTGCCAGCTCGCGCGTGGGCGCCAGCACTAGCGCCGCGGGCGCTGCGGGTTTGCCGGCCGGAATCCGCTCGACCAGCGGTATCCCGAAGGCGAGCGTCTTGCCCGAGCCGGTGGGCGACTTGACGAGAACGTCGCGGCCGGCGAGGACGTCGCCGAGCACGAGCCGTTGGACGGGGAACGGCTCCTCGATCCCACGGCGGGAGAGAGCGCCGGCGACAACGCTCGAAACGCCGAGATCGGCGAAGGACTGCTTGTTCATTAACTGCTCCTTTGGCTGCGCAATGGCTCCGCGCACGATTCGGAGGCTATGGCCGACCCGAACCGTTGCAAGCGGGACTCAAGCGAGCTGCCTCGTGGCCGAAGATCGACCACTGTCCGTGAAAGCTAGCAGATCGCCTGCACATCCGGTGAAGATGCCCCGCCTGCACACGCCGTTGCTCACGCTAAGCTGAGTGTACGTGCCAGGCCCCCAGCAGCTCCGTCAGCAGGAAAAGCGTGAAGAGAAGCTCGAGGACATTCGCGAGCAGGTGGCTCAGGGCAGGCTCGTCATCCGCCAGATGACGGCCGCCGAGCGCAAGCGTTTCCCACCACGCGAAGGCCCTCCGCCCCGCAGGGGCTCCGCGCGACGGCCATGATGGGGCTGCCGGACGCCGACTTCCATTGATCTCGTCAGCCTGACGATCACAACGCGGCGGCAGACGTCCCGAAGGGGTGTTGCCGCCACGTAATCGTGACGCGGTCGTTGCGAAGCAGTGACACGCGCGTTGCTGAATCGTGAACCGCGCGCTCGAACGCGAGCGCATAGGTTCGGAGGACGCGTTCTTAGATACGCGCTTATGCCGACGGGGGCACGGCCGCCACCTGCACGATGGGCACGTCCAGCTCCTCACGCAGGCGCCGCAACTGCTCGCGCTCCTGCCAGTGATCGACCTCATCGCCTGAGGTGACCACAATCACCTCATCCGCACCGAAGTCGCGTAGCTCGTCCTCGATCGACGCGGTGGGACTGGCATCGCCGATACGGCCGTGTGCCAGAAAGCCCTGCGTGCGCGCCCACGACAGCGAGCGCTCCAGGCGACGCCGGGCCTGGCGCATGCCCTCGTCGATGTCGGTGTAGGCGAGGTGCGTGCGCGAGCTAAGCACGGGAGCGAGCACGTCGAGCTCGACGTGCTCGTGATCGGCGCCGGCGATCCGCTCGCGCAACGCCTCCCCCTCCAGAGACTCGTTGGCCACGACCAGGACGTGGCGCGCACTAGCGTTCGCGCCACGCGGGTGCGGCGCTTCGGCGGCCTCACGCAGCGGCTGGCGGCGCTCGTGGTCAGCCGAGCGCAGGTAGGCGCTCAGGGCAAGCAGCGCCATCGCGGCGAAGGCGACCACGCCGACAAGCGCCGTGCTGAGCAGGCCGATCACGACGGCCAGCCCCGCCAACGCGGCTATCGCGACCGTAAGACGGAAGGCGTCTGTCTCTGAACGGATCGGGAAGCGCATTACCTAAATCTCCCTCCGATTCTCCGGCGCTCACTGATTACCCGATGCGAGTGCGGAGAAAACTGCTGTCACCCAGGAGCGGATACCCGCGGCCGGCCGGGACCGAATGGTCATCCCCGCCTGGCTCAGCCGCCCTCCGCGGGCTGGCTGGGCGCTCCGCCGATCGCGTTGATCATCCGCCGCCGCCGGGTGCGGATACGCTCGAAGCGCTCCCGGGAGCGCCGCATCCGCCGACCGTCGGGCGGGTAGCGCCAGCGCGCCCACGGCGACCCCGGCGCCGCCAGCCGCACGCTCCCCACGATCGAGAAGACCGGGACGAATACGCCCAGCAATCCCAGCAGCGGCTTGCCCTTGAGGATCGCTATCGCCGAGAAAGTCAGGTCGATCGCGATCGCGACCACGAGCGAGGTGATCGGCGTCGCGCGGTTGGAGAGGTCGAACGGCGCGATCCCGAGCACGACCAGGCCCCCGAGCAAGGTCGCTACGACTACGGCGTCAATCGAGGAACGGCCCTCCTTGGACCAGTAGACGTCTTCGAGATGTATCCAAAGCGCGAACTCGTCCAGCGTCAAGCCGGCGCCGATCCCGAACAGCGCGGCGAGGATCTCGAGGCCTGGGCTGCGGGGTTGAAGGACGAAGTTCAGGAAGCCGGAGACCATCAGCAAGACGATCCCCCACACCAGGTGATGCAGGTGAAGCCCCCCTTTTGTCGTCACGCTGCCCGGCCACCAGGTGATCTTCGGGTTGCGGATCAGCCGCGCGCTCGTGCGGATGAACAGAAACGAGGCCAGGAACGCGCCGAGCAGGATGAAGCCTGCTCGCTGGCCGCGGTCGTCGAGGAAGTGCTGGGAGATCGCAAAGTTCAATTCCGCGGCGGCGAGCATCTGAGGGCATTGTTACGCGCCTGTCCAATCGCGGCCAGGCCCGCTCAGGGCTGTGCGGCGGCCGCGGCGACCTGCGCCAGCAGGCCCTGCAGGAAGATGTCGACCATCTTCGGGTAAAGCGACTCGTCCAGTGCCGGCTCGATCAGGCGGTGCATCAAGAAGCCGTCAGCCATGAAGAAGGTCATCGCCGCCACCTCTTCGGGCGCGAGCGCCGGTTTGACGCCGTAGGAAGACGCCCAATGCTCGAACACCGCGGCCATTCGCGCACGCAGCTCGCTCACACGAGCGGAGAGCTGCTCGCGAAACTGCGGGTGGCGCGCGGCCAGCGCCGCGAACTCCTGGTACAGGCGCGGCCACTCCAGGTCCGAGTTGGCATACGCCAGGAAACGCTCTGCCGCGTTGTGCGCTTCGGCCTCGGGCACACCGGCGCCCGGCATCGCGGCTTCCAGATCAGCCAGCGCAGTGGCGAACTTCTGCTCGAGCATCGCCAGGAACAGGTCCTGCTTGGAGTCGAAGTTGGCGTAGAACGCCCCCTTCGTGTAGCCGGCGTCGGCGGCGATCGCGTCGATCGAGGCGCCCTGCATGCCGCGCCGGCAGATCAGGCGCGAAGCCGAGCGCAAGAGAGCGGCGCGCGTGGAGGCCTGGCGCTCTGCCCGCGTGGAAGATCCCTTGCCGATCTCCTTGCGGCGGGGACCGCGCGGCGCGACGTTCAAGCTACGAGCACCTCGGCGTCGCGCCCAGCCGGCACGGCTCCGACGCCCTCGCCGGCGCCCATACTCGCACCGGCCTCGACACCCGCATCCGAACGATGGCTGACGATCGCCTCGGCGTCGTGACGCGGCGTCTCGGTGATCGAGCGGCGCTGTACCGGCTCGGAGGCCATGCGCACCGGGGACAGCTCGCGGCGCAGCACTAGCTCGCGCAGGACGGTCTCCATCTCAAACTGCGCGAACGCGGCGCCCAGGCAGCGGCGCACGCCTCCACCGAACGGGATCCAGGTGTAGGTGCCCGGCGCTTTTCCGCCCTCAGACTCGATGAAGCGCTCGGGCAGGAACTCGTCCGGTCGCGGATAGATGTCGCCGCGGCGCTGCACCAAATAGATCGACGGCACGATCGAGGCGCCGGCCGGGAGCAGGCGGCCGCCGAACTCCATCGGTTCTGCCAGTTTGCGCAGGACGATCGAGATCACCGGGCGCAGGCGCAGGGTCTCCTGCACGACCGCCTTCAGGTACACCTCCTCGCCGGCGGCGACCTCCTCGCGCAGGCGCGCAAGCTTGTCCGGATGGCGGCACAGGCGCTCGATCGCCCACGACAGGGCGTTGGCGGTCGTCTCGTGACCGGCGACCAGCAGCGTCATCAGCTCGTCGCGCACCTCCACGTCGCTCATCTGAGAGCCGTCCTCGTGCGTCGCCTGCAGCAGCAGCGACATGATGTCCTCGCGCCCGGCCAAGTCGCCGGCGCCGCGGCGCTGCGCGATCTCCTCGTAAATCGGGGCGTCGACGGCATCCATCTCGCGGCGGAACAGGGGAAAACGCTGGAAGCGCTCGGAGCCGAGCGTACCGAGGATCGCCATGTTCAGCGGGCTGGTCGAGAGGTCGAGGAAGTGGCGCAGACGCTCGCGCAGCAAGGCCATCCGCGGGCCCTCGACGACGCCGAACACCGCGCGCAGGATGATCTCCAGCGTCAGCTCCTGCATGCGCGGGCGCAGCGGGTAGGGCTCGCCCAGCGGCCAGCGCTCGATCTCCTCGCCGGCGACCGTTGCCATCAGCTCGCCGTAGCGCTGCATGCGCGCGCCGTGAAACGGCGGCAGCAGCAGCTTGCGCTCGGAGAGATGGCGCTCGTCGTCTAGCAGCAACACCGAGTTGTAGCCGAGCACCGGCAGCAGGATGCGGTTGGCCTCACCGGCATGCAGCTTGGACGGGTCGCCGGTAAACGCCTGCTTGATCGTCTCGGGGTCGGAGGTGAGCACCCACGTGCCTTCGTTGGCGATCTTCAGCGTGAACATGTCGCCGAAGCGCGCCTGGCAGCTGTCCATCAGCCACTGTGCCTTGCGGATCCAGATCGCGGTCTGCAGCGCCCTCGGCATCCGCGGCCCCGGGGGCAGTTGAGCGACTTCGTTTCGCATACCGGACGGTATCCTTTCAGATACCGGACGGGATGTCAAGTGGACTGTCCGCGGGTGCTGTCCACGGTCCGGCGCATGCGCTGCGCGGCGCCGGAGAAGCTGAGGACGATCGTACGCCAGCCTGTCCGTTGGCCCGGGTAGCCTGTCCTTCGTGGAGCTTACGCTGGCCATTTGGACGATCGGCCACTCCAACCATACGTTCGAGCGATTTGCGCAACTCTTGCACAGTGAGCAGATCGAGGTCGTCGTGGACGTGCGCTCGTACCCGTACTCGTGCTTCGCGCAGCACTTCAATCGCGAGCAGATCGAGAGCGCTCTCGGCGACAGGGGCATCCGCTATCTTCCTCGGAGAACAGCTCGGCGGGCGACCAACCAGCGACGAGCACTACGACGAGCAGGGAAGAGCGCTTTACGACCGGATGGCAGAGCAACCCTCTTTTCGTGCGGCCATACAGCGCCTGATCGACGGCGCTGGCAAGCACCGGGTGGCGCTGATGTGCAGCGAGGCCGATCCGCACGGCTGCCACCGCCGACTGCTCGTGGGCAAGGTGCTCGCCGACAGCGGACTCCAGCTCCGTCATATCTTCGCTGACGAAACCGTCCTGATAGAGAACACTGTGCGCCTGCGCGCCGACAGTCAGGAGACTCTGTTCGGCGAGGAGACGGCATGGAGATCTACACGATCGGTTTCACACAGACGACGGCTGAGCATTTCTTCGGCCGCCTGAAGGCGGCCGGCGTCAAGCGCCTGCTCGACGTCCGGCTGAACAACTCCTCCCAGCTGGCCGGCTTCGCCAAGGCGCGAGACCTCGCCTACTTCGTGCGCGAACTGCTCGGCGCCAGCTACGAGCACGACCCCCAGTTGGCACCCACGCAAGAGATACTCGACGAGTACAAGAAGCGCAAAGGCGATTGGGAGGTCTACCAGCAGGCATTCATGGACCTGATGTCCGCGCGCGAGATCGAGCGCACCCACTCACCCGCGCAGTTCGAAGTCCCCACCGCGTTGCTCTGCAGCTAGGCGACCGCCGAGCACTGTCACCGCAGGCTCGTCTGCGAGTACCTGGCCGAACGGTGGCCGGACGTTCGGCGGTGCATCTTTGAGACGCGCTGCATGCGAGGACCATCGCTTCTGGCCCGATCGGGCGAAAGCACTCGGTCAACTGAGCACAAACCGCTCGAGACGTTCTCATGTTGGGTCTCTCGAGGGCCTTCGAAAAGGAAGGCGATGATCGCGCCCGCCATTGGCTTCAGGTCAACGGTATCTGTCTGGCTAACAGCCCGTTGGGCGATCTGCCGTAAGTCCGTCTCAGAACCTGCAGCACCCCGGGATGCGGACGCATTGCAGGTTCTCGAGCGCGACATCCGTTCGCCGCTACAACTCCAAGCGCGCCTGAACTGCGCCGGACCCGTGCGCGGCCTCGTGCTCGAGCAGCCACACCTTGCGGTCCAGCCCTCCCCCGTAGCCGGTGAGGCTACCGTCGGCGCCTATCACGCGGTGGCAGGGAACGACAATCGCCACCGGATTGCGGCCGTTGGCAAGGCCCACGGCACGCGAGGCTTTGGGGTTGCCCACCCGGCGCGCGAGTTCGCCGTAGCTGATCGTCTCGCCGTAGGGGATCTCCTGGAGCTCGGCCCAGACGCGCTGCTGAAAGGGTGTGCCGCGCAAGTCGAGCTGGAGCTCGAAGGCCGTCAGCTCGCCGGCGAAGTACGCCTGCAGCTGTTCGACGGTCGGCGCGAGCACCGCGTCGTCGCGCTGCGCCGAGGCCGGGATTGCGGGGAAGTGGCGTTGCTCGTGCATGTGCACACCGGTGAGCAGCCCATCCTCGGCCGTGATCGTGAGCTCACCGATCGGGCTGTCCATTGAGGTGCTGAGCGTCCGTTGGGGGGTTGTCGTCATCGTGGTCATGCAGCCTCCTTCATGAGCGCGGCTCCCTGCGCGCGGGTGGCACGCGGAGGCCAATTGTTGATCGGATGTGCGGATGCGGACCAGAGGTACTGGACGGCGTAGGCGCGCCACGGTCGCCAGACCTGCGAGTGCATCTGCAGCCCTGCCGGCGACGCCGGCAACCCGAGCGCTTCGGCGGCGCGGCGCACGCCCAGGTCCGTAGCGGGAAAGGCGTCGGGATCCCCGAGCGCGCGCATGGCGATCACGCCCAGCGTCCACGGGCCGAAGCCGGGAAGCCCGCCAAGCACCGACAGCGCCTGCTCGCGGTCGCAACCGGGGTCAAGAGACAGGCGCTCTTGGCTGAGCGCGTCGAGCAGCCAGCGCAGCGTGCGCATGCGGCTCGCCGGCATCGCCATTCGCACACCGGCGAGCGACTCGGGCGCCGGGAACAGGTGGGTCAGAGAGCCGCGGGAGTCGGTGAGCGGCTCGCCTCGCTCGACGACCATGCGCGCGGCGTGAGTGCGCGCGGCGGCGGTGGACACCTGCTGGCCGAGCACCGCGCGCACCGCCAGCTCGGCCCCGTCGACGCAACGGGGAACGCGGCGGCCTTCCGCTCGTGCCACCAGCGGGCGAAGCGCGGGATCGGCGCGCAGGCGCTCGTCTATCGCAGACGGGTCGGCGTCGAGATCGAGCAGCCAGCGGCAGCGGGCGATCGCGGTCGTCAGATCGCGCACGTCGGAGAGCGTGAGGTGGCAAGTCACGTGGTCCTCGCCCGGAGCCAGCTCGGCGATTCCCGGACCGCCCGGGAGGCGCAGCGTGCGCCGGTAGGTATCGCCGCGAACCTCCTCGACGCCCGGAACCGCGGTCGCGGCAAGGTGACCGAACAGGTTCTCGGGGTTCAGCGGCCGCCGAAACGGGAGCCGCAGGCTGAGCGTGCCAGCGGCTCCAGGTCGCACACTGCGACCAGTATCCGCCTGCTCGCGCGTGGAGACCCCGCGGCCAACCCGACAGCGCAACTCCGTCGGCGAGGAGGCGAACACGGCGCGAATGGTGTCGTTGAACTGGCGCACGCTGGAGAACCCGGCGGCAAACGCGACCTCTGTCATCGACAGCGCACTCATCTCGATCAGGACACGCGCGGTCTGCGCCCGCTGCGCCCGCGCGATCGCCAGCGGCCCCGCGCCGACCTCAGCCAACAGCATGCGCTGCAGCTGGCGCACGCTGTAGCCGAGTCGACTGGCCAGGCCGCCGACGCCCGCTCGATCGACCACGCCATCGGCGATCATGCGCATCGCGCGCGCCACCACGTCGGCGCGACCGTCCCACTCGGGCGACCCCGGCGAGGCGTCCGGACGGCAGCGCTTGCAAGCCCTGAAGCCGGCCTGCTGGGCCGCCGCGGCGGAGGGGTAGAAGCGCATGTTCTCCCGCTTGGGCGTGATCGCCGGACAGCTCGGGCGGCAGTAGATCCCGGTTGAGGTGACCGCCCCGAAGAACCAGCCATCAAAGCGCGGATCGCGCGAAAGTGCGGCCTGATAACAGCGCTCGAAGTCCTCGATCACGCCTTCAGTCTTACTCACCGGCCGGCCGAAGTCCGGCGGAAATGCGACATGACCCTCTCGGCGTGCCTTCAGAAATCGGCGAGCAATGTACAGCGCCGCGCCTTGGACGGTGGGGCGTCGTCCTAACGTGTCGGCAATGCACGTAGAGCTTTTCTGGTGGGAGGGCTGCCCTTCGCACCCGAGGGCGCTGAGCGATCTGCGCACTGTGATGGTCGAACTCGGCCTAGATCCAGACAAGATCGAGTTGCAAGAGATCGAGACCGAGCAGGACGCGGTTCGCGATGGCTTCGTCGGCTCGCCCACAATCAGGATCGACGGCGCCGACGTCAGCCCGGTCGAGGGCGAGCCCTACGGCCTGACCTGCCGCGTCTACCATCGCCGCGACGGGCGGGTCTCCCCCACGCCCGACCCGACTGACCTGCGCGACGCGCTGCAAGCGGCTATGACAACCACCAGCGAGAGGAGCTGAAGTGCCAGCCATCGACGAGCCCGCCCCCACGTTTGCGCTGCCCGACACTGAGGGCGCCCTTCACAGCCCGGGCGGCGCGGCGGCGACCGTCGTCGTGTTCACCTGCAACCACTGCCCCTACGCGCTTGCCTGGCACGAGCGGATCGTGGACGTGGCGCACGACTACGCGGCGCGCGACGTGAGCATGCTCGCCATCAATCCCAACGACGCCGAGCGCTATCCGCGTGACTCGCTGGAGGCGATGCGCGAACGTGTCCGCGGCGGTGACTTCGACGGCGTTCCCTATCTGCACGACGGCTCACAAGCGGTAGCCCGCGCTTACGAGGCCAAGACCACCCCGGACGTCTTCGTGCTCGATGCCGCGGGCATCCTGCGCTACCGCGGCGCCCCGGACGCCGACTACGAGGACCCGAGCCAGAACGCGACTTGGTTGCGCGACGCGCTCGACGCGGTGTTGGATGGCCGTGCGCCCGAGAGGGCTAATACCGAGCCGATCGGCTGCTCGATCAAGTGGAAGACGGAGAACTGAGATCTTGTTGTAGCCTTTTTGCAATGACCATTCCGGAAGAGGTGCGTGATCGATTCCTGTCCGCCTCCAGCAGAATGGCGAGCGAGTGCGAACGGACCAAACAGAAAAAAGACACGGACACCGGGAACGCACACACGCCGCTGACGCCGTCGACGATCGAGACCGGTCAGCGCCGCTCGGCGATCACCTTCGCCCCCTTTGACGGCACCAGCACGATCGCCCGCCGGCTGGTGCGCTCCGGGCGCCGCTCGACCGGACGAAAGCGCAGCGCGCCTATCAGCTCCTCGAGCACGATTTTCGCCTCGAACTGAGCGAAGGACGCCCCGATACAGCGCCGCACCGATCCGCCGAACGGAAACCACGCCCCAGCCGGCGGCCTGACCTCGAGGAAGCGTGTCGGGTCAAACCGCCACGGGCGCGAATAGACGTCGGCGCGACGGTGCACCAGCAGCGTGATCGGCAGCACGTCGGTTCCCTGCGGCAACTCGTAGCCGGCGATCGTCAGCGGCTCGCGTAGCCGCCTCACGACGCCACCGGTCGGCGGGTGCAGACGCAGAGCCTCGGTTATCACCGCGTCGGTGAACGCCCCACCCTCGCCGGCCAATCGCTCCTGGCTTGCCTGGTCGCGTGAGAGGTCGTGGATCGCCCACGAGAGCAGCGTGGCCGTCGTCTCGTGACCGGCCGTCAGCAGCGTCATCAGTTCGTCGCGCAACTCCAGGTCGGAGAGGCTCTCGCCGTGCTCGTCGACGGCCTGGATCAGCATCGAGAGGATGTCGTCGCGCTCGTCCAGATCGCCGAGCGCCCGCCGGCGGCCAATCTCGGCGATGATCTCGCGGTCCACCCGCGCCAGCTGACGGCGAAAGGCCGGCACCGATTCGAGTCGCTGCGGCCCGACCACGAAGAAGAACAGGACCCTGCGCATGTCGGTGAGCCAGGCGAGCATGTCGCGCAGCGCGTCGCCGAGCGCCCCCACCTGCTCGTCGTCCTGCACGCCGAAGACGCAGCGCATGATTACCGCGAACGTGAGCTCCTGCATCCGCGGCAGCGCGGCAACCGGCTCGTGTAGCGGCCAGGCGGCGATCTGCTCGGCGGCGGCCGCCCGGATCGTGCGCTCGTAGGCGCGCATTCGATCGCCGTGAAACGGCGGCAGCACGATCCGGCGGCGGTGCAGGTGCTCCTCCCCGTCGAGCAGCAGCAGGTTGCGGGTGCCGAGCGCCGGGCTGAGCGCCTGGTTGGCGGCGCCCGAGTCCACCTGCTCCGGCCCGTGCGAGAACACTTCCCTGACCGCGTCGGGATGGGCGATCGCCACCCATTCTTCTCTGAGCAGGCGCAGCTTGAACACGTCTCCGTGACGTCGGTGAACGGCGGCGAAGAAGCCGTCCGGGTCGAGCGTGAAGCGCACCATGTCGAACAGCGAGCCGCGCGACTCGGGCAGGGCCTTGCTTGCCATCACGCCGCCGCGCCGGCCATACGGCGCTTGCGCTCCGAGCGTCGCGAGAGCAGCGCGCCCCAGTCGGCGTCGTCCATCCGCGAGGGCTCTGTCTCCAGCAGAAACTCGCGCAGCACCGCAGCGAGCGCCTCAGGCTCTTCCAGGTGCGGGAAGTGCGCGGCGCCCGGGATCGTGCGAAAACGTGAGTGCGCCACCGCCTCGTGCGCGCGGCGGCCGTGGGCGAGCGGGATCGTGTTGTCGCGCTCGCCCCAGACGATCATTGTCGGCATCGACTCCAGCAGGTACAGGCGGTCGGTCGCGCTGACGCGCTGGCCGCGCACGTCGATCACCGAGCGCAGCGTCTGCAGGAACGCCTCACGCGCCTGCGGGCGCTCCAATGGGCGCAGCGCACGGGCGACGGCCTGCACGTAGATACCCTGGCGCACGCCGCGCGCACGCAGCCGGCTACCGGCGTCGTACACGGCGCCAAGCAGGCGCGGGTGCGCCGCCAGCGACAGAGCGGCCGACACTCCCGGCAGCGCGGCCGTGCGCAGCATCGGGCTGACCTCGTGGCCGAGACCGCCGCTTGAGACCAGTGCCAGGCGCTCGACGCGGGAGGGGAACTGATAGAAGAACTGCATCGCCACGCCGCCGCCGAGCGAGTGCCCGACCACGGTGGCGCGCTCGATGCCGAGCGCCGTGAGCAGGTCACGGATGCTGGCCGCATGAGCGCCAAGCGAGTAGTCGCCGCGCGGCGCGGCTGAGTCGCCGTGGCCGATCAGGTCGGGAGCGATGACCGTATGGTCGGCCTCCAGGTCGAGCGCGACCTGCTGCCAGTGGCTCGAGGAGTTGAGCATGCCATGAACGAGCACGACCGCAGGCCCTTCGCCCGCCATGCGGTAGACGGCGCGACGGCCGTGCAGCTCGATCTGCCACTCCTCGAAGCTCGGCACTGACGAGCAACCCTACTAGCAAGCAAGCGAGGGCCAAGCGAGTGCCGCAACCCTCCACGCGCTAGGTAGCCTGATCCCGATGAGCAAGACACGCTCTTTTCTGAACATGCGCCTCACCGGCCTCGTGGCGGCCGCGGCCTGTTGCGCGCTACTGGCGGCCTGCGGCGGCTCCAAAAGCGCCACAACCGCGAGCACGACCACCGCCACGAGTGCCACAACCGCGAGCACGCCGACGACCCCCGGCCAGGGCGCAAGCTCCAGCGGCACGTCGCGCGAAACGGCCCCAGGCGTCGTCCGCGCCTCGCAGGGAGGAGTGAGCGCGCGCCTGCAAGCGACCACCCACCACCCGCGTGTCAACGCTGCCTGGCCGATTTCCTTCACGGTCACAAGTCAGGGCACGGCCGCCAAAGCCGAAGTCGCCTATGAGTACCTGTTCGGCGGGCAGGTGGTCGCGCACCGTTCGCACTATCGCTTCACCGGCCACTTCCACGACCTCTTTCGCTGGCCCGCCTCCGCGGTCGGATATCCGCTGACCTTTAGAGCCGTGATAACTAACGGCGGCGCCACGCTCAACCTCGACTATCCCGTCCAGGTCGTCCGCTGAGCGCGGCCTGCGAGCGGCGCCAGCCTGGGATCGGTGAGGTCCTCAGGCGCTGGCGGCGTCCTGCGCGCGCTGCGCCGGCGCCTCGCCCCACAGTTGCTCAAGCCGGTAGAACTCGCGGGTGGCCGGCGTGAAGATGTGCACGACCACGTCTAGGTAGTCCATCAGAATCCAGTCGGCGCTCGCCAACCCCTCGACGCGGCGCGGGAGCAGGTCGTGCCCGTGCTTGAGGCCCTCGAGGATCGCGTCGTGGATCGCCTTGGTCTGGCGCTCGGTGTTGCCCGAGCAGATCACGAACCAGTCGGTGTACCCGAGCACTTCACGCAGGTCGATCTCGACCAGGTCGCCGGCCTTCTTATCCTCGGCGTAGCGGCGAATCTCGGCGAGCAGCTCTGCCGGGCTCACGATCGCGCTCCCGCCGCACTGGAAGCCGGCCGGCGGCCGTAGAGTTCGTGCTCGTCGATGTAGGCCGCGAGCACGGGGCCGACCATCGAGTCGATCGGCTTTCCGGATGTCAGCGCGCGTCTGACTTGGGAGGAGGAGATGTCGCGAGGAGAGAACTCCAGAAACTCGTGCTCGCCGGCGCCAAGCGAGCTCAGCGCATCCACGACCTGCGCTCGTGCGATCCCTTCGCGCTGTGCCACGGCGATCCGCGCGAGGCCCACGATCTCCCCCGGCTCGCGCCAGGAACCGAGCGTCACCGCCATATCGGCGCCGAGGACCAGCGTCAGCTCTGCGTCGGGGTGGCTGTCATGGATGCTTCTCAGCGTATCGACCGTGTAGGACGGGCCAGGCCGCTGCAGCTCGAGCGTGCACACCTCGATCTGCGGCTCGCCGGCGCTTGCCAGCCGACACATCTGTGCGCGGTGCTCCGGGCCCGGGTCCCAGATCGCGGGCTTGTGCGGTGGAATCGATACCGGCATCAGCAGCACCCGGTCGAGTCCGAGCTCGCGCACCGCGGCCCGCGCCAGCTCGATGTGGCCGGTGTGCGGCGGGTTGAACATGCCGCCGAGGATCGCGACGCGGCGCGGAGCCCCGCCCGGCGCGATCGACTGGTCAGAGGATCGCGGCTGGGTGTCGGGCGCCGCCGGCTGCTCAGACGCGAACGTGGCCGGAGCCCTCGACTAGGTACTTGAAGGTGCACAGCTCGCGCAGCCCGATCGGCCCGCGCGCGTGCAGCTTCTGGGTGGAGTTGCCGATCTCCGCGCCCATCCCGAACTCGCCCCCGTCGGTGAAGCGCGTGGAGGCGTTGACGTACACGCAGGCAGCGTCGACGCCGAGCTGGAAGGCGCGGGCGGAGGCAGTGTCGTTCGTGACGATCGCCTCGGAGTGCCCCGAGCCGTGACGGGCGATGTGCTCGATCGCGTCCTCCACGGAGTGGACGACACCCACGGCGAGCGTGAGCGCGAGGTACTCGGTGCCCCAGTCCGCGTCCGTGGCGGATCGGACGGAGCCTCGGATCGCCTGGATCCGCTCAGCGTCTCCGTCCTCTTCCAGGCTCTGGGCAAGGCGCTGGGCGCACTCCCACACCGGGCCGTCCGCACGCACCTCGACGCCCGCAGAGGCGAGGGCGGGTAGCAAGCCCTGCAGGACCTCGTCTGCGACCTGGCGGTGCACGAGCAGCGTCTCGGCCGCGTTGCACACCCCCGGGCGTTGTGTCTTCGCGTTCATCACGATCTCACGCGCCACGTCGAGGTCGGCGGAGGCGTCGACGTAGACGTGGCAGTTGCCCGACGCGGCG
This sequence comes from Solirubrobacteraceae bacterium, assembly GCA_035938935.1. Lineage (GTDB taxonomy): Bacteria > Actinomycetota > Thermoleophilia > Solirubrobacterales > Solirubrobacteraceae > Palsa-744. The sequence continues at coordinate 44,666 of DASZGH010000084.1, forward strand.
TAGATCACCGGCACGGTCGCGACGTCCTTGAGCGCCGCCTTCAGTCCCTCTCCCCCGCGCGGGATCAGCAAGTCCACGACCCCCTCCTGCGTGGCCAGCTCGGCCAGCTCCTCACGCCCACCGCCGGCAACCAGGCCGATGCAGCCGTCGGGCAGCCCGGCGGAGACCGCGGCCTCGGAGGCGATCGTGGCGAGTATGGCGTTGGAGTGGGCGGCGCTGGAGGAGCCGCGCAGCACGATCGCGTTACCTGACTTCAGACACAGCACGGCGGCGTCGATCGTCACGTTCGGGCGCGCCTCGTAGACGACGGCGACGACTCCGAGCGGGACGCGCACCTTGCGGACGTCCAGGCCATTGGGCAGGCGCTGGCCGTCGATCACCTCGCCGACCGGGTCGCCGAGCGCGGCCACGGCCTCGACCGCGGCCGCTATCCCCTCCAGGCGCTCGGCGTCCAGGCCCAGCCGGTCGAGCAGGGCAGACCCTATATCCGCCTCGCGGCCGGCCTGCAGGTCAAGCTCATTGGCAGCGAGGATCTCGTCCTCGCGCGCGCGCAGCGCGGCGGCGATCGCGCGCAGAGCGGCATTCTTGGTCGCGGTGTCGCACGCGGCCAGCGCTCGAGACGCGCTGCGGGCGCGCTCGCATACCTCCGCGACAGATGAGACCGTGACCGCCATCAGACCTACAGGGTACGACCCGAGCCGAGCACGGGCCACCGCCCCAACCACACATTGACCTTGCGGCGCCGCTTACGCGAGCACCATGTAGTCGCGGTGCACCGCCTCCTCAGTGGCGCGCGGCAGCACCTGCTGGACCGCTGCCGACTTCATTCCCATCACGCGGCGCAGCTCCGCCGCCGAGTAGCTGCAGATGCCCTTCGCAAGTGTCCGCCCGGCGAGCGCCGGCGCGTCGGGCTCGGCCGTGCTCGTGCGTTCGGCGATGTCGACCGCGTCGCCGGCCTCGAAGGAGCCGAGCACCTCGACGATGCCGACCGGCAACAGGCTCGTGCCCTGCACGCGCAGCGCGCGCGCCGCCCCCGCGTCGACCACGAGCGTGCCGTGACTCGGCTTGGCGTAGCGCAGCCACAGCTTGAACGAGGAGTGCCGCGACGCGCGCGGCGGGAAGTTGGTGCCCTCCATGTGGCCGGCGAGCACTGCCTCGAGCGCTCCTTCGCGCACGCCGTTGCAGATCACCGCGCGGATGCCGGCGGCCGTGGTCATGTCCGCCGCGACCACCTTCGAGCGCATCCCGCCCGAGCCGAGCGGCGAGGTGCTGTGGCCGACCTCGATCGCCTGCAGCGCCTCGAAGTCACTGACCTCGTGCACGAGGCGAGCATCGGGGTCCTGGCGCGGATCGGCGGTGTAGAGGCCGTCGATGTCTGTCAGCAGCACGAGCAGGTCGGCGGCGATCAGGATCGCCACCTGCGCGGCAAGGAAGTCGTTGTCGCCGAAGGAGATCTCGTCGGTGGCGGTGGTGTCGTTCTCGTTGATCACCGGCACGACCCCCCAATCGAGCAGCGTGCGCAGCGTCTGGCGCGCGTTCAGGTAGTGGGTGCGCGCGCTCATGTCCATGAACGTGAGCAGCACCTGCGCCGAGACGAGATCGCGCTCGCGCAGCAGCTCGTCGTAGACGCGGTAGAGCTTGCCCTGCCCGACGGCACTGGCGGCCTGCAGCTCCTGCACGGCACCCGGTCGCGCCGGCAGGCCCATGATCCGCACTCCGCGCGCGATCGCGCCCGAGGTGACGATCACGACCTCCCTGCCCTCGCCGCGCAGGCTCGTGACGACGTCGCAGATGCGCGCGAGCACGCGCTCACGCAGCTCGCCGTCCTCGTCGGCAACGATGCTCGAACCGAGCTTGATGACCACGCGCTTCATCGAGCAGGAGCGTAGATGGTGAGCGCCTCGCTCGGATGTTGGGGGGATCTTCCTACTGATCGGGCGAACTGACCGCTCCCAAGAGCCACGCTCACGGGATGCCCACGCGCGTGCCCGCAGTGAGTCAAGGCGAGTCGTGGTCGGGATCGAGCTCGAACGCCACGCCGCCGATCGTCAGCTCGTCGCCCGCCTGGAAGCCGCGCGCCTGCAGGGCGCGTAGCACGCCGATCTTGCGCAGGCGCTCCTCCACGTATGCCAGGGCATCCTCGTTGTCGAGGTCGTGGCGGGCGAGCAGCCGCTCGATGCCGCGCCCACTCACGGCGTACTCGCCTGGGGCGACCTGCTCGACGGTGAAGCCACCCGGTCCGCTCGGGCGGAAGACCACGTGCTCGGCCAGCTCCAGCTCGGCCCGCTCGCCACCGCCAGCACCGGCGGACACAGAGACGCCCACCGGCTGCTGCTCCCGCGCGGGCACACGGTGAAGCAGCTCAGCCGCCAGCTCCTGGATGCCAAGGCCGGTCGCGCTCGATGTGGCCAGGACGGGCGTGTCCGGCAGGCGTCCGCGCCAGCGCGCCACCTGCTCGGCGACTCGCTCGGGCGCCAGCAGATCGGCCTTGGAGAGTGCCAATACCCGCGGCAGCGCCGCCAGCCGCGGATCGTGCGCGGCCAGCTCGTGCTCGATCGTCTCGTGGTTGGCCAGCGCGTCGGAGCTCACGCCGCCGGAGACCTCCGGCGCCAGGTCGAGCACGTGCACTAGCAGGCGCGTGCGCTCGACATGGGCCAGGAAGTCGTGTCCGAGCCCGGCCCCTTCGCTGGCGCCCTCAATCAGCCCCGGAATGTCGGCGATCACCAGCTGGCGCTCGTCGGATTCGAGCACGCCGAGAACGGGCGAGAGCGTCGTGAAGGGATAGTCGGCGACCTTCGGCGCCGCCCGCGTCAGTCGCGCGATCAGCGAGGACTTGCCGGCGTTGGGCAGCCCCACCAGGCCGATGTCGGCCAGCAGCTTCAGCTGAAGCTCGATCCAGCCCTGCTCACCGGGCAGCCCGCGCTCGGCGAAGTGCGGAGCCTGTCGCGTCGGAGTGGCAAAGCGCTTGTTGCCCTTCCCGCCCGGCCCGCCCCGCGCCAGCAGCGCACGCTGCCCATCGGCAAGCAGCTCCCAGCGGCGCCCCAGCAGGTCGCCCTCGACTCCCTCGGCCTGAGTGCCGGGAGGCACTCGCACGAGCAAGGTCTGCCCGTCGGCGCCGTGGCGCAGCGCCCCTGCGCCGTGCCCGCCGCGCCCGGCTCGGTGGTGTGCCTTACGGCGAAAGCTCTGCAGGTCGCGCAGCGAGCTGTCGCAGACGAGCACGACATCGCCGCCCCGGCCGCCGTCACCACCGTCCGGCCCGCCGCGGGGAACGTGCGCTTCGCGACGGAAGCCGGCCGAGCCGTCCCCGCCGGCGCCGGCTTGCACTTCGATTCTGGCGCGGTCGTGGAGCGTTTATCGGTCCTGAGGTGCGACGCTCACGACCCGGCCGCGGCGGCCGGTCGTGAACTGGACGGTCCCGGCCGCGCGCGCGTACAGGGTGTCGTCCTTGCCGATCCCGACGCCGTCGCCCGGCTTGAAGCGGGTGCCGCGCTGGCGGACGATGATCTCGCCGCCGCTGACCGTCTGGCCGGCGAACGTCTTGACGCCGAGTCGCTGCGCGTTTGAGTCGCGCCCGTTGCGGCTCGATCCCAGCCCCTTCTTATGCGCCATCGGGTGTGTCCTCCTCCTTCGGCGCCGGCTGCTTGGCGGCGGCCTTCTTGGCGACAGCAGGCTTCTTGGCCGCGGCGGGCTTGGCAGCGACGGGCTTGGCCGCGACCTTCGGCGCAGCCTTGCTCACAGCGCCCATCGAGATGTTGGTCACCTCGATCCTCGTCAGCTCCTGGCGGTGGCCCGTGCGGCGCTTGTAGCCGCGCTTGGGCTTGAACTTGAACACACGCAGCTTCTCACCGCGCTCGTGACCGATCACCTTGGCGGTGACCTTAACCTTCTTCAGCCCGGCCGTGTCGAACACCGCGTCCTCGGAGCGGTAGAGGATCGGCTCGAGCGCGACGTCGGCGCCGGTCTCGGCGGGCAGGCGCTCGACGAGCAGCGTCTGGCCCCGCTCGACGCGGTACTGCTTGCCGCCGGTCTTGACGATCGCGTACATCTAGTGTCCCGAGTCAGAAATTCGAAGAGGATTTGCCGAGCGATTGCGCGCGGCCTGACGTTCAACGGCGTCCGTGCGCGTGCCGGTAGCACGTGTGCGGACGCCGGGGGGCGTCAGACGCGTGCAGGCGCCGGGAAAGACCGTTGAATTTCTGACTCGGGACACCAGCTGTGATCCGTTCTACTCCGAGGTTGCCTGGGCCTTAGCAGCCGAACGGCGCCGTCCGCCTCGACGGCCACGGCGCCGTGCCCGTGATTGTAGGGGATCGCCCGCTGTGGGCGCGGCCTGGACGACCTCGCCGGCCTCGTCGAGCAGCAGCGCCGTTGCGGCGGTGCGACCGACCGTGTCGATCCTGACCATCCGTTTCTCGCCGACGTGGCCCGCCGCTCCCGCGATCGAGATGATGTAGCCGTCCAGCTTGGCGACGGCGTCGTCGACGTCGTACATGTGCGGCTCGACGATCTCGACCAGCACCTCGTCGCCCTCGCGGAAGGGCAGCGCCCGTTCTTCGACCTCCTCGCGCGTACCCTGGAAGGTGATCGCGAAGTGGTCGAGCGTGAGCCCTTCGGAGCCCTCGAAGTGAAACGACTTGCCCGTCTCGGCCTCCAGCGCGTGCAGCACCCGCGAGCCCTGGCCGGTGAACTGGGCGGTGACGCGTGGGTTGATCTGCACCAGGAACGCCTCGTCCTCCGGATGCTCGGCCGCGACGTCGCGCAGGCGACGCTCGAACTCGATCGCGATCGTCTCCTCCGAGCGAATCACCCCCTCGCCCTCGCAGGTCGGACAGGGTCGGCTCATGATCTCGCGCACGCCCTCGGTGACGTTCTGGCGGGTCATCTCGACCAGCCCCAGCCTCGAGATCTCGGCGGTGAAGGTCTTGGTGCGGTCCTCGTCCAAGGCCTTGCGCAGCGTCTTCATGACGGCGTCGCGGTTGCGCGCGCGCGCCATGTCGATGAAGTCGATCACGATGATGCCACCGATGTCGCGCAGGCGCAGCTGGTTGACGACCTCACCGGCGGCCTCGAGATTGGTCTTGGTGATCGTTTCCTCGAGGCCGGTGCCCTTGCCACGCCCTATGAACGAGCCGGAGTTGACGTCGATTACCGTCAGCGCCTCGGCGTAGTCGATCATCAGGTAGCCGCCGCTGGGCAGGTCCACGCGCCGCGACATCACCCCGGCGATCGCCTCGGTGACCTTGTAGGCGTCCAGCAGCGGCTCCTTGCCGTCCCACAGCTCCACCCGCTCGACCAGCTCGGGTGCGGTCCGCGCGAAGAACGAGACCAGCCGCTTGTGCTGCCCCTCGTCGTCGACGATCGCTCGCTCGAAGTGCTCGGAGAAGATGTCGCGCACGACTCGCACCGACAGGTCGGCCTCCTGGAAGACCATTGCCGGCGCCTGCGTGTCCTGCACCCGCTTCATCAGCACCTCGTGCAGCTTGTGCAGGTAGAGCAGCTCGCGCTCGAAATCCGCGCGCTGCGCCCCGTGCGCGGCGGTGCGCACGATCACGCCGCCGCCGCCGATGTCGAGCTTGGCGGTCTGACGGCGCAGGCGCTCGCGCTCTTTGTCCTCCAGCCGCCGCGAGACGCCGACCCCCTCGCCAGAGGGCGCGTAGACCATGTAGCGACCCGCGATCGTCAGCTCCATCGACAGCCGCGCCCCCTTGGTCTTCAGGGGATCCTTGACGACCTGCACGACGATCTCCTGACCGGGTCCCAGCAGCTCCGCGATCTTGCGCCCGCCGCCGCGACCGCGCTTGGGCGCCTCGACGCCCGGCAGCACGATCTCATCGACGTGCAGGAACCCGTTCTTCTCCAGGCCGATGTCGACGAACGCGGCCTCCAGCCCCGGCAGGACGTTGTCGACCTTGCCCTTGTAGATGTTGCCGACGATCGAGCGCCCGCCGCGGCGCTCGATGTAAAGCTCAGCTATCCGATAGCCGGCCCCCGGTCGAGCGCTCGTGCGGTTGCGCGAACCGCCGGAGGACTTCGAGGCGCCGGGGGTGCCGGCCGCCTCCAGAAGCGCCACGCGCGTCTCGGCGCGATCGACGCTGACAAGTACTTGCTTTCTCAATTTGATCCAGTCTTTCGGTGTGTGCGCCGGCTCGATCCCGCGCGGGCGCGCGCAGGACCGTGGCGGTCGCGGGCGCATCCAGGGCTGGTTGTGTGGGGATCTGGGCGGGCATTGTCTGTCTAGTAGCGGAGCACGCGGCCCTTCTCGGCACGCGAGGCGCCTGCCTGGACGTAGATCGATTGCAGCAGACCCACGGCCAGGAGCGTCGTTATCACCGACGATCCGCCGTAGCTCATGAGCGGCAGGGTTACGCCGGTGATGGGCATTATCCCAATCGACATCCCTACGTTCACGAACACCTGGAACATCAGCATAGCCACGACGCCGCCGGCAACCAGCGATCCGAACAGGTTCTTGGACATTGTCAGGATGCGAAGCGTGCGCCAGATCAGCAGCGCGTAGAGGGACAGGACGAGAGCGGCCCCGACGAACCCGTACTGCTCGCCGACCGCGGCGAAGATGAAGTCGGTGTGGTTCTCGGGCACGAAGTTGAGCTTGGTCTGGGTGGCGCTTTCGCCGCGGCCGGTCTTCTGACCTGCGCCGATCGCCACCTTCGACTCCTCCTGCTGATATCCCTGCTTCTCGGGGTTGCTGGAGGGATGAAGGAAAGCCGTCAGGCGTTCTTCCTGGAAGGGTTTGAGCACGTGAACGCCCGCCGCCGGGGCGGCCACGAACACGAACATGGCGGCTATCACCACAAGCGCGATCAGCCCCGCCAGCTGCCGCCAGGACGTCCCCGCCACAAACAGCAGCGTGAAGGCGATCACCATGTAGACCATCCCAGAGCCGAGGTCGGGCTGGGCGATCACGAACAGCGCCGGGACCGCGGCGGCGGCGATCACCCGCGCCGTCGTTCCCACTTGGCGCAACTGCCGGGAGCGCGCGACCAGGAGCGCCGACAGCGCGAGGATTAGCAGCACCTTTCCGATCTCAGAGGCCTGGAAGGAGAACAGCGGGAAGTTGATCGCCCGCTGCGCCCCGTTCGCCGAATGCCCGAGCGCGAGCACCGCGAGGATGCTCACCACCAGCGCCGCATACACGCCATAAGCCACGTGGCGAAAGCGCGAGTAGTCTATCCGCGAGAGCGCCACCATCAGGGCGAGCCCAACGATCAGGTAGACCGCCTGGCGGTCGACGTAGTAGCGCGGCTGACCCGCGATCAGGTGCTGTGTCGCAGCCCGCAGGGTCAGCAGCGAGCAGAGCCCGAGACCCAGCGCGGCGAGCGTGAGCAGCGGGTCCAACGGCAGGCGCAGCGTGTGTGTGCGCGGCAGCGCGACTTCGGCTGGCGCGGCGATCGGGCTGGCGGCGGGCGGCGGACTCATGCACTCGTGGAGTCGATGGCGGAAGCGGGTGAGACCATCGGGGTCACGCGCCCTGCGGAGTTGATTGGGGCGCGAGTCGGAACGGCCGGCTCATGCGCTCGAGGAGTCGATGGGTATGCGGGTCGGATCGGCGGGCTCATCTGGTCTTCGAGCTCCCTGCCACGTACTTCTCGGCCTGCCCGTACCACTTGGCGGCGATCAGGCGGGTTATGGGCGCAGCCGTTTCGGCGCCGAAGCCGCCCTGCTCAACGGTCGTGGCGATCACGATCGGGCGCGCGGAGTCGCCGATGTAGCACATGTACCACGACTGGTCTTCCTTGCCGTCGTGCTGGGCGGTGCCGGTCTTACCGAATACCGGATGGGCGGTCTGGTTCCAGCCGGCCCACACATCTGCGGAGGTGCCGCCGGGCTGCGAGGCCGCCTCGTGGATACCCTGCATCACCAGCGAGAGGTCTTCGTGGTTGAGGTTTACGCGGCGCAGCGGCGGGAAGCTGAGCGCCTGCACGAGCGCGCCATTTGCGTCGTCGATCTCCAGTCCCAGATGCGGGCGTGGGACCCAGCCGTGGCCTTCGTTCATGTAGGCGTTGGCGAGCGCCGAATAGGCCACCGCCATCTGTAGCGGATCGGTCAGCAGGTCGCCCTGGCCGACCGCCATCTGCATGTTGTAGCCGACGGTCCAGGGCGCCCCCGGTTCGGCCAACAGGTGGCAGGAGTGGCCTTTGCGGATGCACTCGGTTTCCAGGCGGTTTTGCCGCGCAAGCCACTGCCGGTCGGGGACGACGCCGGCGAATTCTTCTGGAAGGTCGATTTCCGAAGGGCTACCGACTCCGAGTTCGCGCGCCTTATTCTGGATGACGTTGCCGTGGCTGTTGGCGCGCTCGCCGACTTCGAAGAAGTAGGTGTCCGAGGACACCTTCAGCGCTTCCACCAGCGCCATCGCCGGCAGCGCCGCCTTCCCGGCGTTGCAGAAGGGCTCCCCGCCGACGTTGATGCAGGGCCCCGGCCCGAACACTTCGTTGGGTGTGATCACTCCCGCTTCCAGCGCCGCCATCGCGGTGATCGGCTTGAACGTCGAGCCGGTCGGGTACTGGCCGTCCACCGCTCTGTCGGTCAGGGCGCCGGCGCCTTCGATCAGCGACTTGTACTGCTGCTCGGTCAGCGGTTTGGCGAACTGGTTGGGGTTGAAGCTCGGGTAGGAGCCGATCGCGAGGATCTGCCCGCTGCGCGGTTCCATCGCCACGAACGCGCCTGCGTTGGCCGCCTTGCCACCGGCCTGCGCTTGGGCGATGCCTTCGCGTAGCGCCTTTTCGGCCTCCCGCTCGAGCCCGAGGTCGAGCGACAGGCGCAGGCTGTGCCCGGCCAGCGGTTCGGTCGCCGGCAGCGCGGTGGGAATCGGTTCGCCAGCGGCGTTGACCTGCACGTGCTGGGCTCCCGGCGTGCCTCGCAGGTAGCGGTCGTAGTAGTACTCGAGTCCCTCCTGGCCGACGACGGTCCCCTGCTGGACGCCGCGGAAGGCGGGCGTTTTCAGCTCTTTTTCTGAGACCTGCCCGACGTGCCCGAGCACCTGCGCGGCCATTTCGCCGTAGCGATAGTTTCTGATCGCGACCGGTTCCTGGCGGACTCCTGGAAATTCGTTGCTGCGCTCCGAGAGTACCGTCAAAGCGGCGCGGCCGGCGTCTTCCTTGATCGTGACCGGCGCGTAGGGAAGCTTGGTGATGCCGGCGATCAGGCGTTCGTCGATCAGCCGCGGGCTCAGCCGTATCACGGGGGCCAGGCGGTCGAATAGGTGCTGCGTGCTCGTCGCCGAGGCCGGCAGCGACGGGATCGGGACAAAGCGCAGGTGCGCCGCCTGGCCGCGGAGCGCGTGCAGCTCGGCGCGCTGCGCCCTCGTGATCGTCGGGCGGCCGCTGAGCTGGCTCTCGAATGCCTTCACGCGTTCGTGCGCTTCGGCGTATTCGTCCTGCGCCTTGGTCAGTGCTTCCTGATAGGAGGCCGCCTGTTCTCGAACCGCCGGCGGCAGCGAGCTGGGGATCAGCTGCACCGCGTTGGTCGTCAAGCTGGTGACGATCGGCCGGCCCGAGCGGTCGAGGATTTCTCCGCGCGGGGCCGGGATCGCAAGCACGCGCTGATCGTTGACCTTGGCCTGGTGGACGTACTGTTCGCCGGTCAGGATCTGCAGGTACCAGAGCCGGAAGAAGATGATCGCGAACATCGCCAGCGCAAAGCTGCCGAGGATCGCGACGCGCAGCCCGAGCTGCGGCGGGAGCTGCCCGCGCGGCTCGCTCGGCTGCAGCCGCTCGATCGTGCTCATCGCTCTCGCTCCGAGGCGCGCGTGAGCAGCCGCGAGCCAGAGGCCTTGGCGCGCGCAGAGCGTGAGCCGCTGCCCGTACTGCGCCCGCCGCCGCGCCCACCCCGGCTCGACGTCCGCGAAATCGGACTGAGCCCGCCGGTCGTATAGGCGCGCCGGCGCCGGCGGCGCGGGTCTTCGGACAGGCCGCCGATCAGGCAGCGGCGCACGAGCGCCCACATCGGCAGCGCCAGCACGGCGTCGATCAGAACACCGATCACGATCTCACGCAGCAGCTCCAGGCTGACCGGCGCGTCAACGCCGAGTAGGAACTCGATCAGCGAATAGCCCACCATCGCACACGCCGCCGCGGCGGTGCCGACCAGCAGCGGCGTCAGCGCCGCCTGCGGGTCGCGCAGCTCGCGCAGCCTGCCAGCGCCGTAGCCGATCAGCGTGAACGTCAGCGAGGTGATCCCGAGCGTCTGCACCAGCGAGAGGTCGAGCAGCAGCCCGACCGCAAAGCCGGCGACCGCACCCACCAGCGAGCCACACAAAAGGCCCGTGAAGGCGACCAGCAGCGGCGAGAGGTCGACGCTGACGCCGAACACCGGCACCTCGGAGACGACGCCGATCTGCACGAACACGACCACCACCGAGAGCACCGCCACGCGCCACAGCAGCGATCCGGGCAGCCAGGCGGCGCCAACCTGGGTGGCCGAGTCAAGCGTCGAGCGGGCCGGCGTCGCGCTCATCCGCTCGCTTCGGTCAAGGACACCTGCCCCCCACCGCCTTCTTCTTGTTCGCCGCCGCCTTCACGCGGGGCGAGGCTCGCGGCCGTGGCGCCGAGCGCGGCCGCGCGCGAGCCTGGCGGGGCTGTCAGCACTTGGACCACGTCCAGGTTGCGCAAATCCGCCAAAGGCGAGACGTTGACCGTACGGTAGGCGGACTGTTCGTTTTCGGAGGTGACCGTTCCGATCGGTATCCCCCTCGGGTACAGCGATTCGCCGCCGGCAACGACGGTGCCGGAGGTGACCACGTAGTCCCCCCGCGGCACCCGAGTGGGCGAGGAGAGAAAACGCATCAGCAGATGGCCCGGTTCGCCCACCTGCGGCTGCAACATCCCGACCGTCCCGGTGGTGCCAACGATCGCGCTGACTTCGACCGCGCTGTCGGTGATCAGACTGACAACCGCTCCGTCGGAGACGACGCGGGTGACCTTGCCGATCAGCCCTTCGCCGTCGATCACCGGATCGTTCACGCGCACCCCGGCCGCAGAGCCGGCATCGATGCCGATCGTCGAATACCACACGTTCGGGGACTGGTAGACGACGGTCGCGCTGACGGGTTTGTAGTCGGCGATGCCGAGGGTCTGGTCGAGGTGGTAGAGGTGGATCAGTTTGAAGTAGGTGCGCTGGTCGAGCTGGCGTTCGGTCAGCTGCCGGCGAGCGATCGCCAGCTGCTTTCGCAGCTGCTTGTTCTGGCTCTTGGCGTCAAGCGTGCTGCCAAACCAGCCGAACAGGTCGCGCACGGGCTTCAGCGCCTTGTTGGCGCCGTCCTGGATCGGCGAGACCACCGTCAGGAAGCCGTTCTGCAGCGAGTGCAACCCGCCGCTGGAGGCCTCGCCGAAGTAGGCGGTCAGGAGTATCAGCGAGAGCGCGACGAGCAGTGCGAGCACCGCGCGCCTGCGCCGGACCGTCTTGTCATACACCAGTAGCGACCTTCCGAAGTCTTGGCCTTTCAGGTTACTTGCGGGCCACGCCGGCTTGTGCCGGAGCGAGCGCCGCCGCGCTATCGCCGGCGGCGATTGCGCGAATTGCGGTTGGAGCGGTGGATCGCCTCGAACTCCTCGAGCGAGCGCCCAGAGCCGACCGCCACGCACGTCAGCGGCGACTCGGCCAGGTGCGCCGGCATCTGCGTCTCCTCGCGCAAACGCTGGTCGAGGCCGTGCAGCAGCGAGCCACCGCCGGCGAGCATGATGCCGCGATCCATGATGTCCGATGCCAGCTCAGGCGGCGTGCGGTCGAGCGTCTCCTTGACCGCCTCGATGATCTGACCGAGCGGTTCCTCGAGCGCCTGGCGGATCTCCTCGCTGGTCAGCACGACGGTCTTCGGCAGCCCTGAGACCATGTCGCGCCCGCGGATCTCGGCCTGTAGCTCCTCGGCCATCGGGCAGGCCGAGCCGATCTCGAGCTTCAGCTCCTCGGCGGTCTGCTGGCCGATCAGGAGCTTGTACTCCTTCTTGGCGTAGTTGATGATCGCCTCATCCATCTCATCGCCGCCGACCCGGATGGACTGCGATACGACGATCCCGCCGAGTGAGATCACGGCCACCTCGGAGGTGCCGCCGCCGATGTCAACCACCATCGAGCCGGTCGGCTCTCCCACAGGCAGCCCGGCGCCGATCGCCGCCGCCATCGGCTCCTCGATCAGGTACGCCGTGCGCGCCCCCGCCGACAGGCACGCCTCCTCGACGGCGCGCTTCTCCACGCCGGTGACCCCGGAGGGAACGCACACGACCACGCGCGGATGCGCCCAGCGGTTCTGGTGGACCTTCTGGATGAAGTGGCGCAGCATTTCCTCGGTCACGTCAAAGTCGGCGATCACCCCGTCCTTCAGCGGCCGGATCGCCTGGATCGTGCCGGGGGTGCGGCCGAGCATGCGCTTGGCCTCGATCCCGACCGCGTGGACCTCGCCGCTGCGCGAGTCGATCGCCACCACGCTCGGCTCGGACAGGACGATGCCGCGCCCACGCACGTACACGAGCGTGTTGGCGGTTCCGAGGTCGACCGCCATGTCGCGGCCGCCGAATCCTGTCAGGTAGGTGAGAAGGCTCATCGGGGGGCAGACGCGCCGCAGGCGGCGCGCGGGCGGTGAGTCTATCGGAGCGAATCGCGCGCCCCGCCGGCATGACAGCGTATTTGCAGGGGAAAGCCGCAGTTAGATCAGGTCCGGGCGGAGATCGAGCAGCGTCGCGAGCGGCAGGCCGACAACGTTCTCGTAGTCGCCGACGATCTCGCGCACAAGCGCCGCCCCGGCACCCTGGATCGCGTAGCCGCCGGCCCGCTCGCGCCACTCGCCGCCGGCCACGTACCAGTCGATCATGCCCGGCGTCAGCTCGCGAAAACTCACTCTCGTGCACGCCACGGCCGTGCGCTCATCAGCGCCGTCCAGCAGCGCCAGCCCGCTCACGACAGTGTGCGTCGCCCCGCCAAGCGCCTGCAGCGTCTCACGCGCCTCACGCTCGCCAGCCGGCTTGCCGTAGATGCGGCCGTCCAACTCGACCAGCGTGTCCACTCCCAGCACCAATGCTTCGCAATGAGAGTCACGGACGGCGCGCGCCTTACGCAACGCGTTCCCGACCGCCACCGCCGCCGGCTCACCCTCGACCAGCTCGGGCACGCCGCTCGGCCGAACCTCGAAGGCGATACCTAGGCGCGCCAAGATCGCCCGGCGCTGCGGCGAGGCCGAGGCCAGGACGAGCGGCGGGCGCTCGCTCACGGCTCGCTCAGGCCAGCTCGGGGAAGAACAGCGCCACCTCGCGCGCCGCGGACTCCGCCGAGTCCGAGCCATGCACCATGTTCTGCCCCATCTCGATCGCGAAGTCGCCGCGAATCGAGCCGGGAACGGCCTCCAGCGGATTGGTCGCGCCGATCACCTGGCGCGCGGCCTTGACCGCGTCGGCGCCCTCCAGCACCATCGCCACGATCGGCCCGGAGGTGATGAACTGCACCAGCTCGCCGAAGAACGGCTTGGAGGCGTGCTCTGCGTAGTGGCGCTCGGCCAGCTCGACGGAGACCGTCATGTGGCGCAGAGCGACGACCCGCAGCCCCTTGCGCTCGAAGCGGGCGATTATCTCGCCCGTCAGCGAGCGGGCGAAGGCGTCGGGCTTGACGAGGATCAGCGTGCGGTCCATGCGCGTCCTTTGCGTTGGGTGATTGGAGAGTTCCGGCGAGCGCGGGAGAGTTCCGGCGCCGGCGTCAGTCGTTGGCGCCCGGGCGCGAGCGTCGCCGCTTGGGCGGCTCGGGCAGCGACTCGGGCTTGCCGTTCTGCTGAGCGCTCGTCGCCGGATCGGCCTCTGCCTCGCTCGCGGCCACCTGCTGTGGCGTCGTCTGCTCGGCCAGCAGCGAGGTGGCCTCGGGGGCGCTGGCCGATCGACGATCCCGTCGATCGACGATCGGTGCGCCGGCGCCGGCGCGGCGGCGCGTGGGCCGCTCGATCTCGATCGGCTCGACCTCGAGTTCGGTCGTCTCAGCCGGCTCCCGGATCGAACGCGAAGGCGGCTTAGAGGAGCGCCCGGTCGAGGCCTCCCGTTCCAGCCTGGATCGGCGCGCGGGCTTGGCCGCGGGCACCTCGGTCTCGCAGTAGGGGCAGATCGTCCAGGCGCGGTCAAGCGGGCGCGAGCAGTTGCTGCAGCGCTCCTTGAGCTTGCGCAGGCAGCTTGGACAGCGGACGAAGTCGCGCTCGATGCGGTAGTCGCAGTGCGGGCAGAGGCTGTGGTCGATCTCGTGCAGGCGAGCTTCGGCGGCCTGCAGATCGAGTTCGCGCTCGCGCACGTCCTCCAGGTACTCGGGCGGGCGAAGGATCATGTAGACGATCGTGCCCACGAACGGGAACAGCGAGGCGGCGGTGGCGCAGGCGATCAGCATCGGGTCGGCGATCCGCCGGCGCGCGTCGGCGTAGGTCCAGTAGACGAGCGAGCCGTACAGGACGACCAGGAACAGGATCAGCAGGTCGATCGCCAGGCTGAGGCCGCTGCTTTCGATTCCGAAGTATGCGATCGGTGGCATTGTTGGTGGCTAGCGAGTAGAGCGGCCGCGCTTACCGGCCGGTGCTCCCGGCCGTGTGCAATTTGATACCAGACCCGGCATCGAGCGCACGAGTTTAGTCGCTCGCACGCAGTTATCGTGATTCTGCCCCGCCGCCGCGGTTCCTGCCGGCGATGCGCGGACGGGGTCGGCAGGCGGGCGAGCCCTCACACAGGGTCCTCTCACAGGAACAGGCGACCGAAGCCGTAGCCGGCCGCAAAGAAGACCAGGATCACCAACGCCACGAACAGCGCCACGGCGCCGACCATCGCCAAGACAGAGGGGCCGTCGTCGTTCATGCCGTCCCCATCTTCTTGCAACCTGTCCGCGCCTCGCTCTCACGCGCGAGCAGATCGCCCACCAGGTACACCGAGCCGGTCGCGACGACGGCCGCGCCACCGCCGCGCGTCAGCGCCCACTCGCGCGCGCTCCGCAGAGCGCGCGCGGGGCTCGACTCGCAGACCGCCCGCTCGAAGCCGAGCTGGCGCGCCAGCGAGGCGAGCGCCGCCGGCGAGAGAGCGCGCGCGCTCGGGGGAGCGGTGAACCAGGCCCGCTGGAAGCGCGGGAGCAGCCGCGCGAGCATCGCGGCGGCGTCCTTGTCCTCGAGCACTCCCATCACCAGCGCGGCCTCGCGCCCGGCGAGCAGGTCGCCCAGCGCGTCGGCCAGCGCGTCGGCGGCGGGCGGATTGTGGGCGCCGTCGAGCACCGTCAGCGGGTCGTGGCCGACCACCTGCAGGCGGCCCGGCACCGAGACGCGCGCAGCGGCCGCGCGCACCTCCGACTCGCGCAGCTCGATCTGGGCTTGCTGCAGATACACCTCGGCGACGCGGCAAGCCAGTGCGAAGTTCTCGCGCTGGAACTCGCCCGGCGCAGCCAGTGCGAGCGCCGGCGAGGGCGGCTCGGCGAGGATCAGCTGCGCGCGGCGCTCGCTTGCCGCGGCGCTCGCCAGCTCCATCACCTCCTCCGGCAACCCGGCCGGCACGACCAGGGCCGAGCCCTCGCCGAGCACCGCCAGCTTCTCGGTGGCTATGTCGCGCACCGTCGGCCCAAGCCAGCGGGTGTGCTCCAGGCCGACGTTCGTCAGCGCCGCGACGCTGGAGTCGATCGCATTGGTGGCGTCAAAGCGCCCGCCGAGACCGGCCTCGACGACGACGACCTGCACCTCGCGGCGCGCCAGCTCCCAGAAGGCGGCCGCGCTCATCAGCTCGAACTGGGTGACGTGATCGTCCTCGGCGAGCGTGCGGTTGACGCGCTCGGCGGCGTGCGCGGCGCGAGCGATCGCGGCCGCGAAGGCGTGTGTCTGGGCGTCTTGGCCTTCGACCTGCACGCGTTCGGCGTAGGAGACCAAGTGCGGCGAGGTGTAGCTGCCGACGCGCAGACCGTGGCCCTGAAGGATCGCGGCGATCATCCGCGTCGTCGAGGTCTTGCCGTTGGTGCCCACGATGTGGATGCTCTGAAAGCGCCGCTGCGGCGATCCGAGCGCGGTCATCATTCGCCGCATCCGGTCCAACCCGAAGCGCATGCCGAACAGCTCCAGCGAGCGCAGGTGACGCTCGGCGTGCTCGGGTGTCCACGCCGCGTCGGCGCGATCCCCACTGGTCATCGCCCGCGCAGCGCGGTCTCTCATAGCGCCTCCAGCTCCACTGTCAGCCGCCGCAGGCGCTCGCGCTCCCCCTCCACCACCGCCGCCGGCGCCTTGGCGAGGAAGCCGGGATTCTCGAGCTTGCCGCGTACGCGCTCGATCTCGGAGCGCAGCTTCTGCTCGGCTGCCGAGCGCCGCCGCTCGGCAGCGTCCAGGTCGAGCCCTTCGGCTGAGAGGATCTCGATCGTGCCGCCGGGGATCGCGACCGAAGCGACCGCCTGCCGCCGCGTGCTTGTCGCATCGCTCTGCACCGGCGGCGGCGACTGCGTGCCGGGCGTGTCAGTGTCCACCAGCGTCAATCGCGCCATGCGCGCGAGCAGCGGCGCGGTCGCCTCGTAGCCCGCGGCACACAGCCGCGCCGGGATGCTCGCCCCGGCACGCGCGCCAACCGAGTCGCGCCAACCGCGCACCGCGACCGTCGCCTCGATCGCGCGCTCGAGCTCGACCTCGGCTTCCAGGTCCGCGAGCGAGCCATCCGCGCGCGGATAGGCGCAGCCGGCAAGCAGCCCGTTAGAATCGTCGAGGTAGCGCCACAGCTCCTCGGTCACGAACGGGATCACGGGATGGGCCAGCGCGACCGTCTGGCGCAACACGTACAGCAGCGTCGCGGCGAGCGCTTCGCGCGACCGACAGTCCGCGTCGTCGCCTTCGCCGCCGTCGCGGTCTCCCAGCCGGTGCTTGACCAGCTCCAGATACCAGTCGCACAGCTCGCCGTAGACGAAGTCGTAGAGCCCGAGCGCGGCGTGGGAGAAGTCGTAGTCCTCGATCCGCGCGGCCGTGTCGGTCTCGATCTGCACCAGTCGCGAGAGGATCCAGCGGTCCTCGACCGTGCTCGGCAGCGGCTCGGGCTCGAGCTCGGCCGCAGCCTCTGCACCGAGGCTTGCGTGGACCCGCAGCAGGGCGAAGCGGGTCGCGTTGAACAGCTTGTTGGCGAGCGCCTGGCCCTGCTGGACCTTTTCCGCGGAATAGCGGACGTCCTGCGTCGAGGACATGGCCAGCAACCCGAAGCGCACGGCGTCGGCGCCGTGGCGCTCGATCTCCCGCAGCGGGTCGATGCCGGTCCCGAGCGACTTGGACATGCGCCGGCCGTCGGGTGCCTGAATGACCGAGTGGATGTAGACGTCGGAGAACGGCGGGCGGCCGGTCAGCTCAATCCCCATCATGATCATCCGCGCCACCCACAGGAACAGGATGTCGCGCGCCGTCGAGAGCACGTCGGTGGGATAGAAGGCCTGGAGCTCAGGCGTCTGCTCCGGCCAGCCCAGCGTCGCGAACGGCCACAGCGCCGAGGAGAACCAGGTGTCGAGCACGTCCTCCTCCTGGCGCAGGCGTCCGCCGCACTCAGAGCAGCCGTCGGGCTCGCTCACCGCGACGTTGACGTGCGCGCACGTCTCGCAGTAGTAGACCGGGAGACGGTGGCCCCACCACAGCTGGCGCGAGATACACCACGGGCGGATCGCCGCCATCCAGTCCAGGTACACGCGCCGGTGGTTGTCGGGGACGATGCGCACATCGCCGTCGAGCACGGCTCGGATCGCCGGCTTTGAGAGCGCTGTCATGTCCATGAACCACTGCAGCGAGATCAGCGGCTCGATCCGCTCCCCGGAACGATGGGAATAGGGGACTTCGTGCTCGTAGAGATCGCGAGCGACGATCCTGCCCTCCTCCTCCAGCGCGGCGACCACGGCCTCGCGCGCCTGCATCACCGCCAGCCCGGCGAAGCGCTCGCCCGCCTCCGCCGTCATGCGGCCATCCTCGCCGATCACCGAGACCTGGTCGAGGTCGTGACGGCGGCCGATCTCGAAGTCGTTGGGATCGTGCGCCGGGGTGATCTTCAGCTGCCCGGTGCCGAAGTCCATCTTCACGTACTCGTCGGCGACGATCGGCAGGTGGCGACCGACGAGCGGCAGGATTGCCTTGCGCCCCACCAGGTCGCGGTAGCGCTCGTCGTCGGGGTGCACGGCCACCGCGGTGTCGCCTAGCATCGTCTCCGGGCGCACGGTTGCGATCGTCACGCTACCGCCGCCGTCGAGGTCGTAGCGGATCGAGTACAGCGTGTCGGTCTCGCGCCGCTCCTGCACCTCCAGGTCGGATATAGCCGAGCGGCTGCCCGGGTCCCAGTTGACGATGTAGCGATCACGGTAGATCCAGCCCTTCTCATAGAGGCGCACGAACACGTCGGCCACCGCGCGGGCATAGCCCTCGTCGAGCGTGAAGCGCTCTTCGGCGTAGTCGCAGGAGGCGCCGAGTCGCTTGAACTGCTCGACGATCGTGTGCCCGTAGTGCTCGCGCCACTCCCAGGCGCGCGCCACGAACGCCTCGCGCCCGATCTTATGACGGCTCGTACCCTCGGCGGCCAGCGCCTTCTCGACCTGGGCCTGCGTTGCGATGCCGGCGTGGTCGGTGCCGAGGATCCACTTCGTGCGCGAGCACGGCGAGAGCGCTGCTGCCTTCATCCGGTGGTAGCGAATCAGCACGTCCTGGATCGACCCGTTGAGCGCGTGCCCCATGTGCAGCGAGCCGGTGACGTTCGGCGGGGGTATCGCGATCGAATAGTTCTCGCACGCGTCGCCCTCCGGCGCCGGATGAAACAGCCCGCTGGCAAGCCAGCGCTCGAAGATCCGCGACTCGACCTCGGCCGGGTCGAAGCGGGTGCGGGTCTCGAGTTCTGCGATATCGCTCATCGGAGCGATGAGTGTACGCGCGCGGTGGCGAGATCCTTGGGGTGGGCCCCTGCGCTACTGCGCCAGGCCGCCGAAGATCGCGAACGGCCGGGCGGGCGCTGTCACCTCTGCCCAGGCGTCCGAGGCGTCACCCTCGACCTCGATCTCGCTCTCCCCGGGCGCCTCGGCGCGCAGGCGCCCGGCCAGCGCGCGGGCGTCGTCCTCGTCGCGCGCGCCGAGCTGGACGTGGCGCCAGTGGCGTCGTAGCGGATAGCCCTCTGACTCCAGCCGCTCGGCGAATTCGCGGGCGTCGTGGTGGGTGGGAAGCGTCACGCGCACTTCCCACTCGGGGTGGCCGGCCGCTTCTGACTCCTCGGTCTCTGTCTGCTCCAGCCGCTCATGCTCGATTGCGTGCTCGGCGGGCGTGGCGGGAAGCGGCGCCGAGCTGTCCTCCCAGCGCTCCTCCTCGGGGTGCCAGCGGCGGGCGGCGGGGGTCCCGTCTATTCCCAGCTTGGCGAGTGTCGCCTCGAGCGCCGCCTGGGCGCTGGTGGCGTCCTCGGCGGAGTCGGCGTACACGAACACGTGTCCGTGCTCATGGCTTACGGCCACGTGCTTGGGCGAGGGCACGTCGCCGAGCGCACCGCGCTGCAGCGACCCGAGCGCGTCGAGCAGCTCATGCGTTCGCTCGCGCGGAACTTCCACCTCGATGCGGAATTCGTCGTGCACGTCGGGCGGCTACGCCGACTCCTCGCGCAGCTCGGGCTCATCGTCCTCCTCGGGCGCGGCTTCGGTGACGAGCGTCGGCGTTGTGCCTTTCTCGACCGTGTCGCGGGTAACCACGCACTTCTTGACGTCCCTGCGGGAGGGAAGCTCGAACTGAACCTCGAGCAGGATCTCCTCGATGATCGAGCGCAGGCCGCGCGCACCGGTTTCGCGCTCGAGGCCCTTCTCGGCGACGGCGCGCAGCGAGTCCTCGGCGAACACCAGCTCGATCCCGTCGAAGGAGAAGAAGCGCTGGAACTGCTTGACCAGGGCGTTGCGTGGCTCGGTGAGGATGGAGACGAGATCGTCGCAGGTGAGCTGGTGCACCGCCGACATCACCGGCAGGCGGCCGATGAACTCGGGGATCAGGCCATACTCGATCAGGTCCTCGGGCAGGCAGT
Source organism: Solirubrobacteraceae bacterium (assembly GCA_035938935.1). GTDB lineage: Bacteria > Actinomycetota > Thermoleophilia > Solirubrobacterales > Solirubrobacteraceae > Palsa-744. The sequence continues at coordinate 64,663 of DASZGH010000084.1, forward strand.
GCTCGAACACCTCGCCGGTGTCGCGCTCGGCGGCGGACTCGATCGCGGCGGCGAAGCCGATGCCGTTGTGGCCGATGCGCCGCTCGATCACCTTGTCGAGCTGCGCGAAGGCGCCGCCACAGATGAACAGGACGTTGGTGGTGTCGATCGTCAGGAACTCCTGGTGGGGATGCTTGCGCCCCCCCTGCGGCGGCACGGAGGCCTGGGTTCCCTCGAGGATCTTGAGCAGCGCCTGCTGGACGCCCTCGCCGGAGACGTCGCGGGTGATCGACGGGTTGTCGGCCTTGCGCGCGATCTTGTCGACCTCGTCGATGTAGATGATCCCGGTCTCAGCCTTCTTGACGTCGTAGTCGGCGGCCTGGATCAGCTTCAGCAGGATGTTCTCGACGTCCTCGCCCACGTAGCCGGCCTCGGTCAACGCCGTGGCGTCGGCGATCGCGAACGGGACGTTGAGGATCCGCGCCAGCGTCTGCGCCAAGAGCGTCTTGCCACAACCGGTCGGGCCGAGCAGCAGGATGTTTGACTTCTGCAGCTCGATGTCCGAGTCGCCGGACTGCATCATCTGCACGCGCTTGTAGTGGTTGTAGACGGCGACGGAGAGCGTGCGCTTGGAGGTCTCTTGGCCGACCACGTACTCGTCGAGCACGTCGTAGATGGCGCGCGGCTTGGGCAGGTTTTCCAGGTCGAAGGCCGGCGGCGCAGCCAGCTCCTCGTCGATGATCTCGTTGCAGAGATCGATGCACTCGTCGCAGATGTAAACGCCGGGGCCGGCGATCAGCTTCTTGACCTGGCGTTGTGACTTGCCGCAGAAGCTGCAGAGGAGCTGCTCGTTTGAGTCTGTCGGCCGGGCCATTTCGAGTCTCTCCTGTCGACCGCTTCCTACTCAGCCTAGTGTTCGGTGATGACTCGGTCGATGATTCCGTACTCCACGGCCTCTTCCGAGGACATGAAGTAGTCGCGCTCGGTGTCCTTGGAGACCTGGTCAAGCTTCTTGCCGGTGTGCTTGGCGATGATCTCATCCAGCCGTTTGCGCACGTCGATGATCTCCTTGGCGTGGATCTCGATGTCCGTCGCCTGCCCCTGGAAGCTCGATGAGACTTGGTGGATGAGGATCTTCGCGTTGGGCAGCGCCATCCGCTTGCCCTTGGCGCCGCCTGCCAAGAGCAGCGCTCCCATCGACATCGCGATGCCGACGCAGATCGTCTGCACGTCGGGCTTGATGAACTGCATCGTGTCGTAGATCGCAAGCCCGGCATAAACCGAGCCGCCGGGCGAGTTGACGTACAGCGAGACGTCCTTGGTGGGATCCTCGGACTCCAGGTGCAGAAGCTGGGCGACGATCAGGTTGGCGATCTGGTCGTCGACGGGCGTCCCTAGGAAGATGATGCGCTCGTTGAGCAAACGCGAGTAGATGTCAAAGGCGCGCTCGCCGCGTGAGGTCTGCTCGACGACCATCGGTACCAGGGGACTCATGCTCTGCTCACTCTCGTCGCTTTGATCGTCGCTCTCACCGCAGCCCGGTCTCCCGCGCGGTCGTGGTCCTCGCTTCAGTTTCGCCTCGCCGCCCGGATTCCTCCTGCCCGCGAGCGAGCTCGTCTCAAGGCTAGCGGCCCGGAGTCCAAAGTCGCGCTGGCGGGGAATCGGACCCGCCCGCGAGCTCACCCGCGGCCGCGGCCTCCCGCTGCTCAGATTCCGGCGTCCACAGCTTCTCGCGCGCCTGGGCGAGCTCGACCGGGATCGGCTTTGCCTCGGCGGCGATCAGCTCGACGGCCTGTCGCGCCGCCAAATCGTCGGTCAAATCCCCCAGTCGCCCATTGGCGCGCAACTGGTCGAGCACCCCTTGGGGTTGCAACCCCTCGCGCTCGGCCGTCGGCGCCACCGCATCGAGCAGCTCCTGCTCGCTCGGGACGATCTGCTCAGCCTCCACGATCGCCGCGATCACTGCTTCGCGACGCAGCGACTGCTCCGCCTCGGGCTGCAGCTCGGACAAAAGGTCGTCCTCGTCGCGCCCGGTGATCTTCAGGTACGCCTCGCGCGAGATGCCTCGATGCGAGAGCGAGTGCAGCATCCGGCCCCACATCTCGCGCGCCTTGGCTCCCACCAGCGCCTCGGGCGTCTGCACCTGCGCCCCTGTGGCTGCGGCGTCCAGCGCCGCCTCGCGAAACTCGGCGTCCACCTGCTTTTCGACCGCCTCGCCGAGGCGCGCACGGATGTCCTCGCGCAGCTCCGCGACCGAGTCGAACCCCATGTCCACGGCGAAGTCCTCGTCCACCTCCGGCAGCAGCTTCTGCTTGATCTCCTTCGCCGTCACCGCGAACGTCGCATCGGCGCCGGCGAGCTCCTCGTTGGGATAATCGACGGGGAAGGTCGTCTCGATCGAGCGCGTCTCGCCCGCGGCGATCCCGGTCAGCCCCTCCTCGAAGCCGGGGATCAGGTTGCCTGAGCCGAGCTCGACCAGCTGGTCGCGGCCCTCGCCGCCCTCGAAGGGCTCGCCACCAGTCGAGCCGACGTAGTCGGCCACGACGAAATCGCCCGCCGCGGCCGGACGGTCGACCGTCTCCAGACGGGCCAGCCGCTCGCGCAGCCCGTCGATCTCGCGCGAGACCTCATCCTCGTCGACCGACGCATCGCGACGAGCGACCTCGAGGCCCTTGTACTGACCGAGCGTGGCGCGCGGAAGCACGCCGATCTCGATCGAGAACTGAAGCGCCGCCCCCTGCTTGGGCAGGTCAGCCAGGTCGAGCGTCGGGTCGCCGACCGTGGCGATGCCGGCGGCGTCGATCGCATCCGCGTACCAGTCGCCGAGCGTGTCGCGCACGGCCTCCTCGAGTACCGCCTCGCGGCCGACGCGCTGGATCACCAGCGGCGCCGGCACCTTGCCGCGGCGAAAGCCGGGGAACTTCATTTCGCGACCGAGCTGGCGCGCCTTGCGCTCAAGGCGCGACTCGATCTCGGCGGGCGCCACCTCGACCTGTACGCGCACCCGCGACTCGGGCAACTCTGTCACGGTCGTCTTCAGAGCGGTGGTGTCGGGAGTCAAGAGTTCGGTGAGGGTTTGCCGGGTGTACGGGGGTGTCTGACGTTCCCCGTCGGACGTGCGCGTACCGGATAGTACGTGTGCGGACGAAGGGGGACGTCAGACGCGCCCAGACGCCGGCAAACGCCGCCGAACTCTTGACTCCCGACACCCGGCACGGCTGCCACGATACCGTGCGCCGCGATGAGCAAGCGCGCATGCTGCCCGAGCCACGATCGCCCGAATCGGCGATCGGCTCACCCTCTCGAGACGTGGCTGTGGACCGGCCCGGTCGGCCACCTGCTCGGAGGAGCGCTCGACTTCGCCGAAGCGCTCCTCCTCTATTACAGGGCTAGCCGAAGGGCTCGCTAGCTCGCTAAATCGTCGCCAGCGCGCCGCCGAAGGACAGCGTCCGACCGTGGGGCACCACCAGCACCGGGCAGGTGGCGATCTCGATCAGATTCTCGCTGGCCGCGCTGATCGACACGCGCCCGTCCTCTGCCTCCGGCCGCGAGCCGACCACCAGCGCGTCGACGCTGTGATGGTCAGCGGCCACGACCTCGGCGCCGAGCGCGCGGGCAAGCGCCTCGGCGGTCGCCTGCGCGCCTCCGTCGCCGACGACGCCGACGTTATGCACGCCGCCGCTCGCCTTGGCAAAGCCGGCCGGCGCGATCGCTACCGCGACCGGGCCGCCCTCGAGCAGGCGTTGCGCGGAGTTGCCGACGGCAACGTGGCCCTGGGCGGTATGGGAGTCAGAGCAGAACACGATCGCCTCGGCGCCGATGCGCTCGGCCAGGGCGCGCAGGCCGTCGGGCGTAGAGCGGTCGGTGATCACGTGGCGTGCGACCTCGCTGTCGCCGAGCAGCTCGGCCCCGCGCTGCAGCAGCTCCTCAGCCTCGTGCTGGGCGAGGATCTCGCGGCTGGTCTCCTCTTCGGGGGCGTGGCGGACATAGGCGAGTGAGACCTCGGCGCCTGCCTGAGCGAAGACGCGGCCGAGCGCGACCGCGTCGTCCTCGTTGTAGGTGCCGTCGTAAGAGATGACGATGTCGGACATTTGGGGCTCTTTCTCTTGTGCTTCGCCCGGCTGTGGGGCGCCGGCTGGATGGCGATCGTTCCTTGATGCACGATCTCGGTTTGGCTTCGCTATGAGTGTGCCCACCACCTGCCGCCGGCTCCACTCAACTTCGTTATCTGAGCTATAAGGAGCGCTAATGCTCAACGTCGGGCGCTTGCGAGTGCTGGTCGAGGTCGCCGAGCGCGGCTCGTTCTCGGCCGCGGCCGAAGCTCTGTCCTACACGCAGTCTGCCGTCTCCCAACAGGTGGCGACGCTTGAGGCCGAAGCCGGCGTGACGCTGCTGGAGCGCCATGCGCGCGGCGTGCGTCTCACCCCCGCCGGGGGGGTGCTGCGCGAGCACGCCGAGGGGGTGCTCGCGCGTCTGGAGTCCGCCGAGGCCGAGCTGGCCGCGATCGCGGGGCTGCGCGCCGGCAGGCTGCGGATGGCTTCCTTCCCAACCGCCGGGGCGACGTTGATGCCGCTTGCGATCGCCACTTTCAAAGCGGCGCACCCTGATGTGCAGATGACACTGGCCGAGGGTGAGCCCGAGCAGATCGCACCGCGCCTACGCGCGGGCGAGCTCGATCTCGCGCTGCTGTTCGAGTTCGACGAGCCACTGGAGGGCATGGACAGCCTCAGCCGCGTCGAGCTGCTCTCAGACCCCATGTACCTGGCCCTGCCCGGCAAGCATCCGCTGGCGGGCAAGGGCGACCTGCGGCTGGAGGATCTGCGCGGCGAGGCGTGGGTGCAGACATCGCGCGAGAGCCCGTGCGCCCGCCACGTCGTGCGCTGCTGCCACGCCGCCGGGTTCGAGCCGAACGTCGCGTTCGAGAGCGACGACTACCAGACGGTACAGGGGCTCGTGGCCGCCGGCGTCGGCGTCGCGCTGATTCCCGAGCTGGCTCTGTCGGTCGTGCGCGAGGACATCGCGATCAGGGCCCTCTCCCCTGCGCCGCCTCAGCGTCAGGTGTTCGCGGCCGCGCCCGCGGACGCGCGGCTGAGCCCGGCGACGCCGGCGATGATCGAGATTTTGAAGGAGGCGTCGCGCGGCTACGAGCACCAGGGGAAGCGCACGGCGCCCAGCTACGAGAGCCAGGGAAAGCGGACCTCCCCCAGCGTCTGAACCTCGGGCTCGAGCTTGATCCCGAAGCGCTCGATTACACGCCTGCGCCCCTCATCCATCAGCGCGACGATCTCCGCAGTGCTAGCAGAGCCCGTGTTCTCGATGAAGTTGGCGTGCTTTGGCGAGAATCGCGCGCCGCCGATCTCGAGCCCGTTGCAGCCTGCCTCGGCCAGGAGCAGCCCCGCCGTCCGACCTATGGCACGGGAATCCTCCGGGTTCTTGAAGGTCGAGCCGAACGTCTTGATCCCCTGCGGCTGGGCCTCGTGGCGGCGCGAGCGCATCTGCGCAAGCGTGGCCTTGACCGTGTCCGGATCAGAGCCCGAGAGCGCGAAGCGAGCCCGCGCGACGATCTCCCCCTCTTGCAGATTGGAGCTGCGGTAAGCGAACCCGAGCTCGGCCGGCACCCGGCGAGTGGACCCTTGTGCGCTCACGATCAGGGCCCACTCCAATACGCGCGCGAGCTGGCCGCCGTAAGCGTTCGCGTTCATCCGCACCGCACCTCCGACGGTCCCCGGGATGTTGACGCCAAACTCGATCCCGGCCAGCCCCGCGCGCGCCGCCTCGGCGGCGACGGCCGGCAGTCGCACCCCTCCCCCGCACTCGATCGCCGCGCCGTCGCGCTCGATCCGCGCCAGCTCGCGGTCGAGCTTGAGCACGAGCCCGCGGACGCCCTCGTCAGCGACGAGCAAATTCGAGCCCGAGCCGACGACGCTTACCGCAGTCCGCTCGCCCGCGGCCCAGGCGACCAGCTCGGCCAGCTCGGCCTCGCTGCCGGCACGGGCGAACAGCTCGGCCGGCCCACCCGTACGAACTGTCGCCAGCCGCGCAAGCGGATAGCGCTCACGGACCGCCGCCGGGCGCACGCTCACCGTCCGACCCCCCAACTGGCCGCGGACGCAAGCCCGCGCCGGCAACGCCTGCTCACGCGACCAGCTCCCTTGCCAGCACGTCGACGTCGCCGGCGCCCATCACGACACACAGATCTCCGTCGCGCAGGACGCCTTCTAGCGCCGGCCGCGCCTGGGCGAAATCGGGCAGCCACAGCACCGGGCGCCCGTGCGCGCGCTCGGCCACGGCGCGCGCGATTGTCAGCCCGCTGACGCCGGGATGATCCTCAGCGCGCTCGCGCGCCGGATAGACGTCGAGCAGCACAACCACGTCGGCGTGCGCGAGCGCTTGCCCGAACTCGCGAGCGAGCATCGCCGTGCGCGAGTACAGGTGCGGCTGAAAGACGGCCACCAGCCGCCGCGGCGCGAGCGTACGCGCGGCTTGCAGCGTGGCCGCGACCTCGGTCGGGTGGTGGGCGTAGTCGTCGATCACGGCCGCCCCGGCAGCGCTCGTGCCGACGCGCTGGAAGCGCCGCCCAGCCCCGGAGAAACCGGCAAGCCAGGCCGGCGCGCGCCGCTCCTCGGCTCCCGCGAGGCAGGCTGCCTCCAGCGCCGCGGTGGCGTTGAGCGCGTTGTGGGCGCCGGGCACGGACAGCGTCACCTGCTGCCCGCGCCAACGAAACTCGCTGCCGTGCGGGCCGGTCAACGGCGCGGCGACGTCGTAGACGATCGTGTTTGTCCCCGCCAGCGCGAGCGCCAGCAGGTCGGACCTATCCCACACGACGACTGCCTCGCTCGCGCGCGCCAGGAACGCGGCGAACGCCTCGCGCAGCTCGGCGAGCGAGCGAAAGCTCGCGTGATGATCGAGCTCGACGTTGGTCAGCACCGCGACCTGCACGCTCAACGAAAGCATCGAGCGGTCGGACTCGTCGGCCTCCACCACCAGCCACTCGCCCTCGCTCCAGTGTGAGTTGGCCAGCCCCTCGCCGATCGCGCTGCCGATCAGCCAGCCGGGATCGAGCCCTTCGCCGCGCAGGATGTGGACGATCATCGCCGCGGTCGTCGTCTTGCCGTGCGCGCCGGCGACCGCAATCGTGCGCCGCAGCGCGCTCAGTTCGCCCAGCAGCTCCGCCCGCGGCCGGTCGGGCAGCCGGCGCTCGCGCGCGGCCTGGCGCTCGGGGTTGTCGGAGGGGATAGCGCTTGAGTGGACGAGCTCGACGCCTTCGCCGGAGGGGAGGTTGCCCGCGTCGTGACCGATCGCCGCGTCGAGCACCCCCTCCTCGCGCAGGCGCGCGAGATACGGAGTCTCGGCGCGGTCGGAACCAGTCACGCTCGCGCCGAGCGCGTGCGCGGCGCGTGCGTAGCCGCTCATGCCGGCGCCGCCGACGCCGGCGAAGTGGATGCGGCGGCCGGTCCACGGCTTGCCGGCAGCAGTCATCGGCCGTCCCGTCGGCAGTGAGGGTGAGCCGAGCAGGGCCGCTGGCCGACACCAGGAGCCGTTGCGCGGACCTCCTTCACGCCGCCGCTCGCATCAGCTCGGCGGCGATCTCGCGGGCGGCGTCAGGTCGCGCGAGCCGTCGCGAGACGGCAGCCATCGCCGCCAGCCTGGCCGGATTGGCGAGCAGCGCCGCCACCTCACGCGCAAGCCGAGCCGCGCTCAGCTCCTCGTCGGCGATCACGATCGCCGCGCCAGCGTCGGCCATCCAGCGTGCGTTGGCGGCCTGGTGGTCAGCCGCCGCGTGCGGATAGGGCACGAGGATCGCCGGCAGGCCGTAGGCGGCGATCTCGAACACGGAGCCACCCGCCCGCGCCACGACCAGGTCGCTGGCCGCCAGCGCTTCTGCGAAGCTCGCCAGGTCCAGATACTCGCGCAGGTCATAGCCCTTGCGCAGCAGCTTGGACGAGCACTCGGCGAAGTCGCGCCGCCCGCACACGTGCAGGACGTGAAAGTCGCCCTGCGCGAACGCCTCGATCGCCGCACGATTGATCGTGCGTGCCCCAAGCGAGCCGCCGAACACGAGTACACACGTCTCCTGCGCGCCGATGCTCAGCCGCTCACGCGCGGCCCCTCGCTCCGCGTCGGCGACCGGGATCGGCCTTCCCGTCACGCGGTAGCGCGGAGCCTCGCGACCCTCGATCGGAAAGGCGAGGCAGACGCGGCGCGCGAAGCGGGCGAGCAGGCGGTTGGTGATCCCCAGGTGGCTGTCGGCCTCGCTCAGCACCAGCGGGATGCGCCTGCTGACCGCGGCCAGGCCGACCGGCCCCGCAACGTAGCCACCAGCCCCCATCACGGCATCCGGGCGCAGCTCGCTCAGCAGCGCGCGTGCGCGCCAGAACGCGCTGGCGGCCTTGACCAACGCGCGCGCGGCTCGCAGCGGATGGCCGCGCGCGAGCCCTTCCACCGCTATCCGGCGCAGCGGATAGCCGGACGCTGTCACCAGCTCGACCTCGGCGCGCTCGCCGCCGATGAACGTGACCTGCGCTCCGTCAGCCCGTAGCGCGTCTGCCACCGCGAGCGCCGGCGCCACGTGCCCGGCCGTCCCCCCGGCGGCTATCGCGAATCGCTTGGCCTCTGTGCTCACGGCCCAATCCTGCCTGCTCGCGCGGCGGCGCGTCGGCCCAAGCCCGGCGGCGCGCAGGCGTTGTGACAGCGCGCACGTGAGCGCTGCCGCCGGCCGCCACGTTGAGCAGCAGCCCCATCGCGGCGAGCGTGACGATCATGCTGCTCGACCCGTATGAGACGAGCGGCAGCGGCACTCCCGTGAGCGGCGCCAGCCCGAGCACAGCGAACACGTTCAGCAGCGCCTGGGAGACGATCAGCGAGGTCATGCCGACCGCTATCAGCGCGCTGTGCAGGCTGCGCGCGGCCTTGGCCGCGCGCAGGCCAGCGTAGGCGATCAGCCCGTACAGGAACAGGACGGCGGAGATGCCGATCACACCCAGCTCCTCGCCGATCACGGCGAGGATGAAGTCGGTGTGGGCCTCGGGGAGATAGAAGATCTTCTGCACCGACTGCCCGGGCCCGACCCCAAACAGCCCACCCGAGCCGATCGCGATCTGCCCCTGTACGGCCTGAAAGCCGCTGCCGGAGGCGTGCGCCCAGGGGTTAACGAAGGAGGTCAGACGCGCGCGGGCGTACGGCCGCGCGATCGCGTACACGGCGACGATCGCAAACGCCCAGCCGAGGATGATCGCCAGGTTGCGACCCGGGATCCCGGCCGCGACGAGCAGCGCGCAGCTGGTGAAGGCGATGATCATTGCCGTGCCGATGTCCGGCTGGGTCGCGACGAGCAGACACGCCGCGCCAACGACCGCCAGCAGCGGTTTGAAAAGGTCGCGCAGTTCGTGCACGCGTGCGGGCCGGCGCGCCAGCAACGCGGCGCCGTAGAGGACCAGCGCGATCTTCAGCAGCTCGGAGGGCTGGAACTGCAGAGGCCCGGCTCCCAGCCACCGCTTGGCGCCGTTGACGCTGACGCCCAGGTGCGGGACGTGCACAGCCAGCACGAGCACGAACGAGACCGCCAGTAGCGGCCCGACCAGCGCCTGCACGTGCGCGATCCCGTCGCGCGCCAACAAGCGCATCGCGACCAGCCCGAGCGCGCCGTAGATGACGAACTTGACCAGGTAGCCCGTGCCGCTGCCATGCCCCTGCAGCACTGTCGGCGCCGAGGATGAGCTGTAGACCATCACGGCGCCCAGCGCGAGCAGGCAGAGCGTGGCGGTGAGCAGCAGGTTGTACTCCAGCGAGACGGCCGATCGCGAAGCCTTGCGAGCCCCCCGTGCGTGGGACTTGGGTCGCCGTGCGGCCGCCGCTGCTGGCATCAGAGCCCACTTCGACGCGAGCGGCAAGATGCCTGCTCGGCCGGCGATGGCTGAGCGAGCGGCTACGCGGCTCCGACCAGCTCCCGGAACCGGTTCCCCCGCGCTTCGTAGTCGGCGAACTGGTCGAAGCTCGCGCAAGCCGGCGAGAGCAGCACCATCTCCCCTGCCTGCGCCCGCTCGCGAGCCTTCTCCACGGCGTGCTCCAGCGTCCCACACGACTCCACGGGAACCTGGACGCCCGCGAGTGCAGTCACGATCAGCGGCGCGTCTTCACCGATCAGGTACACGCCGCGACAGCTGCGCTGAACCGCGTCGCGCAGCGCAGAGAAGTCCTGCCCCTTGCCCTGGCCGCCGAGGATCAGGTGGACTGACGACTGAGCGGAGGGCTGATCGGGCTGAGCCGAGGGCTGACCTGACGACCGACCCCCCGCGCTAGCATCCAGCGCGACCAGCGTACTTGCGACGTTGGTCGCCTTCGAGTCGTTGACGTACCTGACGCCGTCACGCTCGGCTACCAGCTCCAACCGGTGCGCCACCCCCGCGAACGTGCGCAGGCCCTCGCGCACAGCCAGCGGATCGAGGCCACGCGCGAGACAGGCGGCCGCGGCGGCCATCGCGTTCTCTAGGTTGTGCCTGCCGGGGATCTTCATTTCGCCGGCCGCCAGCAGCGAGTCGCCGTGCCAGTGCAAAGTGCCCTCGCTCAGCGACAGGTCCGCGTCGGCGCCCTCACCGAAGCTCACCCGGCGCGCCGCGCCCGGAATCGGGCCGACGTCCAGCCCGGCCGGCAGCACGGCGACGTCGCTGGCCTGCTGGTGGGCGAAGATGCGCACCTTCGCTTCCGTGTAAGCGGCGAGCGTCCCGTGGCGGTCCAGGTGATCGGGTGCGACGTTCAGCAGCACAGCGACCTCGGGCGCGAAGGCGATCGCGTCCTCGAGTTGGAAGGAGGACACCTCGCAGACCACCGTCGCCTGCGCGTCGAGCCGACCGACGAAGCCGCTGAGCGCGGCCCCCACGTTCCCGGCCACGGCCACGGGCGCCCCGGCCACACGATGAATGTGCCCGATCAGCTCGACGGTGGTGGTCTTGCCGTTCGTGCCGGTGACCGCAACGAACTCGTTGGCGAGCATGCGCCAAGCCAACTCGAGCTCGCCGATGACGAGCTTGCCGTGCGAGAGCGCCTGTTGCACGACAGGCACGCACGTGGGCACGCCGGGGCTCTTGACGATGGTGTTGGCCCGTCTGACTAGGGGCCCGCCCTCCCCATCCCCCTCCCCCAAATGCAGCTCGACGCCGGCGTCGGCCAACGAATCCATTCCCGGCGGGTGACCGGAGTCCAGACCGATCACCTGCTCGCCACGCGCACGCAGCGCCAGCGCCGCCGCCTGACCGGAGCGCGCGAGGCCGACGATCAGATAGGGGCCGGGCGGAGGCTCGGGGCGCCTCACCCGATGCTCTGCCGGTAGAGCGTGAAGCCGATCGCGCAGCAGATCGCCGCGACGATCCAGAAGCGCAGGATGATCTTCGTCTCAGACCAGCCGCGCAGCTCGAAGTGGTGGTGAATCGGCGCCATCAGGAACACGCGCTTGCGCGTCATCTGAAACGACACGACCTGGATCGCGACCGACAGCGCCTCGATCACGAAGATGCCGCCGAGCAGGATCAAGAGCACCTCGGTCTTGGTCATCACCGCCAACCCGGCGATCGCCCCGCCGATCCCCAGCGACCCGGTGTCGCCCATGAAGATCGTCGCCGGGAACGCGTTGAACCAGAGAAAGCCGATGCAGCCGCCGACGAGCGCACCGGCAAGCATCGCCATGTCGAAGTCTTCGGCGATGAACGTGATCCCGACGTAGGCAAGCAGCACGATCGCCCCGCAGCCGGCGGCGAGCCCGTCGAGCCCGTCGGTGAGGTTGACGGCGTTGGTGGTGCCGGCGACGACCAGGTAGATCAGGACCGGATAGAAGATCCCGAGGTCGATCTGGTAGTCGACGAAGCGCAACCTGAGCGTCGAGGCCAGGTGCGCCTCGTGGGCGGCGACGAACCAAAGCCCGAGCGAGATCGCGATCGTGATCGCGAGCTTGGTGCGCCCGCGCAGCCCCAGCGACCGGCGCCTGACGAGCTTGGTGTAGTCGTCGGCGAAGCCGAGCAGCACGCAGGCGATCGCGGTGCCGAACACGCCGACCGAGCGCCATTCGAAGTCCGAGAGGATCAGGTAGGGCACCATCACCGCTCCAAAGATGATCACCCCGCCCATCGTCGGCGTTCCGGCCTTCTGGTGGTGCCCCTCGGGCCCGTCCTCGCGGATTTGCTGGCCGAACTCGCGGTTGCGCAAAAACTCGATGAACTTCGGCGAGAGGAATATGCAGATGAGCAGGGCGGCGGTGCCGCCGATCAGGACCCGCCCCATCAGCTGGACCGCACCTCTGCCGAGGGCTCGGCGCTCTGCTCCGTGCTCCGCTGGGCGATCCCCTCGCCGTCGATGCGGCGGCAGCGCAGCGCTTCGCGCGCGACGGCGACGTCGTCGAAGGGCACCTTCACCCCGCCCGCGAGCTCCTGCCCCTGCTCGTGCCCCTTGCCGGCGATCACGAGCACGTCCCCGTCGCGCGCGAGCGCCACAGCGCGCTCGATAGCGGCGCGGCGGTCGACCTCGGCCTGTACCGGCACGGCCTGTTGCGGGCGCTGTGCGCGCCGCGCGCCGGCCATGATCTCCGCGACGATTGCCTCGGGATCCTCCGAGCGGGGATTGTCGGAGGTGACGAGCAGCACGTCGGCCAGCCGCGCCCCGATCTCCCCCATCAAAGGCCGCTTGCCGCGGTCGCGGTCGCCGCCGGCGCCGAACACGCAGATCACACGCCCCTCGCCGAGATCGTGCGCGGCGTCGAGCACGTTCTCGAGCGAATCGGGCGTGTGCGCGTAGTCGACCAGCACCGCGAACCGCTGCCCCTCCTGCACTGGCTCGAGCCGCCCCGGCACCCGCACGCCGCCTTCGAGCGCGGCGACCAGCGTGTCCAGGTCAGCGCCGAGGGCGTGGCAGGCGGCCAGCGCGCCGAGCGCGTTGGACACGTTGAAGCGCCCGGCCAGCGGCAGCGTCAGCGTGCGCTCCCCCGCGGTCGTGACAAGCACGAAGCGCGAGCCGGTCAGCTCGACGCTGACGTCGCGTGCGCTGTAGCCAGCCTCGGCGTCGATCGCGAACGTCACTGCCCCGTCCAGCTCGCCGGCGAGCCGGCGCCCGTACGGATCGTCGAGGTTGACGACTGCCACGCCGGGCCTGGGCGATGGCGCCGGCGGGGCGAACAGCAGCCGCTTGGCCTGGAAGTAGTCCTCCATCGTCGCGTGGAAGTCGAGGTGGTCCTGGGTCAGGTTGGTGAAGATCGCCGCGGCGAAGCGCGTCGCGCTCGTGCGGCCGAGCGCGAGCGCGTGCGAGGAGACCTCCATCGCGCAGTGCGTCTCACCGCCGTCGAGCATCGCGCGGAAGTCACGCTGCAGGTCGATCGCCTCGGGCGTGGTGCGGACCGCTGCCCGTTCGACGCCGCCGATCACCGAGTGGACCGTGCCGAGCAGCCCGCAGCGGTGGCCTTCGGCTTCGAGCAGGGCGCGGACGAGGTGGGCGGTCGTCGTCTTGCCGTTGGTCCCGGTGACGCCGATCACCTTCAGCCGCGCCGTCGGGTCGCCATAGAAGCGTGCCGCCAGCGGCCCCATCGCCGCGCGCGCGGAGTCCACCAGCAGCTCCGGCACGCCGAGCCCGAGCGATCGCTCTACCACCAGCGCAGCGGCGCCCGCACCGACCGCGGCGGCGGCGAACTCGTGCCCGTCGCGCTCGTGGCCGGGCACGCAGAAGAACAGCGTCCCCGCGCTCACCGCGCGGCTGTCGTACGCCAGCTCGGCGATCTCCACCTCGTCGCAGCCGGGCGAGACGTCCACCAGGCCGGGGATGTCGGCGGCAGTCAGCTCGTCCAGCCTCATCATTGCTTGTGGCCCCGCGGTGGCAACGCCCGTGAGTCTACGGCCAGGCCGCGACGGCGATGCACCAAAAGCCGTCCGTCAGGTCCGAGCGCCGCTTTGGCAGTCCAGGCGCGGCGCCACGGGTCCTGGATCAGTGTGGGGCGATGCCGAGATACGGCAGGGCGAATTCCATGATCTGCCCGAACGCCGGCGCCGCCACCACGCCGCCGTAGATCGAGACGTTCTGCGGTTCGTCGACGATCACCGCCGAGAGCAGCTGTGGGTCCGACGCAGGCGCGAAGCCGACGAACGACGCCACATACGCGGTTTTCGAGTATTCGCCGGTCTTCGGGTCGATCTTGCTGGCGGTGCCGGTCTTGCCCGCCAGCGTGTAGCCGGGCACCGAGACCTCGCTGGCGGTGCCGCCGGCGGCGAGCACGCCCTTGAGCATTTCGCGCAACTCGGAGGCGGTCGCGGCCGAGACGATCCGCCGGCCCGGACGCCGGTAGACGCGACGGCCGCCGATCCGCGCCACCAGGTGCGGTATCGGCAGGACGCCGCCGTCGGCGATCGCCGAGTAGGCGGTCGCCATCTGGATCGGCGTCACCAGCTCGCCCTGGCCGATCGGCAGGTTGCCCATCGAGGAGCCCGAGTAGTGCTTCAGCGGCAGCGTCGCGCCGGCTTCCTCGCTGGGCAGGTCGATGCCGGTGTGCGTGCCGAAGCCGAAGCGGTGCACCCATTCGTTGAAGTGGCTTGCCCCCTCCACCTGGCCGATCTTGATCGCGCCGACGTTGCTGGACTGCGCCAGGATCTGGGAGGTCGTCAGCGACTCGGTCGCGTGTTCGGTGTCGTCGTGGATCGTACGCCCGCCCAGTTCGATCTGGTCGGGTATTTCAAAGCCGCTGTCAGGCGTGATCCGCCCTTCCTGCAGGGCGCCGGAGACGACCACCGACTTGAACGTCGAGCCCGGTTCGTAGTTGAAGCTGACCGCGCGGTTCTGGAACGCCTGCACGGCGTTTTCGCCCGGCTGGTTGGCGTCGGCCGCGGGCCAGTTGGCCATCGCCAGGATCGCGCCGGTGCGCGGCTGCATCACGATCGCGGTGGCGTCCTTGGGGTGGAAGTCGCTGCCGACAGCGGCCAACACATCTTCGGTGCGCTGCTGGATGTTGGCGTCGAGCGTCAGCGTCAGCGAGGAGCCAGCCTGCTCGGGCCGCGTTTCGGCGATCGAGACGGGCTGGCCGATCGCGTCGCTAACGACCTCTCGCTTGCCGGCGCGCCCGGCCAGCCGCGAGTTCAGCGAATACTCCAACCCCATCCGACCCGTCCCTCCGTCTTCGCCGCCAACGAAGCCGAGCACCTGCGAGGCGAGCGTGCCGCGCGGGTAGACGCGGCGCATCGTCGGCGTCCCCTGCACGCCGGGGATGCGCAGCGCCAGCACCTGCTTTGCCTGGGCATAGGGCAGCGCGTGGGCGAGGTAGACGAAGCCCGAGTGCTCGCTTAGCTTGGCCAGCACCTGCGCCTGCGTGAGGCCAAGCAGCGGCGCCAGGCGCTGGGAGTCATCCAGCGGCGCCTTGATCAGGTAGGGGTCGGCGCTCAGCTCCTCAGCGGGCTCTGAGATTGCCAACGCCACGCCGTTGCGATCGGTGATCGTGCCGCGCTGGGCAGGCACCGTTTCGTCGGTTAGCTGCTGGGTCTGCGCTGCGCGGCGCAGGGCGCCGGCGTGTGGGCCACCCAGGTACAGAGCGCGCAGGGCGGCCACCGCCAGCAACAGGAAGAACAGAGCGAACAGCAGGCCGACGCGACGCTGGACGAGCGCCATCGCCTAGTGGCCGGCCGCCACGCCGCCGGCGGCGCTGGCCGACGCTTCCGATTCGCCGGCCGCGGCCGCGCTCGCTTCGGGGCTGTGAGTTTCGCTCGGCGGCGCCGCTTGGCTCGGTTCGGTCGTTGTGCTCGATTCGGACGCTTCGCTCGCGCCCGAGCCGGATTCGCCCGAGGAGCTCGATTCACTGGAGACGGCGCTCGTTTCCCCAGTCGCCGCGCCGGCCCCCGCTTCACTGGAGCCCGTCTGCGCTTCGGAGCTTGCTGCGGTGCTTTCGTGCGACTGGATCGGCGCGGCCAGAGCCGCCGCCGCGTGACTGATGTCGGCGGTCGGGTTCGACGCGACGAAGTGCACGCTCCCCGACGGCGCGAACGTCATCCCGGTGGCGGCCGCCAGCGGCTCGATGCGGCCTTCGCCCGAGCCGGTCGCGGCTTCGATCCCCAGCTGTGCATTGGTGCGCTGCAGCGCGGCCTCTCGCTGCAGCGTGGCGCCGATGCCGGCGTTGAGCTTGAGCACCATCAGCTGCATCGCCACGATCCCGATCAACGCGAACGCGAGCAGCCCGATCCACAGCCGCCCGCGCACGAGGCGGTCGAGCAGCGTGCTATCGGCGACCCGCTCGTAGGCGGCGAGCGCGCGCAGCGCCAGGCCGGGGCTATTGGTCCGGGGCGCAGTGCGCGAGCGCGGGGCCGTGGCGGAGCCCGCTGCCCGAGGCGGGCCGGCCCGACGAGCAGGCCGCGTGGCTGGCCCGGAGATCCGCCGCGGGTGGCGCACCGGCGTCCGGCGTATATCTGGACCCACCCGCCCGCGATGGCGCGGGAGCGCCTCGGCGAGAGCGCCGGCCGGCGGGGTCATCGCCCGCCTCCTTGCTGTGCGGGGCCGGTGGACAGCTTGAGGGCGGCGCGCAAGCGCGCCGACGATGCGCGCTGGTTGCGTTCGATCTCCCCTGCAGAAGGGACGATCGCACCCCGTGTCAACAGGCTCGCCTTCGGCGCCTGCCCGCATGCGCACACGGGCAGATCCACAGGACAGATACAGCCGCGCGCCTGCTCGACCAGGAACCGCTTGACCCGCCGGTCCTCCAGCGAATGAAAGGAGATGCCCGCCAGCACGCCGCCGTCGCGCAGCAAATCCCACGCCAGCGGTAGCGCCGCGTCGAGCTGGCCCAGCTCGTCGT
The DNA here is from genome assembly GCA_035938935.1 of Solirubrobacteraceae bacterium. Lineage (GTDB taxonomy): Bacteria > Actinomycetota > Thermoleophilia > Solirubrobacterales > Solirubrobacteraceae > Palsa-744. Next base: position 81,443 of record DASZGH010000084.1, read on the forward strand.
TGACGGCGATCCGCAGCGCTTGAAAGCTGCGCTTGGCCGGATGCCCGGCGGCGAAGCGGGCCGGCGTCGGGATCGCCGAGACGATCGTGTCCACCAGTTCGAGCGTCGTCTCGATCGGCGCGAGGTTGCGACGGCGGACGATCGCGCGGGCGATCGGCGCGGCGCGGCGCTCCTCGCCCAGCTCGCGCAGGATCGCGGCGATCCGCCGCTCCTCCCACGTATTCACGATCTCGCGCGCGCTCAGCTCCTGCGCTGGGTCCATACGCATGTCAAGTGGCGCGTCGTAGGAGTAGGAAAAGCCGCGCTCGCGCGTGTCCACCTGCATCGAGGACATGCCCAGGTCGAAGTAGGCGATCTCAGCGCGGACGCCTTCTTCGCCCAGCAGCTCGAGACTCTCGGCGTAGCCGCCGCGCAGGAAGCGCATCGAGCAGGAGACCTCCTCGGCGAGTTCCACGAAGCGCTCCTCGGCAAGCGGATCGCGGTCGATCGCGATCAGCGTCCCGGCCGGGCCCAGGCGCTCGGCGACCATGCGGGCGTGGCCGCCGCCGCCGAATGTGCAGTCGATCGCTACCTGGCCCGCCCGGGTTCGGTTCAAGTCGAGCAGTCCGAGCAGCTCGTCGGCGAGCACCGGGATGTGCGTCGTGGTCATGTCAAGCAGTGTGGTCAACGCGTGCCGTGATCTCGGCGACGCTGCCGAGCAGCGCCGGTCGGTGCTCTTGCCAAGCGGTGCGATCCCACAGCTCCAGGCGCTCGCCCGCGCCGACGACGACGACGTCCTTGCGCAGCCCAGCGTGCTCGCCGAGGAAGCCCGGGACCATGATTCGGCCTGCCGCGTCGAGGTCGGAGTCCTGCGAGCTGCCGTAGAAGAAGCGCTCGAGCTCCGTGAGCCGCGCCGAGAGCGGCGGCAGCTCGGCCAGCGAGCGCTCGGTGTAGCGCTCGTAGTCCGCCGGGCGCCAGACGCCGACGTAGGGCTTGAGATCGACGGGCATCGCGAGTACCACTCCCTCTGACAGCGTGGCGCGATAGCGGGCCGGAACCGTGAGCCGGTTCTTCGCGTCGAGTGTGTGGTCGAAGGTGCCGCGGAAGGCCACTGGTCGCTCCGGGAAAGAGTTGAGAGCCGCGGTGGAGGAGTGGGAGGAGCTCCTCCACCACGGCTCGCTGCCGCGAACTTACCCCACTTTCCCCCACAACGCAAGTCAGATTGCACATTTTCTCCCACCTCGATCTCTAAACCTACGCCGCGGGGGCGAAAATGCCTGCTCGTCATGGGTTTTCGACGGTGGGAGGCGCTTCTCGCCGACGAGCTTGAAAACTGCACGGCGACGTGCAAAGCCGCGCGCTGTAACGTTCGTTGCGAGACCGCGACCGCTTCGCATGCAAGGAGAGGACCCTTTTGCCCAGCAAGACCGCCCGTCCCACCCGCGCTTTCCCCTGGCCGCATGCCGGCGCCCTTTCCTCTGCCCCGACGCGCTTTCTATCGCGCGCCGGCGCCGGCGCCGGCGCCACTGCGCTGCTCGCGCTCGCCGCGCTCGCCGGGTGCGGATCCTCCGGTTCGGGCAGCGCCGATCCGGCCAGCGTCGTGCCGGCCTCGGCGCCGCTGTACGCGAGCGTCGCGATCAAGCCTGCCGGCGGCTCAGGCGGAGCGGCGACGGTCGCGGCGAAGAAGCTCACGCACCTGACCGAACCGTACGGGAGCCTTGCGCAGACGCTGCTCTCAAGCCCCGGCGCCGGCCTCGAATACAAGCGCGACATCGGCCCGTGGGTGGGCGAACGCGCCGGCGTGTTCGTGACGGCCGCCAACGCCGGCAAGCTGACCGGAAGCGTCGGCTCCCTGCAGACGCTGTTGCAGGGGGGCCTTTCGAGTCTGTCCTCCGTGCTCGGCGCAAGCGCCCTCGCCGAAAAGGGAACCCAGGGCGCGATCGTGCTGCAAACCACCGACGCCGGCGCAGCGCGCTCGTTCGTCGCCAAGCAGGCCGGCAGACAGGGCGCCCACGCCGCCAGCTACCGCGGCGTCTCCTTCCAGATCACCTCCGGCGGCGTGGCCGAGGGGATCGTCAAGAGCTTCGCGGTCTTCGGCAGCGAATCGGCGGTGCACGCCGTGATCGACACGTCGCTGGGCGCGGCCTCGTTCGCGAGCAAGCCCGGCTACTCCAAGCCCGCGAGCGCAACGATCGCAAGCGCCTACGTCGAAGCGGAAAAGCTCGTCGGCGCCACGCAGAGCAGCGCCGGCGCCAGCGCGGGCGGCGGCGGCGGCACGAGCGGCGGCAGCGCCAGCGCGGGCGGCGGCGCCGGCCAGGCCGTATCCCTACTCGGCCAGTTGCTCGGCGGCGTCCAGTCGGCGACGCTGACGGCCACGGCGACTAGCAACTCGATCTCGCTGCAGGGAGAAGTTCACTCCGCCGGCGCCGCCAAGCCACTGTTCGGCGCCGAAGGCGCGCAGGCGCTGGGCGAGCTACCGGCAACCTCGTGGCTGGCCGCAGGCGTCGGCGACACCGGCGCCAACCTGCCGCGGGCGCTCGCGCTGCTGCAAGGCGTCGCCTCGCTCGGGAGCTCGACCGTGTTCTCCTCGTTCGGCGGCCCTAGCATCGAAAAGATCTTCAAGGCGCTCGACGCGCCGGGCGCGAAACTGCAGCAGGACTTCGGCTCCTGGGCGGGACCGGGCGGCATGTTCGTCAGCGGCAGCGGGCTGTTCAACCTGCAGGCGGGATTGGTGATCGCCTCCAGCGAACCGGCCGCCTCGCGCGCGGCCGTCGGCAAGCTCGCGGCGCTGATGCGCGGCGCCGGCGCCACCGTCGCGAACGCCTCGATCCCCGGCGCCGACGCCGCCATGAGCGTGAAGCTGCCCGGCTTCCCCGCTGTGATCTTCATCGCCGACGGCACGGGCTCGAGCGGCCAGGCCAAGTTCGTGCTCGGCCTCGGCCAACAGTCGATCGAAGGCGCGCTCTCCCCGTCGGCGACGCTCTCCACCTCGGCCGCCTACTCGAACGCCACCGCGACCCTGGGCGGCGGCATCGAACCGAGCCTGATCGTCGAATTCCCGACGCTGCTCGGCTTCCTGGAAGGCGTCGGCTTGACGCAGAGCCCGAGCGTCTCCGGCCTCGTCCCGTACCTGAAATCGCTTGGAACGCTGACGGCCGGAGCGACCGGCAGCGCCGGCACGCAGCGCTACAAGGTGGTGCTGGGACTGGCCTGATATCAGGCGGGTAGCGGCGCCCGCGCGGGCGGCTCGCGTTGCGGCACCGGGCGGTTCTCGGTCTCGATGATCACCCGGCACGGCCGCTTGGCCAGTAGGTAGACCGCGGTCGGGCCAATCCGCTGCTCGCCGACGGGGGCATGGATCGCCGACCAGTAGATGACGTCGGCGCCAACGCGCTGGGCCTCCTCGACCAGCGCCGCGCCCGGGTTGCGCGTGCGGATCAGGCCGGTGCGGATCTTGATGTTCGAGCGCCGCGCCTTGATGCGCGCGCTCTCCAGGGCCGCGCGCCCTTCGGCCTCCTCGGTCTCCAGACCGGACTCCAGCGACAGCTGGCTCGGCACCGGCAGCACGAACACGGCATACACCACCCCCTCTTCGCCGATCAGCTTGGCGGCGCTCGAGAGCGCGCTGGCGGAGACGTCGCCGCCGAAGATCGGCACGAGCGCCGTCTTGTAGCCGAGCGCCTGGAAGTCGGCCGGGCGCTCGGCTTTGGGCAGGCGGTAGGTGGTGCGCAGGTCCAGCCCCTGACGACGGCGGTAGTAGACGTACCCACCCATCCCCAGCACCATCCAGGGAATGCCGACGATCCGCGCCTCGGGATGTGTTGCCACGACCACGACCCACACCGTGGCCGTACCGATCGCGCCGATCACCGCGGTCATCGGGATCGACGACCCGCGAATGCGCACGTTCCACGGCAACCGATAGGGGCGCTCCTGGTCGGGCTTTCTCACTCGCAGCGCGATCACGGCGATGTGGGCGATCGTGAACGACAGCAGCGCGCCGAACGAGTAGAGGTTGCCGAGCACGTTGGTGTTGCCGTACAGCACCAGCAGGCCGGCCAGCCCGGAGAAGACGACGATCGTGAACCACGGGGTTCGAAAGCGCGCGTGCAGTTGCGCGAAGATCCCGGGCAGCTGGCGGTGTTCGGCCAGCGACCAAGACAGGCGCGAGATGCCGATCATGCCGGCGTTGGTCGCGATGAACAGGATCGTCGCCGCCAGCAGGCCGACGTAGTACTGGGAGATGTGCAGGACCGTGCCGTGCAGGCCCAGCCGCGAGACGATCCCCAGCACCGGGTCGTTCTGGAAGCCGCCTTTGCCTTCGACGCCGAGCAGCGTCTGGAACTGGTGTGGATGACCCGGCACTTTCGTGACCGGCAGGGCAGAGAGCGCGATCAGCGAGATGCCCAGGTAGACGCCCAGGACCGCCAGCACCACCAGGTTGACGGCCTTGGGCACCTGCTTTCCGGGGTCGCGTGACTCCTCGGCCATGTTCGAGACGGTCTCGATGCCCGTGTAGGCGAGCATCGCCAGCGACAGAGCGAAGATCAGTTCGTGCCAGCTCGGCGCCGTGCCGAGGTGGACCTGATGGATCAGCAGCGACGGGTTGAGTACCAGGAACGCGCCGATCACGACAAGCAGGATCTGCGTGGACAGGTCGACGATCGCCAGGACGAAGTTGAGCTTGGCCGACTCCCCCAGCCCCCTGATGTTCAGAGCCGCGAGCGCCACGACGACGATCAGGCCGCCGAAGATGTCGCCCGGGTTGTGGTTGAGCCCGCCGAGGCCGGGGAACGCGCTCAGGTAGTGCGGAACGAAGAAGGCCGAGATGGCGATCGTGAGGATGTAGTCGAGGCTCAGCGCCCAGCCGGCGAAGAAGGAGACGAGCTCGTTGAAGGCGTGGCGCGCGAACGACGAGGATCCCCCAGCTTCCGGGTACATCGCGGCGCCCTCGGCGTAGGTCTTGGCCGTCAGCGCGAACAGGCCCCCGGCGAACACGAACACGAGCGGCGTCAGCCCGAGCGCGTGCGCGGCGACCAGCCCGAGCGCGTAGTAGATCGACGAGCCCACGTTCCCGTAGGCGGTCGCGAACAGCCCGGGGACGCCGACCGACCGGCGCAGCCCATGCTCGGTTAGGCGTGCCATCTCATCCGGAGCGTATATCGGCCCGGCGCGAGTCGCAGATCGTTCGCGTGGCCGGAATGCAATATCGCGTGCAGCAACACCACGCGAGCAGGAGGCCGACGTATGATCTCGACGCCTCGCGGCCGGCGGCTATGGGGCAGCACGAAATCAATCCCCCACCGTCACACCGATCCATGGATAGGATACGCCGCGGCAACTACAACTCCGGCCAGGACTTCGTCCTCGAATACGGCGACCTGCGCTTCACGTTCAACGAACGCGACTTCTCCGAGCGCTGCGAGCAGGCGGCGATCAGGCTCGGCTTCGTCGGCGGGCGACTGGGCGAGGACGAGCTGGAGGATCTGGTCAACCTTGCCGTCAACGGCGACATCTCCGATCCCGCCTCCGCGTTGGGCGAACACGTCAACGACTGCTGGCCCGAACTGGTCGGCCCGGCCGAGCGCTCGCTTGTGCATTGGCTGCGCCGCCTGGTGTTCCGCAGCGCCTGGCTCGACCAGCGCGTCAACGAGGGCGAGCTGAGGTTCTGCTTCGTCGAGGAGACCGGCAGCTTCGTCTATGTACAACACGACGGCGGTGGCGAGCCGATCGAGCTCGCCCCGGAGCCGTCGTGGGGCCGCGTGGCCTACCGCGGGTAGGCGCCCGTCAGCTCGCGGCAGTGGCCCGCGCCCGCGCGATTGCCTCGGCCCCATCCTGGCCGACCAGCAGCTCCGGGCGCAGCGTGCCGCTGCGCACCAGGTCGAGCGCAGGGAAGCGGCCGCTCCCGGCCAGCAGCGCGTCGAGCGTGATCACCGTCGTCTCACCGCCGAGTGGCGCCGGGGCGGTCGCGATCACCGTCAGCGAGCCGCCCTCGCATAGGTTGCGCGCCGCAGCGAGCGCCTTGCGGGCGGCGTGCGGGTGCAGCGCGCCGAGGCCGTCGATCAGCACGATCGCGTCGGCGCCGCGCGCGGCCAGTCGCTTGGCGGTCTCGATCGCCGATTCCACCGCCTGCGCCTGGACGTCGGACGAGGCGGCGAAGCCGAGCGCGGCCACCGGGACGACCGGGCCCTCGCTCCACTCCGCTATCTCCTCCGGGCGCGCCCCGGCCAACACGAGCGTCAGCTCCAGTCCCTCGCGCCCGCTGAGAGCGGCGAGGATGCGCCGCAGCGCCTCGGTCTTGCCCGAGCGCTCCGCTCCGGCGATCACCACCCTCGATCCACGCCCGATCGGCGTCAGCCACTCGATCGCCTTCAGCGTCGGGTCATCGGAGTCGAACGTCAGATGCTCGCTCGGATACGCGACTGCCAGCTCGTCGTAGCGGGTTCCTTCGCTGACGGCCTCGGCGGGCGCGCCGTTGATCGTGTCCACTCGCACTAGCGAGGGGTGGCGCTCGGAGCGCCTGGGCGGGCGCACGGGACCGCTGACGCGGTCGCCGGGCACCAGCTCGCAGCGGCGCACCTGCGCGGCCGAGACGTACACGTCCTCGTCGGAGGGCTCCGGCGGATCGACGCGCAGCAGCGCCGAGCCATTGGTGAGGATCTCGACGACGCCATCGTGCACCTCGTCCGGTTCGCGCTCACCGGCCGCGCGCCCTCTGGCTGCGCCGCCACGATCCGAGCGCCCCCGCCTGCGGCGCTGTGAGGGCGCGCGATCCTCCTCGTCGGCGGGCTCGCGCTCCTCGTGGCCCTCGCCGTCCTCGCGGCCGCCGCCGTCCTCGCCGTCCTCGGCTGCCGCGGCCGAGCCGCGACGAGAGCGCGAGCGCGGCGAGCGCCCGCGCCGTCCCGAGCGCGGGGCACGCTCGCCGGCGGCGTCTTCGCTCTCACCGGCGGACGCTTCGTCCTCGCCCTCCCTCCCCCGCTCGCCCAGGATCGCGTCGATCAGGTCGACCTTACGCAGTCGTCGAAAGCCCTCCAGACCGATCTGATCGGCGATCAGGTGCAGGTCGGCCAGCGAGCTAGCCTCCAGCTCCGAGCGGTCAAGCACTGTCATCTTGTTCTCCTCGTCAATTGATTGGGGCGGTTGGCGTCCGGCCGCGTTGGACAGCGGCCGGCACCCGCTTATGCGCGATAAACCTTAGCTTCCAGGCCGGTCGTGGCGAAGCTCGTCGGCCAGCACCAGCTCGCGCTCGACCGTGCGCTCGCCGCGCAGCGCCGAGCGCACGGCGATGAAGTCGGCGGCGGCGACGACGTCATGGACGCGGAAGATGTGAGCGCCCGCGTCGAGGCCGTGGGCCAGCGCAGCCAGCGTGCCGGCCAGGCGCGTGCGCGGCGCGCGGCCGGTCAGCGCGCCGATGAAGTCCTTGCGCGAGATCGCCATCAGCACGGGCCTTCCCAGCTCGTGCAGGCGCGGCAGCGCGACTAGCAGCTCGACCGTCTGCGCCGGCGTCTTGGCGAAGTCGGGGCCCGGATCGACGATCAGCTGCTCGGCGGCCATACCGTGCTCGAGCGCGGTGGCGATCCGCTCGCGCAGGAACGCCAGCACCTCCTCGACCACGTCGACATACAGGTCGGGATCTTGCAGACGCTGCTTGGGCGCTGCGCGAGTGTGCATCAGGACCAGCGCCGCTCCCGTCTGCGCGCAGACCTGCGCGAGCTCGGGGTCGCACAGGCCGCTGACGTCGTTGACGATGCTCGCGCCAGCCGCGATCGCCGCACTCGCAACCGGCGGCTTGTACGTGTCCACAGAGACGGTAGCGCCCAGCTCACCGACCAGCCGCTCGATCAGCGGCGCCACGCGCTCGACCTCCTCGGCGACCCCGACGGCCGGCCGGTCGGTGCTCGCCGACTCGCCGCCGACGTCGAGGATGTCGGCGCCGGCGTCCAGCAGCTCGGCCGCCAGCTCGATGCGCTGCTCGTGCGTCGTGTAGCGGCCGCCGTCGCTGAAGGAGTCGGGCGAGGCGTTGACGACGCCCATCAGGAGCGGCCGCCCGCCGATCTGCAGAATGCGGCCCGCGGCATGCAGACGATGGCTCGGAGCCGCACCCGTGCTGTCGGCGGCACGCGCCGGACCCACGGCCGCACTGAAGCCGGCACTCACCGGAGCCGCACCCGTCAAGTGCTCGCCACTCATCCCGCCACCAGAATGCCCTCTTCACTGGCCTCGCGACGAAAGCCATCCTCCTCCAGGTTCCGGCGGCGCTCGTCCCAGCCGAGCTCCTGGGCGAGCAGGCCGCTCACGCGCGCGACCGCTCCGTCGTCCGGGCCGCACAGCTCGCGCGCCGCCAGCAGACCGAGGCGCGTGCGGCGCAGCAGCACGTCGCCGACGCTGCGCGCCTGCTCGCGGCGGGCGGCGAGCACGACCTCGGCCATTACGTCAGGCAGGCCGGGCTGGATCGGCTCGGCCAGCTCGGGGCGCTCGCCCGCCAGCGCGAGCACCTCGTGCGCGCCGTAGCCGTACCTGGCGGCAAGCGCCGCCCGCGAGGCGTCGGGCATACCCTGTACGATGGGTAGCTCGTCCTCGCCCACCGGCTGCCCGAGCGGTATCTCGGCGGTCCGGCAGGGCGCCTCGCGCGCTTCGCGCTCGACCAGCCGGTCGACGGTCAGCTTGGCCATCCGCCGCCAGGTCGTGAGCTTGCCGCCGGTGATCGTGATCATGCCGCTGGAGGTCTCGTACAGCTCGGCCTTGCGTGAGATGTCCACCGACTTCTTGCTGTCGCCGCTTGCGATCAGCGGCCGCACCCCGGCGTAGGCGCCGGAGACGTCGCGCGGGCGCAGGTCGGCGGCGAAGAACTCGTTTACCGCGTCGAGCAGGTACTCGACATCCTCGCCGGAGGGCGGGACATGATCCAGCGAACCCTCGTAATCATTGTCGGTCGTGCCGACGAGCGTGCGGCCCAACCACGGCAGCGCGAAGATCGAGCGACCTCCGCCAGCTGGGACGATCGCGCCCGCCACGAGCGGCAGGTCCTCGTGGCGCAGCGTCAAGTGCGTACCGCGGCTAGGCCTGATCCGAGCCCACCCACCCAGCTCGGCCTCGTCGTGGAGCTCGCTGGCCGATCGGCGATCCCGTCGATCGCCGATCGGCCGCAGCGCGTCGGCCCAGACCCCGGTGGCGTTGACGACGCTGCAGGCGCGCAGGTCGAACTCGGCGCCGCTCTCGGCGTCGCGTGCGCGCACGCCGCAGGCGCGGCCGTCGCGCTCCAGTAGAGAGGTTGCGTTCAGGCGGTTCGCACAGACCGCGCCGAAGCGCTCGGCCTCGCCGAGCACCGTCAAAACCAGGCGCGCGTCGTCGGTCTGGCAGTCGTAGAACAGGTAGCCGCTGGTCGGCTCGCGCGCCGCGATCGCGGGCAGCAGCTCGACCACTTCCTCGCCGGAGACGATGCGATGGCGCTCGGGACTCCACGATTCGCCGCGCTCGAGTGTCGCGGTCCTCCCCGGGGCGTTCGACTCCTCCTCTGAGGAGACCGCCCGCTCGCCGCGACCGCGACGGCCGCGCCGCGCGCGCAGGCGCTCGCCGGCCGCCCTGCGGTCGGCGACAGACATCACGTCGTACAGGTTCAGCCCCATGCCCATCAGACGATCCGGGCGCGCGCCCTCGAACGCTGGCACGACCAGCGGCAGCGGACACACCAGATGGGGCGCCAGCGCCACCATCAGCTGGCGCTCGAGCAGCGCCTCGCGCACCAGGCCGAGGTCGAAGTTCTGCAGGTAGCGCAGACCGCCGTGCACGAGCTTGCTGGAGCGGCTGGAGGTCCCGGAGGCGTAGTCGGCGCGCTCCACCAGCGCCACGCTGTAGCCGCGCGAGGCGGCGTCGAGCGCGACGCCCGCACCGGTTATGCCGCCGCCGACGACAACAAGGTCGAACTCCTCGGCCGCCATCGCCTGCAATGCGTCGTCGCGCGCGATCACCTTGCCAGGGTACGCTCTGGCGCCGATGGCGCGCCCGCGACAGCTCCTCTCGGTGGGCAGCCCCAAGGCGTCCGCCTACACCGCGGAGGGCTCGCGAGCGCTGTCCGGCGCGTTCCCGGAGACAGCTTGGCGAGCGCTGCTTCACTGGCGCTCGTGGGCGGCGCCAGCGGCGATCGTCGTACTCGCCGCGGTGCTGCGCCTGTGGGGGATACGGCACGACGCTCAGAACCCGTTCTACGACGCGGCCGTGCACAGCATGGACCTGTCCTGGCACAACTTCTTCTTCGGCGCGCTCGACCCAAGCGGCGCGCTGGCGATCGACAAGCCGCCGGTCGACCTGTGGCTGCAAGTGACATCCACCAAGCTGCTCGGCTTCAACCGCACAGCCCTGGCCCTGCCCGAGGCGCTGGGGGGAATCGCGGCGGTCGCCCTGCTCTACGCGGCCGTCGCGCGAGCGTGCGGGCGGATGGCAGGCACGATCGCCGCGCTCGTGCTCGCCGTGCTGCCGATCGCTGTGCTCACCGCGCGCAGCGACACGATGGACTCGGTCATGTGCGCGCTGCTGGTGGCCGCGCTGTGGTGCTCTGTGGAGGCCGTGCGCGCTCGGCGCGCGCGCTACGTGCTGCTGAGCGCGGCACTTGTCGGGATCGCCTTCAACGTGAAGCTGACCCAGGCGCTGGTGCCGATACCCGCGCTCGCGCTGATGTGGTGGGCGGGGTCGCGGCCGGGCAGGCGGATCGCCCTCGGCGCAGCCGCCGCCGCTGTGTTCGCGTTCGTGGCGATGGCATGGGCGATCGTCGCGTCGCTGACCCCGCTGAGCGCGCGCCCCTATCCGATCGGCTCGCACACGGGAAGCATCTTCAAAGCGATATTCGTCTTCAACGGCATCGAACGGCTCACCGGCGCCAGTCACGAAGTCGTGCCGTACGGGGCCACCAGTCCGGCGGGCTTCGGGCGCCTGTTCGGGTCCGGTCAACCGCACTACGCCACGCTGATCGGGTGGGAGCTGGCGGCAGCGCTCGTGCTGCTGATCGCCGCTGGCGTGTTGTGGTGGCGCGCACGCGACCCGGGCGGCGCGCTCCTCACCCCCGGCGAGCGGGAGCCCAGCACAGAGGCACCTGGCGCACGGGAACCTGGCACGACGGAACCTGGCGCGACGGCGCCCCTACAACGGGCCGGCCGCTGGCTGGCGGTGGCGCTGGTCGTGTGGATCCTCACGGCCTACCTGCTGTTCAGCTTCAGCGGCCACATGCAGCCGCGCTACCTGGAAGCCATGTCGCCGGCGGTAGCGGGCGCGCTGGGGATCGCCGCCGCATACTTGCTCGGGCGGCTCGCGAAGCGTCCGCGCTTGCGCCAGGCGGCGATCGTGCTGGCGGGGTTGGCGCTGCTGGCCGGGCCGGTCAGGGCCTCAGTGCAAGAGATCGAAGCGCGGGCCGGCGATGCCAACCCCTCGGGCACCGGCAATCAGTACAGCGCCTATCTGCGCGCCCATCGCCACGGCGCGCGCTACGAGGTCGCGGCCAGCAACCCGCTTGCGGTCGTCGGCCTGATCTCCCAGGACGGCCAGCCGGTGCTGATCCTGCGCACGATCGACGGCGAAATGGTCTCGGTGGAGCAGCTGCGGCGGCTGGTTTCGCAGCGCGCGGTGCGCTACGTGCTGATCTCAAGCCCGTGCACGAAAGGCAAGCACTGCGCGAGCACGATCGCCTGGTCTGTACGTAACTCCGTCCAGGTGCGCCCAGGGCTGTACCGCTACTTCCCGCCCTCGCAGCTGCGCTGAGACCAACCCGGTGGGTTGCGCCGCCCAACGGGCCTACGAGTGGCGCTGCCGGCGCTTCTTGCGCTTCTTCTTGTGCTTTGCCTGAGCCGCCACCGAGCGCGGCCCGCGACCGATGCCGGACATCAGGAAGCCCATCACCTCGGGATTAGCCACGCGGGTGTACACGCCCGCATAGCCGGGCTGGGCGCAGCCGTTGCCGAAGTCCACCAGCCCGGCGAGCACGTAGTCCTCGGGCGGGTGCGCAGGCGTGTCCTGGTCGACCAGCAGCGGCCCGCCGCTGTCGCCGTAGCAGGTGTCAAGGCGCGCCCGCCCGCCACCGGCGCAGATCATCGTGGCGGTGATCGCCTGTTCGATCGCCGCGTACTGTTCTTCGCAGAGCGAGTCGGACACCAGCGGCATCTGCACGGCCCGCAGCTCGGCGGGATAGCCGGCGACGTGCGCCGGGGCGGGGTTCACGTCACCCCAGCCGCTCGCGGTCGCGGTCGGCGCCGGCGAGGCGTTGGGGTTGGCGTAGCGCGCGGCCTTCGCGCGGTCGAGCGGGATCGGTGCGATCCGATCGACGCCATTGAGCGCGGGCGAGGCTCCTCCAGACCAGAGTGGCTGCGCGAGCGTCAGCAACGCCACGTCGAAGTCGCTGCCGGCGGCGCTGTAATGGGAGTCCACCACCGTGGCTCGCACCCCGTCGCGCACGCTCCCCGGTTCGCCGTCGAGGCTGCTGGACCCGGCCAGCACCGCGATCCGGTCGGGCTGGGCGCCGACCACGCAGTGCGCGGCGGTGGCCACGTGGGTGGCGTCGACGATCACCCCGCCACAGAAGAACCCGGCCGCCGGCGAGCCGGCGTGAGGGTCGTACAGCGCCACCTGAAACGGGAACTGCGCGATCGAGGCGCTCTGCCCACCAACGATGCTCGCGCTCGCGTGAGGCGAGGGCGACCTCTGAGCTCGGACCTGCCTATAGCTCGGCCACGAACCGGCCTCCCCGGACCCGGTCGTGGCAAGCGCCGGCAGGGCGAGCGTCAGCGCCCCAAGCGCGAGCGCGAGCCCCCCATGACCCGTAGATGTGAAGCGCCGCAGCGAAATACTGACCCCTCAGATTGTTTTGTCTCCTCTCTTCAGTTGAATGTAAGATACGATGTACTGCGTTGACAAGGTCTGTGTTGTCTGCATTGCGCGCCAAACCGGCACGCCACGAGTGCATGCGCCGAAAGCGCCCGCAACGAGGCGCATGGGAGAGGCTGCTGGGGCTAGAGCCCGGCGAGCTCGGCGGTGATCTCGCTCACCGCCGACTTGGCGTCGCCGAACAGCATCGAGGTCTTCGGATCGAAGTACAGCTCGTTCTCGATGCCGGCGAAGCCGGGGTTCATCGAGCGCTTGATCACGACCACCGAGCGCGAGTCGGCGACCTCGAGGATCGGCATCCCGTAGATCGGCGAGGAGGGGGTGTTCTTGGCCGCCGGGTTGGTGACGTCGTTGGCCCCGATCACGAGCGAGACGTCGGTGCGCTGGAACTCGGGGTTGGCGTCGTCCATCTCCTTGAGCTGGTCATACGGCACGTCGGCCTCGGCCAGCAGCACGTTCATGTGGCCGGGCATGCGGCCGGCGACGGGATGGATCGCGTAGCTGACCTCTACCCCGCGGCCCTCGAGCTCCTTGGTCAGCTCGCGCACCGCGTGCTGGGCCTGGGCGACGGCCATGCCGTAGCCGGGGACGACAACCACGCGGCTGGCGTAAGCCAGCTGGATCGCGGCGTCGGCGGCGCTGGTCGAGCGCACCGTGCCCTGGTGCTCCCCCGCCCCTTCGGCGCCCGCGACCGCGCCGCCGCCGCCAAAGCCGCCGGCGACGATCGAGGGGATCGAGCGGTTCATCGCCTTGGCCATCAGGTTGGTCAAGATCGATCCCGACGCGCCGACGATCATTCCGGCGACGATCAGCGCGGGGTTGTTGAGCGCCATGCCCGTCGCCGCCGCCGACAGGCCCGTGAAGGCGTTCAGCAGCGAGATCACGACCGGCATGTCCGCCCCACCGATCGGCAGCACGACCGCGTTGCCAAGCAGCGCGGCGACGATCAGCATGCCGACGAACAGCAGTTCGGAGTGCGCCCCGGCGACGAGGTCTACGCCGGCCGCGAGCGCGAGCACGAGCAGCACCATGTTCACGATCTGCTGGCCGGCCCCGAACGTGATCGGGCGGCCCGGCAGGATTTCCTGGAGCTTGCCGAAGGCGATGTTCGAGCCCCAGAATGAGACCGAGCCGACGATCGCCGCGAACACCGAGAAGATCGCGACGTACGTGGGTAGCGCGCCCGTGTGCACGATCGCGTGTTCGACGAACGGCCCCGATTCGTAAGTGCTCAGAACGGTGTGCGAGCCGTAGGTGGAGCCGTGGCTGCGGAACTCGACCCAGGAGATGATCGCCACCGCGCCGCCGCCCACGCCGTTGAACAGCGCCACCATCTGCGGCATCGCGGTCATCTTCACCTGGCGCGCCGCCGGCACCCCGACGACGACGCCGAGCGCGATCCCGAGCGCGATCAGCCCCCAGTTGCCCTCCGCCGGGATCAGCAGCGTCGCCACGACGGCGATCGCCATGCCGACCGCGGCGATGCGATTGCCCCGCACCGCGGTGGTCGGCCCGGATAGGCCGCGCAGTCCCTGGATGAACAGGGAGAACGCGACTATGTACAGGACGTAGATGAAGCTTTCGCTCTGCAGGAAGCTGGTGGCGACGGGCGTGCTCACGACCCCGCCTTCCCGTCGGAGCCCGACTCGCCGTCCTGCTCGGAGGACTTGGGCTTCGGGCGCGACTTGAACATGTCGAGCATCCGATCGGTCACCAAAAAGCCGCCGACGATGTTGATCGTTCCGAACGCCACCGCGATCACCAGCAGCACCTTGCTGAAGGCGCCCAGACCGGCGAAACCGAACAGGATCAGGCCGCCGAGCAAGACGATCCCGTGGATCGCGTTGGTGCCGGACATCAGCGGCGTGTGCAGCGTGTTCGGCACCTTGGAGATGACGACGAACCCGATGAAACCGGCGAGTACGAGGATCGCCAGGTTGGTGGTGAGAACGCTTGCCAGGATCATGCGCTCGCCTCCACGGCCGCCTTGGCGCCGGCGTTGACGATCTCGCCGTCGCGCACGACGCAGGCGCCGGCGACGATCTCGTCCTCGAAGTCGAGCCTAAGCTCGACCTCGCCGTCGGCGCCGTCGTCCTTGGGGGCGACCAGCAGGTCCAGCAGCGCCTGCACGTTGCGCGCGAACAGTTGCGAGGAGTGCTCGGCCATGCTCGACGGCAGATTCAGCGGCGAGACGATCTTCACGTCGTGCTTGACGACGGTCTGTCCCGGCTCGGTCAGCTCGCAGTTGCCGCCCGACTCGCCAGCGAGGTCGACGATCACCGAACCCGGCTTCATCCCTTCGACGGCCTCGGCGGTGACGAGCTTGGGCGCCGGGCGGCCGGGGACCAGCGCGGTGGTGATGACGACGTCAAAGCCCTTGATCGCGTCGGTCAGCGCCTGCTGCTGCTGCGCGCGCTCGGCGTCGGTCAGCTCGCGCGCGTAGCCGCCCTCGCCCGCCGCCTCCAGCCCCAGGTCCAGCCACTGGGCGCCGAGCGAGTGCACCTGCTCAGCCACCTCGGGGCGCACGTCATAGCCGGTCGTGCGCGCGCCGAGCCGCTTGGCAGTGGCCAGCGCCTGCAGGCCGGCGACGCCGGCGCCGAGCACGAGCACCTTCGCGGGCGGGATCGTGCCGGCCGCGGTCATCAGCATCGGGTAGAAGCGCCCCATGTTCTCGGCGCCGAGCAGCGCGGCCTTGTAGCCGGCGATGTTGCTCTGGCTGGAGAGCGCATCCATCGATTGGGCGCGCGAGATGCGCGGGATCGACTCCATCGCGAACGCGGTCGCCTTGGCGGCGGCTAGCGCGCGCGTGGTCTGCGGGCTGGTCAGCGGCGCCAGGAAGCCGATCAGGATCGAGCCGGAGCCCAGCATGCCGACCTCGACGTCGCTCGGCGGCGAGATCTTCACGACCACGTCCGAGCGCCAGACCTCGCCAGCGTCGTCGCTCATCCGCGCGCCAGCGTCGACGAACGCGGCGTCGGGCAGCAGGGCGTCCGCGCCCGCACCCGTCTGCACGAGCACGTCAAGGCCCTTGGCCTTCAGCTTGCCGACCACCTCGGGCACGAGCGAGACTCGATGCTCGCCCTCGGCGGTCTCCTTCGGGACTCCAACCTGCATGAAGGGCGGGAACGTACCCGATCGCGGGGACGGCACGCGTTGCGCCCTGGGGCGCGCGGGGACCCCGCCGTCGATGTCTACCCATGCGACTGTACGCGGCGCCGCCGGGGCCAGACACAAAGCGGGTGTGCCAGACTCGACTCGCGATGACCGTCAACCTCACACGCATCTACACCAAGCTCGGCGACGGCGGCGAGACGCACCTGGGCGACATGAGCCGCGTCTCCAAGCTGCATCCGCGCGTCGAGGCCTACGGCACGGTGGACGAGCTGAACGCCACCCTCGGCGTCGCGCTCGCCCAGCCCGGGCTGCCGGACCAGTTCCCGGGGTGGCTAGCACGCGTGCAGAACGACCTGCTCGACGTCGGCGCCGACCTGTCGGTGCCACCACCGGCCGACGACCAGGACGACGCGACCGCCAAGGGCCAGGCGCGCCTGCGCGTGAGCGCCGACTACGCCGGGTGGTTGGAGCAGGTCTGCGACGAGGTCAACGCGACGCTTGAGCCGCTGCGCTCGTTCGTGATCCCGGGAGGTTCGGCGGCGGTGGCGCAGCTGCACGTCTGCCGCACCGTCTGCCGCCGCGCCGAGCGACGGGCTATCGCCGTCGAGGACTGCAACCCCGAGGTGGTGCGCTACCTCAACCGCCTGTCGGACATGCTGTTCATCCTCGCCCGCGCCGCGGGCGAGGCGGATAGCGGCGGCACCGAGCCGCTGTGGGCGCCGGGCGAGCACGGCGGCACTCTGAGCGGTTAGAAGGTCCTACCCGCGAACGCCACGAGTGCCTCGCCGGTCACCCACACCGGGGTTTGAGCGTTCGTCCAGGTGTACTGCACGCTTCCATTGGGGTTAATCAACGCAGTGAGGTACTGCAGCGGCGAGCGGCCCCGGCGCCTGACAGTGCCGACGTCGCGCCCGGCCGCGATCAGCCCCTGGATCGCCCATGCCGTGGACTGGGCGTTGGACGGACCGCCCGGCTGCTGGCCGTAACCACCGTCCCAATCCTGGGCGCGCACGAGGTAGGAGGCGGCGCGGGCGACGGCGCCCGAGCGGCGAGCGCCGGCGTCTACGAGCGCCTGCACGGCCGCCGCTGTGTCGTCGACGTCGCCGGCTACGCCCTTACGAGCGAAGCCGAAGCTGCCATCGCCGTTCTGCTGGCGTTCGAGCCAGCGAGCGGCGGCGCGCACAACGGGGTCCCCGGGCGATCTTCCGGTCGCGCGCAGCGCGAAGACCGCGAACGCCGTGATGTTCGCAAGCTCCCCGAACGAACCGTCGCCTGAGCGATAACGCAACAGTCGGGCGAGCAGATCCCCGCCGGGAAAGGCGTGCGTGGAGGCGCGGCACGCGCGCAGCGCGAGGATCGTGCGCTCCAGGTCCCCGGGACCGCTCAGCGTGCGGGCTTCGCTGCGGATCGAGTCAAGCACCGTATGACCGCCTCGCCGCAACGCAAGCGGGTCCTGGCCGGCCGCCGCGATACCGATCGCCGCCCAGGCCGAGTAGAGCTCGCTGCTGTGCTGGCCCCGAGCCGCGCCGAAGCCACCGTCAGCGTTCTGAGCGAAGCGCAGATAGTCGATCGTGCGCGCGAATACGCCGGCTGAGGACACGGACGCGCTCGCGGCGCGCGCGTTCGTCGCCGCAGCGCCAAGGCACACGCCAAAGCCAATCACGCAGATCGCCGCAATAGGCGCGGCCGCCGACGCCCACACAACTGTCATCCGCCCGCGCACTCGCGTCAGCAGCCGCGCCAGCTCCGGCCCGAAGGCGAAGCCGAACGCGAAGCTCGCGACCGCATCTGTGAGGTCGAACGGCAGCGCCAAGCTCGCGACCGTCAGAAACGCGGGCAGCGTGTGCGAGCCCGACAGCGTCCACGTGTAGACGTTCATGATCTCCTTGGCGAGCATCGCGCTGAGTGCGCATACAAGCGCGATCGTCAGGCGGCGAGAGGCGATCGAGGCAACCACCGGGCCTCCCGAGCGCCGGCGGGCGAGGCCGCCTAGCCCGGCGCCGATCAGGCCGACCAGTCCCCAAGCGGCCATCTGCCAGGGCGTGTAGGAGCCCTGGCCGAGCATCACGTTTGAGGCGAGCATCCCGACCGCGCCGACCGTGAAGCCGGGCAGGGGCCCAAGCGAATAGCCGACGACCAGTGCAATCGCCGTGATCGGCTTGACGTCGGGCAACGCCACAAACGCGTCGCGCCCGAGCGCGGCGACCGCCGCGAGCGTGGCCACGATCGCGGTCATCCGCGCCGACGGCCGCGAGCGCTCGTAGGCAAGCCAGCCGACCAGCAGAGCGCCGAGCACGATCGCAAACGAGGCGACGAGCCAGCTCACAGCCGCGCCTGCCCGATCTCGGTGGGCTCGCGCCGGTCGCGGTCGCCGCCGTAGCGCACGGCAGACGCGGGCCCGCCAGCGACCGTCGCGCTGGCGGCGCGCTCGCGCAGGAGACCGGCGCCCTGCTCGGGGACGAGCGCCGCGCCGGCGCCGCCGAGGATGCGGGCGGTCTCGGTGGCGAAGTACCAGCCGCCACTGAGCAGCTCGGCGGCGGCGCCGTCGGCGACGATCCGCCCGTCGGCAAGCAGCAGCGCGCGCCGCGCAAACGCCGCGGCAAACTCGGGATCGTGGGTGGCGACGATCACCGCCTGCCCGTTGGCCGCACGGCGGCGCAGCTCGGCCGCCAGCTCGGCCTTCGCCTCGCGGTCCATACCGCGCGTGGGCTCGTCGAGCGCCAGCGCCGGCGGCGACTCCCCCTCGCCGCAGACGATCGCCAGAGCCAGGCGCTGGCGCTCGCCGCCGGAGATGTCGCGCGAGTTGCGCTGCGCCAGGCCGGCGAGACCGGCACGCTCCAGTGCATCCGCGGAGAGCTCTTGACCGACGTACTCGCGCAGGAAGTAGTCGCCGGGATTCTGCAGCAGCAGCGCCACACGGCCCGAGCTGCTCACGCTCCCGCGCGTCGGAGCTATCAACCCTGCAAGCGCGCGCAGCAGCGTCGACTTGCCGGCCCCGTTTCGCCCCATCAGGGCCACCATCTCGCCGGGACCCACGACCAAATCCAATCCGCGCAGGATCGCCGGGCCGCGCGGAACCTCGAACCAAAGCCCGCGCACCTCGACGGGCAGGCCGATCCCCCTCCCCCAACCCCGCAGCCTGCCGCGGCGGAGGAGCTTCGATTCCTCGCCACCGGCTTGGGCGCGCAGCTGAAGCTGCGCATCTGCCTGCCCGAGCAGCCCCTTGCGGCGCAGCGTCGCGCGCGCCTGCTTTACCCCCACCGGGGCGGCGGCGATGCCCGCCAGCGAGAAGAGCTTGGCGCCGGGCGTCTGCAGCGCCGGCGCTGCGTGCGCGGCCCAGCGCAGAAACGCAGCCGGATCGCCGTCGTGAGCGACTGCTCCGTCGTGCATCGCGATCACGCGGTCGGCGGCGCTCAGGCAGCGCTCCAGCCGGTGCTCGCACAGCACGATCGTCGTGTCCCACTCCTGGTTGAGCCGGCGCAGCAGTCCGATCAGCTCGTCGCCGGCGACGGGGTCGAGCTGTGAGGTCGGCTCGTCCAGCAGCACCACACGCGGCCGCCCCGCAAGTGCAGCGCTGAGCGCAACGCGCTGCTGCTCGCCGCCGGAGAGCTCGTGCGTGGAGCGGTCTAGCAGCCGGTCGACGCCGAGCGCCAGCGCCACCTCCTCGACCCCACGCGCGACCTCAGCCGCAGTGTGCCCGCGACTCTCCAGCGGCAGCGCAAGCTCGGCCCTGACCGACCCCATCACCAGCTGCGTCTCGGGGTCCTGGAACAGCACCCCGGTCAGCGCGCCCAGGCGGGCGGGCGGATGCTGGCGCGTGTCGAGCCCCTCGACCGTGACGCGCCCGGCGAAGCGTCCGCCGTGGAAGTGCGGCACCAGCCCGCAGGCCGCGCGCAGCAGCGTCGACTTGCCGTGCCCGGAGAGCCCCGCCAGCACGCACAGCTCGCCGGGCTCGATTGCCAGGCTCACGTCGCGCAGCGCCGGGCGGGCTGCGCCCGGGTAGGTGTAGGTGACCCGCTCGAAGACGAGCGCGCTCACGGCTCGATCCCGCGGCGGTCGACGAACGGCAGCAGCGCCAGCAAAGCGAGCCCCACTCCCAGCGCGGCGGCGACCGCGGCCGGACCGCCGTGGACTTCGGGGTAGACGTGGAAGGGAGCGAGGCCGGCGACGCGAGCGCCGATCGTCAACGCGAGCAGAGCGGCCGCCGAGGCGGCGAAGGCGAGGTCGTGGCGCGACCAGCTGCGCCGCTGGCGAGGCGGGCGGCGCGCGTGCGCGAAGCCGCGCAGCTCGAGCGTGGCGGCAACGTCGAGCGCCCGGTCCAGTGAGGAGGCGACGACCGCGCTGACGAGACGCGCACGCGCACGAACGCCGCCCGTGCCGTCCTCCGGCCGGGTGCGCTGCGCTTCGGCCAGCCGCCGGCCGTCGCCCGCCAGCACGGGCAGCATCCGGGTGGCCAGCGAGGCCGTCAGCGCCGAGCGAAACGACAGTCGCCGCGCGCCCCGCAGCAGCTCGTCCGGGTCCACGGCAAGGCTAGCCAGCGTCGTCGCCCCCATCAGGATCGTCACCTTCAGAGCGATCGTCGCCCCATAAACGAGCGCCTCGACGGTCAGGTCGCCCTGCCCGAACGGCCCGAGGTCGCCGAGACGCGCAAACACCGTCAACCCTTCCCGTGAGACAAGCACGTTGACCGCGACGATCGGCACCGCCACGATCGCCGCGACACGCAGCGAGCGCCCCAGCTGGCGCCCGACGCCCGCGAACACTCCGGCGGCGAGGATGGCGGCGAGCACGAGGGAGAGCACGATCGGGCTGCCGCTGGCGAGCGCAGCAAGCGCCAGCGCCACTGCCCAGATCGCGCCGACGCCCGCACGCGCGGCATGCAAGGGCGAGGCCAGCCGGCGGTAGACAAATGTGCTCGCACGAACACTCATGGCTTTGCGATATGCGCTAGCGGCTCGGGGACTGGCAGCGCCAGCGCCGAACCTGAGCTTGGCAGCGCGACGGCGAAGCGGTTGTGCAGCGACGCTTCGCTGAGCGCAGCGGCGGCGCGGTTGACTCCTGCTTCGTCGGTGCCCGTGATGACCCACACCGGCGCCTCTTCGCGGTAGCGGGTCGCCGCCACCAACCCCGCGTGGGCACCGAGCGTCAGCACCGCGCGCCCCTTCGCGTCGAGCAGTTGCAGCGACTTGCCGTCGGGGCCAAAGCGCGCATAGACGCCGCTGTAGCGCGGTCCGGCTTCGATCTGGTGCACGCCGGGGTCGGCGGCGAGCTTGGACAGCGGCCCGACCAGCACCCGGAGGGTATAGGGCTCGTCGCCGCCGGAGATCGACGCCAGCGCCGCCGGCACGCCGAGCGAGCGCAGGCGCCCGAGCACGCCCTGGCAGGCGGAGGATTCAGCTTCGGCGCATTCCACGCGCACCGGCAGCCGCTTGTCTTCGATCCCGGCCAGGAACGGCTCCGGGAAGGAGCCGACGACCGCCGGTATGTCCTCGGTCTGGGACCAGTCGCGCCGGTCCCACCAGATGCGATCGCCCGGATGCACCACCGTGGCGGCGGCTCCCTTGCCGGCCTGGACGCCGTTGACGTAGTAGAACCAGTCGACCGCGTCGCCGCCTTCGCTGCCGCCCGAGAGCCCGTCGACGCTCTCAACGAAGCCGCCGCCGTAGCGCGTGCCGATCGACGCGTTGCGCCGCAGCAGGCTCATCACCGTCTCTTCGCCGAGAGCCCGCGGCGCGCGGGCTTCGAGCAAGGTGCGCGCGCCGAAGTCGCGCGTGACGGTCAGTTGCACCCCCTTGGGCGTGCTCCCCGCCCCCAGCCCGCAGCCGGCCGGCGCGCACAGCGCCAGCAGGGCGGCGAGCAGGGCGGGGAGACGCCTTCGGGTGCTCATCGTCTCAGCGTCCGCTAGCGCGTCACCTTCACCGTCAGCTCGTCGCGAACCGATTCGGTGGCCGTCGCGACGACCTTGTACGTGCCGGGTTTGGCGAACTTCAGCTTCGCCTTGCCCGCCGCGCTGGTCGTGGCGCTGTGCCCGCCGCCGGAGACCTTCGCGCCCGCCGCCGGCGTGGACTTGCCGGTGAAGTTGGCAAGCGAGAACACGCTCAGGTTGAGCGGATGCCCGACGCGCACGTGCGACGGGCGGGCGGGATCCTTAATCTGCAGCACCGGCGGGTCGAACATGCCCTGCGGGCAGGCCGACGCGCTTTCCTGCGAGCACTGCGGGAAGAACAGCAGCTTCTCTTTGGCGTGCAGCATCGCGCCGCAGATCCCGGTGGTCGCCGGCTTATCGTCGATCCAAAAGGACCAGTAGTAGGCCGAGGTGAACGGGTAGGACTCGCCGAAGATCCCGACGACCGGATAACCGAGGCCCGCGGAGAACGTGCCGGCGGTCCAGTTACCTTTGGTCGCGTCCTGCAGCGCGGCGGCGCCGGTTGCGCCTTCGCACACGTCGGCGGCCTTGCCGTCCTTGTCGATCGACGCGGCTTTGACCAGCACGGTCGTTTCGGCCAGCAGGGTCTTTGAGATCCCCTCGACGCGAACGTTGGCCGGCGTGCCTTTCCCGGCTTTGTGCCCACCGGATGCGGCGAGCGCGACCGGCGAGAGGACCGCTAGCGATAGCGCCGCGGCCGCAAACGCGCCGACGGCGATGGTACGTGAGTGCTTCATGTTGGAGCCACCCCTTTCCACGAGGGCTTGTGGGCTTGCGGTCGGAGGCAGGTCTCCTGGCTCCCGGGCCTACCCTCCGCGCCTTCCCGGCCCGCCCTGCGGCGGCGCCAGTGGCTGCACGCTGGTCGGCGCGCGGCGGTTGGCATCCCCGGTCACAGTGGCGGGTCCGCGCCGGAATCGCACCGGCTTCCCTTCGCCACCGACCGTTATGGACGAGACTAATCCTACACGCGCGCGAGGGCGGCCCGCTCGTCCTCGCCGAGCGGAGTGCCGCGAGCGATCAGCTCGCGCGCCTGCTGGAGGTCGTCCGAGCGCCCGAACGTAAGCGCCGCGCACACGCGCCCGTCCTGCAGGTACCAGGTCGTGAACTCGCTGTCCTCGTAGGCCCCGCGCACAATCTCCTCGTCCCACGCGTAAGCGGGTCCGACGTACTCGAGCTCGCCCCAGTCGGCGAGCACCGAGTAGAAGTAGGGCACGACCTCGTGCGCCACGTCCTGCCCGAGCATGTTAAGCGCCGCGGTCTTCCCATGGTTGAAGGCGACGTCCCAGTGCTCAATGCGCACGTTCCCGTCGTGCAGCGGCGAGTCGTACTCCGCGATGTCCCCGGCGGCGTAGATCCCGGGGACCGAAGTCTCCAGGCGCGAGGAGCACAGCACGCCGCCGCGCTCGCCGATCTGAAGTCCAGCGCGCTGGGCGAGCGTTATGTCCGGAGTCACTCCAGCGCCAACCACGACGGCTTCGGCCGGCAGCTCCAGCACGTTACTCGCGACGACCTTCGCGACCCGTCCGTCGCCCTCAAAGCGATCGAGCCCGTCCTGACCGTGGACCTCGACGCCGTGCGATTCGAGCAGTCCCTGGAAGAAGCGCCCGGCCTGTTTGCCGAAGCCGCGTTCCAGCGTCGCCTCCTCCTGCATCACGATCGTCGCCTGCCTGCCCATCATCGTCAGCGACGCCGCGACCTCGCAGCCGATGTAGGAGCCGCCGATCAGCACCACTCGCTCGGCGTCGGCGACGCCCGCGCGGATCGCGTCGGCGTTGCCGAGCGTGCGCAGGTAGTGGATCTGCTCGAGCTCGCAGCCGGGCACGTTCAGCCGCCGCACGTTGGCGCCGGTGGCGATCAGCGCCTTCCCAAAGGAGACCTCGTCCTTGTTGGAGAGCGTGGCGGTGCGCGCCTGGGCATCGAGCACAGTCACGCTCGTGCGCGTGAGCAGCTCGATCCGTTGCTCGCCCCACCAGTCGGCCGGCCGGAACAACGGCTCCTCGCGCGACTCCTCGCCGCGCAGGTAGCCCTTCGAGCACTCGGGCCGGTTATAGGGCGCGTCGGGCTCGCGGCCGACGAGCAGGATCTCCCCCTCGGCGCCTGACTCGCGCAGCCAGCGCGCGCAGTTGGCGGACGCCAGGCCGCCGCCGATCAGGAGGTAGTCGACGTGCCGGTCGCTCACGCGAGCCACCTTAGCGCCTACGGGCACTTGGGCCGCGCCGCCCGGCGTCGCTCGCGCTGCTCGCTCTACCTTGTGACGAAGGTACGTCTGACGGGGTCCCCTTGAAGTGAGCCGGGCTGGGTGCGTGGTCGTGTTTCCCGTGATGGGATGGAAGGATGGACACGATCATGAAGCGACGCAGGCATACCCCGGAGCAGGCTGTTAGGAAGATCAGGGAGGGCGAACGTCTTCTGAACGAGGGCGAGGATCTCGTCGGGGTGTTGCGCCACCTCGAAGTCTCAGAGGCGACGTTCAATCGGTGGCGGGCGGTGTATGGCGGGATGAAGGCCGATGAGGCCAAGCGCCTGAAGACGCTCGAGGCGGAGAACCAGAGGTTGAAGAAGCTCGTCGCCGAGCAGGCGCTGGATATCGACATGCTCAAGGAGCTGGCTGAGGGGAAATTCTGACCCCGGAGCGCCGTCGCAGGGCCGTGTGTGTTCTGCAAGAGCGTTTCGGGGTTTCAGAGCGCCGTGCGTGCCGTGTGGTCGGCCAACATCGCTCGACGCAACGCAAGCCGCGACGGCCGCCCAGCAGCGAAGAGCAGCGTCTGGCTGCGCGCCTGCGTGAGATCGCCGGGGAGCATCCGCGGTGGGGTTGGAAGACCGCGCATCAGATCCTGCTGCGCGAAGGCTGGAGACTCAATCGCAAGCGCACCCGCCGGATCTGGCGACAGGAGGGCCTCAGAAGGCCCGTGAGGACCCGCAAGCGCCGTCGGATAGGCCCAGGTCATAAGCAGCGGTTGCGCGCCACGCACGCCGGTCATGTGTGGGCGATCGACTTCATGTTCGACGAGACGTCTGACCGTCGCAGGCTCAAGCTGTGCAACATCGTTGATGAGTACACGCGTGAGGCGTTGGCGATCAGGGTCGACCGGACCTGCACCGCCGAGGACATTGTCGCCGTCATCGAGGACCTCGTGCTCACCCGCGGCGCACCGGAATATCTCCGGGCCGATAACGCGGTCCCGAGCTGATCGCGTGGGGACTACGCGACTACTGTCGTCTCGCCGGTACCAAGACGGCGTACATCGAGCCCGGCAGCCCATGGGAGAATCCCTATGTCGAGTCCTTCAACGGCCGACTACGAGACGAGCTGCTGAACATCGAGGAGTTCGGGTCGCTCACCGAGGCGAAGATCATCATCGAGGACTGGCGAATCGAGTACAACACCTACCGGCCACACTCAGCCCTCGACGGACTCACACCCACCGAATACACAGACACCCTTACCGACAACAAACAACCAGACCACGCATAAACCCTTGGTCTGGTCCCCGAGTAATGGACCGCGTGATCTGCCCCCGGTAGCGTGGACTTGGGGTTTTGGAGTCCTTCGGCGACAGCGAGGAGGATTCGATGCCCAGGAAGTACTCACCGGAGGTTCGTCGCCAGGTCGTGGAGCTGGCTCGTGCCGGCACGAAGGTGTCGCAG
>DASZGH010000085.1:0-4013 GCA_035938935.1 Solirubrobacteraceae bacterium
GTAACCGTTCGGTCTCCGGCGTCGCTGACGACGGTCGCGTGTCGGCGTACATCTGGCCGTCGAGATGGCGGACAAACGAGCGAGTCGCGAGGAATGGCAGAAGCGTGTTGAGCGCTGGAAGGACAGCGGGCTGACGGCGAAGGAGTTCGCGGCGGAGACCGGGGTCAACGTCGGGACGCTTCAGTGCTGGAAGTACAAGCTGACGCGGCTGGGATCGGAGCGCCGGCGCCGGCCGAGCGCGCCAGCCTCGATCGTGTCGTCGATCGTAGAGGTCAGGCCAGCCGCCGAGGCGGCGGAGGACCGCTACGAGATCGAGCTCGGAAACGGTCGGCGGCTGCGCGTGCCGGCCGTCTTCGACGCCGGAGCGTTGAAAACGCTGCTCGCGATCCTGGAAGCGACGACGTGATCCCGCATGGCGTGCGAGTCTTCCTCTGCGTCGAGCCTGTCGACATGCGGCTCGGCTTCGATCGGCTCGCGCAGCTCGCCCGTGAGCGAGTGGGACGCGATCCGGTCGACGGCGGCGCGGTGTTCGTGTTCGGCGGACGGGCGGCGTCGCGCTTGAAGATCCTTTGGTTCGATCGAAACGGCCTGTGCCTGCTCTACAAGCGCTTCCACCAGGCGCGGTTCGAGTTGCCCGCGGCGGCGAGCGGTCAGCGCGTGGTGCACATCGACACCGCTGCGCTGGCTGCACTACTCGCCGGCGTGGTGCACGCGCCGCGTTTGCGCGTAAAAAGGAGCCCGCAGCGACAGTGATTGCTTGACAGCGAGATCTCGCGCCGGCATTGGTGGAAGGCGTGAGCGACGGTGCGACCCTCGAGCAGAGCGTGGCGGCGCTGGCTGCGCAGGTCGCGGCGCTCGCGGAGGAACGCGACGAGTACCGCAAGCTGGTCCTGCACCTGCGCGAAGAGAACGAACGGCTCAAACGCGGGTTACTCGGCCAGAAGGCAGAGCGACTGCCCAAGAACGACGCCCAGCTCTCGCTGCTGATGCTCGGCCTCGCGCTCGGTAGCGACGTCAGCGTCGCCGCGCCGGAGACGCCTCCGACCGAGCAAACCATCGCCGAGCACACGCGCGCCAAGCCCGTGCGCAAGCCGCTGCCTCCGAATCTGCCCCGCGAGGAGATCGAGATCGTGCCGCCCGAGGTCGAGCGCGACCCGGAGGCCTTCGAGCTGATCGGGACGGAGACGCGAGAGGTGCTGGAGCGGCGGCCCTCGAGCATGATTACGGTGGCGCTCATCTACAAGAAGTACGTCCGCAAGGACCGCAAGCGCGGCGAGGCGACGCAGGTCCTCGCGCCGGAGGCCGTCGAGATGCCAATTGAACACGGCGTCGCCGGGCCGGGGATGCTCGCCGACACGATCGTCCGACGGTGGCAGGATCACCAGCCGCTCAACCGCCTGGAGGGGATCTATGCGCGGGAGGGGCTGCAGGTGGCGAAGTCGACGCTGTGCGGGTGGCACGAGAAGATCGCCGAGCTGGCGCGGCCGCTCGTCGAGGCGATGCGCGAGGATGCCTTCAAACAGCCGTACCTGTGCGTGGACGCGACCGGTGTCCTGGTGCTCGCGAAGGAGCGGTGCCGCGCGGGGCACTTCTGGGTCACCGTCGCGCCTGACAAGCACGTGCTCTTCGCCTACTCGAAGCGGCACGACGGCGCCGCCGTCGACGAGCTGCTCGACGGATACTCCGGGTACCTGGTCGCCGACGCCCACGCCGTGTACGACCATCTCTATCGCAACGGCACCGTCATAGAGGTCGGCTGCTGGGCACACGCTCGTCGCTATTTCTTCAAGGCCCTGGAATCGGATCCCGAGCGCGCGAAAACCGCGCTCGCCTGGATCGGCGCTCTCTTCGCGCTCGAGCGGTCGATGACGAGCACGCCGGCGAAGAAGCGACGCGAGATACGCCAGGCCCGCGCGGCACCGATCGCCGACGCTTTCTTCGCGTGGTGCGATCAGGAAGCCGGGCGCGTGCTCGATGAATCTCCGATGTCGCAGGGAATCGGGTACGCGCGAAACCAGTGCGTAGCCCTTCGTCGTTACCTCGACGACGGCCGGCTGCCCATGCACAACAACATTTCCGAGCTGAACCTCCGCCGGGAAGTCGTCGGACGGAAAAACTGGCTCTTCGTCGGCAGCGACGACGGAGGTGAGGTCAACGCGACCCTCGTATCGTTGCTGGCGAGTTGTAGCTTGCACAAGCTCGAGCCCTTCGCGTACATGCGCGATCTGCTCTGCTTGCTCCCGCGCTGGCCCAGCCACCGCGTCCTCGAGCTCGCACCCGGCTACTGGCGCCAGACCCTCGAGAAACACGAGGCTCAGCAGGCTCTCGACGCCAACGTCCTCCGTCGCGTCGTCCTCGGTCTGCCGGGCGGTGCCTCGCATCGCCCACCAGACCTACCCCACCAAGCCGCAGCCGTCTGCAACGGGTAGGACCGAACGGTTACGACAGATCGGCGACGATGCGAGGCCGAAGCTTGTGCGCGTCGTCGAGCGTCTCCGCGGCGCGGCATGTGGCGTCGATGCTCTCGCGCGTCGGCGCTGGAACGGGAGCCACCGCCGTTGCCAGCGCGTGGGCCGCCGAGACCCAGGCCAAGAACACCGCGATCCCGAGAGGCATACGGCACGAGTGTAGGCCGCATCGCGTTCGGGAACCATGACCGTTTACCAACGCCTCCTGGGGCACTGCGAAGTGACGACTGAGCTGCTGGTTCCGCTGTCGGCACGTTGGAAAGAGCCAACCGTAGAAACGGCGATCTGGCGACCGGGGCGAGTGGACGGAAGACTCAATCTCGGTCAATGACGCATCGAGTCCAGCAGCTTGTATGTCCTGTCCTCACGTGCCGAGGCTACCGAGGTGGGCTACACTCAACTGCTCCGCAGAAGTTCGCGTCGGGTTTGGTGAAGCACTTACATAGCCTCAGATCCAGGAGATCTCCGACGGGACAAAGCATACCCCCACATTCCACAGGCGGCGCCAGTTCGGTTGGGCCAGCGTCCTGAGGAAGGCTGGTGACGCACTTACAGCTGTGGGTGTCGAGATGTTCTCCGGCCAAACAAGCTACCCCACCGCATAACAATGCGGAGTCCACAACCGCCGCATCTCGGTTGGACGCAGGAACACATGCACACGCGCTCACATCAAAGTGCTCGTTCGGCAGGCACAACAGTCCGCCGCAGAAATTACCAGTCTCGCCTCCGTCCTGTGATGCAGCGTCCTGCTTCGAAACCGGCGATGTGACGCTGGACTGCCCTCCCGACCGATCACAACCAGCCGCTACCAGACTACCTGCGAACAGTATGATAGCGACCTTACGAATGAGGTGGCAGGGACGCGTCATTTCCCCCCCCCATGATATAATTTATGCTGGAGCATGTGTGATGCGAAGTAGCCGAACAGCGGCGGTAGGATTTTGCCTTCTTGTGCCGCTCGCCTGCGCACGGGATGGGCTCCAGGCTGGAAATGATGTCCATATTGGCGGCGACGGAGGCTCGCTTGACGTGGTGGGCCAGATGCCGCAATCCAACTCCGCCGACGGGGAGATGGCTTCAGATGTTGTGTCGGTCACTGCGGACTTGGACGCAAGTACCTTCTCGCTCACACCCCACATTCCGGATGCTCGTCCTGCGACTCCTCCTACGCACGACGGGCCGGTAGAGCAACGAATCGGAGGTATGGGAAATTTGAGTGATGGCGGCGCCTGCAGCTTGGATCGTTTTTGGGTGTTCCCGGAGGAGGGCTATTCGGCCTACTGTGGCTCCATAGGCGATGCTTGCCAATTCGTCTGCAGGACGCGTATGGGGTGTTGGGTCGACGCACAGCCGAATGAGGCGCAGTTGACGTATTGTCCGGGAACCAACGCCCACTAAAGGAATGATCCAACGGATGGCCGCGTTGTTCGCCCACTGCGCCCTTGGCAGAGGACGGATCGAACGTGCGGCTCACGCCCGACCAGACGAGCTTGTCGTCGAGCAGCGAGGAGAGGTTTGCTCACGGTCGCTGTCGCGATGATCGGA
>DASZGH010000086.1:0-40118 GCA_035938935.1 Solirubrobacteraceae bacterium
CCGCGCGTGGCCGGCCGGACACGCGCCGAGCGGTTTTCGGCACGGCGCATGGCCGAGCGCGTCGCCGGCGCATGGTGCACCCTGATGGCGGATGCCGGGTAGCATGGGATTCGTGGCAGGTGAGGACGAGGCTGGGCGGACGCCGCCGACGGCTGAGCAGGCGCCGCAGGCCCAAACCCAAGCGCAGACCGCGACGGCGACGCACGAGCCGGTGACCGGGCAGCCCGAGCCCGTCGCCGAGCAGGCGTCGCCCTCCCCCGGCTTCGGCGAGCGCGGGCGCATGCGCAGGCGGGCGCGCTTCCTGCGCAAGGCTCGCGAGCTGGCCTACCGCGACCTCGGCGGGCTCGTCTACGACCTGCACCGCTTCGGCCAGCGCAACGATCCCGTCGTGCTGGCGAAGCTGGCCACGCTCGGACACATCGACGCCGAGCTCCGAGCGCTCGAGCAGGCGCTGCACGAGATCAGGCCCGTGACCGTGCTGCGCGAAGTGGGGATCGCCGCCTGCCCGCGTTGCGCCTCGATCCATGGCAACGAGGACCGCTTCTGTCCCGGTTGCGGCCTGGCCTTCTCCGCCGACGCGGAGCGGCCGCTCTCAACGGCGCCCGTCACCTCTACGCCCCCCGGCGACACCAGCGCGGCCTCCAGCCCTGCGTCCGGCGCGCTGACGAGCCCCTCGCCGGCAACTCCCGCACCGCCATCGTCGGCGCCGGGGCGGCCCGCCGGCGAGCCGCTCACGACGGTCGAGCGACCGCCCACGGCCGCGCCGGTCCTGAAGCCGACGGCCTCGCCCGTCGCGGCGAGGCCGCCCGCCACCGACGATGGGAAGCGCAAAGCCGACTCCGGGAACGGCGACGGCAAGCACGATCCCGAGGACGAACCGACGCAGATCCTACGCCCGCCCGCCGGGGGCGCGTGAGCGCCGCGCCGTCACCCCCGTCCCCCATCGCGGGGGAGGCCCAGGCTGCTCCCACACCACCTCCCGCCAGCGCGGAGATGGAGGTGCCGCGCGAGGTCTGCCCGCTGTGCGGCGCGCCGTTGCGACGCGACCAGGACTGGTGCCTGCGCTGCGGGGCGGCCGCGCGCACGCGGCTGGCAGCGCCGCCGAAATGGAAGGCGCTGGTCCTCACCCTGGTGACGATCGCGATCGTCGCACTGGCCGTGCTGGTGGCGGCGCTGGTCAAGCTCGCCGGGTGAGCCGGCGATGAGCAGCGCCGAGAGCTCCGCGACGGCCGCTACCCGGGCCGAGCGGGCAACGCCAGCCGAGCAAGCAACGCGGGCCGAGCAGTCCGAAGCGGTCGACGTCTGCGTCGTCGGCGCGGGCGCGGCCGGGCTGTATGCCTCGCTGTGCGCGGCCCGCGAGGGGGCGCGCGTGACGCTGCTCTCGGCGGCCGCGCTCGCGCAGACCGCCAGCTACTGGGCCCAGGGCGGGCTGGCGGCGGCGCTGGCGGCCGACGACACGCCCGAGCTGCACCTCGCCGATACCGAGCGCGCGGGGCGCGGGGCGGTGCGACGCTCGGCGGCGCAGGCGCTCGTGGCCGAGGCCCCCGCCTGCGTGCGCGACCTGGAGGCGCTCGGCTTCCACTTCGACGCCGACCGCCGCGGCCGCTTGGCGCTCGGCCTGGAGGGCGGGCACTCGGTGCGGCGGATCGTGCACGCCGGCGGCAGCGCCACCGGGCGGCGGCTGCTGCGCGAGCTCTCGGCGCTGGTCGTCGCACACGAGCGCGTGCACGTAATCGAGGGCGCGCGCATGTCCGGCCTGCTGCTGGCCGACGACGGTCGCTGCCATGGGGTGAGCTACCACGCCAACGGAGGTGACGAGCTGCGCATGAATGCGCGCGCGACGATCCTCAGCACCGGCGGCGCCGCGGCGTTGTGGGCGCGCACGACCAACCCGCCCGGCTCGATCGGGCAGGGCCTGCTGCTGGCCCACGCCGCCGGGGCGCAGCTGGCCGACCTGGAGTTCGTGCAGTTCCACCCCACCGCCGTGATCGGCGTCCGCGGCCGCGAAGGCTTCCTGATCACCGAGGCGATCCGCGGCGAGGGCGCCACCCTGCTCGACAGCGCCGGCGAGCGCTTCGTCGACGAGCTGGCGCCGCGCGACGAGGTCTCGCGCTCGATCTGGGAGCGTCTGCGGCAAACAGGCGAGCGCTCGGTCAACCTCGACATGCGCGCGATCGACCCGGCGCTGTTCCCGAATGTCGTCGGCGCCCTGCGCGAGGCGGGCCTGGACCCCACGCGCGAGCTGGTGCCGGTCGCGCCCGCCGCGCACTACACGATCGGCGGCGTCGTCTGCGATCTGCACGGCCGCTCGGCCGTCCCCGGCCTCTACGCCGTCGGCGAGACCGCCTGCACCGGGCTGCACGGCGCCAACCGGCTCGCGTCCAACTCGCTCAGCGAGTGCTTCGTGTTCGGCCGCCGCGCGGCGCTGGCGGCACTCGATGAGCCGGCATCGACCGCGGATACCGCGCTCGCGGCGCGGCGAGCCGAACCGGCGCCGAGCGCGGGCACAGCGCCCACTGCGCACCAGGCCGAGCCAACGCCCCCCGCGGGCGCCACGCCAACGGCGCGGCAGGCCGAGGCGATCGCACCGGTCAGCCAGGCCACCAGAGAGGCGCTGTGGGAGCACGCCGGGATCGAGCGCGACGCCGCCGGCCTGCGCGAGCTGCTGGCCGACCCGCACCCGCTGGCGCAGATGCTCGGGCGCTCCGCCCTGGCGCGCGAGGAGACGCGCGGAACGCACGCCCGCTCGGATCGCCCGCAGCGCGACCCCGACCTGGACGGGCGTCACGCGGTGATCGCCGGCGCTGAGGAGCAACCACAGTGGCGAGCGTGGGAGTAGCCGTTGGCCCGCGATCGTGCTGCGAGCGCGGTGCACTGAAGGTAATCCAATCCAAATCAAAAAAACTCCGAAAGCGCGGGAAAAAGCTAACCCGCGCTTAATGAATTACTTCGCTGCCGCTTAGGAACCTAATCGATACTGCTCGTGTTCCGGTCCATCTGGCCAAGACCGGTGTTGGAGCGAGCAGGATCGTGTACCAGTTCAGCCGAGCCATATACAGAGAGCTGGCCCCGTATATCGCGGAGTCAAGGAGCGATGGCGCCAGCAACCACAAGCAGGTGCTCGACGCTTGCGAGTCGGCGCTCGAGCGCCTGGCGACCGACCGTCACTACTTCGCCAAGCCGGCGCGAACGCTGTTCTGCGACATCCGCACCTACTTCCCGATGAGCGCCCAGCGGCGCGTCCTGAACACGGTCGAGCACTACATCCACCTGGCCGAGCGCTTCCTGATCGAGAACCCGCTGGCCGCCCACGCGGCCTTCACCGACGAGCCCCCGACCTGCCGCGCGACCACGCGCAAGGGCTCGACCTGCCAGCGCATGCCGCTGCCGCACAACGGCTACTGCCCCTCGCACCAGCACCTCGCCGACACCGAGCACGGCGAGCAGCTGGCGGCTGCCTGACTCGACTGGACCGTAGCGGGGACATTGCAGTCCCTCCAGCGGGGAGAATGCAAGGATGCTGCTCGGGGTCGACGTCGGCGGGACGTTCACTGACGCGGTGCTGGTCGCCAACGACGGCGGCGTGATCACCGCCAAGGTCCCGACGACGCCGGGCGAAGAGCAGGTCGGTGTGATGGCGGCCATCGAGCAGGCGCTCGCGCGCGCAGGCGCGATGGCCGACCAGGTCGACCGCTTCGCCCACGGGATGACGGTCGCGACGAACGCCCTGCTGCAGGGCAACGCCGCGCGTACGGCGCTGATCGCCACCGAGGGCTTCACCGACGTGGTCGAGCTGGGCAGGCAGGCGCGTGCAAGCCTGTACCGCCTGTGCGAGCGCGGCCCCACGCCGCTGGCGCCGCCCGAGCTGCGCTTCGCCGCGCCCGAGCGGGCGACCCCGGATGGCGTGCTGCGCGCGCTCGAGTATGCGCCGGCGCGCGAGCTGATCGAGCGCCTCACGGCCGCCAAGCCCGAAGCCGTCGCAGTCGTGTTGCTGCACTCCTACGCGCACCCCGAGCACGAGCGACTGCTCGGCGAGCTGATCGAGGCGAGCCTGGGTGGGCGGGCCTCTATCCACGTCTCGCTCTCGCACGACCTGGTCGGGACCTTCCGCGAGTACGAGCGCGCTTGCACCACCGAGATCGACGCCGCCCTCTCACCGCTGCTCGCCTCCTATCTTGCGCGCCTGGGCGAGAGCGCCGGCGAGCGCGGGCTGCCGGGCGTGCAGGTGATGCAGTCATCGGGCGGGCTGGCCGACGCCGAGCGCGCCGCCGCGCACGCCGCGCTGACGGTCCTCTCCGGCCCGGCCGGCGGCGTGGCGGGCGCGCTGCTGCTGGCCGATTGTCGATCCCGTCGATCGACAATCGGCCGGACCGCCGGCGAGCGCGACCTGCTCTGCTTCGACATGGGCGGCACCTCCTGCGACGTCTGCCTGATCGACGACGGTCGCGTAGCGGAGACGGCCGAGCGCAAGGTGGCGGGCCGTCCGATGGCGCTGCCGGCGCTCGACATCCACACCGTCGGAGCGGGCGGCGGCTCGATCGCCTGGCGCGACCCGGGCGGCGCGCTGCGCGTCGGCCCCCGCTCGGCAGGCGCCGACCCCGGCCCCGCCTGCTACGGCCGCGGCGGCACAGAGCCGACCGTCACCGACGCCAACCTCGTGCTGGGCCGCCTGCTCGCCGACGCACCGCTGGCCGGTGGCGTCGCACTGCACCCCGACGCGGCGCGGCGGGCAGTGGCAGCGCTCGCGCGCGAGCTTGGCCTGGAGGAGCTCGCATGCGCTGAAGGGATCGTCCGCGTCGCCGAGACCGAGATGCGCCGCGCGCTGGCAGTGATGACCGTCGAGCGAGGCATCGACCCGCGCGCGTACGCGCTGATGCCATTCGGAGGCGCCGGCGGCCTGCACGCCGTGGCCATGGCGGAGGAGATCGGGATCGCCCGCGTGCTGTGCCCGCGCGCGGGAGGAGTGCTGAGCGCGCTCGGCCTCGCGGCGGCGGCGCCGCGGCGGGACGTTTCGGCCAGCGTGATGCTCTCCGGCGCCGAGCTGACGTGGGCGCGCGTCGAGGAAGCGGTCGAGCGTCTGCTGGCGCGCGCCGGCGCCGAGCTGGGTGCGCCGGTGGCCGCCACCGAGGCGCGCTATGAGCTGCGCTATGAGGGCCAGTCCTTCGAGCTGGCCGTGCGCTCGGAGTCGCCCGACCCCGAGCTGCTGCGCGAGGCGTTCGCGACCGAGCACGAACGCCGCTACGGCTATCGCGACGAGCTCGGCGAGGTGGAGCTGGTCAACGTCCGCGTCACGGCGCTCGGCGAGCCCCCCGCCGTGAGCATGGCCGGCGCGCCGCGAGTCGAGTGCCAGCGCGGGTGGGCTCGCCTGGCACTGGACGGGCAGTGGCTGGACGCCGAGCTGTGGCGCGGCGATCCGCCGTCCGGCGCGCGCATACAGGGTCCGACGCTGTGCGCCCTGCCGGAGTCCACTCTGCTGGTCCCGCCGGGCTGGGCGGGAACTGTCGACGAGCTGGGGACGGTCGTGCTGGAGCGCACGCCATGACGCTCCGCCCGAACGGGTGGGCCTTTGCCCTCAAAAGGGGGCCTTCGTGACACCTTCGAGGGAAAGGGGGCCTTCGTGACGCCTCTCGACGCGATCGAGCTGCAGGTCGTGGTCGGCGCGCTGCGCGCCGCCTGCGAGGAGATGGGCGCGACGCTCGTGCGCTCAGCGCGCTCGCCGAACATCAAGGAGCGCCGCGACGCCTCCACCGCACTGTTCGACGCCGTCGGCGAGATGGTGATGCAGGCCGAGCACATCCCCGTGCACCTGGGCTCGATGCCGGCGGCCGTGGGGGCCGTGCTCGACCGCGAGCACCGCCCGGGCATCTCGTGGGTGCTGAACGACCCGTTCGCGGGAGGCACCCACCTACCCGACATCACCGTCGTGACGCCGGTGTTCGATGCCAGAACGGGCCTGATGGGCTTTGCGGCCAGCCGTGCCCACCACGCCGACGTCGGCGGCCGCGTGCCCGGCTCGATGCCCGCCGACAGCCGTACGCTTGCCGAGGAGGGCGTCGTCATCTCGCCCCGGCCACTGACCGACGAGGCGATCGAGGAGCTGGTCGCGCAGATGCGCGGGCCGCAGGAGCGCCGCGCCGACTTGCGCGCCCAGCTTGCCGCCAACCGCACGGGCGCGCGGCGCCTGGCCGAGCTGGCGGCGCGCATCGGCGCCGGGCGCCTGCGGCAGGCGATGGCCGAGGTGCTCGATTACGCCGAGCGGCGTACACGCGCATGCATCGCCGCGTTGCCCGACGGCGTGCGCGAGGCGCAAGACGTGCTGGAGGCGGCAGACGGCGACCTGGAGCTGCGCCTGCGCGCCGCGATCGAAGGCGAGCGCCTGCTGCTTG
This sequence comes from Solirubrobacteraceae bacterium, assembly GCA_035938935.1. Taxonomy (GTDB): domain Bacteria; phylum Actinomycetota; class Thermoleophilia; order Solirubrobacterales; family Solirubrobacteraceae; genus Palsa-744. Next base: position 6,387 of record DASZGH010000086.1, read on the forward strand.
ACTTCAGCGGCTCGGCGCCGCGCCACGAGGGTAACCTCAACTGCCCGCTGGCGGTGACGCTGTCGGCGTGCTGGTTTGCCGTGCGGGTGCTGACCGACCCCGACATCCCGCCCTCGGCGGGCGCCTACCGACCGGTGGAGGTGATCGTGCCGGAGGGCACACTGCTGAACGCCGTCCCCGCCGCGGGGGAGCCGGCTCCTGCCGTGGCGGCCGGCAACGTCGAGACCTCCTCGCGCGTCGCTGACCTGGTCCTGCACGCGTTCGGGCGCGCGCTCGGGCAGGGAACCATGAACAACCTCACGCTCGGCAACGACGATTTCACCTACTACGAGACGATCGGCGGCGGCCAGGGCGCCTGCCCGGACGCCGATGGGCCGAGCGGCGTGCACGTCGCGATGAGCAACACGCTCAACACCCCGGTCGAGGCGCTCGAGCGCGAGCTGCCGCTGCGCGTCGTCGAATACGCGCTGCGCCGCGGCTCCGGCGGGGACGGCGCGCATCGCGGCGGCGACGGCGTCGTGCGCGAGCTTCAGGCGCTGAGCGAGATGACCTACTCGCTGATCGCCGAGCGCCGTCGCCACGCGCCGCCTGGCGCCGCGGGCGGCGAGCCGGGGGCGCTCGGGCGTGACGTGTGGATCGCGGTGGACACCGCGAAGGGCGCGAGCGGCGAGACGAAGCGATTGCCCGGCAAGGCGATGGGTACGCTTCGCCCAGGTGAGCGACTGCGGATCGAAACCCCAGGGGGCGGCGGCCATGGCCCGCCTCCGCCGAGCTGATCGTCGAGCCGATCGGGACAAGCGTGCCTGAGCGCGTCGGATTCCTCGGCTTGGGGATCATGGGCTCGCGGATGGCAGCCAACGTTCGCAAGGCCGGCTACGAGCTGACCGTATGGACGCACAGCGAGGGCAAGGCCGAGCGCTGGGCGGCCGCGCACAGCGCCGTGGCCGCGGCGACGCCCGCCGAGGTTGCGCGGGCCAGCGACCTGGTGGTGAGCATGGTCGTCGACGGCGAGCAGGTGGAGAGCGTCCTTTGCGGCGAGGACGGAGCTTGCGACGGCGCCCACGAGCGGTTGCTGTGCGTGGACATGTCCACCATTGCCCCGACCGACACGCGCCGCATCGCCGCTCGTCTGCGCGAGCGCGGCGTGGGGATGCTCGACGCGCCCGTGACCGGCTCGGCCCCGCGCGCGGAGGCGGGCACGCTGACGATCATGGTCGGCGGCCAGCGCACGGACTTCGAACGCGCGAAGCCGCTGCTGGAAGAGATGGGCGAGCTGATCGTCCATGTCGGCGAGCTCGGTCAGGGCGAGATGCTGAAGCTGATCAACAACTCGCTCGGCGCGGCCAACGCCGCCGCCGTGGCCGAGGCGCTGCTGCTGGCCGCCGCCACCGGCATCGACCTCGACGCGCTCGTGCAGGTCACCCAGAGCGGCTCGGGCGCCTCCGCGCAGCTGCAGATGAAGGCCACGCCGATGCGCGAGCACGACTACACGACGCTGTTCAAGACCGAGCACCTGCTCAAGGACGTGCGCCTGTGCCTGGAGGAAGCCCAGGCCGCCGGTGTCCCCTTCCCCGCCGCCGCGCACGCCCGCGACCTGCTGGCGGCCACCGTCGGCCGCGGCCACGGACAGGACGACTACGCGGCGATCGTCGAGGCGGCCGAGGGGCTCGCGGGACGGCGGCTGTGACCGCGCGCCACAGCTGCTATCTTCCCAAAAACATGTCGATTTGCAGGGCATTTGGGATTATCGCTCGGATTTCGTATCTTTAAGCGCAGCAACGCCCCGCGCACGGCTTCAGGGCCAGCGCGGACAAGGCATTGCGGCTATACGTCGATCCCTCTTATTCAGGTCATCCCAACATGCCAATTGCTCTCAAGGAATGGGCGGTCACCGTCCGCGCCCTCGCCGAAGGCGAGCAGCTGATCACCCTGCGCAAGGGCGGTATTCGCGAGCCCGAAAAGCATTTCAAGCTCGAGCACGACCGCTTCTTCCTGTACCCGACGTTCGACCACCAACGCAACGACCTCGTGCGCGAATCCCACCAGCCGGAGCTGCGCCGGGCGCTGGAGGAAGGCGTCTGGAACGACGGCGAGCCACCCGTTCAGGCGTTCTCGATCGAAGGCGGCATCCAGCAGCCCGAGCGCGTGCGCATCCGCGCCTGGGCCGAAGTGGCCGGACACTTCACGATCTCAGACCCCCGCTGTGTGGACGCGCTCTCCCCCTTCTACGTGTGGACGCCCGACTACGCCGAGAAGCGACTGGAATGGAAGCGCCGCCACCCCCTGCACGTGCTGCTGCTGCGCACGTACAGGATCCCGCGCCCAGTGACCGTCAAGGTACGGGACGAGTACGGCGGCTGCAGCTCATGGCTGGAGCTACAGCGCGAACTTCCGTTCGAGGGGACACCGGTGCTCTCCGACGGCGAGTTCGAGCGCGCCGCCGAAGAGATCGAGGCGATCACCCGCGAGGCCGGCCAGCCGCTCGGCCAGCCGGTGCTCGTCTAGCCGGGCGCTCAGGCAAGCAGTTCGCGTGCTCGGTCGGCCTGCGATGCGGGCACGAGCACGATCCGCCGGCCGGCGACCAGGAAGTCCGGTGCGTTGGAAGGCGCACCGCGCTGCACCATGCTGGGAATGTGCTCCTGGCGCAGCATGTTCTGGATCAGTTCGGCCTCGGGCAGATTGGCCGCGTAGGCAACCTGGACCAGATGGAGCTCGCCACTGCCGCGACCATCCTTCTCGTCGGGCGACCAGCCCGCCGCTGGCGAACCCATGCCTTCATGCGCGCCCGGGCGCTCAGACTGCGACCTGCTCCAGGGCCATTTCATGGACGACCCCCTCCTCGATCAGATAGGAGCGCAGCTCCGGCGCCTGCGCGTCGGAGAGGCCGACGATGATCCACTCCACCCCCGGCCAGTTGGCCGCGAAGTTGACGTCGGTCTGCGACGGGTACGGGGGGGTGTGGGTGTGGGAGTGGTAGATCGCGCCGATCTCCCAGCCCTGCGCTTCGAACTCGCGCATCGCCACGAGCACGTCGCGACCGTCGATCTCGAAGCGCTTCGGGGAGGCGTGTACGTTGCGCGCGCGGCGCACGCTCATCGCTCGCGCCGCGCCCACCTGCGCGCCCTGGGGCACAGCGACGACGCCGCAGCACTCGTTCGGCGCCTCCTCACGGGCGTGCGCGACGATCTCCTGCAGCTGCCGCGGCGAGATGTCCAATCCCGATCACCACCACACGGTGGCATCGAGGTTCTCGATCTCGTCGACCGGCAGCGTGTAGATGCCACTTGAGAGGTACTTCCAGCCGTCGTCGGCGACGACGAAGACGACGTTGCCCTCGTCCAGCTCGCCGGCGATGCGCACCGCCACGCGCGCGATCGCTCCGCTCGACACACCCGCGAACACGCTCTCCTCCTCGAGCAGCTTGCGCGTCCAGATGATCGCGTCGCGGTTGGTGACGAAGATCTTGCGGTCAAGCAGCGACAGGTCGATGATCGGCGGGATGAAGCCGTCGTCCAGCGAGCGCAGGCCCTGCACCGGCTCGCCCTGCATCGGCTCGGCCGCCACGATCTTGCAGGCGTCCCCGAAGGTCTCCTTCAGCCGCCGGCCGTTGCCCATCAGCGTGCCGCCGGTGCCGAGGCCGGCCACGAACGCGGAGACCTCGTCGAGCTCCTCCAGGATCTCGAGCGCCGTGCCGTTGTAGTGGGCGTTCGGGTTGGCGACGTTTCCGTACTGGTAGGGCATGTAGTAGGAGGAGTCCTGCGCGGCCATCTCAAGCGCCTTCTCGACGGCGCCGTTGGAGCCCAAGGAGCCCTCGGAGTAGACGATCTCCGCGCCGTACATGTGCAGCAGCTGCGTGCGCTCCACGGTTACGTTCTCGGGCATCACGACCTTCAGCGGATAGCCCCGGCGCCGGCAGATCATCGCCAGCGAGATACCCGTGTTGCCGGAGGTCGGCTCGAGGATCGTCTGCCCGGGCATGATCGCCCCCTGGGCCTCGGCGTCCTCGATCAGCGCCCGCGCGACCCTGTCCTTGACCGAGCCGGTCGGGTTGCGCGACTCGAGCTTGGCCCAGATCCGAACCCCCGGCTTGGGCGAGAGGCGCGGCAGCTCCACCAGCGGGGTGTTGCCGATCGACTCGACGATGTCCCCGTAGCGCCCTCCGCAGGGCTTGTTACCGACCCGCTCGACAGCCATTACTTCACGGAATATAGCGCCCGCCGACCGTCGCGCCGAACGGTCGAGCCAGAGCTCGCACGGGACCCGCTCGCGCTCGCGCCCGACACCCGAACTGGCTGCGCAACCAATATGCTGTGTCCAGGGCGATGAGCGAGGGTTTCGACTACGACTGGCTGGTGATCGGCTCGGGCTTCGGCGGGAGCGTGTCGGCGCTGCGCCTGACCGAGAAGGGCTACAGGGTCGGCGTGCTCGAGTGCGGCCGGCGCTTCGCCGACCACGAGTTTCCCGAGTCCACCAGCGACTACAAGCGCTACTTCTGGCGCCCAAAGATCGGCTGGAAGGGGATCTTCCGGCTGACCACGTTCAAAGATGTGTCGGTCGTCAGCGGCTGCGGCGTCGGCGGCGGCAGCCTCGGCTACGCCAACACGCTGTACGTACCCCCGCGGCCTTTCTTCGAGGACTCGCAGTGGGCCGAGATGGCCGACTGGGAGGCTGAGCTCGCGCCCCACTACGAGGAGGCACAGCGGATGCTCGGGGTGACGACGAACCCCTACGACGATCCCGCCGACCGGCTGCTGCGCGAGCTGGGCGAGGAGCTCGGTGTCTCCGACACCTACAAAAAGACCCCGGTGGGCGTTTATTTCGGCGAGCCGGGCACGGCTCCATTGGACCCATACTTCGGCGGCGAGGGCCCCGACAGGACCCCGTGCTCGCTGTGCGGGCGCTGCATGGTCGGCTGTCCGCACGGGTCCAAGAACACGCTCGTGAAGAACTACCTGTACCTGGCCGAGAAGCGCGGCGCCCGCGTGAGCCCCGAACGCACCGTGATCGACATCCGGCCGCTGGGCGCCGGCGACGGCAGCGACGGCTACGAGGTCGAAAGCATCCGCTCGGGCGCCTGGGTCCGCCGCGAGCGTCAGGTCCACCGCGCCCGAGGCGTCGTCGTCTCGGCCGGGCCGCTGGGCACCAATACGCTCTTGCAGCGCTGCCGGCTGGGCGACTCGCTGCCGCGCATCTCCTCGCGCCTGGGCGAGCTCGTGCGCACCAACAGCGAGGCGATCCTCGCGGTGACAGTTCCCGAGGACTACCCGGAGAACCTGATCAAGCGCGTCGCGATCACCTCCAGCATCTACCCCGACCCGCACACCCACATCGAGACCGTCACCTACGGCAACGACGGCGACTCGATGAGCCGCCTGTACACGCTGCTCACGGGCGACGGCACGCGCGTGACGCGACCGCTGAAGCTGCTCGGGCAGATCGTCCGCCATCCGCGGCGCTTTGCGCAGGTGCTGCGGCCGAAGAACTGGTCCAAGCGCACGATCATCATCCTCGTGATGCAGACGCTCGACAACGCGATGGCGCTGCGACCGAAACAAGGGCCGTTCAAAACGCTGTGGCTGTCCACCGAGCAGGACCCCGAGCGTCCCAACCCGACCTTCATCCCAGTAGCCAACCAGGCGGCCGAATGGTTTGCCAAGCGCACCGGCGGGGTGGCGCAGAGCTCGGTGATGGAGGCGATGCTGAACATCCCCACCACCGCCCACATCCTCGGCGGCGCGGTGATCGGCTCCGACGCCCAGCGCGGCGTCGTCGACGCCCACCAGCGCGTGTTCGGCTACGAGAACCTGCTTGTCTGCGACGGCTCGGCGATCCCGGCCAACGTGGGGGTAAACCCGAGCCTGACGATCACGGCGCTAGCTGAGCACGCTATGAGCCACGTGCCCGCTGCACCCACGCAGGCGCAGAGCAGAGTCCCCCCACACGAAGCCGCAGGCGCGCTGTTCCGGACAGCCGCAGGAGCAGGTTGAGCACGCCATAACGGTCGGCGCGCAGATGGGCGATCGTGTGCCACCCCCCACTGCGCCCCTGACGTTGCAGGAGAGCGGGCTGGCGCCTGTGCATGAGCAGCGCCCACACGCGCAGCTGCCGCCGGTTCACGCGCAGAGGGTCGAAGGGGAGCGTGAATCCCTGCAGGAAGGGCTTGGGGCGGGCAAGCGCTGTGTCCCCGCCCGGCCCTGCGTCGTAGAGCCCCGCCGGTCGCGAATAGCGCCGTAGGCTGCCGTCGGGCAAGGTCAGCTGCACCCCGCGGTAGGGATCCACCAGGAACTCCCAATCGACGAACCGCACACCAGCCACCCACAGGCGGTGCAGCGCGCGCGATATCCACGGGGCCTGCAGCGAGTCTGGCACTCCCTTGGAGGTCGGCGTGGAGCTGTCCCAGTTGAGCTCGGTGACCCACACCGGCCGCGAGCCGGAGGGCAGCACCGTATGCAGGCGCTCGGCGCGCGCAAGCAGGCCGGTGACCTTGGCCATGTCGGACACCGCCACGTCCAGCGCTGAGACTGCTGGGGTGTCGGGGTTCCAGACGGATAGGGGGTGGAAGGCCAATACGTCCAGGCGCGGGCGCTGCGGGCAGCTCGCTCTGGCCGCGCCCCGTAGGCAGAGCAGTCCTTCCAGGAAGCTCACCGGCGCCATCACCCCAACGCCCGCGGGTTCGCCCTCGGGGGCAATGCCCGCGGCGATGACCGTGTCGGTTGGCTGCACCGACTTCACCCCCGCGTAGAACCCGTCGAGCAGCTGGCGGTAGAGCAGCGGCGAGAAGGCGCTCCAGTGTCGCCCCGCCGCAACCCACTGAGGCTCCAGGTAACGCGACAGGTTGGGCTCGTTCCACGCCTGGAAGAGCTTTACCCGCGGCAGCGCGGCGCCGGGACTCAGCGGGTCGGGGAAGGAGCCGTCGTAGCGACGGGCCAGAGCTACAGCGAAATCCCGCAGCGCGGCCGGGTTGGGCGCCCAGCTGCCGACATAGGCGTAGCGCCAGCGATGGGGAGCTTCGGCGAAGGCGGGAGCATCGGAGACGACCAGCAGCGGCTGCAGGCCCGCGGCCGTCGCACTGCTGACCGCAGCGTCGACGTGCCAGAAGCGGTAGGCGGGACTCGCCGGATCGCGTGCCTGAAAGCCTGCCGGCGGTGCGCCTTCCACGACGTCGCGCCAGTTCACGGGAATGCGCGCCACACGCCCTCCGAGGGCCCGGACCCTGGCCATCGTGAGCGCGCGAACGTCGGCGTGTTCGCTCAGCATCAACCCCCCGTCGGACACCCCGCGCGCGAGACCGCCGCGGGGAAAGGGGCCGTAGAGCAGAGCATGGTTCTGCGCCCGCTCCAGCGAGTGATCGGTATGGGCGGGAACGGCCCCAGGCGGGGGCTCGACCCCGAAGGGCCGCGGCGGACCATCGGCGCCGGTGCGCGAGGGCAGCGGCAGGACCGCGGGTGGCTGCAGCCAGGCGACCACCGAGAGCAGCGCTAGCGCAGCTCGAAGAGTCTGTCTGAAAACTGACGTCCTAGGGCCGGGCATCGCCGTCACACCAGCCGATCGTCGGGCCCTGAGCTAACGGTGCAGCGTGAGCAAACGGCGTTCGAGCGTGAGCCTCGTGCCGGAATGGGCACGCAGCGTCGCGATCAACACCACTTTGACGCTGCGCGCGTGTCTGAGCGCACGGCGGCCCTGGGCGGTGAGGCGCATCACGACCGTGACCGTACCGGCCGCCGCCGCCGTGGCCGTGCCCCGGGCCAGCAGCACCGCCGGGGGCTTGCGGTGATGGCGCTTGCTCGTCGCGGCGAACGCTGGCAGCGCACCCCCCTGCAGGTAGAGATCCTCGACGATAGCTCCGGGCTGGTTGATCGTCACCTGGCTCGGCCATCCGGAGCGAAGCAGCCTGTGAATAGACATCCGCGCGAGTTTCGCGATCGACCCTGAGAGGGCCACCGGCGGCGGTGGGGGCGGAGGCGGCGGCGGCACGGGGCAGGCGCCCACCGGGCGGTCGTTCTCGCTGGAGTAGACAAAGGTGGCCCCACCGGCGAGGGGGGAGACAAGCGACTCGACGGCGTAGACGGTCTCTCCCGTCGCCAGGGGTGTCAGGAAGCCGCCTTGGAAGTTGGCACCAGAGAGCACCTGCACCTGCGCCATGCCACCGTCGCGCCGCGCGAAGTAGGAGGGGTGGGGCACCACCGTGTAGTAGCCGCCTTCGATCGTCTCGCCCGCCGAGCGCTGACCGGAGAAGTTGGTCGAGCCGGCGCAGACCGTGGGATCGAGGGAGGGCAGTCCGTCGTATACGACCGCCCCCCTGACGGTGCCGACCGGGGATTCCAGCGTGACCACGTCGCCCACCTGCGGCACCTGCGACAACCAGACGCCTTCCTTGCCCTTCTCCTTTTCCACTTCGAGGCCGTTGCGTGTGATCTTTACGGCGACTTCCGCGCGTGGATGCACGTAGCCGCTGACGTGGAGGATCGGGTCTTCGGGCTGCGTGGTCGCTCCCTCCACGATCGAGAGCGAGTATTCGGGAGCCGAGGCGCCGGCAGAGGCCGGCGCGAGCGCCACGGCGCCGGCGACGAGCGCAGGTAGTGCAAAGTACAAGCGTCTGAGACGGCGTGGACCCGCAAAATGACTTGTCCTCATCGGCATGAGAACATAGTCGTTCGCCCGGTCGGAATATTTAGCCTGGGCTGAAATCCTGGACGTTCAGCGACCCCCGGCCATCGCCGGGAGGATGACCACCGTGTCCCCATCGGAGACAGCCGTGTCCAGACCGTCGAGCACGCGCACGTCCTCGTCGTTGAGGTAGACGTTGACGTAGCGATTGAGCTCGCCGTCCTCGGCGAAGATCTGCGATGCCGTCGCCGGGTGCGTGTCGACCAGCCCTCGCAGCACCTCGCCCACGTTCTCGCCCGACGCGCTCACCTCGCGCTCGCCGCCGACCGACGCGCGCAGAACCGGAGGAATCTTGATCGTCGCCATCGGGGGAATGATTACCAGGTGTGGACGAGGAGCGCCGGCCAGCGGACCGCTAACCAGCGGCAGCGCAGAACGCCTCGTAGTCCGGGAACACGCCCATCTCCTCGTCGGAGATCTGATCCGGCGGGCGCGAGCAGATCGGGCACTCCGGGTCGCGGTGGACCTTGACCTCTGAGAGCGTGGCCGCCAGCGCGTCGTAGAGCAGGAGGCGGCCGATCGCCGGATCGCCGATGCCGACGATCAGCTTGACGACCTCGGTCGCCTGCAAGAGGCCCATCGTCCCGGGCAGCACGCCGAGCACGCCGTTGGCGCCGCAGGAGGGGGCCAGCTCGGCGGGAGGCGGCTCGCGGAACAGGCAGCGGTAGCACGGACCCTCGTAGGGCTTGAAGACGGACAGCTGGCCGTCGAAGCCGAGGATCGAGGCCGAGACCACCGGGATCTGCAAGCGCACCGTCGCGTCGTTGAGCAGGTAGCGCGTGGGGAAGTTGTCGACGCCGTCGACGATCACGTCGTAGCCCGAGATGATCTCCATGATGTTGCTCGCATCCAGGCGCACCGGGTACTTGACGACGCCCACGTCCGGGTTGAGCGCGTGGATCGACTCCTCGGCGGAGTCCACCTTGGGGATGCCGACGCGCTGGGTGGAGTGGATCACCTGGCGCTGCAGGTTGGAGAGGTCGACGACGTCGTCGTCGACGATCCCGAGCGTCCCCACTCCGGCGGCAGCCAGGTACAGCGCGGTCGGCGAGCCCAGGCCGCCGGCGCCGAGCAGCAGCACCTTGGCGTCGAGCAACCTCTGCTGGCCCTCGGCGCCGATCTCGGGGATCAGCAGGTGGCGCGAGTAGCGGTCGCGCTGCTCGGCCGTCAGCGTGCGCGGCACGTCCACCTCGTAGCCGCGGTCCTTCCACAGAGCGATGCCGCCCTTCATCGACTGGACCTGCTCGTAGCCCATGTCGTCGCGCAGCGTGCGCGCGCCGTAGGCGGAGCGGTTGCCTGAAGCGCAGTAGAGGATCACGTGCGCGGAACGGTCGGGGACGATCCCCTCGATCCGCGTCTCCAGGTAGGAGCGCGGCACGTGCTTGGCGCCGGGGAGCAGACCCGAGGCCAGCTCCTCGGTCTCGCGCACGTCTACGATCACCGCTCCCTCCTGCAGCAGCTCCTTGACCTCGGAGGGGTCGATCTCCGAGATTTCGCTCTTGACTTTGCGCAGCAGCTCGGCACTGGAGACGCTCATCGCAAAACTCCTGAATGGCGGTCGGGATTCATTACTTCATGAAGTGTAGCGGCATATGAGTACCCTGCCCGCCGTGCTCAGAACCGGATTCGCGCTGATCGCCCTGGCCGTCGCCATGACCGGCTGCGGCGGTTCGACCCCGTCCGCGGAAGAGCGCTTTGACGGCGCTGCGTTTCCTGCGGGCGTGCGCGCTGCAGACTTTACGCTGCCTAACCTGAGCGGGCGCCCTGTGTCGCTGAGCGCCCACCGCGGACACGTGGTGGCGCTGACCTTCCTGCCTGACGGCGACTGCCGCAGTTGCCGGCTTGTCGCTGAGCAGATACGAGGGGCACTGGACGAACTCGGGGACTCTGCGCGTGTGCAGACCGTCTTCGTAGGTCCCCCCTCCCGCAGCCAGGCGACACGCTTCCTGTCGAAGACGGGGCTGCTCGGCCGCGCCTCCTACTTGACTGCGGACGAAGCGCGCCTGCGACCCGTCTGGGCCGCCTACCACGTGACTCCGCCGCGCGACAGGGCCGCCGCCGAAGATGCGATCACCGTGCTGCTCATCGACAAGGGGGGCCTTGAGCGTGTGGGCTTCGGGATCGAACAGATCACACCCGAATCGCTGAGCCATGACATCCGGCTGCTCGAAGCGGGCTGATAACCTAGCTGCGAGGTAGGTATTCAAAGGATGATGTTCTCAACAAAGGCCGAGTACGGCGTGCGCGTGATGGTCGAGCTGGCTCGCCGGGCCGGCGAGGGCGAGGGCGAACGCGTCGTGCCGCTCGCGGAGATCGCCGAGCACGACGGCATGCCGCTCGCTTATCTCGAGCACCTTGTGGCGCGGTTGCGCAAGGCCGGGCTGATCGACAGCCGGCGCGGGTCGCGCGGCGGCTACATGCTTGCCCGACCCGCCGAGCAGATCACCACCGCTGAGATCGTCGAAGCGCTGGAGGGGTCGATCGCTCCGATCGAGTGCATCTCCCAAGCGGCCGACGGGACGATCGTCTGCTCGCGCGAGTCAGATCCAAACCACGTCTGCCCGACCAAGCTGCTTTGGACGAAGGTGCGCTTCGCGATCGTGGGGACGCTGCAGGACACGACGCTCGCCGACCTCCTCGTACCCGCAAGGGTCCCCTCCCCCGTCACCGCCTAGCGGCAACACCCGAAAAAGGAAGAAATGGCTGATCTGGAAATCATCAACCTGCACGTCCGCACCGAGGATCGCGAGATCCTCAGAGGCGTCGACCTCTCGATCGACAGAGGCGAGATCCACGCCCTGATGGGTCCGAACGGGTCGGGCAAGTCGACACTCGCCAACACCCTGCTCGGACATCCCTCCTACGAGGTAACGGAGGGCAAGATCGTCTTCAAGGGGCAGGACATCACCGAGGCCGAGCCGCACGAGCGGGCGAAGTCCGGGCTGTTCCTGGCCTTCCAGTATCCGGTCTCGATTCCCGGCGTCTCGGTCGCCAACTTCCTGCGCATGGCGATCAACGCGAAACAGGATGAGCCCATCAGGGTCAAGGAGTTCGGCGAGCGCCTCCAACATGCGATCGACCTGCTCGACGTCGACCGATCCTTCACCTCCAGACACCTCAACGACGGGTTCTCCGGCGGCGAGAAGAAGCGCGCGGAGATCCTGCAGATGGCGATGCTCTCGCCCGACGTGGCGATCCTCGACGAGACCGACTCGGGGCTTGACATCGACGCGCTGCGCACCGTCGCCGAGGGGGTGCAGAGGCTCCACGACGAGCAGGGGCTCGGGGCGCTGATCATCACCCACTACCAGCGCATCCTGCACTACGTAAAGCCCGAGTTCGTGCACGTCCTGATGGATGGGCGGATCGTGCTTGAGGGCGGCGTCGAGCTGGTCGAGCGGCTGGAGCGCGAGGGCTACGACCAGATCCGCCAGGAGGTCGGCGCCGGTGCCGCCTGAGGTCGCGGTCAAGCCGGGGCGCCACCGCGAAGCGTCCCTCTACCACGCGCTCGCAGGCGCCGGCGCCGCAGATGGGCGCTCGCTGGCGGAGCTGCGCGCGGCCGCGCGCGAGGTCTACGAGGACAGCGAGCTTCCGGTCTGGCGACGCTCGGGCTTCTGGACGACCAGCTTCGCCGAGCTGGAGATGGACGCGCTCGGGCCGGGCGAGCAGGTACCGGGCACGCCCGACTTCCTCGCCACGGCGCTGCCCGACCGGGCCCGCGCGGGCCGGATCGTCCAGGTCGACAACGCCACCGCGCACGTCGAGCTTCACCCCGACCTCGCCGCCAAGGGAGTCCTGCTCTGCTCGCTGCAAGAGGCCGCCGAGAACCACCCCGAGCTGTTCGCGCAGTGGTTCTCCAGGCGCCTGACAATCGACCGCCACAAGCTGGAGGCCGCCAACGCCGCCTTCTGGGGCGCCGGGGCGTTCCTCTACCTGCCGGACGGGGTCGTGGTCGAAGATCCCTTCGAGATCGTCTACGTGATTTCAGGGCCCGGCGTTGCGCAGTACGGGCGCACGCTGGTGGTGGGCGGCAAGCACAGCGACTTCAAGGTCCACGAGCACGACCTTGCCGCCGATTTTGGGGATGGGAACGCCGCGGGCGGCGGCGTTCTCGATGGGTCTGCCTCCCGTCAATCCCTGCACGCTGGCGCATTCGAGCTGTACCTGCAGGACGGCGCCCGCTGCCGCCTGGCGCAAGTGCAGGATTGGGGCGTCGGAGAGGTGTTCGACGCCTCCACCCGCTTCGTCGGCGTCGGCCGCGACGCCTACTGCCACTGGTTGCCGGCGCTGCTCGGCGGTCACCTCGTGCGCCACCACCTCGAGCTGGCGGTCTCAGAGCCCGGCGGCGACATGGCCTTCCGCGGGCTGTTCTTCTGCGAGCGCGACGAGCACCTCGACGCGTTCGCGGTGGACCTGCACGAGACCGGCCCGAGCGGCGGGGACGTGCACTGGCGCGGGGCGGCCACCGGCTCATCGCGCGCATCCTTCGAGGGGTTGATCCAGATCGATCCCGGCGCGCAGAAGACGCACACCTACCTGCAGATCCACACGATGATGCTCTCGCCGAAGGCGCGCCTGGACGCGATCCCCTCGGTGCTCGTCTCCGCCGACGATGTGTCGGCCTCGCACGGCGGGACCGTCGGCGAGCTGGACGAGGCGTCGATCTTCTACATGGCCAGCCGCGGGCTGGACCGCCCCACCGCCGTGCGACTGCTGGTCGAGGGCTTCTTCGAGCCGGTGCTCGGGGAGCTGCAGGACGAGCCGCTGGAAGAGCTCGTGCGCACAAAGATCGCCGCCAAGCTCGCGCGCGCCCGCGAGGACATCGAGGCGTACGCCACCGCGCGATGAGCCTGACCACGACAATCGGTGTCCGCGCCGACTTCCCGATCCTCAGCCGTACGTTCGACGGGCGTCGCCTCGCGTACCTGGACTCGGGGGCCACCTCGCAGAAGCCCACGGCCGTGATCGAGGCGATGGACCGCTACTACCGCGAGCACAACGCCAACGTCCACCGCGGCGTCTACGCGCTTGCGCAGGAGGCCGACGCGGCGTACGACGCGGCGCGCCGTAAGGTCGCCCGCTTCGTCGGGTGGGACGCGCGGACTACCGTCTTCACCAAGAACGTCACCGAGGCCATCAACCTCGTCGCCTACGCGTGGGGGCGCGCCAACGTCGACGCCGGCGACGCGGTGATCACCACGCAGATGGAGCACCACGCCAACATCGTGCCCTGGCAGCAGCTCTGCCGCGAGCAGGGGGCGCAGCTGCGCTACCTGGAGGTGGACGAGCGCGGCGAGCTCTCGCTGCAGCAGCTCGACTCCGAGCTGGCCAAGGGCGACGTCAAGCTCGTGGCCTTCGCACACGTCTCCAACGTGCTCGGCACGATCGTCCCCGTGGCAGAGCTGACCGCCCGCATCCGAGCGGCCGGCGCGCTGTCGCTGGTGGACGGGGCGCAGGCCGTCCCGCACATGCCCGTGGACCTCGCCGCCCTCGGCGCCGACTTCTACGCCTGGACCGGGCACAAGGCGCTCGGGCCGACAGGCATCGGCGTGCTGCACGGGCGCGCGGATGTCCTGGAGGCAATGGACCCCTTCCTGACGGGCGGCGACATGATCGCCTCGGTCAGCTTCGAGGGCGCGACCTGGAACGAGCTGCCCTACAAGTTCGAGGCCGGCACCCCGCCGATCGCCGAGGCGGTTGGGCTCGGCGCCGCCGTCGACTACCTGGCCGCGCTGGGGATGGAGCGCGTGCGCGAGCACGAGCGCGAGCTGACCGCCTACATGCTGGAGCGGCTCCAGGAAGTGCCCGGCCTCACCTACGTCGGTCCTCCGGAGGCCGACAGTCGCGGCGGGATCGTCTCGTTCACGATCGAGGGGATGCACCCGCACGACATCGCCGAGCTGGCCAGCCGCGGCGGGGCCTGCATCCGCGCCGGGCACCACTGTGCGCAGCCGCTGATGCAGCGCCTGGGCGTAGGCGCCACGGCCCGCGCGAGCCTGGGCGTCTACAGCGAGCGCGAGGACGTCGACGCCCTGATCGACGCGCTGCTGGCCGGGCGCGAGGTGTTCGAGCTGGATGGTTGACCCATGACCGACGACCTCTACCGCGACTACATCCTCGACCACTACAAGCGCCCGCGCAACTTCGGCGAGCTCGAGCCCCACGACCTGGAGGCGCTCGAGCACAATCCCCTCTGCGGCGACGAGCTCGGCGTGCAGATCCGAGTCAAGGACGGGAAGATCGAGGACCTGCGCTTCCACGGCCACGGCTGCGCGATCTCACAGGCCGCGGCCTCGATGGCCTCCGAGGAGCTGATGGGGATGGAGCTGGCCGAGGTCGGCGAGCTGGACGCCGATTGGGCGCTCGAGCTGCTGGGCATACCCGTCTCGGCCACCCGCCGCAAGTGCGCGCTGCTGGGCCTGAAGGCCGTCAGGGGGGCCGTCACCGGCGATAACAGCTGGCCCGTCAGCGCGGCGGGATGACCTCGGTACAATTCCTAGTCCGGAGCACAGGATTCAGCAAGGGAGCCACATGGCCACGCTAGAGAGCACGAAGATCGCTAAGCCCAGCCCGATCGTCGAGGACGAGCAGGGGCAACTGCTCGCGCGCAAAGGCATCTCGCGCGAGGTGGTCCAGGAGCTCTCCAAGATCAAGGGCGAGCCCGACTGGATGGCCGAGAAGCGGTTGAAGTCGCTGGAGATCTTCGAACGCAAGCCGATCCCGACCTGGGGACCCGACCTGAGCGGGCTGAATCTCGACGAGCTGGTGCTGTACTCCCCCCCGACAGCGGGGCGCTTCAACAGCTGGGACGAGGTCCCCGAGGAGATGAAGAAAACTTACGAGGACCTCGGCATCCCCCAGGCCGAGCGCGAGCACCTCGCCGGGGTCGTCGGCGTCTGGCGCCAGGAGCCGGTCTATGAGGGACTCAAGGAAGAGTACGCCAAGCTCGGCATCCTCTTCTGCTCGATGGACACCGCCATCACCGAGTACCCCGACCTCGTGCAGAAGTACTTCATGAACAAGTGCGTGCCGCCGCAGGACAACAAGTTCAGCGCGCTGCACGGAGCGGTCTGGTCGGGCGGCTCGTTCCTGTACGTGCCCAAGGGGGTCAAGGTCGATCTGCCGCTGCAGGCCTACTTCCGCATGGAGGGGGCGGGCGAGGGGACCTTCGAGCACACGCTGATCGTCGCCGACGAGGGCTCAGACGTGAACTACATCGAGGGGTGCACAGCGCAGACCTACAGCGTCAACTCGATGCACTCCGCCGTGGTCGAGATCTTCGTGCACGAGGGGGCCAAGGCCCGCTACACGACCGTGCAGAACTGGTCCAAGGACGTCTACAACCTCAACACCAAGCGCGCGATCGTCGACGCCGAGGGCACCGTCGAGTGGGTCGGCGGCTCGATGGGCGCCAAGTACGTGATGCTCTACCCGGGCTCGTTTTTGATGGGCGAGGGCGCACGCGCCGACCACCTCAACGTGGGGGTCGCCGGCAAGGGGGTCCACAAGGACACCGGCGCGAAGGTCGTGCACCTGGCGCCGAACACCACCTCGAACATCCTCGCCAAGTCGATCTCCAAGGACGGCGGCATCATGGGCTACCGCGGCCTCGTCAAGATGGGCCACAACTCAGCCGGCTCGAAGGCGCGCGTGCAGTGCGACGGGCTGATGATGGACGGGCAGTCCCGCTCGGACACCTGGCCCGACATCCAGATCCAGAACCCGAACGTCGCCGTCGCCCACGAGGCGACCGTCGGCCGCATCTCCGACGACCAGCTCTTCTACATGGGCTCGCGCGGCTTCACCGAGGACGAGGCCGCGGCGATGATCGTCAACGGCTTCATCGAGCCGGTCACCAAGGAGCTGCCGATGGAGTACGCGGTCGAGCTCAACCGCCTGATACAGCTGGAGATGGTCGGAAGCATCGGATAGCCCGTAGTTGAGGGCGCCAGTCGAAACAATCGCTGCGCCGCTGTTCCCCACCAAGCTGCCGTGGTTGAACACGAACGGTGCCAAGGAAAGCATCCTCCAGCGCGGGCGGCCGATGCTGATCGAGTTCTGGGACTTCTGCCGGCCAAACTCGATCCGCACGCTGCCGTATATGAAGGCATGGCACGAGCGCTACGCCGAGGATGGCCTGCGCGTGATCGGCGTGCACTGTCCCGGCTTCGCGCCTTCACACGAGGAGCAGGCCGTTCGCGACGCAGTGAAGCGCCTGCAGATCGACTACCCGGTGCTGATCGACAGCGATTTCGAGCTGTGGCGGGAGTACGACAACCGCGGCTGGCCCGCGCGCTACCTGTTCGACGGACGCGCGCGGCTGTTCGACTACCACTACGGCGAGGGCGCCTACCGCGACACCGAGCTTGCGATCCAGGAGCTGCTCTGCGTCCAGCGCGAGCCGCTCCCCTCTCTGCGCCCGGAGGACGCGCCGGACGCGCACGTCGTGGCGCCCACCGGAGATCAACTGGGGGCGTGGTCGGGCGAGTACGAAGCCGGAGGCGTGTGGGCGGTGCTCGCCGGTGCCGGCACCGTGACGGTCAACGCAGAGACAATGCTGACCGTCGAGCATCCAGGCGCCTACCACCTGCTCGAGCATTCGAGCCATACCAAGGCGACGCTCGAGCTCGACGTGGGTCCCGGCGCGGAATGCCTGGCGACCTGTTTTACGCCGGGAGTGGCCTGAGCTCAGAGCTGGAGCGATCGTCCAGCAGCCTCAGCAACGTCGGTGGGCCGTCGTCCTCCACCAGCACCGCCCCACCCGGCCAGTACGGGCTCTCGCCGGGGTTGGCGGTGAGGAAGTAGGAGTCGTACATCCAGCAGCCGGCGTTGATCAGCCGCGCGCCCGCCGGCCCGCGCCACTCGGCCGCGATGTCCGCCGGTCGCGGGCCGGCGCGGTGTGTGTGCCCAAAGATGACGTGCGCGTCGCCCAGGCCCAGCCGCGCGGCCACCTCCCCCATCGCACGCAGACCGGCGCGACGCAGCTCGTCGGTTGAGATGTCCGCCTTGAACGAGCCGATCCCGGCCCGGTTGAGCGCCGCGACCGCGAACGGGAACGCGCCGGCCAGTGCGCGCGAGCGCAGGTCCAAGCCCGAGCCACCCCGCTCGCCCGCCAGCGCTCTCCACGCGCGCACCGTCGTCTGCCCGTTGAGCGCAGGGCCAGTGGGCGCCTGACGCGCCACCGCGTCGATCCAGGCGAACACAGGGGCGGTGACCGCCTCGTAGTCGGCCGGCGTCGCGAACCCGTCGGTCGGCCGGCGCAACGCGCGCGCGGTGATGCCGATCCCAAGCCGCTCCATCGTCGGGATCGTCAGGTGGCAGTCGAGGTAGTGGCCGTGCGTCGCGTACACGTCCGGGCGCAGCCAAAGCCCGGGGAAGGCGGCGCTGAGCCGCGCCGGCCGTGCCCAAGACGCAAGCGCCGCGAGCATCGCGGAGGCCTCCTGTGCGGAGAAGCGCTGTTCGAGCCCGAGCGGCTCCGCCATCGGGCTTTCGTCGCGCCGGCGCAGCCATGACTCGGCCAGCGCGTGGTCGTGGTTGCCGGCGACGACCACGACCTCGCGCCCCGCAAACGCCCGCCCCACCTCTTCGAAGAAGGGTCGCGCGGCAGCGAGCGCGTCGCGACGCGGGCCGTGGCGCAGCTCCAGCACGTCGCCGAGCAGCACCAGCCGCTCGACGTCCTGGAGCGCGTCAATCAGGGCCGCGCGCGCCAGCGGACGCCGCAGCACGTCAGCGCCCGAGCCCGCGCCAAGGTGCAGATCCGAGACGACGAGGGTGCGCGTCAAGACGCCGCGGCCGCGGCGTCGCGGATTGGCTTCGGCAGCATGAACCTGACGTCCTCGCGCACGACGTGGAATTCCTGCACGTCGCGCACGCCGCGCGCTCGGAAGTAGTCGACCAGCTCTCCCACCAGGTTCTCCGGGGCGCTCGCGCCCGAGCTGACGCCGACCACGCGCTTGCCTTCCAGCCACTCCTCCCGCACTTCGCGGGCGTTGTCGATCAGGTAGGCCTCGGCGCCGAAGGCGCGCGCCACCTCGACCAGGCGCACCGAGTTCGACGAGTTGCGCGAGCCGATCACGAGCATCAGGTCGCAGCCGCGCGCCATCTGCTTGACCGCCGCTTGGCGGTTGGTGGTGGCGTAGCAGATGTCGTCGGTACGCGGACCGGCGATGCTCGGAAAGCGCTCCTTCAGGCGCGCCACGATCGCGTCAGTCTCGTCCACTGACAGGGTCGTCTGCGTGATGTAGGCGACGCGCTCGGGGTCGGCGATCTCGAGCGCGTCGACGTCGGCCTCGCTCTCCACCAGCACGATCTGCCCCGGGGCCTCGCCGGTCGTGCCTTCGACCTCCTCGTGGCCGGCGTGGCCGACGAGCACGATCGTGTAACCGCCGTCGGCGAACTTGACGGCCTCGCGGTGCACCTTCGTCACCAGCGGACAGGTCGCGTCGATCGTCTCCAGCTTGCGCGCCTGCGCGTCCTCACGCACCTTCGGCGAGACGCCGTGCGCGGAGAACACGGTGAGCGCGCCCTCGGGAATCTCCTCGATGTCCTCGACGAAGATGGCGCCTCGCTCTAATAGATCCTCGACCACGTGCTTGTTGTGGACGATCTGCTTGCGCACGTATACCGGCGCTCCGTGCTGCTGAAGCGCGCGTTCGACCGTTTGCACGGCGCGATCGACGCCCGCGCAGTATCCGCGCGGCGCGGCGAGCAGCAACTTTTCGACCGTGTTGGCCACTGCGCCCATTGTAAGGACCGATGGCCGGGTACCCTTGGCCAATGGCGCAGCGCCACCTCGACCGGCTGACAGCAGTGGACGCCTCCTTCCTGCACCAGGAGGGCCCCAACTCGCACATGCACATCGGTGGCCTGACCATCCTCGAAGGCCCGGCGCCACCGATGGAGGACTTCCTCGAGCAGATTCGCAAGCGCCTGCATCTGGTACCGCGCTACCGCCACAAGCTCGCGCACACGGCGCTCGACAGCGGCCGGCCCGTCTGGGTGGACGATCCCAGCTTCAATCTGGAGTTCCACGTCCGCCACACCGCCCTGCCCGCCCCGGGCAGCTGGGAACAGCTGCGCAACCTCACGGCGCGCATCTTCTCGCAGGCGCTCGACCGCTCCAAGCCGCTGTGGGAGATGTGGCTGATCGAGGGGCTCGGGCCGGACACCCAGACCGGCTCTCCGTCACCCAACGGGCACTTCGCCCTGATCTCAAAGACCCACCACTCTCTGATCGACGGCATCGCCGGCGTAGACCTGGCCACCGTCCTGTTCGACGTCTCCCCCGACCCGCCGCCCCTACGCCATTCCGGGCGACCCTGGAAACCGCACCCCGAGCCCGACGCGAGCGAGCTGGTCGCCGTCGGGCTGCGCGGGGCTGTGCGCGCAGGGGTCGAGATGGCCGGCGCTGCGCTCGGCGCGCTCACCCGGCCGGAGCGCACGATCGAGCGCGCCCGAGAGGCCGCCGAGGGCGTCGGTGAGATCGTCTGGGCGGGGCTGAACCCGGCGCCCGCCACGCCTCTGAACGTCGTGATCGGGCCGCACCGGCGCTTCGTCGGCGTGGCGGCCAAGCTCGAGGACTTCAAGCTGGTCAAGAACGAGCTCGGCGGCACCGTCAATGACGTCGTGCTGACGGTTGTGACGGGCGCGCTGCGCGCGTTCCTGCTAGCGCGCGGCGTGCGCACCGACGGGGTGGAGATGCGTGCGCTCGTGCCGGTGTCGGTGCGCACAGTCGGCGAGCGCCACGAGGCCGGCAACCGCATCGCCGCCATGCGCGGGCCGCTGCCAGTGTACATCGCCGACCCGCTGCAGCGGCTGCGCTTCGTGCGCCACGCTATGGACGGGCTGAAGGAGTCCAAGCAGGCGCTTGGCGCCGAAGCGATCGCCGGCGCTCAGAACTTCGCGCCGCCGACGATCCTCGCGCAGGCCTCGCGGCTGAACTTCTCGACGCGGCTGTTCAACGTGATCGTCACCAACGTCCCAGGGCCGCAGTTCCCGCTGTACGTGCTCGGGCGGCGGATGGAGCGCGTCTTCCCGGTCGCGTTCCTGCCGCAAAACCACGCCCTCGCAGTCGCGATCATGTCCTATGACGGCGAGATGAACTTCGGCCTGCTCGGCGACTTCGACGCGCTCCCGGACATCGATTCGATCGGCGAGAGCATTGCCTCGGAGCTCGCGACCCTGGTCGAGCTGGCGCAAGAACACCAGGGCCAGGACGCTGACGCTGCCTCAAACGGCGGCGTCAGTAGCCCAAAGCGAACTTCGCGTCCTCGCTCATCTTCTCCGGCGACCACGGGGGCGTGAACACCATCTCCGATTCGACCGACTCCACGCCTTCCAACTCGCCCACGAACTCTTCGATCTGCTCGGTGACCTGAGGCCCGATCGGGCAGCCGGGCGTGGTCAGCGTGAAGGTGACCTGTACGTCACCGCCGCTGACCTCCACCCCGTAGATCAATCCCAGCTCGACGAAGTCGAGGCCCAGCTCAGGGTCGATCACGTTGGACAGGGCGTCCATCACGTCGTCGACGGTGACCGCCGGCTGATCCATGGCCTGCTCGTCCATTGCTCTCAGTCTAGCCCCGGACTCGCGCACAAAACGCGCGGCTTCAGTTCATGCTGCCCAGGCGATCCCACTGATACAGCTGGATGCACTCGCTCGCCAGCTCGATCGCCCGCTCTCGCGAAAGGTGGGGCAGCACCGTGTCGAGCGCCTGCTCCTCTGTCACGCCCGCCTCGAAGGCCTCCTCGCCGCGGAAGCCGGCCGCGATCTTCAAGGCCTCGCGGCGGTTCTCGCCGAGGCTGTGAAAGGCGCCTTCCAGGAACCTCGTGTTCGCGATCGGCTGACCCACCTCGAGCGACGCGTGCCAGGCGGCGAGCAGCTGCAGGTCGTCCTCGTCGAGGTCGGCGATCGCCCTCGCGTAGTGGAAGGACAGCTCCTGTTCTGGCAGGTCGTCGACCCACGCGCGCACGACCTCGCCGAGCAACTGCCGGCGGGCCTCGCGACCGACGGAGTCCGCGATCACCCGGATCGCGTCGTGGGGCTCGATGAAGCAGAGCGACATGGCGGCTCCCTCGTCTTGCGAAAAGCGGGACATGGCCACCCGGACTCTAAGCCCCCGTGTGGACGGCAAAACGCGCGCGCCTCGCCTGCGGGAAAGGCAGGCTCAGGGCGTGACGACGGCGCGCTACAGCTCGAGCGCAGCCGCTACCCGCTCGACCGCGTGCTCGTCACGCGTGCCGGCAGGAAAACCGAGCGTGACTCGCTCCTGCTCGGCGGGCAGGCTCCAGTTCCACAGCGCCAGGTCGAGCGCTTCGAGCGGGGTGTCGATCGCCTCCGCCAGCGCGTGTGCGCGGCGCTCGACGAGGATCGGATCGCCGATCCCGAACACTCGCTTGGCCGCCTCCGGCGTCGGATCGGCGTGCACCGATCCGGGGGTGCGCGTGGTGAGGTGCAGCGAGTCGGCGCGCAGCTCGTACAGACCCAACCGGCCCAACGTGACCAGCAGGTCATAGCGCCCTACGCGGCCGAAGCCTGGGAGCGCCAGCCGCTCGAACACTCGCTCGAAGCGCCGCTGCGGCGTCCACTCGGGCTCACCTGCGAACGCCCGCTCCTGCGAGCCGACCGGCGATCCCGCCGTGTGCCCGGGTGGGTGGGCCTCCCATTCCGGTATCGATCGTCGATCGGCGGCGTGCTCGGCGAAGCGACGGTAGGCCAGCGGCGTCTGCGTCCCGCGGGCGGGGTCGTGAGAGGTGCGCGGCCCCAGCGGCACGTCCTCCAGATCGGGCACGCCGCCCGACGCCCAGCTGCAAAGGAGCGCATGGCGGACGCCCGCGAACGGCTGCTCGCCCTGCAGCGGCGAGAGGTAGGCGGCCAGGAAGCACATCCACGTCGCCTGTTCGACGTCGTCCTGGTCGCGCGCCTCGGCGTACAGGCTCGGCGGGGCGGCTGTCAACATCAGCAATCGGCCGCTCGAGAAGCCGATCTCCTGCGCCAGCCGGCGCGCGTCGTGCGAGGAGCGCAGGCCGGGAACCAGCTCGCAGCGGTAGCCGTCGTCGACGAAGCGTTGCTCGTGGCGCACGTGGACTTCCCTTGCGCGGTGTGAGGATGAGTGCGTGCCCCCGGGATGCGCGGCGGTACCCGCACGTGCGGCGGCCGTCGCGGGGCCTTGCGCGTGCGACCCGCCGGTCCCCGCCCCTTTCGGCTTCGCGGGCGCTCGCGGCGGCTTGTAGCCGGGCACCGTCTCGCGGCAGATCGGGCAGCGCTGGACGAAGCGGTTGTGGCGGCAGAACGTCTGTGTCACACCTACACGCTAGCGAGCGCGGAGCCTGCCGCCACCCACGGGCCCTTAGCCATTTCGCGCTTGCAGAGTGCGCTCCACCTCCCGTCTGAGACCCTCAGCGGCGAGATAGCGCGTGTTGCGCGTGCGGCCCTCGCGCACCATCAGACCAGCATCGAGAAGTCGCCGGAAGTCGCCACCGGCCGTCACCGGCGAGATGCCCGCCTCGACGCTGTAGGCCGCCCGCGAGGCGCCCTCGAACAAGCCCTGCTCCAGCGCGATGACAAAGCGTTCGGGCCAGCCGTGGCGCTCGACCACCTCCTCCAGAAAGCTCCAGCGAACGGCCGCCCGCTCGATCTGCTGTAGGCGGCGGCGGGCTTGGGCGACGTGCGCCTCGACGCAGAACGCGACCCAGCCACCGGCGTCTCTGTCGGGCCGGTAGCTGCCACCCTGGGTGTCGCGCAGCGCGCCGTAGTAGTCGGCGGTGTTGTGGCCGAGGTATTCCTCGATCGAGCCGAGCTCGAGCGCGAGCAGCCCTCCGCGGGCGAGCACGAGCGACTGCACGATGCGCGAGATGCGACCGTTGCCGTCTGAGAAGGGGTGCACGGAGGTGACGTGCAGGTGGGCCATGGCGGCACGGACGACTACGTGCGCATCGGGGTCCCCGTGCTCCAGCCAGTCGACCACTTCGCCCATCAGGGCGGGCACCTGCTCGGCGGGCGGGCCCACGTACTCGGGCGGGCCCCCGCCGGGCGATGTGACGCTGACAGGACCGCTGCGCCAGCGCCCGGGGCTCCTGTCGCGCTGAAACAGGCAGGCGTCGAAGTGCAGGTCGAGGATCGCGCGAGCAGACCAGCTGAACGTCGGGTCCTCCGCCATCACGCCGACGTGATCCATCGCCCGCGTGTAGCACTCGAGCGCCAGCCGCGCCTCGTCGCCGTCCTCGACCCGCTGCCCGGCGGTGATCGCGACCGCCTGATCTTCGGGCACGTCGTAGCCCTCGATCGAGACCGAGCTACGGGCGGCGGACGCCTTGACGTGGCGGCGCAGCTGCCCGAGCCAGGGCATCGGCACTCCCGAGCTGTCGCCAAGCCTGCGCCGCAGCTCGTCCAGCTCGGCAAGCCGCTCGTCGAGCCGCGCACTGGCGGTAGGAGTCGAGAACAACATGAATAGTATTATACACGAATATTCGTATATTCGCATACTATGTAGAGCTACTCCTAGCGCTGTCACCGCCTGGACCGGTGTTGGAGGGCCGCTCGAACACCCCAAAAACGAACAGCAAATCCAAAAGAGCCGGCCTGAGGACGCTACGCGACAGGAACTACCGCGTGCGCCGGAACGGGCAGCGCGAGCCGTAGCGCCCGCGCCCGCTCGGCCCCGGCGCGGCGCTCGGCGTCCAGGGCGTACAGGTAGTCGTCGAAGTCGACCTGGATCGTGTGGCGCTTGGAGGCGACGTAGCGCTTGCGCATCGCGGCTTGGTCGGCGGCGATGTCCGCTCGCACCTCTGCGGGCGAGGGCAGCGCGTACTCGCCGCGCAGGTGGTCCCCGATCCACGCCGACTGCGCCTCAGCCAGCGGCATGATCGCGCCGAGCGGTTGCAGCAGGCCGATGAAGTAGAGGCCCGGGACATCCGGATGAAAGACGCGACGGAACAGCTCGATGTGGTTGTCGGGCGCCGCCAGGAAATCGTCGTCGAAGAACGGGAACGTGATCTTGTAGCCGGTGCAGTAGACGACGACGTCGGCGTGCACCTCGCTGCCGTCCGTGAAGCGCACCGTCTCGCCCTGCAGCGACGCGATGTTCGGCTTGGGGACGATCGTGCCGTGCGCGATCCGGTCGAGGATCCGGCCCGAGACAGTGGGATGCGACTCGCCGAACTTGTGGTCGGGCTTGGGCAGGCCGTAGCGCTCGGGTGGGCCAGTGATCGTCTTGATCGTCTGGTGGATCATCCGCTGGCGGATCGCGAACGGCACGCGTGGGTTGTTCGGGAGCTGGTCGACCGGCTTGCCGAACACGTACTTGGGGATGATCCACGCCCCTTTGCGCGCCGACAGGTAGGTGTGCGCGGCGACGTAGGAGGACTCGACGGCGATGTCCATGGCCGAGTTGCCCATGCCGAGGATTACGACGTCCTTGCCGGCGAAGATCGAGTTGTCGACGTAGGAGTGGGCGTGCAGCTGCTCGCCGGCGAACGTGTCCTGCCCCGGGAAGGGGGGTTCGGGCCAACGCTGGTCCCAGTGATGGCCGTTGGCGACGAGCAGCGCGTCGTATTCGCGAGTCTCGCGGCCGCCGTCGCCGCGCTCGATCGTCACCTCCCACACACCGTCCGCACGCCACGTAGCGTGCTCGACCGAGGTCTCGAAAGTGATGTGGGGGCGCAGCCCGAAGTGCTCGACGTAGTTGTCGAAGTACTCCTTGATGTGCGTGTGGTGGGGGAAGTCGGGATACGACGTCGGCATCGGGTAGTCGGCGTATGCCATCCGCTCGCGCGAGACGTTGATGAACAGGTCGCGGTAGGCGGCGGACATCCCGTTGCGGTTGCCGAACACCCAGTTGCCGCCGACCTGGTCTGAGCACTCAAAGCAGTCGAACGGGACGCCGCGGTCAAGCAGCGCCTAGGCGGCGGCGATCCCCGAGGAGCCGGCGCCGATGATGCACGCGCGCGGCAGGCCGCTCGCGGCGGCGCCACCGTTGCCGGCAGCGGCGCCGTTACTCACCGTGACGCCACCGTTCTCGCTGGGACTGGCCACCTAGCCAGTCTACCTGCCGGGGGCGCCACCCGATACAGCGGCCTGCGACAAAGCTGCCTCGACCTCTTGCCTGAGATCATCGCTGGCCAGGTAGCGCGTGTTAACCTCAGCCCGGCGTGGGCGCGAAGCCCCGCTTGATCCACTCTCGATACGCGTTGTAGAAGGCGGTGAAGTTGTCCTCGACGAGCTTTGCCGACTCGTGCACCTCCTCTGCGGTGGCCGTCGCGTATTCGTGGACCAACATGCGTCGCAGTTCTCGCAGCCGTTGCAGACGCCCCGTCAGCTCGCCCGAGAGGACGCCGGCATTGCGCAGCGCGTCGAGGTCCCGTCGTGCGTTCGTCTCATCTCTGCGTCCGCGAAGCTCGGCAAGCTCGAGGCCGAAGGCCGCCAGGTCCGCGATGTAGTTGTAGAGCTGATCCACACCTCGCTCGACCGCCTTGACGCGGTTGAGCTCGACAGGATCCTCAGATGCGTACGCCTTGCGAAAGGACTCCAGCTCGAAGCTCTCCCCAAACTCGGCCATCGCCGCACGCAACGCGAGCAGATGGCGCCGCACGTCGCTCACCCGATCTCGGATCTTGGCCTTGAGCGCTCGGGCACGGTCGGGGTCGTTGGACTCCAGCGGAGAGGCAGCCGGAGGCGCCATACTCATGCGAGGCGATGGTCGAGCTCAAGATCGCCCAACGGTCCCGCCAGCGCGGCGTTTTCGACACGACGCGCGAGCCGCCGCCACTTCCCCATCGCTTCCTGCAAGCCGCGCCAGCGCTCCTCTCGATCGACCAGCACGCGCCCCTGCTCGATGACGTCGGCCATGAGCACAGGCGCCTTTTCGGCATCGGCCAATCGCACGAGCTGCAGATCGCGTCCAAGGCGAGCAGAGAGCCGTTCCGTGAGCCCAACGAGCCTCCCCACGCTCGGATCGGCAAGGACAACGAGCACATCTATGTCGGAGTCCTCGCAATCGTCGCCGTTGGCGGTCGAGCCGAACAGGACCGCGAGCCTGACGTTGGGCTCGGTGCGCAACGTCGCGCGCAACGTGTGCAGCAATCCCCAATGACTGCGCAGATACGTCTCCTCGCGGAAATTGACGCGGAACCGCCGCGGGCTGATGCGCTCCCCCCGAATCAGGCCCTCGGCGGCCGCTCGTTTGAGCGTGCGCTCGGGAATCGACAATTCAGCTGCCGCTTGTCGCAGAGAATCCATGGTATGGCCGATACTATCTTCGTATGGCCGATAATTCAAACTCATATGGCCGATTCACGTCCACGTGGCGAGTGGCGTGAGGTCCCCATTGGCGGAGGGCATGTTGAACCGCTGATGATCGACCTCGCCGCTTGAGGCTGCGCGATCTCGAGCGTCACCTGCGCAAGCACGGCTGTCAGCCGTTACGCGAGGGCGCGAATCACACAATCTGGAACAACCCAGCTCGCGACCTGCGCACTCCCGTCCCACGTCACCGGGAGATCCCCACGGGCACAGCCAGAGCGATCTGTCGGCAGCTGGGGTATAGCCCCGCCGACCGGATCTAGATAAGCGACTCCGGCCTAGTCGCGGGGGACGGCGTTACCTCCCCTCCCCCGCGACTGTTGTGTGCGAGTGCGCTTTGGACATTCCATCCCTTGTCGGTCAGTACCCAGGAGTTGGGGGCGCCGCGTACCGCGCCGGCGCCCGTGTTCTGTATCAGCCCGAGGCCGTGCAGGCGCGCGAGCAGCTTTGAGATCTGTCCCTGGTCGGCGATCCCCGCTGCGTCTGCGACCTGACGGTTGGATCCGCCCGGTTGCGCGGCGACCGCGAGCAGCACGCGGATCGTGCGGTAGGTGAGGCGCATCTCCAGGCCGCGCAATGGATGACCGTTGGCATGGTGCGAGGCCGCGCGTTGCTTCGGCGCGGGCTGCTCGAGCTCGCGGCGTGCCGCGGCCGGTCCCAGGTAGGGCAACACGATCATGCTCGTAAGCGGGCCGGTCAACTCCAGCAACGACTCGCCTTTAGCGTCCCCCGCGCGGGCGCCCCGGGTACTGGGAGGCTGCGGGGAGGCGAGCAAGCGCGCATGCAGGATCGAGAGCACTCCGCCGACGACCCCCTCCGCCACAAGCCGCCGCGACTCCGTACCGGCCTTCGACTCATTGCCTGTGCGCGTAACGGTACGCCCTTCGTCCACCGCGGCGAACACATCAGCGAGCACTTGCCCGCGACGCTGAACGGCCCTATGCCCCGCTCCCAGCGTGTCGACAACGAGCAGACGGCCCGTGCCCGGATCACTATCAAGGAACGAGAGAAGCGCGACCAGAGAACCCCTGACCCGCTCCCGCCACCCCCCACGCTGCCGGTAGGCAGGGAGCACATACTCCGACACGCGAGCGAGCCCATCGTCGACAGCCGCGAGAAAACACTCTCCGCAATCGCTGAACTGCTCATAGAACGTACGGCGAGACACCCCCGAACGCGCGACGATATGCGCGACCGTCACGTTCGAGACGCCGCGTTCAGCGCACACCTCGACCATCGCAGAGAGCATCCGCGAACGCTGGATCTCGCCGACGCGCCCGGCAGCGAGCCCGTTGCGCGCTGAGACGACGCGCTCACCAGCGATGTCGTCGATCGGTTGCTTGCGTGCAGACATTACACCTCGGCCCGACCACTGCTTGGGCGCCATTGGCAGGAGTGATGACGCCCAGGAAGAGCCGACCGTTATTTCTTGTTGGCTTTTTCCGTGTTGTGCTGGTGGTGGTGATGGCGGCGACTAGCGTTGCGTGCCTTCTTGGCCTTGTGGCGCGCGCAGCCTGTGGCCGTGACGGGTGTGGTCTGGTGGATGACAGCGCCGTTTTGTGCGGTGAATGTGGTTGGCATCTTGAGCTTGCTATTGCAGAGGTTGCCGATCGCGGCCAAGGCTGAGTTTGGTCCTTGTGGAAGGGTCAGTTCGAAGCTTGTGACGGGCTGGTCTGGGACTGTGCGGAATGTGCTGCTGGTGATGTTCGTCTTTTCGTTGATGAATGTTTCGCCGTGCAGGTCGATCGTGAAGCCGTAGCCCTGGATGACGATGATCAGTTCGGGGAACTTCGCGCCGCCGTGGGAGACGAAGTACGCGGGTCCCGTGAGCGGTTCGGGCAGGATCGGCGTGATCGCCTTCGCAATCCCGACCCTTGATGCTGCCGGGCACGCTGCGGGGTTCTGGTTGAACGTGCGGTCCGTGCACGCTTTCTGGAGCGTCGTCAGGCGCGACGGGAGCTGTTTTGGCAGGTCGACCTTGACGGAGCGGATGTTCGCCTGTGATCCTTCCGGTGCTTTCGGGTAGATCAGCTTGGCTGTGAGGCTCGCTCCCCTCGCTCTGCTTGTCTTGCCCGACGTCGTGACCTTAAACGATGGTTTGAAAGCGAGCAGTGAGCAGTTGGCTGCTTGGAAGCGCGTGTTGACGCTGACGGGGTTCTGGTCTGCGGGGTTGGTGTAGTCCGCTCCTGCGCCCGTGATCGTGTTCGTGATGCTCGATGGGTCACAGGAGGTGGGGTTGCGGATGAAGTTGGGTCGGTCCATGTAGACCCGAATGTCGCGGACGTGCACGACGATGCCCTTGATGATGTGCGGGATCGGGTCGGACCCGGTCGAGTCGACTTCGACCTGTGCTGTGATCGGGTTGATCCGCAACCCGAAGCGGATCACGACGGTGCCGAGGTCGAACGGGCCGACCGTCGCGCTCGTGACAGACACGATCGAGAGGTTCGAGCCGTGGTAGGGGCCCGCCAGGTAGATCTTGCCGGGGGTGTGCGAGAGCACGCTGCCGACGCCTGCGCCGACGATCGTATGGCCGATTTCGCTGGCGGCCGGGCATGACGGTTGGGCCAGCTCCTGCTGTCCGGTGCGATGTCTGGCCGCTTCGATAGCCGCATCGGGGCAGAACGGGATGCCAACCAGGTTCCCCGTCAACCCGGTCGGGAGGATCGTCGTGAATTTCGTTATCTCCTGTTCGCCGTCCTGACGGAGAATGTGCAGATCGAACGGGGTGTAGGACGCCGCGTTGTTGTTCTGCGTGCCAGAGACGACTTGGGGAGCGAACGACGAGGTGCCACCAGACGGGCAGGGACCACCACCGATACCGTCAACCGTTTCGAACTGGCTGACCGACAGTAACGTCTTCGCCGGATCAGACCACGGCGTGAACACCGCCTGCGTCGTATACGTCCCACACAACGGCGGTGTCACCAATGGCGCCCTGGCTCCCTCCCTGAACTTGAAGTCGAAGCTCGAGAACGGTAGTTGCGGAATATTGTCGAACGTCGTCGTGATCTGTCCCGTTACGGGATCGGTTTCGACCTTCCCGGGCTGCTTGATGAGCATCCCACGCTGCGGGTTTTCGAACACGATATATAGCGCGAGCAATGAACCAAACGGGTTCACATACGGTTGCGCGATATACACGTTGCCTTCGATCGCTTCTTCCAACAAGGGCGTGTGCAGCACGATCGTCCCCATCTTCGAATCGGGCGGGCAGCCCTTCGTCGTCGGATGGAAACTCAGTTCCGTGCTCGCGTACTGCGCAGGAGTACACACACCCAACCCTTCCGCTTGAGACGGATTGATCGTCATACCCACAGGCAACGTCACCTTCACGCCCTTGATATCCGAGGAAGCCAGACCGGTCGGGTTATCGAACCCGGGATTGGGGATTTCGACGTGAACGACGAGCCCGGATGGTGTTTCCGTTTCCAGGGCTGTCGGTACCGCGGAGAGCCTGCCCTTCACCGGGACGTCTTCGCAACCGTGAACACCGACCGTTTCGCCCCATGGCGTCGACGGGTCATTGGGGCTAGTCGGGTAACCGGGCGGTTCATGAGATGTATACGACGCCGTCTTCCAATTGTGGTCTTCGGTTTCCGGTTCCCCTCCCGGCCGGACCGTACCGGGATGATCCCAGGAGTCGATAGCCACACCCCATTTCATCCCTTCGCCTTCATTCGTGCACACGGTAGGCATGCGCAGGAACGGCAGTTCCGGACGCCCGCTCGCACACGTGGGACCACCATAAGCTGGCGGCTCTTGCCCTGAACATGCCCGTTCAGGGGTATGTGACGCTGCGGATGGGACACCCCAGAACGTCACGGTCGTACCGTTGACCGGCAAATACTGGTTGATCTTCGGGGAGACGACTGCAATCGTGTAATTGGAACGCAGAACCGTGTCCAAGATGATCGCGTTGCCGAGAATGTTGAAGCCGAACCGGGCCGGCTCACCCGGCGCCGGTTCCATGTTGAACAACGGCACCGGGCCAAGCGGCTCGACGAACCCGCCTTCGCTCCTGAAACGAATGAAGGCGGTGCCCACCTGCGAAGTCGACGGGCACAGCGGCTTGGATTCGGTCACATGCCCTTCGCCGCTCAGCTGCTGCAGCGTGCAGCGGTCGGCGATCGTCGGGTTGCCGACGAGACCGACCGGTAGACCGACGACGACATCACGAACGGGCTCCACCGGGTAGAAATCGCCGCGCAACGGTTGCGAGGGAAGCGAGTGCGTGTTGAAATCGAGTGTAGTCGTCAACGATTCAGGATGACCGCCGGCCTGCGTAAACGCACTACCCCCCGCCCCTTCCACCAAACCATCGAAAGCGGCGACCCCGAACGAGGGTTCAGAGGCCGAGATGAGCACCGGGTCGATCGTGGAGGCCGGAGCGGCGCCACCGCCTTCCACCGTGAAGCGGCTCGTGATCGTGTTACCCGGCACAGCGGCCGGATCGACCGCCGTCACAAACGAAAGCACCATACCGTCGAAGCCACCGCTTTCAGCCGCGTCCCGGATCCGTTCGGAGGTTTCGCACTTGAACTGCTGCTCGCCACCCACCACCGGCGAGCCGTTCATAGCCGTGCAAGCCTGGTATTTCATGGTCGCCTTTTGCGGTTCGGCCAGTCTCAGGCCAGGCGGCAGTGTCACCGTGACGGTGATCGGGCTGCCGTCCATGCTCGCGTCGCCCGTGTTCCTGAACCAGGCTTCGTAGTCGAGCGTGCCTCCCGGCTGGGCGGTCGTGTCAGACATCGAAGCTGCCTTCCAAGCCGGACCGGTCGACGCCAACGCGGATGTGGTGGCACCAAGGCCCATACCGAACAGAACCACAGTAGCCAGCGTCCCCGCCACGCACCGCGGGCCGGCGAGAAGCGAGACACGAGCGAGCATCGTCATGACAGAGGTCTCCTTTTTCACGATCAGACTCCCGATTCGGTGACGATCGGCGATCATTTCCCTGCCCTCCGGTTGCCGCCGGCTCGGCGCGCGCGATGCTTGGGGACCTGGCGCTTGCGAGCATGCTTCTTCTTGACCTTGCGACCACGCTTGGTCACACTGTGAACGGCGACCGGTGTACCAGGTCCCGAGAACGCAAAGCTCGCGATATTCGGATCGGTGAGGTTCGTCGGGGCGGGTTGACACGCATCCCCTTGACAGCTTGGGGGATTGGGACGAGGCTCAGGAAGACCGCCGCCTATACGAGCATCGTATACGTCATACGAACTATCGTAATCCCAACCCGATAGCTGCTCCGCGGTAGCGAAGAAGGCGTTGCCCCCATCAGAAGAGGCATCAAGGAAATAGGAACCCTGGGCATCCTCGCCCGAAGACAGCAGACGAACCTGATCGGTGACAGAATCATAAACATAAGCGTTAGAGACACCATTCGTGTCACCAGCCACCAAATGCTCAGCCGTCGAGAAGAACACATAGCGCCCATTTTCAGACAGCGCGTGATTGCGATGCCAGGCACTCGCAGCCGCGCCCTGATGTTCGAGGAGAAAGACATGCGCTTCGGCGGTGGGAGGCCCGCCAGTCGGGTCGCAACTCGCGCAATCTAGCGTATTAGTGTCCGCGCTATAGAGATACAGCTCCCGACATCTGCCATTATCACAACCTCTGCTCGACTGGTTGTAGTCAGTACCGCCAAACGATGAGAGGATGCCTTGGCCTTCGTCCGAGACAAACAGCAGGTGACGGCCGTCCGGGGTGACACGCGCTTCGGGCGCGGAATACATAAATTGGGCGTCGCCTGGCAGGCCGGGATCAAATACAGGAGAGACGAACGCGAGTTTTTCGTCGTGCCATAGGTAGATGGCTTCACTCACAAACGGCTGACCGGGGACGAGCTTGATACCGGAAGCAACGAAATAGACATACTTGCCGTCGGTCGAGACTCCGATCATGCCCTGCACCTGGCCAGCGATGAACTTCAGATGGTGACCTTCAGCGCCTGGGGCGACGTCGTAGGCATAAAGCTTCGGCTGACCGTCGTCGGGCGCTTCGTTGGTAAGCGCCGCTGCGGAGACGAAAAAGGAATGACTCCCATCCGGAGTGGCGTCAAGAAAGCGGCTCGGGGCTGAAGCGGCCGGTGTACTACGCTCGGACGCGTCAATCTCCACGGTGGATACCCCGTCAACGCGCATGTAGAGATGCCCTTCCCCGGATTTGTTGATGGCTCTGGGGTTAGCCCCTTCTTCGAGAGTGTGGTCGGCCGAGTCGGTGGGCTGTGTGAAGAAGATGCGAACATGCCCATCTTCACTCTCGGTCATGGTGTCGGGAACTAGATTGGGAGTCGCGTTTCCTTGCATTTCGGTGCCCTGACCGGCCTGGGAGACATCGGCGGAAACGCACCTATTCGCGGATTCGTCGTTGCATGCTGTCGCCGGCGACGCCGGGATGCGACCGACCAGCTTGATGGTCTGCCCGTCCGATTCATACAGATGCGTATGGCAGAAAAGACGAAGCCCCAAGACCGTCGTCGGATCGCACGGTGGAGAGCCCATCGGCGTGTCGACGGTGAGCCGTTGGCGTGACTCGATGATCACACGGCTGAGATCAGGTACCGCCCACGCCAGGTGCGGCTGGAGGGTGACAGACGTGATTATCGCTGGCGGTGCAGGTAGCGGTCCCGTTTCCGCACACACCGCGCAGGCCGTGAGCAGCTGGTAGGAGCCCGGACCGGCGCTCAGAAGGTTCGTACGGAGGTAGAGATTCGGCACCTTCGACACGAACGGATCGTTCGTCTGAGGGGTGAAATCGCCCAG
>DASZGH010000087.1:0-62749 GCA_035938935.1 Solirubrobacteraceae bacterium
CCGGCCGGCCACGCGCGGGTCAGGGCGGGCCAGGTGAGGGGCCAGCGCGGCTGCCCATTCAGCCAAGTCGAACTGCGCGCACAGCGAGCCCGCGAGCCCGTCCAGCGCCTGCCGGTGTATGCCCACCGGCGTCGCCAGCACGGGAACGTCGCAGGCGAGTGCCTCGAGCGCGGCCAGCCCGAAGCCCTCGCGCTCGGAGGGGACGATCACGGCGTTGGCGGCGTTCACATAGAGCGGCACGCGCTCGGGCGCGACCCCGCCGAGCGTGAGCAGGCGAGCGCCGGCGGCGTCGGCGAGCGCGCGGGCGCGGTCGTAGCGCTTCTCGGGGCGGGCGGGGTCGGCGGGGAACAGGAGCAGGGGAGCGTCTGCCGGCAGCTCGAGCGCCGCGCGCGCCTGCGGGCGGGGCATCGGTATGAACCGCTGGATGTCGACCCCGCAAGGCAGCGTCTGCGCCCGCGCATGAGCGCGGCGTCCCGGGATCTTCTCGATCAGCGGCTGCGAGGCGGCTGCGACCAGGTCCATGAACGGGAGCGCCGCCCGGGTGGCAAGGCGGGTGCGCGGGTGCGCAAGGTCGGTCCCGTGCAGGGTCAGCCCGCGCGCGCGAGCCCTGACGGCGAAGGCCGGCCAGGCGGTCAGGCCGAAGTGCGCGTGCACGACATCGAAGCGCCGCCCGCGGTAGCGCCGCCGCAGATCGGCCGCGGCGCGCGGCAGGCCCTTTGCCCCCGGCGCGAACTCGTAGCACTCGACATCCAGCCCCTCCAGCTCGCGCAGCGCGGCGACCTGGTCGCGCACGAAGCGCCCGCGCTCGGGATGCTCCCGTGAGGGGAGCATGTTGGACACGACGAGCACGCGCACGAGCGCTGACGGTAGCGCTCTGAAATGATGATCCGCTTGACGAGCGCAGATAAGCAGTCCCCAACCCCCCCCAATCCAGCCAAGCGGGACACGGACGGCAACGGCGCAAGCGACCCGCGCGCTCGGCCGATCGGGGTGTTCGACTCGGGCGTGGGCGGTCTGACCGTGCTGCACGAGCTGCTGGTGCGGCTGCCGCGAGAGGACTTCGTCTACCTGGGCGACACGGCCCGTTTCCCCTACGGCGAGCGCTCGCCGGCGCAGCTGGCGGGCTTCGCCGCGGAGATCGCCGAGGAGCTGCTGCGACGCCGCGCCAAGCTGCTGGTCGTCGCCTGCAACTCGGCCACCGCGGCCGCACTGCCGCTGCTGGAGCGGCGGATGATGGAGACCACGCTCGGCGTCGACGTGCTCGGCGTCGTGCGCCCCGAGGCGCTGCGGGCCGTGGCGGCGACGCGCAACGGCCGCATCGGACTATTGGCCACGCCGACGACGGTCGCCAGCGGCAGCTACGAGCGCGCAGTGGCGGCGGTCGACCCGCACGTGGCGCTGCACCCCGTGCCGTGCCCCGAGCTGGCCGCGATCATCCAGGAGGACCGCCAGTTCGACGAGCGAGCAGTGGCCAGCGTACGCGAGGCCTGCGCCCCGCTGCGCCGGGCGGAGGTGGACACGGTCATCCTGGGCTGCACCCACTACCCGCTGATCGCCCCGATGCTGCAGCGGATGCTGGGGCCGGAGGTGACGCTTGTCAGCTCCGGCGCCGCGCTCGCACGCCAGGTAGAGCACGCGCTCTCGACGCGGGGTCTCCAAAATCCCCGCTCGAGCGGCGAGGGCGATTACCGTTTCCTTTGCACCGGCGACGTCGAGGCGTTCCGCGAGCGAGGCACCCGCTTCCTGCAGATGCCGCTGGGCGAGCTGGAGCAGGTGGCGTTGCGCCCGGCTGGAGTGCCGGCGTGAACGAGCGCAGCTACGGTCGCGCCCACGGAGACTTGCGGCCGATCGAGATCGAGCCGGGTTTCGTGCGCACCGCCACCGGCTCGGCGTTGATCTCAGCCGGCGAGACGCGAGTCATCTGCACCGCCTCCGCGCAGGAGAGCGTGCCGCGCTGGATGGCCGGGCAGGGCCGCGGCTGGCTGACGGCCGAGTACGGGATGCTGCCCGCCTCGACGGGAGACCGCAAGCCACGCGACATCGCCAAGGGCCGCCTGGACGGCCGATCGGTCGAGATCCAGCGCTTGATCGGCCGCTCGCTGCGCGCCGTGATCGACCTGGAAGCGCTGGGGGAACGCACGATCTACCTGGACTGCGATGTCCTGCAGGCCGATGGCGGCACCCGCTGCGCCTCGATTACAGGCGCCTACGCAGCCCTGGCGCTGGCGTGCGAGCGGCTGATCGAGCGCGGGTTGTTGGAGCGCTCGCCGCTGACCGGGTCGGTTGCGGCGGTCTCCTGCGGGGTCGTGGACGGGCGGGCGCTGCTCGATCTGGACTACGGCGAGGACTCGAGCGCCGAGGTCGACGCCAACGTAGTGATGACCGGCGACGGCGGTCTGGTCGAGGTGCAGGCGACGGCGGAGCGCACCCCGCTCTCACGCGCGCACCTGGACGAGCTGCTGGCTCTGGCGGAGAGGGGCATCGAACAGCTGCGCGTCTTTCAGCAGCGGGCGCTGGGCGCGTGAGGCTGCTTCTTGCCACGCGCAATGAGCACAAGCGCCGCGAGTTCGCGCGCCTGCTGCCGGGTGTCGGGGTCGACGCGCTGCCTGAGGGGGTGTGTTTGCCGCCGGAGGACGGCGACACGTTCGCCGCCAACGCGCTAGGCAAGGCGCGAGCCGCGGCGGCCGCGACGGGACGCGTCAGCATCGCCGATGACTCCGGCATCGAAGCGGCCGCGCTCGGCGGGTTGCCAGGCGTGCGCTCGGCGCGCTACGCCGGCGAGGGTGCAAGCGACGAGCAGAACCTCGCCAAGTTGCTGGCAGAGGCGCCAGCGGGGAGTGCATTGGCGTACGTGTGCGCGCTGGCCTATGTCGACCCGGCCAGCGGCGAGGAGCGCCTGTTCGAGGGCCGCTGGACGGGCCGCCTGGCGAGCGAGCCACGCGGGGAGCGGGGGTTCGGCTACGACCCAGCGTTCCTGCCCGACGAGGAGCCGCAGGCCACGGCGGCCGAGCTGAGCGACGAGCGCAAGGACGAGCTCAGCCACCGCGGCCGCGCCGTGCGGGCGTTGCGCGAATGGCTCGCTGAGCGCTGAGTGCAGAGCGCTCACGCGCCGGCGCGCGCGGCGCGGCCGTACGTGGGGGCTCAAAGCAGGTTGATGGCCGCCGAGCAGCCGACGGCGACGCTGAGCGCCGCATAGCCGGTGTAGCCGGAGAGCAGCAGCAGGATCGCGGTGAGAAGCGCGACCAGCACGGTGACGATCCAGGCGACGCGGGAGAGCTCCATCGTGCGCCGTATTCTGTCCTACCGTGCCTCGGTCTGCTCCCGCCTTCGGCGATCGGCTCGCCGCGTGGGTGTCCGCGCGCGAGTCGCAGATGGTGCTCGGCCTCGACCCCGATCCGGCTGCGCTGTGGCCGGGCTGCGAGCCGACGCAGGCCGGCTCGCCGGCGGCGCGCGCGGCCGAGGCGGTGCTGGCGCACTGCTTCGCGCTGATCGATGCGGCCGGCCCGGCCTGCGTGGCGATCAAGCCGCAGCTGGCGCGCTTCGAGGCGCTGGGCGCGCCCGGCTGGGAGGCGCTGGAGGCGACCATCCACTACGCGGGCGACCGCGGCCTGCTGGCGATCGCCGACGGCAAGCGCGGCGACATCGACGTGAGCGCCGACGCGTACGCGCGTGCCCTGATGGGCTTCACCGAGACGCCCTGGGGCCAGGTACGCGGCTTGCGTGCGGAGATGGCGACCGTCAACCCGCTGATGGGCGCCGACGCGCTGGCGCCGTTCGTGGCGGTGGCGCGGCTGCAGGACAGGTGCCCGCTGGTGCTCGTGCGTACCTCCAACCCTGGGGCCGCGGATTTCGAGGAGCTGGAGCTGGCCGATGGCGGCCGGCTGTGGGAACGGATGGCGCGGACGGTCGACGCGCTCGGCAGCGAGAACGTCGGCGACTGCGGCCTCGGCGACGTCGGCGCCGTGGTCGGCGCGACCGCCCCCGAGCAGCTGGCGCGGGCGCGCGAGCTCATGCCCCGTGCGGTCTTCCTGCTGCCGGGCGTGGGAGCGCAAGGGGGCCGCGTCGAGGACCTGGCGCCGGCGTTCGCGCCGGGCCGGGCCGGCGGTCTGATCGCGGCGTCGCGCTCGATCGCAAACGCGCACGCGAATGCCGGTGGATCGCCCGCGGATGCTGCGCGGGCCGAGGCCGAGCGGCTGCGCGAGCTGGCCTGGGGCCTATCCCGGTAGGGGCTGCACGTCTGTGACGGCCGATTGCCTTCGTGAGGCTGTGTCCTCGGCGCTCGACTTGGCACCACCAAGCCTTCGCGCCTGTGTCCTTGCCTCACTCGACACTCGACCGTCCCAACCGCATACCCCCTACCGGGATAGGCCCCTGGTCGCTGTGCGAGTAGAATCTCCGCCAGGCGCGTGCGACTCCGTCCGACCTCGCAGCGCAGGAAGGTGGCCTGAGGAGACGATGATCATCACGGTCACACTCAACGCGGCGATCGACAAGTCGCTGTCAGTCCCCAACTTCCAGCTCGGGCGGCGCCACCGAACCGTCGAGCAGCGCACGATGGCCGGCGGCAAGGGAGTCAACATCGCCCGCGCCCTGAAGGCGCTCGGGCAGCCCGTGATCGCCACCGGCCTGGCTGGGGGGGCGACCGGTACGCACATCGTCGAGCAGCTGACCGAGGAGGCGATCCTCAACGACTTCGTGCGCATTCGTGACGAGTCGCGCACCAACACCTCGGTGCTGGACCCGACCAACGGCGAGCAGACCGAGGTCAACGAACGTGGACCGGCGGTCTCCGAGCGCGAGGTCGAGCTGTTCCACGACAAGCTGCTCTA
Organism: Solirubrobacteraceae bacterium; assembly: GCA_035938935.1. Classification (GTDB taxonomy): domain Bacteria; phylum Actinomycetota; class Thermoleophilia; order Solirubrobacterales; family Solirubrobacteraceae; genus Palsa-744. The sequence continues at coordinate 4,830 of DASZGH010000087.1, forward strand.
CCTGGCCCGCGGCGCCGCGATCGTAGTGCTGGCCGGCTCGCTGCCGCGCGAGGTCGAGCCCGACCTGTACGCCACGCTGATCCGCGAGCTGCACAAGCTGGGAGTCACAACGGTGATCGACGCCGATGGCGATCCGCTCACGCACGCGGTGCGCGCTGAGCCCGACGTCGTCTCCCCGAACGTGCGCGAGGCCGAGGAGCTCGTCGGCCACGAGTTCGCCTCCGAGGAGGAACGCCTGTTGGCGGTGCACGAGATCGTCGAGCTGGGCCCGCGCGAGGCGATCATGACGATGCCCGACGGCTGTGTCGCCGACGTTCTGGTCGAGGGCAAGTCGTGCTTGCGCCGCGCATCGATCGAGCCGCGCGAAGCGATCGCCCGCCGCGGCTCGGGCGACGCTTTCTTGGCGGGATATGTGGCCGCGAGATACGAGGGCCGCGCGCCGGACCAGTGTTTGCGTTTCGGTGTCGCCTGCGGCGCGGACTCGACGATGCGCCTGGGAGCGGGTCTGATCGACCCGAAGGAGGCGCGGAGGTTGATGGGCGAGGTCGATGTGGGAGCGGTGGAGGCCCCCGCTGAGGTGGGGTAGGGCTCAGCCCCCGGCTACGTCGCGGCGCAGGAAGATCAGATAGCCGGCGATCAGCGAGGGGACCGCGTACAGCGCGCACACCCAGGCCGAGTGGCCGATCGGCGCCCAGTCGGTCGGCGTGCGCAGCAGGCCGTGCCAGTTCTCGAACTGTTCGGTGAGCAGGTAGGGCTTGATCCCTTCGAGGCCGGGGATGCCACCGATTATGTAAAGCAGGATCACAATCCCGATCGTGCCGACGACCGAGGCCGTGCTGTTGCGGGTAGCTGTGGAGAGCAGCACGCCGATGCAGGCCACCGCGAACAGCGGGATCAGGTAGCAGGCGTTGGCGGCAAACACGAGCAGCAGCCCTTCGGAGGCCGAGACGATGCTGCCCGTGTAGGTTTGGATCGAGTGAAAGCCCCACGAGGCGATCCCGCCCACCGTGGCGACGGCCGCAGAGAGAAAGACGGCCGCTGCCGCATAGGTGAGCGCGGTCAGCGCCTTGGCGGCGAACACCTGGCCGCGGTCCACCGAGCGCGTCAGGATCGTCTTGAGCGTGCCGTTGCCGTCCTCGGCCGCGACGATGTCGCCGGCCACCAGGGAGGCGATCAGAGGCAGGAAGAAGACCGACTCGAACAGCAGCATCAGCACGGGCGTTGCGAGTCCGGATTGGGTGATCTGGCTGCCGAAGATCGTGTCCCCGGCGCGGTCGTGGTGCTGGTGGACGTTCTGCACGACGACGAAGATCAGCGGCAACAGCACGCCGAGCCCGAGCCCCAGATACGTGCGCTTCTGGGAGGCGAGCTTGCGCAGCTCCCAACGGTAGGCGACGAGCGTCGAGGGCCGCCGCGCGGAGCGGGCGGCGGCGATCGGGGCGGTCGGGGCCGAGGCGACGCTGCTCATCGGCTGCCCGCCGTCGACCCGGCCGTGCGGGAGCGCCCGTCGGGCAGCGACCCCGTCCCGTACATGGGCGTCTCACCCGAGGCGCCGTCGCCGTCGCTCTCGGTCAAGCGGAAGAACAGGTCCTCGAGCGTCGCCAGCTCGGGCGTCAGCGCGAGGATGCCGATCCCCGCCTGGCCGAGCGCCAGCGAGAGCGCGCCGACGTGGTGCTCGTCGGCCTGGAAGCTGAGTCCGTGCTCTCCCGCCGTGGCGTGCGAGACGCCGTCTTGCGCCCTGACCACCGGCAGCGCCAGCGTGTCGTCGGTCGTGTGCAGCCGGTAGCCGGCCCCGCCCTGGCGGCGCAGGTCGGCGAGCGCGCCCTCGTAGACGACGCGGCCGCGGTCTACGATCGCGACGCGGTCGCACAGTTCCTGCACCTCGGGCAGCTGGTGGCTGGAGAGCAGCACCGTGATCCCTTCGTCGGCGAGGCGGCGGATCAGCGCGCGCATGTCGCGCATCCCAGCCGGATCGAGGCCGGTGGCCGGCTCGTCGAGGATCAACAGGCGCGGCCGGCGCAGCAGCGCGGCGGCGATGCCCAGGCGCTGACGCATGCCGTGCGAGTAGCCGCCGACCTTGTGCTTGCCGCGCGGCGCCAGCTCGACGATCTCCAGTACCTCGTCGATGCGCTCAGTCGCGCCGCCGCCGTCGAGCGCGGCGAGCAGCTCGAGGTTCTTGCGCCCGGTCAGGTAGGGGTAGAAGCGAGGTGCCTCGACGAACCCGGCCACCCCCTCGAGCGCCCGCGCGCCTTCGCGCAGCGGGTCGCGCCCGAACAGCTCGACGGTTCCCTCGGTGGGAACGATCAGCCCGAGCGCCATCCGCAGCGTGGTCGTCTTGCCGGCGCCGTTGGGACCGAGGAAGCCGTAGACGTCGCCGGCCTTCACGTTCAGGTCGACGTGATCGACGGCGAGAACCTCCTTGTAGCGCTTGACGAGCCCCCTGGCTCTCACGGGTTGGGCATCGACGTCGGCTGCCTGGCGCAGCGGCGCATCGCTCACGCTACAGGCTCCGCGCGAACGCCTCGATCGCGCTCGGCGTCACCGAGCCCGCAAGCAGATAGCGCACGCCCGCGCGCTCGAAGCTCAGCAGCGTGCCGAGCTGGGTGGGCAGCTCCGAGGCCTTGGTCCCGTTGATGTCTACCTTCTGCAGCCCTTCGAGCTGGGAGGGGAGGGATGCGCCGCTCCCGGCCTTGACCGGGCTTTCGGCCAGGACGATCGCGCCCAGGCCCTTGCCGTGGACGGTGACGTGCGGCTTGCTTTCGTTCGTCGAGGACGAGCCGCCCTTGGCGGACGGTTCCGGCAGGGTGACGTCCTGCACCTTGGCGCTCGCCGGCGGGGTGAATTCGAGCGCGGAGCTGTCGGGCGCGCCGTAGGAGATTTCGGTGGCGGCGAGTTCGATCACCGGCGCGGAGCTGCTGGTGGAGTAGACCGCGGCGCGCAGCGGGTTGCCGTGCGCGGCGTCCCAGGAAACCTCGGCGCCGGCGATCAGCCCGCCGTTTTCGCGCGGGGCGACGCGCAACGTGTACGCCGCCTGGCCGGCGACGTCGGTGGGCGTCGCGCCGGAGATGTCCGCGTGCTTGGAGGCCTTGGCGATGTGTTCTTCGATTTCGGCGACGGTGGGAACCTTGTGACTGGTGTTGGTGTCCGTAGTGCTCGTCGTAGCTTCGCCCGATTCGTGCTTGGGCGTGTAGCGGTACAGCGTGTTGGTCGAGGCGTCGTAAAGCTCCGCCGTCTTGCCGTCCCACAGGATCTGCGTGTCGCCCTTTTCGGACTGGAGTTCCAGCCGCGCGTGCCCGTCGGGGCCGACCCACAAGCGGCCGGAGGCTCCGGAGATCAGCGGGTTGGAGGACAGCTGGCTAGCTTCCCCGCCGTTGCCGGCGAGGCTGGCGCCTTCGAGCAGATGGTCGGTGAGCTGGATGCGGGCGCTGACGCCGTCGGCCTTCGGCGCGCCCAGCGCGTCGTGGATCGCGTTGGCGAGCGGCTTGGGCGGAGGCGTTGGTCCGGTACCCACCGCGAGGGCCAGCGCCGTGGCGCCGCTGCCGACAGCTATCGCCACGCCGCAGAGAAGCAGCAGGCGCGAGATGGGCAGGCGGCGCAGCAGACCGGTCACATCAAACAGCGTAGCGCTCCGATATTGTCCCCGCGCCGATGATCTACGCCTTCGTCGCCTTCTGGGTCGTGCTCGGCCTGGCCGTCTTCTTCGTCGCGATGCGCGGCGGACCGCGTGGCGCGCGCGAGTCCCTGCACACCGAGTCGAAGGCTGGCCAGCGGATCGTGTGGGCGATCGTCGCGCTGGCGTTCGCGGCCGGGCTGGCGGTGCCGGCGCTCGTGCTCGCGTTCAACGGCGCCAACAAGGACGGCGTCGTCGTCGGCGGGGTCAAACTGACGGCGCAGCAGCAGCACGGCCGCGTGCTGTTCTCGCAGACGTGCGCCGTCTGCCACACGCTGGCGGCGACCAACTCGCAGGGCCACGTCGGCCCGAACCTCGACATCCGGCTCGGGTCGGAGATCGCCACCGAATCCGGCCGTCGCGCGCTCGTGTTGAGCGCCATCTCCGAAGGCCGCGCGCGCGGCCTAGGCGACATGCCGGCACAGCTCTACCAGGGCAAGGAAGCCGAAGCGATCGCCGACTTCCTGGCGGCCGTCGCCGGTCACTGAGCCTGACACCGATCACGTCCGAGCGCACCGTCAGCATGACGTCATGTCACGCTACGCCGCGCCGCGCAGGCGTCCGCGTCCGACGGTGGCAGAGCGCATCGGCCCGCATCCAGACCGGATCGCTGCGTGGGCGGTCGCGCTCGGCTTCCTGCTCGTGCTCGTGGCGATCGTCAGCGCTCACTAGCACGCGCCGGACGGGAGCCTAAATGCCGCGGGCGACCTTCTTCTTCGACCTCGGCTCGCCCTACGCCTACCTCGCCGCCGCCCGACTGGAGGATGTCATCGCTGCGCCGGTCGACTGGCAGCCGATCTCGCTGGGCGCTCTGTTCAAGCTCACCGGCCGGTCCTCCTGGTCGCTCGGCGACCCGCAGCGGCGCGAGGCGGGGATGGCGGAGATCGAACGCCGTGCGCGCGCCTACGGCCTGCCGCCGCTGCGCTGGCCCGAGCCGTGGCCGGGCAACTATCTGCTGGCGATGCGCGCAGCTACGTACGCGCAGCGCGAGGGGCGCCTGCGTGAGTTCGCCGACAGCGCCTTTCGCGGCTCCTTCCAGCAGGGCCGCGACCTGAGCGTGCCGGCAAACGTGCTCGCCGCGGCGAGCGAGGCCGGCCTGGACCCCGAGCAGATCGAGCAGGCGGTTGGCGAGCCCAAGATCAAGCTGGCGCTACGCGAGGCGACCGACGCGGCGCACCGTCTCGGGGTATTCGGGGTGCCCACCGTCGCGGTCGGCACAGAGCTGTTCTGGGGAGACGATCGCCTCGAGGAGGCTGTCGCCCAGCTCGAGCGCACGGTTTAGCCAGGCGTCCAAGGCGGGCGCTGAGCCCATCGATTACCCTGCGCCGAGATGGCCGAGCTGCCGAAGACCGCCGCCGACATCCAGGCGTTCGTACAGGAGCGCGAGATCCGCTTCATCCGCTTCTGGTTCACGGACGTTCTCGGCCAGCTGAAGTCCTTCTCGATCAACTCGCAGGAACTCGAGGACGCCTTCGAGGCGGGGATGGGCTTCGACGGCTCCTCGATCACCGGTTTCAACGCGATCGAGGAGTCCGACATGATCGCGATGCCCGATCCCTCCACGTTCGCCGTGCTGCCGTGGCGGCCGGAGGAGCAGGGGGTGGGGAGGATGTTCTGCGACATCATCACCCCCGAGCGCACCCCGTATGAGGGCGATCCCAGGCACGTGCTGCGGCGGGCGCTGGAGCGGGCGCATTCGATGGGCTTTGACACGTTCAACGTCGGGCCCGAGCTCGAGTACTTCCTGTTTCGCGACTCCAAGTCCACCGAGGTGCTCGACGAAGGCGGCTACTTCGACCTGACCACGCTCGACGCCGGCACCGACGTGCGCCGCGAGACGGTGCTGGCGCTCGAGCAGCTGGGCATCCACGTCGAGTACACCCACCACGAGGTGGGACCGAGCCAGCACGAGATCGACATGCGCTACGCCGACGCGCTGAAGATGGCCGACGACTGCATGACCTACCGGATCACGGTCAAGGAGTACGCGGTCAAGTACGGCTGGCACGCGACCTTCATGCCCAAGCCGCTGTTCGGTGAGAACGGGTCGGGCATGCACACCCACCAGTCCCTCTTCTCGGGTGGCTCCAACGCCTTCTACGACCCCGACGACCAGTACTTCCTCTCAGACGTCGGCAAGGCCTTCATAGCCGGCCAACTCAAGCACGCGCGCGAGATCTGCTCGATCTTCGCCCAGTGGGTCAACTCCTACAAGCGCCTGGTCCCCGGCTACGAGGCGCCGGTGTATGCGGCCTGGTCGCGGCGCAACCGCTCGGCGCTCGTGCGCGTGCCGCTGTATCACCCTGGCAAGGAGCAGGCCACGCGCATGGAGCTGCGCTGCCCCGACCCGGCCTGCAACCCGTACCTGACCTTCGCCGTGCTGCTGCAGGCCGGCCTCGAGGGGATCGAGAAGGGGTACGAGCTGCCCGACCCGATGGAGCGCAACCTCTACCACCTCAGCGCCGAGGAGCGCCGGCGCCTGGGCATCGAGCAGCTGCCCGAATCGCTCGGCGAGGCGATCGAGATCACGGCCGAGTCAGAGCTCGTGCTGCGTGCGCTAGGCGAGCACACGTTCAACCGCTACGTGGAGATCAAGCGCCAGGAGTGGGAGGACTACCGCGTGCAGGTTACGCAGTGGGAGCTGGACCGCTACCTGGCGATTCTTTAGGGCTTCCATGACGCGGCGCTGGAGGCCCTAAATAAAATAAAACGCGAATATGGTGCTGCACGGTGCTACACTTGGCCTGTGCCCACCACTCGCCCGCGCCACACGATCACCGAGACGCCGCCCGTGCAGGCGGCGCTGGATGAGCTGCGGGCGTGTATGCAAGACAGCGAGCGGATCGACTTCGCCGAGCTGGTGAGGCTGGGAGCCGAGGTCAAGGCACGGCGGCTGATGGCGGAGGACTGGTCCCGGCAGGCGGCGCTCCACCGTCTCGCTGACATGGTCCGCGCGAAATCGTTCCCGTTCAAGGTCGATGTCGCAGCCGCCGACGAGGTCAAGCATCTCGGCTTGATCGCGAAATACGAGTAGCGGTGCTGCTGCTGGACAATTCGGCGTGGTCGCGGATCATCGCGGGCGGCTTGAGTGAGGAGGTGGATGTCGCCGTTGCCGCGTGGATCGAAGCGGGAGAGCTTGCGACTTGTCTGCCATTTCGACTAGAGGACGGATATTCGGCGATCTCGCAGGCCGATCACGCCAAGAAACTGGAACAGCTCGGCTACATGCAGGCGGTTGAGATAACCAGCGGCGTCGAACGATCGGCGATGCGCGCGCAGAGTGAGCTTGCCGCTGTGGGTCATCATCGCCTCCCGCCGATCGACGTGATGATCGCCGCTTGCGCCCACGAGGCCGGAGCGGGGGTGTTGCACTACGACGGCGACTACGACATCCTCGCGCAGCGCACGAGCCTTGAGTTCGGAAGCGTCTGGTTGGCGCCGGCGGGCTCGCTCTGAGCGGAGGGCGAGCCGACCCGCGTCCGTCGCGCGGGATAGCATGCCGCGCATCGTGCGTCTCAGGTGGTTCTCGCTCGTCGCATCGCTGCTTGTGATTGTCGTGCCCGCCCTCGCCGGCTGCGGCTCCTCGAGCTCCGGCAACGGCGTCGCCTCAAAGAGTCCCGAAGAGATCGTCACGGAAGCCAAGACGGCCGCCGACAGCGCCTCCTCAGTGCACGTGGCCGGCTCGGTCAATAGCTCCGGCGCGCCTGTCACGCTCGACCTCGACCTCGCCTCCAGCAAGGGCGCGACGGGGCAGATCTCCCAGAACGGCTCGACCTTCAAGATCATCATCGACGGCGGCACCGCCTACATCAGCGGTAGCGACGCCTTCTACCGAAAGCTCGGCGGGAGCGCGGCGGCGCAGCTGCTCGCGGGCAAGTGGTTGAAGATCTCCACCAGCACGCCGGAATTCGCCTCGTTCGGGTCGCTCACGAACATGCGCAAGCTGCTGGACACCGTGCTCGTCGGGCACGGGACGTTGCAGAAGGGCTCGACCACCACGGTCGGCGGCCAGCAGGCGATCGCCGTCAACGACACGACGCGCGGCGGCACGTTGTACGTCGCCACCACCGGCAAGCCCTATCCCCTGCAGATCAGCAAGGCGGGCTCGGAAGTCGGCAAGATCACTTTCGAGAACTGGGACGAGCCGGTCACGATCACGCCGCCGTCAAGCTCCGTGAATCTGTCTGAACTGAAGTCGCTCGCCGGCGGGCACTGAGGCGCTGCCAGCTGGCGCGGCTCAGCCTGGGCGCGTGGGCAGCGCGCAGGCTATCGGGCGCATCGGGGCCAGGCTCCAGTGCATCGCCTGCAGCATGTGGCCGAATGCGCCCGGATGCCTTGGGGCGATCTGGCTCAGCAGCTCGATCGTGCCGGCGCTAGCGCGCTCGTAGCGCTCCTCCCCGGTGAGCTGGGCCAATCGCAGCAGGCCGAGAGCGGCGCTCGATCCCCCCGCCGGGATCGGCGAGTCCTCCAGCTCCTTGCGCCGCGCGATCAGCGCTTCGCCGTCGGCCGCGGTCGAGAAGAAGCCACCGTTCTCGGGGTCGCCGAAGCGCGCGACCGTCTCGTCGGCCAGCGACGTAGCGTGTGCCAGCCAGCGCTCCTCGCAGGTAGCTTCGAACAGCGCGATCAGTGCCTCCAACAGGAAGGCGTGGTCCTCCAGATAGGCGCCGATCTTCGCCTCGCCGTTGCCGTAGGTGCGAAGTAGGCGTCCGTCGGCGTCGCGCAGGTCGCGCAGCACAAACTCCGCACACTTCACGGCCGCGTCAAGGTAGTGGGCGCCGGCCTCGGCCAGCGCCGATATCGCCAACGCGTTCCAACTTGTCAGTCGCTTGTCGTCCAGTCCAGGTCGCGTGCGTTGTGCGCGTGCCCGTAGCAGCACGGCGCGAATCCGCTCGCGCGTGGCTGCATCAGGGCGCGGGCCGCGGTCCTCGAGTACGTTCAATCCCGGCTCGGGATGGTGCGGATCGACAAAGTTGCCCTGCTCGCTCACGCCAAGCCAACGGGTTGCCGCCTCGGCGTCGTCGCCGAGCACACGCTCAAGCTCGCTCGCACTCCACACGTAGTAGCGCCCCTCGACACCTTCGGAGTCGGCGTCGAGCGCCGAGTAGAAGCCGCCCTCTGGGCCGCGCATCTCGCGCAGCATCCAGTCGAGTGTGCGCACGCTCACCTCCAGAAGCTCGGCGTCGTCGGCCAGCTGCGCGCCGTGCAGATACGCGCGCGCGAGCAGTGCGTTGTCATAGAGCATCTTCTCGAAGTGCGGCACGGTCCAAGTCGCGTCAACCGCGTAGCGGTGAAAACCCCCGCCGATCTGGTCGTGGATGCCGCCGCCGGCCATCGAGCGCAGCGTGTACAGCGCCATCTCGCGTTCGCCGCGGCACAACAGAAACTCGATCACAGAGGTCTGCGGGAACTTCGGCGCTTCGCCGAAGCCGCCGTTGAGCGCATCAAACGAGCTGCGCAGCGTCTGAACGGCTGTCTGCAGTGCGCCCTCGTCGAAGCCCTCGCCGCTCGGCTTCAGCGCCGCCCCGCCGACCAGGCGCTCGCGCATGCGCTCGCCGCCGGCCGCGATCTCATCGCCGCGCTCGTCCCACGCTTCGCCGACGGCCAACAGCACCTGCCGAAACGACGGCATGCCCGGTCGCGGCTGCGGCGGGAAGTAGGTGCCGCCGTAGAACGGGACGCCGTCGGGCGTGAGAAAGACGTTCAGCGGCCAGCCGCCGTGACCGGTCATCCCCTGCACGGCCTCCATGTACAGAGCGTCGACGTCGGGGCGCTCCTCGCGGTCGACCTTCACGCACACGAAGCCCTCGTTCATCTGCCGCGCGGTGTCCTCGTCCTCGAAGGACTCGCGCTCCATCACATGGCACCAGTGGCAGGCCGAATAGCCGATCGACACCAGCACCGGCACGCTCCGCTCCTGCGCGCGGGCGAGCGCCTCGGGCCCCCACGGCAGCCAGTCGACTGGGTTCTCCGCGTGCTGGCGCAGGTAGGGAGAGGTCTCGCGGGCGAGCGCGTTGGCCACGTCTCAGCGCTCCCGGGCCAGGCCGGGCAGCGGGAAGTCGAGGCTGAGCGGAGCGCTTTGCAGGGAGAGAGTGCCCGCCGTGGCCAGTCTGACCTTTGCCAGTTGCACCCGGACGCGATCGCCTCCGAGGGTGCCGGTGACGATCGGCCCACCGATGCGCACGCTGCCGCGCGCGGCGAGCGTGCCTTCGACGCGCACGGCGCTGGCCTTTAGCCTGCCTTTGGAGATCGGGAACGTGGCGGTCAGCTGCACGCCCGGCACGAACGAGAAGCGACGCAAGCGCAGGGACGAGGAGGTGATGCGCGCGTAGCCGCCGCGCAGGCCGCCGAAGCTCGAGCCGCTGGGCAGCTGCTGCTCAGCCTGCAGGGTCGCGCCGATCAGCTGGCGTTCGAGGTCGACGATCGTTTCGAGCACCACTGCCAGAGTGCTGCCGGGCCGCCCGTGCACGCCGCCGACGGGCTTGACATACGCCAGCTTCGTGGGAGTGATTGGCGTTGGCGCAAACGGATCAGGGCCGGCGTGGCAAGCCTGCACGGCAGCGCCCGAGAAGAACGCTTTGACCGCTTCCTGAGCGCAGCCGCTGAAGTCTGAGCCGAGCACGGAATGGCCGGTGAACGGCACGACCAGCAGTTGCGAGCCCGGGATCCGCGCCGCCACGGCTGCGGCGCCGCTGGTCGGCGTGCGCAGGTCCTGCGCGCCCGAGAGGATCAGCGTGGGCACGCCGGGCAGGGGTGCGACCGGTGGTGGCGGGGGCGCCACGTTCGGCCACTGCGCGCAGCCGGGCAGCACGCTGTCGGCCCACTCCACGCTGGCGTCGAACGGGTAGAAGGCGGATGCCGGCAGCGCGCGCAACGCCGCGAGCCCTTCGGCCACGCGGGTCGATGGCGCTGCGCCGCGATTCCACGGAAACGCGGCCTCTTCGCAGGTGGTGTCGACGAACAGCGTTTCGTCCACGCCGCCCGCCGAGGCCACCGCCTGGCCCTGACTCGCTCGCGCGCCGACAACGGAGGGCGCGCCGACGCTCGCCGGCGCAAAGCTCGCGCGCGTCGGCCCGCCGGGCAGGTTCGGGACGAGCCCCTCGGAGAGCAGGTTCAAACGCAGCAGCGGCGCTGGATCGCCGTGCAGGGCGGAGGCCACCGAGGCGGGCAGCAGCGCGCGCAGCGCCGGGTTGAGGTCGCCGGCGGCGACCAGGTTGAGCAGGGCGACGTCGGACGCCGTCGCCCTGCGCCTGTGCCCGGAGCCGTCGTACACGTATCCGCTCAGCGCATGCCGCTTCAGTCGCGCGGACAGCCGCGCCACCTCGCCGAGCGGGTTGTCGCTGATCCCGGTGCACGCTCGCGCGGAGCAGAGCTCGCCGAGGGCTGAGCCCATCGCCTTGAACGTCGCCAGTCCGAAGGGGTCGTTGCGTTCGGGGGGCACGACCGAGTCGAGTACGAGCGCTTCGACGCTCTGCGGGTGCGCTTCGGCGTACTCGAGCGCCACCTTGGTTCCGTAGGAGACCCCGAACAGGACCAGCTTGCGGTATCCCATGGCCTGGCGCAGCGCCTCGATGTCGGCGACCGTTTCCCGGGTCGTGTATCCACCGCGCCCGGGTCCGATCTGCAGCGCGCAGCGTTCGAACGCCTGCCCGATCGAGGCGATGCCGTGTTCGCCTTCCAACGCCCCGCACGCGAGCGGCCCCGAGGAGCCGGTGCCGCGCTGGTCAAAGACGATCAGGTCGCGGCCCGCCAGCGCCGGGGAGACAGCGCTCTCGAGCTCGCCGGCGACCGGGATCGCCGCCTGGCCCGGCCCGCCGGCGAGCGCCACCACGGCGGTTTCGCTCGGCGTGGCGCCTGCCTGCAGGCGCTCGACCGCCAGCGCCACGCTGCCGGCGACGGCGCCGGCGCGGTCGAGCGGCACGCTCAGCGTCGCGCAGGAGAAGCTCTGGCCTGTGGGGCAGGGCGCGAACGCCAAGGCTTCAGAGCGGGGCGCGAACGTGAGGGCGATGGCCGGTCGCGGCCGCGCAAGCGCAGCCAAGCCACCCGTCCCAAGCGCAACCGCTACGAGCAGGGCTGTCGTGAGGCGCCGCGGCACTCGGACCAACGTTAGCGTCGCCCGGTCGGCCTAATCGCCGAACACCGCGTGCAGCAGGGCGGCGATGCCGCGAGCGTGCAGCAACTCCAAGCTCTTGGGGTGGGCGAGCAGGCCGTCGAGGCGAGTCGGCGCGGTGAGCGAGGCGCTCAGACCGACCGGTCCGCCCGCGGGGGGCGCGGAGAGGTGGACGTGCCTGCCTGCGAGCACCCCACTGAGCGAGCCGTGGGGGCTGACGCGCAGGGTGCCGTCAGCGCCGGCGCGACCGCCGATCCGCAGCGTGCCGGCGCCCGAGCTCGACAGCTTGCCGCTGACCGTAACGCCCGGCACGTAGGAGTAGCCGTGCAAGATCAGCTTCCCCTGCTTGAAGGCGCCCCAGCCGGCGCGCAGCCCGCCTGTGCTGATATCGCCCGAGCCGAACAGCGCTTCGCCGATGTTTTCCAGCAGCGCCAGGAACAGTTGCCGCGAGAAGTCGCCGAGCGTCAGCAGCGTCGCGTGCAGGGTGCGTCCCGGCAGTCCCGGGCTGCCGGGGATCGGTGCGACTTCCGAGAGCGAACGCGGCGGCAGCGGCGTCGGCCGGAAGATCGGCGGAGGCGTCCTGTCCTTGCACTGTTTCACGGCGTGCTGCTCGAAGAACGATTTCAAGGCGTCATGAGCGCAGGGAGTGGGGTCGGCGCCGAGCACCGAGTGCCCCGTGTTCGGCGCCACCAGCAGGTTGGCGTCGGGTATCTGCCGGGCAACTTCGAGCGCCCCCGAGGTCGGCGTGCGCAGATCGTCGGCGCCGCTGAGGATCAGCGTCGGCACGTCCGGCAACGGCGTCGCGTTCAGTTCGGGCCCATCCAGCGTGTCCGGCCAGTAGGCGCAGGCGGGAATGTCGCTGAGCGCGAACGCATTGGCGCGCGTGAAGGGCGCAAACGCGCTCGCCGCGATCGCGCTCAGGGCGGCGTGCGCTTCGTGCAGGCGTTTGGTCGGGTTGGCGAGCGGATTCCAGGGGAAGGGCGTCTCGTCGCAGATCGTCGAGTAGTACAGCGGCAGATCGAACGCCTCCGGCCCCGCTTCTTCTTCGCTGCGTTCGCCACCGCCTTCGGCGTGGGCGAGCAAGCGCGCCAGCGCCGCGTCGTCGCCGCGCACGGCCGAGCGCACGGCGGCTGGGAATTCGGCTCGCAGCAGCGGGTTGAAGTCGCCCTCGAGCAGGATCCCGACGAGGTCGTTGGAGGAGATGCGGCGGCGCTCGGCTTTGCCGTGCCGCCCGATCAGCGTCCCGTGCACCGCGCCGCCGCCCATCCTGCGCACCAGCCGCCCGAGGTCGCTCACCGGGTTGCGTGTGATGTGCGCGCACGCCGCTTGGAAGCACAGTTGGCGCAGGATCCGCGGGACCGCTGCGAACGTCGGCCGCTCGAACGCTTCCGGCCCGTTCGGGGGCACGACCGAGTCGAGCACCAGCGCCTCCACGTGCGAGGGGTACTCTTGGGCGTAGCGCTCGGCCACCTTCGTGCCGTAGGAGGTGCCGTACAGGACGAGCTTTTCGTAACCCCCGGCCTCACGGATGTCCTCGATGTCGGCGACGGTCTGCGCTGTAGTGAACAGGCCGCGCTCCTCCCCGATCTCGCCCCCGCACAGCCCCACCGTCCGGGGCGAGCCGGAGCGGGGGTGTTCGAAGACAGCGCAGGAGAGAGGGTGCGAGAAGCCCGTGCCGCGCTGGTCGAAGGCGATCAGGTCGCGCGTGGCGACGATCGGCCCGAGCAGCTGGTCGAAGGTGCCCAGGAACGGGATCGCCGACTGCCCCGGTCCGCCGGCGAGCGCTATCACGGCATCTTTTGCTTCTCCGAGCGGGGCGCGGTGGCGGCGCAACGCGAGCGTGATCACGCCCTGTCCGGGTTGCGTCGGGTTGAGGGGAACCGTCAGGTGGCCGCAGGCGATGTCGTTCGATTCCGCGCACACCCCCCAAGAGATCGCCGCGCCGGCCGCGGGCGCCAGCGCTGCGCCGGCGAGCGCCAGCGACACGGCCGCCAGCAACGCGCTCGCTGGTGTCCTGGCGGTCCGTCGCACAGTTGGAATCTACAGGAGAGGTGTAGGCTCGCGTCTGCATGCAGAGCGAGCGCCAGGCCATCAACGCGCAGGCGGCACCGGCCGCGATCGGTCCCTACAGCCACGCGGTCCGGGCCGGGGAACTGCTGTTCTGCTCGGGCCAGATCCCGCTCGACCCGGAGTCCGGCGAGCTGGTGGGGGAGACGCCCGCCGAGCAGGCGAAGCAGTGTTTGCGCAATCTGGTCGCGGTGTGCGAGGCGGCGGGAGCGTCGCTTGGCGACGCGGTGAGGATGACCGTCTACATGACTGACCTCTCAGCGTTCGCCGAGGTGGGTGAGGCGTACGCGTCGTTCTTCGACGAGGCTCCGCCGGCGCGAGTGGCGGTGGGAGTGGCCGCCTTGCCGCGCGGCGCCCAGATCGAGATCGACGCGATCGTCGCACTCAGCGATCGCGCAACTCGGCCCGTCTGATCTTGCCGCTCGCGGTCTTCGGCAGCTCCGCGGCGAAGTCGACGATGCGCGGGTACTTGTAAGGAGCGGTCTCGCGCTTGACGTGCTCCTGCAGCTCGCGCGCCAGCTCGGCCGATGGGGCGTGCCCGTCGCGCAGTACGACCACGGCGCGCACGACGCTGCCGCGCTCCTCGTCCGGCGCGGCGACGGCGGCGGCCTCGGCGACGGCCGGATGGGCGACCAGCGCGGACTCCACCTCGAACGGCCCGATCCGGTATCCGGCCGAGACGATCACGTCGTCGGCGCGTCCCTCGAAGCGCAGAAAGCCGTCGTCTTGGCTGACGCGATCGTCCGTGTGCCAGGGCCCGCCGTCGCGGCGATCTTCGATCCGCCAGGTCCCGTCGCCTCCGCGCGTAACGCCCTCGCCGAGGTAGCCGAGGAAGAAGGTCGGCACCGTACGCGGGTCGGCGATCAGCTCCCCGTCCTCGATGCTGAGCTCGACGCCATCTAGCGCCCGGCCCATCGAGCCTGGCCGCGCCGGTCGGCCGATCGGCATCGCCGTCATCTGCCCTGTCTCGGTCTGCCCGTAACCGTCGCGCACGTCCAGACCGGTCGCCTCTCGCCAGGCGTGCAGGACCTCCGGGTTGAGCGCCTCTCCGGCCGCCACCATCCGCTTCAGGCTCGGCAGCGGGCGCAGCGTCGCGCGCTTGGCGATCACGCGGTACTCGGTGGGGGCCATGCACAATACGTTCACCTGCTCGCGCTCGATCAGCTCCAGCCGCTCGTGCGGGTCGAAGCGTGCGTCGTGCAGCAGCGCCGTGGCTCCCGTCAGCCACGGCGCGATGAAGACGTTGCGCGCGGACTTGCTCCAGCCGCTGGCCGCGGTGCACCAGACCAGGTCGCCGGCCTGCGCGCCCAGCCAGCTCTCGGCTTGCAGCCGCTGCCCGTACAGGTAGCGCTGTCCGTGGACGACAGCCTTGGGCTCGCCGGCCGTGCCGCTGGTGAACGTGATCAGCGCCGGGTCGGCTTCGCTTAGATCAGCCACCGGGGCCGGTTCGACGTCTGCGGCCCGCTCGCCGCTGGCGGCCGGCTCGCCGCGGAAGAGCGCTTCGTCTGGGATCCACAGCACCGGGCAGTCCGGCGTGGCGTCCTGGAGCTCGGTGCGGTTGCGCTCGTCGGCGACGATCAGCGACGGTTGCGCCACCGCCAGGCGCAGGCGCAGGTCCTTGGCGCGCAGCTGCTCGGTGCAGGGCAGTGCCACGGCGCCGATGCGAAAGCAGCCCATCAGCGTCGCCACCCACTCGATCCGGTTGCCGATCAGCGTCATCACTACGTCGCCGCGCCGCACGCCACTGGCGGCCAGTGTCGCGGCGGCGCCGTCGATTAGCCGGCGCGTCTGGCCGAACGTCCACTCGCGCCGGCGGCCGTCGCGCCGCAGCTCGATCGCGGCGAGACGCTCGGCTGGTTGGGCCTGGAGGACCTCTCGGGCGAAGTTCACGGCGGGTATTCTCTCGATACCAGACTAAAAGCGACGATGGAGCCCGCGCGAATGGCCGTAGCCCCCGCCCCCTACACCGAGAAGACCGACGAGCAGAAGGCGATCACCGAGATGGTGCGCCAGTTCGCCGACGAGCAGATCCTCCCCAACGCCGAGCACTACGACCACGAGGACCTCTTCCCCGGGCCGATCGTCGAGCAGATGAAGGAGCTGGGCCTGTTCGGGGTCACGATCCCCGAGGAGTACGGGGGTATGGGCCTGGACCTGACGACCTACGCGATGATCGTCGAGGAGCTCTCGCGCGGCTGGATCTCGATATCGGGGGTCATCAACACCCACTTCATCGGCTCCTACCTGCTGATGAAGTTCGGCTCCGAGGAGCAGAAGCAGAAGTATCTGCCGCGCATGGCCACGGGCGAGATCCGCGCCGCCTTCTCGCTGTCCGAGCCCGAGCTGGGCTCAGACGTCCAGGCGATCAAGACCTCGGCCAAGAAGCTCGACGACGGCGCTTACGAGATCAACGGCCAGAAGATGTGGGTCACCAACGGTCTGATGTCCTCGTTGGTGTTCGTGCTGGTCAAGACCGACCCCGACGCCCAGCCGCGTCACAAGGGCTTCACCTGTTTCATCGCCGAGAAGGAGGGCGGGGTCTCGGAGAACACGGGCGAGTACGCCGGTCTGAACGTGCCGCCGAAGATCAAAAAGCTCGGCTACAAGGGCGTCGAGTCCACCGAGCTGGTGTTCGACGGCTACAAGTGCCCGGCCGAGAACGTGCTCGGCGGCGAGCAGGCGGGCCTGAACCGCGGCTTCGCGCAGATGATGGACGCCCTGGAGGTCGGCCGCGTCAACGTCGCCGCGCGCGGCGTCGGCATCGCCCAGCGGGCGCTCGAGCTGGCGCTGCGCTACTCGCAGGAGCGAAAGACGTTCGGCAAGCCGATAGCAGAGCACCAGGCGATCCAGTTCAAGCTCGCCGACATGGCCACCCAGGTCGATGCCGCTCGCCTGCTGACGCTGCGTGCCGCGCGCCTGAAGGATGCCGGCGAGCGCTCGGACCTAGAGGCCGGCATGGCCAAGCTGTTCGCCTCCGAGGCCGGCCGCTTCTGCGTGGAGGAGTGCTTCCGCATCCACGGCGGCTACGGCTACTCCAAGGAGTACGAGATCGAGCGCCTGTACCGCGACGCGCCGTTGCTGTTGATCGGCGAGGGCACCTCGGAGATCCAGCGTATGGTGATCGGCAAGAAGCTGCTGCAGCGCCACAAGATCTGACGCCCCCGCGGGGCACACGTTGCGGCTCCTAGCCGCGGCGGGAAAGGTAGGGGTGGTCGATGTCCGAGGATGCGAAGGTCTTGATCGAGCAGGCGGCGCGCCGCTTCGTGCAGGAAGTCCCGGCGCTGGCGCCGATCAACCTCGTCATCGGCGTCGAGCTGCACGGCCGCGGAGACGTCCAGCACTTCCGCCTGCAGATGCCCGACTTCACTGTCGCCAAGGGCCCGGCGACCGACGCGCGCGTCAACGTGGAGATGCGCCGCGAGTTCTTCAACATCATGGCCGCCGAAGGCAAGCTGCCCGACTGGGTCGAGGCCTTCACCTACGGCAAGGCCAAGGCCACCGGCCCGAGTCAGTTCCTGCGCCTGATCTCGACTGTCGTCGACAAGCAGCAGGAACGAGAACGCCTGAAGACCGCCCGCAAGCACTGAGCGGTCGGTGGGCTGGGCCCGGCGTCTCTAGTGGTAAGCCAGGATCTGCTGGGCCAGGAAGGCAAGCGAGGCCAGCATGAACAGGCACATCACGATCAGCGAGAAGTTTTCGCTCACGCCTGAACCTTAGCGCCGCGGGGCGCGGCGCGGGCGGTGAGCCGCCGCGCCGCACCTACTGAACGCGCAGCGCCGCCGAGCTGCCGAGCGCCGCGCCATTGGCGCTGAGCGCCCGGGTCTGCACGTAGGCGGAGGTGGCGCTGACGCTGATCGGCAGGTTCACCGTCGCGGTCGTCTGGAAGCCGCTCTTGGGAACGGTCGTGACCGGCGCCAGCGACGAGGGGGATTCGCCCTCCAGCAGCTGCCAGGAGGCGATTTCGGTGGCGCCGTTCCAGCTCGTGTACACGGTGACGGTCGTGCCACTGCTCGTGGCGGTGTGCGTGGCCGCAATCGCCGGCGGTTCGCTCGGGTGCCCCGTCCAGGGAGAGAGGTTGGTGCGGAAGTTCTGCACGCCTCTGCCGAGCGTCCCGTCGAGCAGCACGGCGCCGCTGGAGCTGTACTCGGTGAAGTTGGGCAGGTTGCCGTACCCCATCAGCCAGTCGCCACCGGGCAGCGACAGCGTGTTGCCCTGGGCGGCCGCGGACAGCGTCTTGGTCGGGTTGACGAAAGCTTTGACGAGGGAGACCGTCTTGCTCCTGTAGTCGGGCTCGAGCAGCACCCCTCGCGACTGCTTCTCCTTGACGGGGCTGGCGCCGTTGTCAAACGCCGAGATCAACCCCCCTTGCTGGAACTCGGCGTCGTGCTGAAAGTAGGTGCGCGCGCCCGGTCCGAGCTTGAACGTGGAGCGCGGGCCGCCCAGCTGCCAGTTGAAGGCGCCGGTCTTCAGGCTCACGTCGTACAGCGCGCAGGTGTTGCGCGAGGAGAGCAGCAGGTCGTTCGAGCTGCCCGGGTCGATCGAGTTGACGTGCACGTAGTCCCACGGATAGCTGGAGCGCTGCACCGCCATCGTCGAGTCGTTCAGGGGAATGTGCCCGAGTGCGTGCCACTCCCACATCACCAGCCCGGTCTTGACGTCGATCTCCTGCACGACCGAGTCGGTCAGGACGGCGCCCTTGACCCCGCCGACCGACGAGGTGTCCATGTGGATCGGGTCGAACTCGTCGATCCATGCGGTCCGGAGCGGCGTCAATCGGATCTCGTGCAGGTCGGCCCTGTAGCCGTTGCCGGCCCTGATCGTGGCGATCTGTTTGTAGGAGCTGTCATAGATCACGTCTTCGCCCTGCCCGAAGCCGACCTGCAGGATCCGCCCCTGCCACCATGTGAGCACTGGCTTGCCTTCGTATTCCTGGACCTGGAAGTTGGTCGAGGAGACCCCCTTCGGCAGCGGGTGGAACCACACGAGCGTGCCGTCCTGCTGCGCGATCATCTCGCCGGGCGTGCCGAGCCCCTGGTAGGGCGCCAGGAACAGGTCGCCCGGCGCCGAGCCCGGCTGGGCGGGCGTCGTGATGCTGACGGTGCTCGGCGTAAGCTGAGGCGCCGAGGCGTAGTGCTGGATCGCTCCCGAGTCCCCGGGTTCTTTGGGGAACTCGGCTTGGCTCACCGATGCCTGGTGGGCGACCGTGAACACGCTTGTCACCGGCTTGCCGGGCGCCGCTGATCCGCGCCCGACGAGTGCGTGCACGGCGACCTGCTCACCCGGCGTCAGCGGCGTGTTGAGCAGGAAGCTCTCGCCCGTCCCCGTCGAGTAGTGGCGCAGTTTGCCCGAGTGGTTGCCGCTGTGAGAGCCGACGACGCTGACATCCGCGACCTTGGTGCCGGCCGGACCGAGGAAGCTGATCTGGGTGTACGGCGATGCGTCCTCGGTGCCCGGGATCGGGGACACGGCCACGGAGTTGGCCCTGGCCTCGGCCAGCTCGCGGCTGGGTGTGATGCTGGCCGCGTCGGCGCTCGAGAAGACGCTTTCGCCACAGCCGCACAGGACGGCGCACAGCGCCGCCGCGGTGAGCGCGAGCAACGAGCGAACGGTCATTCGGCGGTCGTCGAAAAGGTTTTGGAGCTAGCCAGCACGCGGCCGCTCGCGTCGAGCGCTTGCAGCTGGAAGGTCGAGTAACGCTGGCCGGCGGGGACGGGGACGGTGGTCTCGAAACCGGACTTGGCGGCGCTGGTCACGGCGGTCAGCCTACCCCCCGTAGGGGCGGCGAGCACCCTCCAGGACGCCAGCCGCGTAGCCCCATTCCAGCTGGCGTACACAGTCGTCCTGTCGTGCGCGCGGCGGGCGGCGCCGGCGGGCCTGGCCAAAGGCAGGCCGACCCAGGGGGCGAGCGTCGCGCGGTAGGTGACGTCGGGCCACGGCAGTTCGGCGTCCAGCAGCAGCTGCCCGCCCGGCCCGTACTCGGAGAAGTACGGCTCCGAGCCCCAGCCGACGAGCACGCCACCCGGCAGCGGCTGCGCGTCGCCCATGTAGTTGGCGGCAAAGCCACGTTCGCGCGGATACTGCGCGGCGAGTGTGGCCGTATGGCGCTGTTGGTCTATGCGCAGCAGCAGCGCGCGCGAGTCGCCGGTCGCCGGCACGTTCTTGCCGCCGCTGGTGATCTGGCAGCAGTGGTCGTCGTACATGCTGACGAGCGAGGGGCTCTGCACGATCACATCGTGCTGCCACTGGAAGGCGGCGCCGGGGCCGAAGCGGTAGTCCGAGCGCTTGCCGCCGAGCGTCGATTCGATCCTGCCGCTCGCGGCGTCGACGATGTAGGCGGCCCACGTGTTGCGCATCGACACCAGCAGCCTGCCGCCGGGCAGGAGCTGGATCGAGTTGACGTGGTAGGCGTCCCAGGGGAAGCCGTTGGTGGGCAGGGTCGCGTAGGAGTCGCGCAGGGAGATGTGCTTCAGCGCGTCCCATGTGCGCAGCAGCTTGCCGCTCTTCAGGTCGTACTCCTGCACGGCTGAGTCGATCAGCGCTCCGTTGTAGGCGCCTCCGTAGTTCGAGAGGTCGAGCGCCAGGTTCTTGTTAGCCGTGACCCACGCGTGCTGCCCCTCGATCAGGAACTCGTGCAGCGTCAACGTCCAGCCGGCGGCCCCCTTCAGCCGCGCGATCGGCTGGTAGTGCTGGTCGACGACGACGTCTTCACCACTGAGCGTCTGCCCGGTGTTGGTGACGATACCCTGCCACCAGCTGAGCGCCGGCCTGCCCTCGTAGCTCTGCATCGCCAGGTTCGAGGCGACGACCTTTTCCGGCACCGGCTGGAACCAAACCGGTTGTAGCCTGCTGTCGAGGATCAGCGGCCCGGACTGGCCGATGATCGGGGGATAGCTGAGGTTGTAGAAGTTGGCCGTCAGGATGTAGTCGGCCCGGCCCGCCCCGAGCGCGCCGCCGGCGGTGCGGCGGTCGCTGTGTCTGACGATCGGCGGATGCAGTCCCGGCGCCGTTACGAAGCTGTAGGCCCCTTTGGTCGTGTAGGCGCCCACTGGCGCGCTGTGGGAGTTGGCGAAGGCGACGTCGAGCACGACGAACCCAGCGACGGCGGCGGCGACGGCGACGCCGAAGCGACGGGCGCGCATGGCGGTGCCGGTGTGCGTGGCTAGGGCATCCGGCGCGGGCCCGTTCGAGGCGTCGGGTGCGGGCGAGCGCATGGCGGTGAAGGTCACGAGCGCCGCCGCCGCGGCCAGCCCTCCGCAGATCAGGTAGGCGAGGCGGAATCCTTCGGTCAGCGCTTGCGGCACCTGCACCCCACTGCCGATCAGGTGGGTGCTGCGCTCGGTGGCCAGCGTCACGAGGATCGCCAGCCCGAGTCCCCCTCCGACCTGGCGCGAGGTGTTCACGAGTCCCGAGGCGAGGCCGGTCTGTCCCGGCTTGGCGCCCTGGGTGGCCGCGATCGTGGAGGGCACGATCGACATCGCGATGCCGGCCGCGGTGAGCAGGCCGGGGACCATGATGTAGACGACGCCTGAGCCGCCCGAGCCGATCCGCGCCAGCAGGAACATGCCGGCCGAGAGCATGACCAGGCCGCTGCCGAGCACGGGACGGACGCCGAAGCGGCCGACCAGCTTGCCGGCGCGGCCGGCTACGAGCATGATCATCAGCGTCATCGGCAGGAAGATCAGGCCCGTGTGAAAGGGGGAGAGCCCGAGCACCTGCTGCAGGTACAGCGAGCTGACGAACCACATCGGAAACAGCGAGGCGCTGAACAGCAGCACGATGTTGTTGGCGACGCGCAGCGGCCGCGTCAGCTCTCTAAACGGGATCAGCGGTTCGCGCGCCCAGCGCGACTCGATCAGCCCGAACACGACGAGCAGCACGATGCCGCCGATGATCGGCCCGAGCGCGACCGCCGTGTCCCAGCCTGAAAGTCCAGCTTCCACCACCCCATAGACCAGGACCAGCTGGCCGACCGTCAGCGTCAATGCCCCTGCGATGTCGAAGCTGCTGGGTTTCTCGCGGCGGCGCTCCGTCACCACCGCGTACGCCACCAGCGCGGCAGCGACGCCGATCGGCGGGTTGATCAAGAGCACCCAACGCCAGCTGAGGGCTTCGGTGATGATCCCGCCGAACAGCATCCCGGCGGATCCGCCGAGCCCGTTCATCGCCGCCCACGTGCCGATCGCGCGGTTCAGTTGCGGCCCGGGTGCGAACGAGGAGGTGATGATCGCGAGCGAGCAGGCGGCCATCAGAGCGCCGCCGATCCCCTGCGCGGCGCGGGCGAGCACCAGCGTCGTGCGGTCGCCGGCCAAGCCGCCGGCAAGCGACGCGAGCGCGAACATCAGCAGCGCCAGCACGAACATGCGCCGCTGCCCGAAGTGGTCGGCGGCGCGCCCGCCGAGCATCAGGAAGCCAGCGAAGGAGATCGCGTAGGCGTCCACCACCCACTGCAGTTCCGGCGGGGTGAAGCCGAGGCTCGACTGGATCGAGGGCAGCGCGACGTTGACGATGCTCAGGTCGAGGATGACCATGAACTGCGCCGCGCAGCAGACGGCCAAGAGCAGGCCCATCCGCTGTGCGCGCTCGGGCGTTCGATCGTTCTCGGCCGCGGCCGCAGGCGCCAGCGTGCTCATGGGCGCCTGGTAGGGTGAGCGCCGGATGCGAGACCGGCCGATGAGACAACCGCCACTGCGGGCCATGCTAACGGTGCTGGTCGCGCTCGTGGCAGCCGCGGCGCTCGCCGGTTGCGGTGGGAAATCGACGAGCACGTCGACGACCTCGACGACCCACAAGCAGCCCTCGCACGCCCCTGGTTACTGAGCATACGGCCCCACTTTCGCCGGGTTCGAGGTGGCGAGCACGCGCCCTTGTGAGCCGAGCGCCTGCGCAGCCACGTACGCGTAGCGCTTGGTGAGGATCGCCGAGCTCTCGAAGGCGCTGTCGGGGAAGGTCGCGACCGGCGTCAGCGACCGTGGCGGTTGGCCGTTCGGAGATCCCTCCGATCTCCGAACGGTGGCCAGCACGCGCCAGCTCGCGACGTCGGTGGCGCCGTTCCAGGAGGCGCGGACGATCGTCTCTTCGCCGGTGTTGTTGAGGCTGGCGGCAACGGCCGGAGGTGTGAGCGGCCGCCCGGTCCAGGGGAAGCGGAAGGCTCGGTAGGTGGACATGTCGAACGAGAGGTGCGCGTCGAAGAGCAGCGATCCGTTGGGGGCGTACTCGCTGATCTGCGGGATGCCGCCGTAGTTCACGACCGCGGCGCCGTCGGGCAGCGTCTGCATGTTGCCCTGGCTGGCGGCCAGCAGCGGCGGGCCGGGATGGACGAAGGCGGAGCGCAGGGACGCGCGGTGGTGGATCGGGTCGAGCGCGATGCGAACGCCACGCGACTGCGAGTGGACCGGGGGGTTGGAGCCATCGTCGAACAGGGTGACTTCGCCGCCCGGCAGCAGGCGTGCGTCGTGCTGCCAAGCCGTCTTGGTGCCAGGTCCCATCGCGAACGAGCTCTTGTTGCCGCCGAGTCGCCAGAGGACGTCGCCGCTGCCGGCCTGCAGTTGGTAGGCGGCCCACGTGTTGCGCGCCGATAGCAACAGGTCTCCGTCTGGCTCGACGTCGATCGAGTTGAGGTGAAACCAGTCCCAAGGCGCCGCGTTCTTGGGCGCGGCGGTTTCGGATTCGCTGACGGCGACGTGGTCGAGGCTGTGCCATTCCCAGCGCACCAGCCCGGTCTTCACGTCGATCTCCTGGACGGCGTTGTCGAGGACGACCCCGTCGTGGGTCCCCGATTCCACCGAGGAGACGTCGCAGCGGATCGGGTTGAAGGCGGTCGTATAGGCGACGCCGTGGGGGGCGAGCTGGAAGTCGTGCAGGTCGGCGGGCAGGCCGTTGCCGCCGGTGACTGTGGCGAGGCGCTGGTACCGGTCGTTCACGATCACGTCTTCGCCTTCTCCGAAGCCGAGCGAGAGCACCTTGCCCTGCCAGAAGGTGAGGTCGCGCTGGCCTTCGTAGGCCTGGACGTTGAGGTTCTCGGCGCTCTGCCCGCCCGAGAGCTGGTCAAACCAGACGAGCCGGCCCTGGGGCGTGTAGATCAGCGGCCCGTAGCGCCCGGCGCTCGGCCCGTTGCTGGTGAAGATGTCGCCCGCGCCCGGGTCGCGGTCGGGCACTGTCACGCTCAGAGTCGGCGCCTGTACGCCGGGGAGGGTGGCGAAGCTCTGGTAGTCGCTGGGCGCGGCCTGTGGGTTGGGGAACTCGCCGGCTCCCGCGACCGAGTAGGGCGTGTCGATGCGGAACGAGAAGGAGACCCCGCGTCGGGGCAGGGGCGGAACAGGCTGCGGAGGCGAGTAGTAGCTGCCGACGTCGATCTTCGCGCTGACCGACACGCGCTCGCCGGGCGCAAACGGCGCGTCCGGCACGAAACTCGCTCCGTCGCCCTGTGAGTAGGCGAGCAGGCGTCCGGCGTGGCGGCCGCTGCGCTGCCCGGAGACCGACACTTCGTGGATTGCCTTCGCCGGCAGGCCCAGGAAGCTGATCTGGGTACGTGGGTTGGCGGTGCCGGTGCCCGGCGCCGGCGACACGTAGATCGAGCTGGCGGTGAGTTGAGCGCTGTGCTGGAGCGTCGAGGGCAGGCAGGCGGGAGCCGTGCCGGCGCCGTTCAGCGCGCCGGTCCCAAGCACGACGACAGCAGCGACTGCGATCGCCGCGCCGCCGAGCGCAAGCGCGAGGCGCGCCCTGCTCACGCTGCTCGCCGGTCGCCGATGACCCGAGCGGGAGGCTCGCCGCCGGCCACTACGCGGTCGCGGAGCTCAGCGCTTCGCTCTCAGCGGCGCGCCACTCGCCCAGCTTGCCCAGCGCGCCGTCGATCACACGCCCCAGGAAGGTCTCGCGGTCGTTGACGTGCGGAAGCGGCTCGTCGGGGACCGGCGCCTCCAGGAACTCGCACAGCGGCTCCCAGCCTTCGGTGACGCTCCACACCAGCAGCCTGTCCGCCGGGACGCTTGCCTTGACCAGTTCGTTGTGCGCCTCGAACTGATCGATCATCTGCGCCGGCGTCTCGTGTCCGGCCGCGAACGTGCCCTGCGGCCCCCAGAACATGCGGTCGACAAGCTTCAGGTAGCGGTCCCACTGCGGGTCGACCTGGGCGCGGGCGTGCGCGAGAAGGTTCAGCACCGAGTCGCCGAAGCACATGTTCCAGATCGTCTCGCGGAAGCTTGGCTCCCACTTCTCGGCGTCGCGTACGCTGAGCAGCACCTTGGCGTCCGGGTAGCGCTCGGACAGCTCGCGCCAGAAGTAGCCGCCGGGCCAGTCCACCGTTGCCTGGCAGCCCGCGAACACCTCGTCCCAGTCGGCGTTGCCGTCGAGCGCACCGTCCCAGACGCCGACCTGGTCGAGGTCGGCGATCACGTTGACCCAGTGGTAGCAAGGCTCGAAGCCGAGCGTCTCCAGCGCCACCTTCTGCGTGAGCGTGCCTGTGCGAGGCAGTCCGGCTCCGATCAATCGCATCTGTTGCCCTCCAGGCTGCAGGTCCTCGTGAAGAGTTG
This sequence comes from Solirubrobacteraceae bacterium, assembly GCA_035938935.1. Classification (GTDB taxonomy): domain Bacteria; phylum Actinomycetota; class Thermoleophilia; order Solirubrobacterales; family Solirubrobacteraceae; genus Palsa-744. The sequence continues at coordinate 30,202 of DASZGH010000087.1, forward strand.
ATGAAGAAGCATGTAGATAGGATGAAGAGTCTATGAAGAAGATCCGACGATTCGCCGCTCTTTCGCGGTGCCCGACGGGTTGGACGAATATGCTCACGTCGTCGCTGGAGCCCTCTTCTTGAAAGCTATCGCAGCCGAGCTTCCGAGCTTTCCTCCGCCTTATGCCGACCCGCTGGCGACGCTGCCGCGGATCGCCGGGCTGGCGCTGGCGCATCCGGACACCTCCTACACCCAGGAGCAGGTACTGGAGCGACTCGGGCTGGCCGACGACGAGTTCGCGCGGCGCATCTTCGGGCGCTGCGGCGTGCAGCGCCGCCGTCTGCGGCTGGACGATGAGTTCCTCGACGCGACCGTGCAGGCGCGCACGCCGGCGATCGAGCAGATGCTGCTGGACGAGGCGACGCGGGCCGTCGATGAGCTCGCGATCGACCCGGCCGAGATCGGCGTGGTCGTGACCTCCAGCCTGTACACGCTGGCCGGCCCGACGCTGGCTCATCGCCTGGTCGAGCACTACGCGATGGACCCCGCCACCGACAAGTACCACGTCGTCGGCGTCGGCTGCGCGAGCGCGGTGCCGCTGGTTCGCCTGGCGGGCCAGACGCTAGCCGGCCGGGTGGGCGGGGTGGGCGGGCCCCAAAAAAAGGCGCTGGTCCTCGCCGCCGAGAGCATGAGCGGCATCATCAGCCGCGCGCGCAAGGACGACGAGCGCTCAAAGACGGTGGGCTCCTCGATCTTCGGCGACGGCTGCGCCGCGGCGCTGATCGAGCTGGGGGAGGAGACTGATGGAGACTCCTCCGCCCTCGACGGTCTCGCCGGCCCGGCCGTGGTGGCCTCCAAGGTCCACCAGGTCGTCGGCACGCTCGACGCCGTACGCATGCAGCTGGAGTCCGACGACAGCTACCTGCACCTGATCCGCGAGCTACCCGACGTGGCGGCGGAGGGCCTCGGCGAGCTGGCCGACGAGTTTCTGGCGGCGAACGGCCTGGAGCGCGAGGATGTTGACCGCTGGCTGCTGCACCCCGGGGGGCGGCGGATCATCGAGAGCCTGCAGGGGGCGCTCGGACTCACCCGCGAGCAGGCGCAGTCGAGCTTCGACGTACTCGCCGAGCACGGGAACATCGGTACGCCGGCGATCTTCTACGTGCTGAAGCGCTCTCTGGAGCAGCGTCCTGCGCGCGCCGGCGAGCACGCTTTGATGGTGACCGTAGGGCCGGGGGTTACCGTCGGCCTGATGCTGCTGCGCTGGTAGCGCCCGCCGAGTCGAGCAGCCGCGGCGTTCCCAGCAGGTCGAGTACGGCGTCGACGGCGTGCTCGAGCGCCAGCTCTGGGGTGATGCGCAGGTCGGGGTCGCGCGGCGGCTGGTAGGGGTCGTCGACGCCGGTGAAGCCGTCGAGGTCGCCGGCGTATGCGCGCGCGTACAGGCCCTTGGGGTCGCGCTCCGCGCACGTCTTGACGGGGGTGTCCACGAATACTTCGATAAACGCCAGCCGGTCCTGCTCATGGCGCTCGCGCACGTGCGCGCGCATGCGCGCGTAAGGGGAGACGACGGCGGCGATCGCGACGGTGCCCGAGTCGGCGAGCAGGCGCGCCAGCTCGCCCACGCGGCGCACGTTCTCTTCGCGGTCCTCGCGGGCGAAGCCGAGGTCGCCGCACAGCCCGCTGCGCAGGTTGTCGCCGTCGAGCAGGTAGGCGCCGCGCCCGAGCCCCACCAGCCGCTCCTCGACAGCGCCGCCGAGCGTGGACTTGCCGGCGGAGGGCAGGCCTGTGATCCAGACGGTGGCGCCGCGTGCCTGCAGCGAGCGCCAGCGCTGCTCGCGGGTGAGCGTGGTTGCGTGCGGCGTGACGTTCGGGCTGGTGTTCATACGGGCGCGACGCGGCTCAGACGGGTGAGCTTTGCTCAGACCGTGAGCTTCGCGCCCTCATCGTAGAGCTTGATCACGTCCAGGCCGCCGTCCTGAACGACCGCCAGGCACAGCCCGCACAGCACGCACTCGTCGAGGTTGTCCTGCACGATCTCCATGCCGCCGCTGCCGGCTTGGGCGAAGATGTCAACGGGACAGGCTTCGGCGAGCTTGGCGGCGAGCGTCGCGTCGGACGCGACCTGGTCGGACACCTCGACCGCGATGAAGATCGCGTCGGCCCTCATGCCGGGCTCCCCTCCTTGATCTTGGACCCGATCATCTCGGGGATGTCCTCGATCCGCTCAGCCACAGTGATCCCGGCTTGCGCCAGGCGCGCGATCTTCTCGCTGGCGGTGTCCTCCTTGCCTTCGACGATCGTGCCGGCGTGCCCGAAGCTCATGCCGGGCATCTCGTCCATGAAGCGCCCGGCCATGAAGGCGACGATCGGCAGGCGCGATTTGTTCTCCGTCACCCAGCGCGCGAGCTCGGCCTCCATGCGCCCGCCCGGCTCGGTGTAGATGACGATGCCCTGCGTCTGCTGGTCGGCCTCGAACAGCGGCATCAGCTCGGCGTAAGAGGAGCCGATGATCGCGTCGCCGCCGATCGAGACGGCGGTGGACTGGCCGAGGCCCGCTGCGCTGAGCGTCGATGACATCTCGGTCGTCATGCCGCCCGAGCGCGAGATCACGCCGATCGGCCCGGGTGTGTAGGCCTGGCCGGCGTTGCGGGCGGGGCCGCCGATGCCGCCCATCTTGATCACATCGGGGACGATGATCCCAAGGCAGTTCGGCCCGATGATGCGAGCGCCGCGCAGCGTGGCCAGCTCGACCATCTGGGCGACGTCGCGGCGCGGAATGCGCTCGGTCACGATCACGATCAGCTTGACGGCGTTCTCGATCGCCTCGAACACGGCGTCCTTGGTGAAGGCGGGGGGGACCGTGACAACGGAGCCGTCGATCGGCCCGCCGTGGTGGGCGACGGCCTGGGCAACCGTGTCGAACACGGGCACGCCGTGCACCTCGCGCCCGAGGCGTCCGGGTGTGACCCCGCCCACGACCTTGGCGCCAGCCCCGTAGTCCAGGCACTCACGAGTCAGGTTGACGGCCTCGCGGCCGGTGATGCCCTGGACGATGAACGTCGTATCCGCGTCGATCAGGATTGACATCAGACCGGCACGGGTGGGTGGGGTTCTATCTTCTCGACCGCGCGGCGCGCGGCCTCGTTTAGCGAGACGCTGCGGTCGGCGTAGTCCACTTTGTACTTCTCGAGGATCTTGAAGCCCTCCTCCTCCCACGCCCCGGGGATGCGGAAGATCGCGATCTTCTCGGCCGGGTCCATGTCCAGCTCCAGGCACGCCTTGATCACGCCGCGCGCGACGATGTCCACACGCGTGTTGGAGACGATCGACATCATCACGGCGATCTTGTCCACGCCCGGCTTTTGTAGAACCAGCTTGGCCAAGCCGCAGGCCTTGGCGACCGAGGGGTTGCCGCCGATCTCGCAGTAGTTGGCCGGCTTGCCGCCATGGGCCCTGACGGCGTCGAAGAGGGTCAACGAGCCGCCGCCGGCGCCGATCACCAGGCCGAGGTTGCCGTCGAACTCGGTCACGTTGCCGGCGACGCCGCGGTGGTCGGTGGCGTCGACCGCCTCGCCGGCCAGCTCGAACGGGGTGGCCTCGCGCGCCTGACGCGTCTCCTCATCGCCGACGCCGAGGTCGGCCAAAAGCTTCCTGTGGCGGCCGCGTGCCTCGTTCTCGATGTCCATGTGCGCGTCGAGCGCGACGAAGGAGCCGTCTGAGAGCTGGCCCAGCGGGTTGATCTCGGCCAGGGTCATGTCGTTCTCGACGAACAGCTGGGCCAGGCGGGTCAAGATCGGGACCAGCTTGTTCAGGGCGGAGCCGGTGACGCCAGTGGCGGCGATCACCTCCTTGGCCTCGAAGTCGCTGAAGGGGAGGATGTTCGAGAAGTGCCGGCGCCCCACCTTGTCGGGTTGCTCTTCGGCGACCTGCTCGATGTCGATGCCGCCGACGGGGGAGAAGATCATCACCGGCTGCTTGCGCGTCCCGTCCCAGACGACGCCGGCGTAGTACTCCTGCGCGACCTCGGCCTTGGGGTCGACCAGCACCCCGCGCGGCATGTGCCCGCCTATCTCCAGAGCGAGGATGTCGCGCGCGTGCGCCTCGGCCTGCTCAGGGGTGTCGGCGAACTTGACGCCGCCGGCCTTCATGCGCCCACCGGTGAGGACCTGCGACTTGATCACGGTCGGTCCGCCGATGCGCTCGGCGATCGCCTTCGCCTCGGTGGCGGAGGTCGTGAAGCCGTAGTCGGTGACCGGTATGCCTGCGCGCTTGACTATCTCGCGCGCCTCGTACTCGAAGAATCTCATCGCGTCCTGAGGGTCGTTTGCGATTTGCCCGGCCGCACCGTCGGTCGGGCGGCGTCGGAACCCTACAAGACGCGGCCGCGTGCGTGCCCACGCGGTGCGCCGGGCGTGGCGGACGGCGCCCTGACTCGCGCGCCGTCCGCCGCAGTCGGTCGGCTACATCTCGACGGGGATCGTCTCGTACACGTCGACTTTGCCGCCGTGCGCGAGCACGGGGCATTTGCCGACGAGCGCCGTGGCCGCCTGCAGGCTGTCGGCGGAGATCACCGAGTAGCCGCTGAGGCCGGTGGGGGCGGCGCCGTCGCCGCCGGAGCTGGTGACCGAGGCCGAGGGGCCGAACGGCGCGCCGGCCTCCACGACCGCCGAGCCGAGCTCCCCGAACCAGGCGCCCCAGGCCGCCATCGCGGCCTCGCGCTCGGCGTCAGTCTGGGCCATGCTGCCGCCCGTGTATGCGAGCAGGTAGTTCGCCATCTTGTTTTCTCCTTGTCTGTCGTGTGATCGAGCTTGTTCCTTTGGGGGAGCGGCCTGGCGGCCGCTTGTCGTTCCTGCTGGTCGGGAGGACGAGCCTCCCGCGAGCCTCATGCGGCTGCGGGGAAGCCCCGTTCGCGCAAGATGTCCATGCACGCCGCCCAGCCGTGGGCGTGGCGGTCGCGCGAGTCGGAGTCGGGCAGGCCCGCGTGTTCGAGCACCACCGTCGTGTGGTTGCCCTCGCCGCGGAACTCGACCGTCACCGTGCTGATGTGTCCCGGCTCGCCGCTATCGAGCTCCCACTGCCAGCTGTAGACCAGTCGGTTGGGGCGGTCCACCTCGCGGTACTCGCCGCCGACCGTGTGCCGTTCGCCGTCCGGGGCCTCCATCGACAGGCGGTAGCGCCCGCCAACGCGCAGATCGACCTCGGCGATCGGCGTGCTGCCGTCGGGGTGCACCGCCCACCAGCGGCGCAGCACCTCCGGCGTCGTCCAGGCGTCGAACACCTCCGCGGGGGAGGCGTCGTAGCTGCGTTCGATGCGCAGGCTGGTCTCGCTCGTCATCACAGCGCCGGGCGCGGCAGTCGTCTCGGTCATATCGTCTCCTTGGTCGTATCGCGGCCCGTGTCCGCGTGCCTTTGCTTGTCTGTTTCCCGGTTTTCGCGCTGCTCGCGCAGGTACTCCTCGACGGTGTCGAGCTTGCGCTCCCACAGCTCGCGCTGCCTGCTCATCCAGGCGTAGGCATCGTTCAGCGGCTGCTCGCGCAGACGCAGGCGGTGCGTGCGCCCGTCGATCACGCGCACGATCGTCCCGGCCTCCTCGAGCACCTTCAGGTGCTTGCTGATCGCGGGCTTGGAGACGCCGAAGTCCTTGGTCGCCTCGCCGACGGTCATCTCCCGTTCGCTCAGCCGCTCGAGGATGCCGCGGCGGATCGGATGCGAGCAGGCGGCGAAGGAGCGGTCGAGGAGGACTGAACTGTTAGTCACATGGTTAACAATACTCCTCCTCGCTCGGTACGTCAATTGTTGATAACAATTAGCTACACTCAGACAGATGTCTGATTCTGGCATGAAAACCGAGCTCGAAGACTTCGAAGTCGCTCTCCGCACGCTCTCCGACCGCGCGCGCACTGATGAGTCGTTCGCTCAAGAGCTCTATGCGTCGCTCTGCAACATGCGTTGGCGCTGCACGGACTCGAAAGCTGAGCCGGTCTCGATGAGCTGGCGCTACGCCGGTGGCGTGGTCTCCCACCTGACCTGCAAGGGAGGCTGTTATCTCGACTACTACTGCTCGGGCGGGGAGGGAGCTATTTCCGACCGCGTGCTCAAGGCGCTTGCCGCACGAGGCTGGGAGCCCGATCCGTGGCCGAATGACGCCGTTGATAAACGCTAGTGTGCTAACTTATGGCCATGCGTTTGCACATTACGCTCGATGACGGGTTGGTGGCCCAGCTCGACAGCAGGGTTGGGAGACGACGGCGCAGCTCGTTCATCTCGGAGACGATTCGCAAGGCTCTCGACGACGAGCGCCGCTGGGATGACATCGAAGCCGGACTCGGCACCCTCACCGACCAGGGACATCAGTGGGATGCTGAACCGGCAAGGTGGGTGACGGATCAGCGAACAGCTGACGCGTCACGCGTGGGCTGACGGGCTTGACTTGTCGCTCCTGCTCGACAGCACCGTCTTGATAGACGCGCTACGCGGCAGGCCGGCTGCCACGAGGATTCGGGAGCTGCGCGTCGTTGGGCACGTTCCGTGGACGTGTGCCATCAACATCGAGGAGATCGTCCGGGGTGCGTTTGCCCATGAGGAAGAAGCAGTAAGTCGCTTTATCGGCGCATTGCGTCTGGCGCCGATTGGACGCAAGGAGGCAGAACGCGCCGGCCGGTGGCGCCGCCGGTACGCGGATCGAGGCGTGACGCTCAGTCAGTCCGATTGCTTGATCGCGGCGGCGGCGGTCGGCGCGGGGTTGCCGGTCGCGACAGGCAACCCGAAGCGTTTCCCGATGGACGAAGTCGAGATCCAGCATTGGCCGGTTGGGAAGTAGCCGCAGCGAGCAGGCTGCCTAGATCCAGCCGAGCAGCGGGCCGAACGCGAGGCCCGCGGCCAGCACGAGCGCGCCCAGCGAGCCGACCACCCACAATTGGCGGCGACGGTCTGGCATGTCGTAGACCCAGAAGGTCACGACGTAGAACGTCAGGTAGCCGAAGACGACGATCACCGGGAAGGTGGCGGCGTTCCACCACCAGTAGTACCAGTGAAAGACGCCGTCGGCGTGCAGCAACAGCTCGACCCCGACCGAGGTGAGCGACAGGCCGATCGCCATCGCCCAGCGGTTGGGCAGGCCGAGGATGCGCATACTGCGGTCCGCCGGCAGCAGCTTGGTGAAGACGATGCCGTTGATGGCGAAGAAGAGGGTGATCTCGACTGTCAGCCCGATCAGGATCACGAAGCTGGAGGAGCCGGTCACCGTCCACAGTGCGGCGTTGCCGTTGAAGTGCAGGACGAGCGCGTTGACGATCTCGTTGAACCAGTCCATCAGCCAGAAGGTCAGGCCGGCGAGGATCGCGCTCCAGTTGGCGTTCTGCACCTCAACCGCGTAGACGTAGACGACGAGCGCGAGCAGCGTGACCGTCGACCAATGGAACAGGCCGGGCGCGCGCAGCAGGCGCTCGGCTTCCAGCGTGAACTGCGGAACGGTCGCCATCTCGAAAGCCTCCCCCTAGCTGAATCGTCATGCGTGTCGGCCTGCGGGCGCTCACTTACCACGAGCGCCCCGCCCGCCACGCCGCTTGTTGCCTTTGGCCCCTGCTTCCGCCTTGGCTACGCCGGCGCCGGCGCAAACCCGTAGGCCTCGGCCAGCTCCGGGTCCTTGTGGGCGAGCATCTCGGCCAATTTGACCATCACCTGGCACTGCTTCCAGGTGGCGTCGTCCTGCATCTTGCCGTCGATCATGTGCACACCGCGCCCGTCGGGGATCGCCTCGATCACCTTCTTGGCGAACGCGACCTCCTCCGGGTCGGGGGAGAAGACCCTCTTGGCGATGCCGATCTGTACCGGGTGCAGCGACCAGGCGCCGACGCAGCCGAGCAGGAAGGCGGCGCGGAACTGGGTCTCGCAGCCCTCGACGTCCTTGATGTCGCCGTACGGCCCGTAGAAGGGGAGAGCGCCGACTGCCGTGCAGGCGTCGACCATGCGCGCGATTGAGTAGTGCCACGGGTCCTGCTGGTAGCTGGGCCGAGGCAGGTCCTCGTTGTCCGGGTCCGGGTCGGCGATCGTCCGGTAGCCGGGGTGCCCTCCGCCGACGCGCGTGGTCTTCATCCGCCGCGAGGCGGCCAGGTCGGCCGGACCAAAGCTCATCCCCTGGATGCGCGGGGAGGCTGCGGCGATCTCCTCCAGGTTGGCCACGCCGAGCGCCGTCTCTAGGATCGCGTGCACGAGGATCGGCTTGTCCAGTTTGGCCTTCGCCTCCAGCTGCGCCAGAAGCCGGTCGACGTAGTGGATGTCCCACGGCCCCTCGACCTTCGGGACCATGATCACCTCGATCTTGTTCCCGATCTCCGCGACGACTTCGGTCAGGTCGTCGAGCACCCACGGCGACTCCAACGCGTTCACCCGCGTCCACAGCGCCGTGTCGCCGAGCTCGATTTCGCGCCCCACCCTGATCAGCCCGGCGCGCGCGGCCTCCTTGCGGTCCACCGGCACCGCGTCCTCGAGGTTGCCGAGCAGGATGTCCACGGTGGGCGCGATGTCGGGCGCCTTGGCGACCATCTTCTCGTTGGAGAAGTCCAGGAAGTGGATCATTCGCGACGGCTTGAAGGGGATCTCTCGCGCCGGCTCGGGCGCGCCGATCGCGAGGGGCTTGTCGAAGGCTCGGGGGTTGCGCAAAGGTCTCTCCTGGTCGCCGGCGCGCCGGTGGCGCCGGGTTGAAGTGCAGCTCTGAACGCTATCGGGTTGGTCCGCACTAGAGTTCTCCCCAGGTTCAAACGCCCACCTCGCACCACAGGAGACCAATCGCGCCCATGAGCAACGCCCCCGCCGTCGTCCCCGCCGTCGAGACCGAGCAGGCAGCCCGCGAGGCTTCCGGCGCACACCCCTACGGCCGCTACCTGGAGGAGTTCGAGCTCGGTGCCACCTACAAGCACTGGCCGGCCAAGACCGTCACCGAGGCCGACGACCACCTGTTCTGCCTGATCACGATGAATCACCACCCGCTGCACATCAATGACGTGTACGCGTCCAAATCTCAGCAGGGCCGCAACGTCGTCGTCGGTCCGCTCGTCTACTCGCTGGCGCTCGGCATGTCGGTCTCGGACGTCTCCGGCAAGGCGATCGCCAACCTCGCCACCGAAGAGCTCAAGCATCCGGCGCCGGTGTTCCACGGCGACACGCTGTTCTGCGAGTCGGAGGTGCTCGAGAAGCGCGAGTCGCAGTCAAAGCCCGACCGCGGGACGGTCAAGGTGCACACTCGCGTCTACAACCAGGACGGCGTCTTGGTCGCGGAGTTCAAGCGCCTGGTGCTGGTCCCGCGCCGCTCGCCCGGCGGCCCCGGCGCTGAGGGTAACGTCGAGTAGGCACGCTCCCGCGGCGCGCTCCAGCCAGCGCCCGGCGCGTAGGGACACCACCGCGCACCTCGTTGGAAGGTCTCCGCGCCGTGCGATAGGCTGCAAGTATGCGCCCCTCACGGGCGTTTTTTCAGTTCCCGGTGCCATTTGGCGCGGCGCTGCCGCCGGCGCGGGGTCAACGCGACACTGAGGAGCCGCTCGCACGTCATGGAGACCACAGCCACCGCCGCCCCCAACACGAACAACAAGCGCCTGCTGGCGTGGGTCGAGGACATCGTCGAGCTGTGCGAGCCGGTGGCTGTCCAGTGGTGCGACGGCTCGGCGGAGGAGTACGACCGGCTCTGCCAGGTCTTGATCGACGCCGGCACCTTCACGCGACTGGCGGACGCCAAGCGCCCCAATTCCTACATCGGCTTCTCCGACCCCGGCGACGTGGCGCGCGTCGAGGACCGCACGTTCATCTGCTCACCGACCGAGGCCGAAGCCGGCCCGACCAACAACTGGTGCGACCCCGAAGAGATGAAGGAAGCGCTCAGGGAGCTGTTCGCCGGCTGCATGCACGGTCGCACGATGTACGTCGTGCCCTTCTCGATGGGCCCGATCGGCTCGGACAAGAGCCAGATCGGCGTGCAGCTGACCGACTCGCCCTATGTGGCCGTCTCGATGCGGATCATGACCCGCATGGGCTCGCGTGCGCTGGATGCGCTTGGCTCCGAAGGCGAGTTCATCCCCTGTCTGCACTCCGTCGGTATGCCCCTCAACGACGGCATCGAAGACGTGCCCTGGCCCTGCAACGCCGAGAACAAGTACATCGTCCACTTCCCGGCGACGCGCGAGATCACCTCCTACGGCTCCGGCTACGGCGGCAACGCGCTGCTCGGCAAGAAGTGCTTCGCGCTGCGGATCGCCTCGGTCATGGCACGCGACGAGGGCTGGATGGCCGAGCACATGCTGATCCTCAAGCTGACATCGCCGGAGAAGGAGGTCAAGTACATCGCGGCCGCGTTCCCGTCCGCCTGCGGCAAGACCAACCTGGCGATGCTGATCCCGACGCTGGAGGGCTGGGAGGTCGAGACGATCGGCGACGACATCGCCTGGATGAAGTTCGGCGAGGGCGGCCGCCTGTACGCGATCAATCCCGAGGCCGGCTTCTTCGGCGTCGCCCCCGGCACCGGCAAGCACACCAACCCCAACGCGATCCGCACGATCGAGTCGAACACGATCTTCACCAACTGCGCGCTGACCGACGACGGCGATGTCTGGTGGGAGGGCCTCACAGACGAGACCCCGGTGCACCTGACCGACTGGCGCGGCAACGACTGGACGCCCGACTCCGACACGCCGGCGGCCCATCCCAACGCGCGCTTCACCGTTCCCGCCGCCCAGGACCCGGCGATAGCTGCCGAGTGGGAGGACCCGGCCGGGGTGCCGATCTCGGCGATCCTGTTCGGTGGCCGCCGCTCGACGGTCGTCCCGCTGGTGACAGAGGCATTCGACTGGGAGCACGGCGTCTTTCTCGGCGCGACGATGGGCTCGGAGAAGACGGCGGCGGCGGCGGGTACGGTCGGCGAGCTGCGCTTCGACCCGTTCGCGATGCTCCCGTTCTGCGGCTACAACATGGCCGACTACTTCGCTCACTGGCTGAAGATCGGCCGCGAGGCGGACGCGCAGAAGCTGCCGAAGATCTTCTACGTCAACTGGTTTCGCAAGGACGCCTCCGGCCGCTTCCTGTGGCCGGGCTACGGCGAGAACTCGCGCGTGCTGGCGTGGGTGTTCGCGCGCTGTGCCGGTCATGGCGCGGCTGTGCAGACGCCGATCGGGCACATGCCCCCGGTCGGACCGGACGGGCTCGACACCTCCGGTGTGGACGTGTCTGACGAGGACATCGCCGAGCTGTTGCGCGTAGACGTGGGGGAGTGGAAGGCGCAGCTGCCGCACTTCCACGAGCACCTCGGCAAGTTCGACCGCCTGCCGCGTGAGCTGCACGAGCAGCTAGAGGCGCTCGAGCAGCGCCTGTCGGCCTAACTTTCCAGGTTCTCAGTCCCGTTCTCTCAGACTGGCTCGGCCGCGCGCGCCGCATCGGTCTCGCTCGTGACCGCCCAGTCGTTCGCGGTCACGGCATCCGGCTTGCGCCGGCGCCAGGTGAGCGCCAGCGCGATTGACTGCGTGACGAGCGCCACGGCGACGGCCAGCGCAAAGCTGGCGGCAATTGAAAGCGAGCGCAACCCTTCGGCCAGCGCAAAGCAGAATAGGGCGTAGGCGACCAGGCCGATGACGAAGCCGCGCATGATCCGCAGCAGATCCTGCTCGCCATGCTGGGCGTGCGTGAACACGGCCAGCACGCTTGCGATCACCGGGAACGGCGCCAGCAGCCCGCTCAGTTTGGCGCCGAGCTGACCGGCCAGTGCGGTCAGCACGAGCACCAACGCGAGCGCGCTCAGACCCCGTAGCGGAAGATCCCAGCTGGGTGGGCTGGCCGTGCTCAGCAGATCGCCGTCCGGGCGCGGCAGTGCAACCAGGGCAAGCCCTATGGCCGCCAGCACGCACGCGAGCGTTATCTCGGCCGGCGCGGAAAATGCGCTGAGCGCCGCTGTCATGGCAAAGAACGCACCCCATCCCCATATGAGACTGGCCCCCCAGTGGGCTTTGCCGGCCAGTCGCGCATAGACGACGATGAACGCCATCAGCGACACGATCCCAAGCAGTGTCGCGGCCGATGCGCCCGCCGCGAACGCGCGGCCGTGGTCGAGCGCGAACACGAGCAGGATTGGTCCGGCCACGACTGGCAGCCCACCGACCAGCCCGCCGATCCGCACTCCGTAACGGCGCGCGGCGACGGACGCGCCCACCACGAAGGCTGGGGCAAGCACGATCTTCGCGGCGAGCACTCCCATCGCTTCAGATGATGACGGCGCGCGCCGTCGACAGGCGAGTGATACGCGCTGCCGACGGCCCAGCGGCGTGCGGCGCTCCGCTACTCGTGCGCGTCGTGTGTTTCGCCCGCGGAGGCGGGCGGCCGCGACTCCTCGGCCAGCGAGGTGATCGTAAGCGCGCCACGCGCCGCCGACTCGAGCACCTCGGTCGCCTCCTCCAGCGAGCGCGCGTACAGCTCGACGAGCAGGTGCACGACGATCTGGTCCTCTTCGTGCTTGTGGAAGCGCACGTGCGTAAAGAACTCCCTGACCCCATACTCGCCGAAGGCGGCATAGGAGAGCGCGTCGCCGGCCTCCGGTCCCGAGCAGATCTCGACGTCGTCGGAGTCGACCGTCACGGTGCAGGAGGCGACCCAGGGCGTGCCGGCGATCATCCGTTCCCAGCGGTCCTCGATCGGCTCTACGCGCCCGTTTGCGAATCCCAGGTGGGGCTGGTCGTGCATGCAGTCCAGGCACTGCACGACCGCCTCCTGCAGCTCGTCGACGACTTCCGAGCGCTCGCCGGTGTCGGGGTCGATCTTGTGGATCCCCTCGTAGTGCACCTGCACCTCTAGGTTCTGTGACCAGCAGCGGTAGCAGCGCAGCCAAGCGCGAGCTGTGGTCTCGGGAGCCGGACCCTCCATGGCGCTCATTGTATGCCTGTCGCGAGCGCGCCCGGACGGCTCGTCACAAACGGTCGCCGGCTGCCGGGCTCAATCGGAGAGAGAACGGTTCGGGCGACGCGCCGCTCGGCCACGGGCGGGCGGGGCTCAACCGAACGTGAACGCGTAGCCGGACACGCCGGGCGCGAAGCGCAGCGACAGGCGGCGCTGTTCGTCGGTCGGCAACGAGACGAGCGAGTACAGCCGCTGAGCGCGCACCGTGACCGCTCCGTCGTGCACGTCCGCGCCGGCGTCCTTGGCGGCGATCGGCCTGCCGTCGAGAAGGACCTGGACCGTCCGCGGCGCTTCGCCCTGCGAGCTGAGCACCAGATAGACGTTTTTGGCCTCGAACTCGGCGTCTATGCCGGCGCCGCTGAGCGCTGTGGCCGGCTGGTCGGCGATGTTCCACGTGCCGCTGAAGGCGAATTCGTTGAGGGAGAGCTGCGCGGGCGGTGCGGCGCCGTAGTAGTGCGTGCCCGCATGCGGCCCGTCGCGCCACCCCTGCGCGCGCGCGGTGCCGAGGTAGGTCTCGGGCGTCGCGACTTCGCTTGGCACGATCACCCCGGTGGGACGGCTCATCCCTCCGACTTCGTGACCGGCTTCGGCCAGCAGTGCCCTGATTGCCGTCTCGGTCTGCGCATAGTCGCCCTCGCCGGCGGCGGCGTAGCGGACGTGCCCCTTGGCGTCGATCAGGTAGTCGGCGGGCCAGTACTGGTTGCCATAGGCGTTCCAGGTCCCCATTTGGTTGTCCTGGGCGACCGGGTAGCGAAGCCCGAAGCGCTCGATCGCGCTCTGCACGTTGCCGGCTTCGTGCTCGAAGGCGAACTCGGGCGTGTGCACGCCGACGATCGTCAGCCCCCTGCTGCGGTAGGTGGCGTCCCACGCCTTCAGGTAGGGCAGCGTGCGGATGCAGTTGATGCAGGTGTAGGTCCAGAAGTCCACCAGCACGATGCGCCCGCGCAGCGAGGCGAGCGTCAGAGGTCGGTCGCCCAGCGTGTTGAACCAGCGCCCGGTTTCGCGAAATTCCGGAGCTTCGCCTAGATCCTTCAGCCCGTGCGCGTCGGCCAGCAGTGTCGCGTCGCTGGCGTTCTTGGCGGCGACGGCCGCTTTGCCGCCGCTCTGTGCGTACTTGGCTTCGTGCCCTGTGATCTCGTGCAGGCGCGACTCGACAGCCTTGGATTTCTCGAGCCCGGCAGTGAGGTTGACTTCCGGGATGTGTTCGGCCACGTACTGGTCGAAGCTCACGTCCGCGCCGGCGATCATGGCCACCGCAGTGATCACCAGCACCGCGCCGAGCGTGCGTTGCAGCGCCGGCCCGCGCCCAGCCGCCCGTACTCGGTCGAACAGCGTGCGCCCGCCGAGCGTCAGCGCCAGCAGCACCGCAGCGCTGCCGAGCGAGTAGGCGATCGCGACCGCCACGCTGCGCCCGCTGGCGGCGCTGACAGAGATGACGGCCGCGAGGATCGGGCCGGCGCAGGGCGTGTAGACGAAGCCGAGCGCGCCGCCGACGAGCAGTCCGGAGCGAAACCCGTCGCCGCCTCGTCGGGCCCCGCCGGCCCCGAGCGCGGCGATCCGCGACATCCTGGCCTCCACCCGGTCGCCGACCGCTGGCACCAGCAGCACCAGTCCAGCCAGCAGCAGCACGGCGATCGCGATGTAGCGCAACGGGTCGGAGCCGAGACCGACGCCACCCACTACGTCGGCGACTCCGACGATCGTCACGGTGAACGTGATCGTCAGACCGATCACCACGCCGAGCGGTCTGCGCTTGCCGCCGACGCCGCCGGCCGAGAGCAGGGCCGGCAGGACCGGCAGCACGCACGGCGAGAGCGCCGTGCCGGCGCCGGCGAGAACCGCGAATCCGAGCAGCAAGATCATCGCTTGACCATCACGTACACGACGCTGATCGCGAAGCCGATCTGCCCGAAGGCGAGCGCGGTACCGAGGTTCGCCGCTCCGAGTGCGCCGGCCAGGGCGCTCGCGAGCACGAACGCGCCGAACATGATCAACAGATCCCAGCGCACACCAGTCATGACCGCTCCTCGCGATCCCAGCGGGCGCGGGTCATGGCCGCTCCTGGCGATCCCGCACCGCCTGCTCCAGTGCTGCGACGAGGCCCTGCTCGTCAAGGGCGGAGTCCTGCGCCGCCAACAGTCCCTCGGCCGCGCGCCGGCCACCGAGCGCGCGCAGCCCGCGCTCGCCGTGCTCGCCGACGAAGTCGAGCAGCGCGCCGTTTCTACGCGCGCGCGCGCGGCGCTCGTCGACATTCACGCGGTCGCGGTGCTCCTCCAACGCGGCGATGAGATCCTCGATGCCCTGCGTGGGGGGCAGCGAGCAGACCGAGACGATCTTGGTCTCGCGCGCGCCGAGCGAGCGCAGCGCGGCGGTCAGATCGCGCCGCGTGGCGAGCGCGATGTCGCCGAGGTCGGCCTTGGTGACGACGAGCACGTCTGGAGTCTCCATGATCCCGGACTTCAGGAACTGCAGTACGTCGCCGCTACCCGGCTGTACTACGACGGCGACGGTGTCAGCGACGTCGGCCACCTCGGTCTCGGCCTGGCCGACGCCGACTGTCTCGATCACGACGACGTCGAAGGCGGCGGCGAGCGCCTGCGCGGCCGTACGGGTGGCGGGGGCGAGGCCGCCGAGGCGCTCGCCGGCGGCGGTCGAGCGGATCAACACCCCCTTGTCGGAGGCGTCGAACTCGATCCGAGCGCGGTCGCCGAGCAGCGAGCCGCCCGAGCGCCGCGAGCTGGGATCCACGGCCAGCATCGCCACCGTCCTGCCAGCCGCGCGCCAGCCGTGGAGCAGGGCGGAGAGTAGCGTCGACTTGCCCGCGCCCGGCGGTCCGGTCACCCCGACGATATGCCCGGCGGCCTCGCCGCCGAGCTTGGCGGGGCAGACCTGTCGCAGCAGCGCCCTGGCCTGCTCGCGGTCGCCGGGTGCGCTGCTCTCCAGCAGGTTCAGCGCGGCCGGGGCGGCCAGCAGGTCGCGCTCGCGCAGGCGCCGACCGAGGTCTGCGCCCGTCATGAGGGTTCGACGCCGAGCGCTGTCAGCACGGCCTCCTCGACCTGCATCATGCGATCCGATTGCAGCCAGCCCAGGTGCTTGACAAGGCCGCCCTCGGAGAGCGTGTAGATGTCGTGGCCCAGGATGAAGCTGGCGTTCGGCAGTCCCTCGACCTCGCCGTGATCTAGTGGGACGACCGTCTCGATCGTTCGCTCCCGCGCCACGCTCGTGATGCGGGCGACTATGGGGTTCAGCTTCAGCGTCACCAGCCTGGAGGAGACGATCACCGCCGGCTTGCGGCCGACATCCGGCAGATCCGCCATCCAGACCGCGCCGCGGCGGTACACGTCAACCCTCTTCGGCGGCGATACGTTCGCCCGTCAGACGCAGAGCGCCGCGCCGCCACGCGGGTCCCTCCACGTCCTCGCGGTCGAACGCTTCGAACTCGGCCATCAGCTCCTCTTCGTGACGTACGCGATCGGCCGCCGCTACGAAGGCCTCGACGATCGCCCGCACGAGCACGCCGTCTGTGGTGTCCGGAGCGAGCTTGCGCAGGCGTCGAAGCAGTGCCAGCTCGAACTCGTTTCCGAGATGCGCAGACAGTTCGGTGTCGTGCGTGGCTACGTCGAAGCTCTCGCGTGCCCGCTTGAGTCGCTCGCCGAGCTCACTCGGCGCCCGGAAACTGTAGGTCTTGTCAGCGACCGCCATACACAGAGTGTAGACGGACCGTGGACGGATTGGCTACGCGGCTGTGGGCACGTCTGCGCGCTCGCCGACGAGCTGCACGACGTCGCGCATGATGCGCGTGATGTCGAAGTCCTTCGGCGTGTATACGGCCGCCACGCCGGCGTGCCTCAGCGCCTCGACATCCTGGTCGGGGATGATGCCGCCGACCACCACGGGTACGTCGACCCCGCTCTCGCGAAGGGCGGCCATCACCGCCGGGATCAGCTCGCGGTGCGAGCCGGAGAGGATCGACAGCCCGATCACGTGCACGCCCTCCTGCAGGGCAGAGGCGGCGATCTGCGCAGGGGTGAGACGGATGCCTTCGTAGACGACGTCCATGCCGGAGTCGCGAGCGCGCACGGCGATCTGCTCGGCGCCGTTTGAGTGCCCGTCCAGTCCGGGCTTGCCGACCAGGATCTTGGGGCGGCGGCCAAGCTTCTCCTGCAGCTGGGCGACCTGCTCGCGTAGTTCGGCCAGCTCCTCGTCGGCAGGCGCGGCGACCGCCTCGCCGACGCCGGTAGGCGCCCGGTAGCTGCCGAACACGTCGCGCAGGGTCGCCGCCCACTCGCCGGTGGTGGCGCCGGCGCGGGCGGCGGCGATGGTGGGAACCATCAGGCTCTCGCTCGTGTCCTCGCAGGCCGCCATCCGGGCCAGCGCGGCGAGCGCCGTGTCCACGGCTTTCTGGTCGCGCTCGGAGCGCCAGCGCCGGATCGCAGCGATCTGCTCGGCCTCGACGGCGGCGTCGACCACGAGGATCGGGTGGGTGGGTCCGGATGCGGCTGTGAGCGGCGAGTCCTCGGTCTCGGTGAAGCGGTTCTGCCCTACCACCACCTGCTCACCCGCCTCGATCCGGCGGATCCGCTCGCGGTGAGAGTCAACCAGCGCCGCCTTCATGTAGGGGACGGCCCGCACGGCGCCGCCGTGCTCGGCGACCTTCGCCATCTCCTCGCGCGCCCCGGCGAGCAGATCCTCCACCAGCCCTTCCATCACCTTCGAGCCCTCGAAGAGGTCCGGGTACTCGAGGATGTCGGTCTCATAGGCGAGCACCTGCTGGATGCGCAACGACCACTGCTGGTCCCACGGCCGCGGCAGTCCCAGCGCCTCGTTCCAGGCGGGCAGCTGGATAGCGCGTGCGCGCGTGTCGCGCCCGAGCGTGACGGCGAGCGCCTCCAGCACGATCCGCTGCACGTTGTTCTCGGGCTGAGCCTCGGTCAGCCCGAGCGAGTTGACCTGCACGCCGTAGCGGAAGCGCAGGTGTCGCTCGCTCTGCACGCCGTAGCGCTCGCGCCCGATCTGCTCCCACAGGATCGACATCGCGCGCAGCTTGGCGTGCTCCTCGACGAAGCGCACGCCGGCGTTGACGAAGAAGGAGATGCGCCCGAACACCTCGCCCATCAGCGTTTGTGCCCGGTCGGATGGCTCCCCCGGCCTGGCCTGGCCGGACTGGGGGCTCGAGGTGGGTGGGGTCCGCAGACGCTCACGCGTGGCGTCCAGGACGGCGATCGCGTTGCTCATCGCGTAGGCGATCTCCTGCACGGGGGTGGCCCCAGCCTCCTGCAGGTGGTAGGAGCAGATGTTGATCGGGTTCCACTTCGGCACGTGCTCGACCGTGTAGGCGATCATGTCGGCGATCAACCGCATCGACGGCGCGGGGGGAAAGGCGTAGGTGCCGCGGGCGAGGAACTCCTTGACGATGTCGTTCTGGGTGGTCCCCTGCAGCTGGGACTGCGGGGTGGGTGGGTCCTGATTTTCGGCCGCGACGATGTAGAGCGCCAGCAGCCAGGCGGCGGTGGCGTTGATCGTCATCGACGTGTTCATCTCGCCCAGCGGGATCCCCTCCATCAACGCTTCCATGTCGCCGCGGTGGCTGACCGGCACGCCGACCTTGCCGACCTCGCCGCGCGCCAGCTCGTCGTCGGGGTCGTAGCCGGTCTGCGTGGGCAGGTCGAAGGCGATCGACAGACCGGTCTGGCCCTTGGCGAGGTTGCGCCGGTACAGCTCGTTGGAGGCCTTCGCGGTCGAGTGCCCCGCGTAGGTGCGCATCATCCAGGGCCGGTCGGGCTCGGGCAGGCGCACGTCTTCTCGGTCGTCGCTCATGGTGTCAATTGTATGGTCGCGGGACCCGCGCGGCGGGCGCGTGTCGCGTCTCACGCTCGCGGACGCCGGTTTGCAGGCGGTGTGCGCACCTTGCCAGACGGGGAGAGGTCTTATCCTGACTGCGCGATGACCGAGACCATCGAGCTTCCCCGCACGGGCGGGCCCGGCACCGGCATGGACGGGTCCTGGCGCGTGATCGTCCGCAACGACGATCACAACACCTTCGACCACGTCGCCCGCACGCTCGCCCGTTTCATCCCGGGTGTCACGATCGAGCGCGGCCACGAGATCGCCAACATGATCCACAACGCCGGCCAGGCGATCGTGTTTGCCGGCCACAAGGAGCCGGCCGAGCACTATTGGGAGCTGCTCAAGGGGGCCGGGCTGACGATGGCTCCGCTGGAGCGGTGCTAAGGCTTACTCCGGGTTGCCGCGCAGCGCCCAAGCGGAGAGAAACGGGTCGGTGAGCTCGACGCGTCCACCTGGGTGTACGAATAGGTCTCCCTGGGCGGCGAGCTGGTCGCGGGCGTCGACCATCGAGCTCTTGGGCATCCCGGCCTGCGCGAGGGCCGCCGCTCGAAGCGGGTGCGATTGGCCGCTGGCCAGCACCCTCACGAGCCTGCGCTGATTGGTCGAGAGCGAGTCCCAGGTTCGCTGCAGACCGTCCGATGCCTCGGTGAGCGCGGCGACCTGGGCGGCCCGAAGCTGCAAGTCGCCGACGGCCGTTCCGTCCTGCGACTGCTCCCAAAGGAAGTGAGCGATCATCATCGCTCGCTGTGGGTGACCGCACGCGAGGCCGGCGAGCGCATCCGGGATGCGCGGCTCACAGGCGCGGATCTTCGCCGAGAAGCGGGCTTCGACGTGGTCGGCGATGTCGGCTGACATGAGCGGCCCGACCCTCACCGCGCGGGCCTGCTCGAAGAGCGGGCGGCGGCGGTCTCCGAACAGGGCGTCCATCATGCCCGCGTGGCTGCCGGCGAACAGATAGGAGGCGGCCCCCGAGTGATGCTGGATGTGGCTTCGCAAGACGCCGTCGAGGTCCGGCTGTGCGGTGAGCATCTCGTGGAACTCGTCGTAGACGATTAGACAGCGGCCTCCGGTCCGTTCGTGCAGGCGTCGCGGTGCCTCGAGCAGCCCGTGCAGCCGGGCGAGCGAGTCCGCGTGGGCGATCGAGGGCGCCAGACCCACACTTGCCACGCCGGGTAAGCCCAGAGTCGCGCTCGGTTCGGTGCGGCGTCGCACCGCGTGCCATGCGCGGCGTAGTCCTCCCGTGAAGGCCTCGTCGTAGGCCGATTCGATGCGTTGTACGACATCTTCCACGCCGGTCACCCTGGAAAGGTCGACGTAAGCCACCGCGAAGTCGTGATCGTCCCTCATCGTCTGCCCAAGGCGTCCGATCAGGGTCGTCTTGCCGTACCGGCGTGGCCCGGTCAGCCGGGCCGATTGCCCTGCATCGGCGAGCGCGACAAGCAGCTCCAGCTCATAGTCGCGGTCGATGAGGTCCTTCGGCGGCAGTGGCCGATCGTAGATGAACGGATTGGGCATAGAAGTAAACGGTACGGGATAAGCGTACCATTTGGTACGGATAATCCGTACCAGATGTCCTTTCTATAGTCTCCGCCGCGTGACGCGCACGCGGCCATCGATTCGCAAGATCCTGTTGTGGGGCCTGCTCGCGCTAGCGGCGATCGTCGTCGTGCTCAACTGGACCGTCGGTCGACTGCCCGCAACCCCGCGGGCGACGGGCAGCTTCGTCACTCTCTCCGGCGGCGTGCGCGTCCGCTACCTGGAACGGCCGGGCGCCGAACCGGCGGTGCTGCTGATCCACGGCTTGCCCGGTACTGCCGAAGACTTCGAAGACGTCACGCCGCTGATCCGCGGCCATCGCACGGTCGCGATCGACCGGCCCGGCTACGGCTTCTCGAGTGGCGGCTACTTCCCGTTCACTAGGCAGCTGCAGGCCGTCAGCGAACTGATCGAAAGGCTGCACCTCGGTCGTCCGATCCTGGTCGGTCACTCCTACGGGGGCACGATCTCGCTCGGCTACGCCGAGCGCCACCCGGGCGCTGTGCGCGGGCTGGTGCTGGTGGACGCGGCGGCGGGCATCTGCCCGCGCCACGACAGCGCCCTCACGCACGCGCAGGCGCGCTTCATCCAGGCGGTCGAGCTGCCGGTGATCGCGCAGGTCGCCGACGTGACCTTCTCGCAGCTGGTGCGGACTTTCTCATCCGAACCGGAGGAGAAAGAAGCCTTCTATCCGGCGCCGGTCAACCAGCGCCACCGCCACCGCGTGCTCGCGATCACGCTCAAGCACGGCAACCTCGAGGCCTATGCGGGCGAGATCCTGGCCGCGGACAAAGAAATCGACGGGGTTACTCGCGCTCTTACGGGCCTGCATGCGTCAACGGTCGTGATTCAGGGAGCGCAGGACAAGCTGGTCAAGCCGCAGTGCGGCAGGAGCATCGCTGCCAGCGTCCGTGGCGCGCGGCTGCAGATTGTGCCGGGTGGCCATATGGCTCCCTACACGCACCCGGCCGCGGTGGCGGCGGCGGTCCGAAGCCTGGGCGGCTGACCGGCCACGTGATCGCCGATGCGATCGCCGATGAGGCGCAGGTTTCAGAGAGGCTGTTGCTGTAGAGTCCAGCAGTCAGAACTGATTGCGCATCAAGGATTGCTGACCTGAAAGGCGGTGCTTAGGATGAGCCGCTTGGTCGAGGTTCCGCTCGCCTCGGGCGGATCGATCACGGTTGAGGTGGACGATGCCGACGGCGCGCGCACGATGCGCGGTGGCGGTGGTGACGACCGCGGAGCGGAGCTGGTCACGCGTGGCGGCCAGACGCTCGAGCAGAGTCTAGGCGCCATCGCTCCCGCCCTGCATGAGGTGCTCGACAAGCTGCGGAGCGTCTCGCCAGAGCTGGCCGGGATCGAGGTGGAGCTGGGATTGAAGCTCACCGGCGAAGCCGGGATGGTCGTTGCCAAGGCGGGAGCGGAGGCCAACTTCCGCGTGCTCGTGCGCTGGCAGCGCCCGCAGGAGGCATCGCCGTGAACGGCTACCGCACTCTGAAGGTGAGGATCGAGGCGCTGCACGGCGACCGCTACAAGGCGATCGTCTCCTGGCCGCACGGCGAGGGCAAGGCCGAGTTCGAGCTGCCGTTCGAAGATGTCGAGCACGACGCGCTCGCGGCCGTGGTCGGCCGTCCGCGCTCGGCCCGCAGGCGGATCGAAAGCGACGAGTCTGCGCAGGCGCGAGCGTTCGGCGAGCGGCTGTTCGGGCTGGTTTTTCAGGACACGGCGAGCAGAGTGCTCGACGACGCGCTCTCCCAGACTCGCCGCAACGATGAGGGGCTGCGGATGATGCTCCAGCTGGAGGGTGCGCGGGGACTACAGAACGTGCCCTGGGAGCTGCTGTGCGACTCGACGAGGTTCGTCTCCACCTCCTCCTATACGCCGGTGCTGCGCTACGTCGACATGACCGCGCGCCCGCAGCCGCTGCCGATGTGCCCTCCGATGCGCATCCTTGGGATGGTGAGCAGCCCCGGGGACGTGCCGCCGCTCGATGCTGAGCGGGAGCGAGAGCACCTGACCGACGCCTGCCGCACGCTGATCGAGCGCGGCATCTTGGAGATCGATTGGGTCGCCGAGGCGACCCTTGGCGGGCTGCTGAGGCGGCTGAACGAAGGCGACTACCACATCTTCCACTTCATCGGCCACGGCGACTTCGATGAGCAGGCCGAAGACGGCGTGCTGTTGTTCGAGGGGCGCGCCGGTCGCAGTCACCGCGTCACCGGAGTCGAGCTCGGGACGATCCTCGCCGACCAGCACACGCTGCGCCTGGCCGTTATCAACGCATGCGAGGGCGCCCGCGTGGCGCTGGACTCGAGCGGGATCGCCGCGACGCTGATGCGCTACGGCCTGCCGGCCGTGATCGCCATGCAGTTCGAGATCAGCGACGAAGCGGCGGTGGCGTTCGCCGAGCACTTCTACGCCTCGCTTGCGCGGGGCAACCCGATCGACGAGGCGCTCGGCGACGCTCGTCGCGGCATGTTCGCTGATGGCCACGGCCTGGAGTGGGCCACGCCCGTGCTGTCCACTAGCGTCGACGACGGGCAGCTGTTCGAGGTCGACTGGACCAACACGAAGCGCCCCGAGCCGGTTACTGAATCAAGCTCGGGGACGGATGCGACGTTGGGGGCCGATGCGACGGCGGGCAAGCAGCGGGACGAGGTAGCAGGCGAACAGGGAGACGAGCTAACACGCGATCGGGAGGCTTCGACACTCGGGCTCCCCGCCGGCGTAGTCGCAAACGTCGAGTCAAGCGGTGGACCGAAAGGACGGCCGTTCCCGCGCCGGCGGTTCGCGGCCGCGGTGGCGGTGCTCGCCGCTGTCGTGGCGCTCGTGCTCGCGCTCACGGGCACGTTCTCGAGTCACTCAGGCTTGAGCGTCGGACGCCCAATACCCGTCAAGCAGACCCCCGTGGGGATAGCGACGGGGGCCAATCGAGTGTGGGTTACCAGCCTGAACACGGGGTACCTCAGCTCGATCGACGCCAGCGGCGGCAAGTCGCATGAGCTGCACCTGGGCGACAGCCCGAACGGGGTCGCGGTCGATCGCGATGGGTACGTGTGGGTTGTGCGCAACGCAAGTGACCAGGTCGTCGTGCTCGATCCCTATCACGAAGATCGCGTGGTGAAGCGATATCGCGTTGGGAGCAAGCCGAATGCGATCGTGTTGGGATTCAAGTCGGCGTGGGTGGCGAACTCCGCGGACGGAACCGTGAGCCGAATAGACCTCGCCTCGGTCAACAGCGAAGGCTCCTCGCCGCGTGAAGTCATCGCAGAAGCGGGAGACCAGCCGAGCGGCATTGCCGTGGGCCAGGGCTCGGTGTGGGTTGCAAGCCGGGGCGACGGGAAAGTCGCGCGCATCGACCCGAACGCCGGAACGGTCACCGAACACATCGCCGTTGGACGCAGCGTCAGAGGCATCGCCGTGGACGATCGCGCCGTCTGGGTGACCAACCCGGATCAGAACACCATCAGTCTCATCTCTCCGCGCGGAGGGCGGGAGCAGGTGACCGAAACGCTGCCGGTCGGCGTCAAACCGACGGGCGTAACCGTATCGGGTAGCGGAGCGCTCACTGGGATCTGGGTCGCCAACAACGGAGGCTCTGTGACGTGGATCGCCTGGAATGGCACGGCGTATCGTAAGCGGGCCGAAGTCAAACTGGGCAGGGAACCGAACGCAATCGCGGTGAGATTCGGCGCGGTGTGGGTGACGGACCTGATGGAAAACTCCGTCACTCCGGTCACACCGTGACGCCGTCGCGCCCCTGCATCGTCGCGACGACGGCCAACGAGCGCGATCTCAGAACCTGTCTCAGAACCTGCGGTGCGTCCGCATGCGTTCATGGACCAAGCTAGTCGTCGCGGGATGTCGCAGCGCGTACTGGTGGTACGTGCAAGACGTCACGTGGCGATCCAGCGCCGTGTCCAGGGACGCATCCCGGGGCGCCGCAGGTTTTGAGACAGGTTCTCAGGCGGCGTCGCTCACGGCGGCGCCGTTCGTCTGCCCGTTGGCGCTCTTAGTGGCGGCCTGGTGCTCGCCCGTGTCGATCCCGCCAGAGACCGTGACGTCCCACCAGCCGTAGAGCACCGGCACCTGGTACCAGCTGGAGTGGCGGACCCGGAACTCAGTCATCTCCGGCCCGTCCCAGAAGCGTTCCCAGTCCAGGTGCTCCTCGAAGTGGGCGATCTGCTGGAAGCGGTAGCGGTCGTCACGCGAGCGGTATACGGCGTAGGAGGTGGCGCCGTAGCGCAGCGCGGTTGGGGCTAGCTCGTTGAGGGCCGCTTCCAGCCCGTCGGAGCGAAAGCCCGTCGCGTACCAGGGGACGATCACCATGCCGGCCATCAGTCTTTCACCTCCGGATTCTCGTGAGTCGTCGAATCGCGCTCATCAGCCGCCGACCTCCGCATGTATCGCGCCGGGGCCATCGGCCGTCTTGCCCTCGTCGTCGGACTCGGCGCCGACCAGGATCGAGATCTTGCCCAGGTGCTTGTTTTCGAGCATCAGCTGATGCGCTTCGGCGACGCCCTCGAAACCGAGCGTGCGCCACAGCACCGGGCGGATCTGGCCCGACTCGATCAGCTCGTTGGCCTTCATGCACTCGTACGCGTTGGCGAAGTGCGAGCCGAGGATCTCCTTCTGCTTCATCCACAGGTAGCGCACGTCGAAGTCGAGGTTGTAGCCGGTCGTGCCGGCGCAGATCACGACCTTGCCGAACGGCTTGACGGTGAACACCGAGGTCGGGAACGTGGCCTGGCCAACGTGCTCGAAGACGATGTCGGGAGCGTCGCCGAGCAGCTGCTTGACGCGCTTGGCGAACTCGCGCGAGGCGAGGAAGCGGGCCTTCTCCTCTTCGGGGGTCTCGCCGCCCTTGCGCATCATGCCGGCGAACTCGGCGCGGTCGATGTAGTCGACGGCCCCCAGCCGCTTGACCAGCTCCCCCTTCTCGGCGGAGGAGACGACGCCGACGCAGTACGCGCCGGCGGCCGCGCACAGCTGGGTGGCGAACACGCCCAGGCCGCCGGCTGCTCCCCAGATCAGCACCTTCTGGCCCGCCTGCAGCTTGCAGCGGGAGATCAGCATGCGGTAGGCGGTGAAGTACACGAGCCCGTAGGAGGCGGCCTCCGACCAACTCAGTGCCTTCGGCTTGGGCAGCAGCTGCTGGGCCTGCACCTTGGTGAACTGGGCAAAGGATCCCCAGGTCGTCTCGTAGCCCCAGATCTTCTGCGAGGGGGCAGCCATCGGGTCCAGGCCGTGCACCTCGGGGTCCTCGTAGGAGGCTTGGTTGCAGTGCACGACGACCTCGTCGCCGGGCTTCCAACGCGTCACGCCGGGCCCAACCTTCCAGACGACGCCGGAGGCGTCCGAGCCGCCGATGTGGTGGCCGTACTCGGGGTGGTCGCCGTACTTCATGACCGACACCGGCTTGCCCAGCGCGGCCCACACGTTGTTGTAGTTGACCCCGGCCGCCATCACCCGCACGATCACCTCGAAGGCGGCGGGCTCGGGGACCTCGATCTCCTCCAGCTGGAAGGCGTCCTTCGGCTCGCCCTGGCGCTCCTCGCGGATGACCCAGGCGGCCATCGTGTGCGGCAGCTCACCGGGCTGCGCGTCCACCTTAGATACCTGCTGAAGATCGATTGCCACGGCGCTTTGAACCTCGTCTGTAGTCGTCTTGTCGGGGCCGGGGAAGCCTACTGGAACGGCAGCTCGACGACAGTGGCCGTGGCGCCGCTCACGCCCACTGTCAGGGTCGCACGCGGCTCGGCCTCGCGGCGCAGCAAGGCCAATCCGATTCGGCCCAAAGTAGGGGAAACGACTGAGCTTCCGACGTGACCAACCAGCCGGTCGCCTAGCTTCAGCTCTGTGCCCGGCTCGGTCTGCGGATGCGGCTCAGCCGGCAGGTACAGCCCTCGCAGACGTCGGTTGGGTCTGCCCTTGTAGTAGAGACGGGCAACCGTCTCCTGGCCCACATAACACCCCTTCGCAAAGCTGACCGCGCGCTCGTTGAGACCGGCCTCCTGAGGGATTGTGCTCTCGTCGATGTCGACGCCGAAGCGGGGACTACCGTGCTCCACGCGGACGATCTCGGCTGCCGCCTCGCTCACTGACTCCGCCCCGGCTGCCCTCAACGACTCGACAACAGGCCGCTTCGCCTCCGTGGCACAGAGAACGTCGATCCCGACGTCTGTGGCGATCAGGCGGACCGGCCCAAGCGCAACGTGGTCGTGCTCGCCGATGGGGAACTCTGTGGGTCCGTAGACGAACGCCCGTTCAGCGATTACCGCCGCTTCGGGCCCGATGAGCGACAGTAGCGAGGACTCGAGCGTGCGCTTGTGCAGCTCGACGCGGTAACCGACCTTGGAGCGGCGGATCATGTCGAACAGGCTTTGCAGTGCCAAGCGCTCCGTGTCGAGCAGCAGTTCGCTCGTCTCGTCGCTTGGGGTCTGACCCGAGGGCGCGCGGGGGTCCGTGGCCGCGGTGTCGACAGCGAGGATGCGCAGGTCGCCGAGCATCTTGCCCTTGTAGGTCAGGAACGCTGCATAGCGCCCTTCGCCGGGCTTCAGGTCGGCCAGCTCGTTGGTGACCTGGCCATTGAGGAACTCGACCGCGTCGGCGCCTGTCAGCGCGAGCTTGCCGCGCTCGGAGCGGTCGATCAGCCCGCAGTCTTCCCTCAGCGCGGCATACTCGCGAGCGAGATCGGTGGTGTCGAGGCTTGCCACATTTCGAGCATAGTCGCGCCGCGCGGAGCCTCGTCGGGATTCCGGGCGTCCCGCTAGGCTTCGGTGCGATGGGATTGACTGACAAACCAGCGGGGCCCGCCGGAGCCGGGGAGACACTCGCCTCCGGCTCGCATCCCCGTTCCGGCCAGCTGCACCACCCTCTGGGCGACACCTTCCAGCAGATCGTGGACTCGCAACCGCAGGACTGGACCGACCTCGAGTTGGACCTACGCTTGGCCGACGAGTCGCGCTACATCGACGCCTGCGTATACCTGACGACCTGCAACGCGCGCCCGTACTCCCACCACGACTGGCACTGGCGCCTGCTCGTAGCCCATCAGTTCGGCCACGCGGCCTCCGCGCCGACGACCCACGGCGCGCTGCGCCTGCTCGACGAAGCTGGCATCGAGGGCGAGCTGGTCCTGCGCGAGCAGCGCGCGGGTCGTGTCGAGGTGACGCAGATGTGGGGTCGTCCGCAGTCCGTGCGCGAGGAGTTCGCGCGCATGCGGGCTCAGTAGGCGCGGCGATCGAGCGGATCGGGCGGAAGCAAAGCGATCCCAGGTGGCGCGCGTCGTGGCTTTCATCCCGGACCTGCTGTTCGGCTCGCAGGTTCAGGGAAGTCTGCGAGCGGCGGGACACGAGGTCGAGCTGGTCGGCGATGGGGAGGGCGTGCGTAGCGCGGCGCTCGAGGCCGAAGTGCTGGTCGTCGATCTCACGCACGAGCCGGCGCATCGCATCGCCATGTTCGAATCGCTCGGTTGTGCACTCGATGATGTGCGCACACTGGCCTTCTATTCACATGTCGACGTGGACACGCGCTGGCTGGCCGAGGGCGCCGGCTTCGACCTGATCGTCCCCCGCTCGCGGATGGCGCGCGAAGGCGTCGACCTGATCGAGCGTCTCGCTGGCTGCGGATCTCAGTGAATAGGGCGTGGTAGGCGTTTGGCTCGCCGCCCGCGTCGTCGCCGAACGCCGAGGAGCCAATCGAGCGGCACTCCTCCCGTTGGAGACACGATTCGATACACGGTGAGCACGGCCAAGCATGCACCCACGCCGTAATACCAGCCAACCGTGGCGTGGGCGGAGCTGAGCGCCACGCCGGCGAAGAGAGCCAGAATGCCGAATGCCAGTAGGAAAGCCCCGATCTGAAAAATGCGTTCCATTGTCTGCACTCTACCAGGAGAAGAGATGGATCATGGTGTAGGCGAGAAAAGCCAGTGCGCAGCCGACGACCGTGCCTGCCGCCGCTCCAAGCGCAAGATGCTCGATGCTGCGACGCCACGTCGCAGACCCTGCGATCGCGCCGACGGCACCACCAAGGTCGTTCCGGCAGAGCCGGCGACCGTGAGCAGATCAGTTATCGACCGAACATCTGTAGCTGCGCAGAACACTGCACGATTGTCCGCCGAGGTTGGGACGAAACTCGCCCACGCGTCGCTGTTTGCGACGAGGCTCAGCTCGGCGGAGGAAGACTGGGCGGCGGGCTCAGCTGGGCGGCAACGCCTCGCCACCGCCCAGGTCGGCGTGCTCGGCCTCGACCGGGTCGAGCGGGACGAGGGCGGCGTTGGGGACGCGCTCGGCCAGCGCGACGCGGTGGCCGGCGCGCTGGTAGAGCGCGATGCGGATCACGACGCCGTGGCAGACGACGAGCGCGGGCAGGTCGCCGAGTTCGATGTCAGCGAGCGCGGCGGCGATGCGCACCCCCTGCTGCGCGAACGACTCGCCGCCCGGAAAGGCGAAGTCGGGGCGCCCCTCGATGAACCCCAAGAAGCCGTCGGGATCTTCGGCGCGGACGTCGGCGAACAGCCGGTCTGTCCAGTCGCCGGCGTTGGTCTCCATCAGCCGCGCGTCCTCGCGCGGCGCCAGCCCGAGCCGCTCGGCGACGATCTCGGCGGTTTCGCGTGCGCGCAGCAGCGGGCTGCACCAGAGCGCGGCGAATGGAATCCCACCGGCGCCCACGCTCGCGTGCTCGGCCAGGTCCCGCGCCTGCTTGCGCCCGGTGTCGTCCAAGGGCACGGGCAGGTGCCCCTGGAAGCGGCGCTCGAGGTTGTAGGCGGTCTGCCCGTGGCGCGCCAGGTAGACGCTCGCGGGCGTCACGGCGTAGCGCCCTCGGAGAGCGCGGCGGGGGACCTGCGCACAGGTTCCGGGCTCGGCGGCGACGCCGGGCTCAGCTCGCCGCCGGCTCGGCCGGCTCGACCCCGGACTTGCCCAGGTACAGGAACGAGTACAGGCCGGCGGCGACCGCGCCGCCGAGCAGCGGCCCGGCGTACCACACCCAACCGTTGGCCCAGTGGTCGCCGATCAGCTGCGGCCCGAACGCGCGCGACGGGTTCATCGCGGCGCCCGTGAAGGGACCGCCGAACAGCACGTCGATGGCGATTGTCAGCCCGATCGCCAGCCCGGCGACGACGCTGAACTGGTTGCGCGCGTCGACGGCGGCGCCGAAGACGACGAACACGAGGAAGAAGGTGAGGATCGCCTCCAGCACGAACCCGGAGCCGGCGCCGACTCCGTGCCCGAGCGCCGGCACGCCGAGGCTGACCGGTTCGGTGACCGATTTCGGCAGCAGCTCGTCGACCAGCAGCGCGGCCAGCGCAGCGCCGCCGAACTGGGCGACCCAGTAGACGCCGGCGAGCGCGGGCTTGATCCTGCGCGCGATCAGGAAACCGAACGTGACGGCGGGGTTGAAGTGCCCGCCTGAGATGTGCCCGAGCGCGCAGACCATCACGCCGATCGCGAGCCCGTTGGCGACGGCGACGCCGATCAGCGTCGGGTCGGAGACGGCGCCCGCGGCGGCCGCGGCGCCGGCGCCGATGAAGGTGAGTGTGAACGCGCCGATCATCTCGGCCACGGCGCGACGGAGGGTGTCTTCGGACATGTGCGGGAATGTAGGGGTGGTGTCGGACGGCACATGTGCCGTCCGACCGGGCAGTGCATGCACTGCCCGGCGGGGCGTGCATGCTGGACGATCGGAGATCCCATCGATCTCCGATCGGTCCGTATGGAGGCGCACATGTGCGCCTCCACCGGTCGGCGCATGCGCCGGAGGGAACCGCTGAATAGGACGACATGACCGCCGCGCCTTCCCGGCGCACGCACCGGAGGGGAACCGCTCAGAGCAGCGTCATAGACTCAACCGATGCGCCGCAGGGTCACGTTCTCGCGCAACATCACCCTCTCGCTGTCGCGTACCTGCCGCTGCTACTGCAAGTACTGCGCGTTCGCGACGCACCGCCCGCACCTGTACGCCCCCGACGAGGTGCTGGCGATCCTCGACGGGGCGGCGCGGCGCAATGTCAAGGAGCTGCTCGTGCTGACCGGCGAGCGCCCCGAGGTCAACCCGCGCGTGCGCGAGCTGTTGGGTGAGTACGGCCACGAGGACTTCACGGGATACGTCGTGTGGGCGTGCGAGCGCGCGTTGGAGCGGGGCCTCTTGCCGCACACGAACCTGGGCGTGCTCGCACGCGAGGACCTGGCGCGCCTGCGGGAGGTGACCGCCTCGCAGGGCCTGATGCTGGAGTCGGTCTCCGAGCGGCTGATGCAGACGGTGCACGCCGGTTCTCCCACCAAGCACCCAGCCAGGCGGATGGAGACGATCCGCGCGGCGGGCGAACTGCGGATCCCGTTTACCAGCGGGATATTGGTTGGGATCGGGGAGACGGCGGAGGAGCGCGTCGCGTCGCTGGAGGCACTGGCGGCGTTGCACGCCGAGCACGGTCACCTGCAGGAGGTGATCCTGCAGAACTTCGTCCCACACCAGTCCTATTACGGCCGGGAGCCGGCGCAGATCGCCGAGGCGGCGGCGCGCGCCTATTGGCGCACCGGCGTCCTGGCCCGCGGTGAGCAGCCGCACGAGGGTGGTTCCCCCCGCGCAGGCGCGCGTGCGGGATACGAGGATCAGCCTGACATGGCGGCGGATGGTCGGCCGGAAGTGCCGCTGCCCGGCTGGGCGCTCGAAGGCGCGGGCCCGGTCTCGATCGGGGACATGAAGGCTCTGATCGCGCAGGCGCGTCGCCTGATGCCCGACGTCGGCATCCAGGTACCGCCGAACCTGGCCGACTGGTGGCCGGAGCTGGTTGCCGCCGGCGCCACCGACCTGGGCGGCCTGTCGGCCAACGGCGACCACATCTCTCCCGAGCACCCGTTCCCCTCGCCGCATCAGGTCCGAAAGCGCCTTCAGAGCGACGGCGTTGCGCTCACCGAGCGACTGTGCGTCTACTCGAAGTACATCGGCGCGGATTGGCTGGCGCCAGGCGTGCTCGACACGATCAAGCGCCGCTACTGGTCGTTCATCCCGCGTCGCGGCTCCGGTCGCGCCGACCCTCCCGCGCCGATCCGCCCCGACCTGGTGGCGGGCGCGATCGAGAAGGGCCGTGACGGCGTGGCGCTGAGCGCGGATGAGCTGACGGCCCTGTTCGCCGAGACGCGCCTCGAGGCGATCGAGGAGATGCGTGAGGCGGCCGACGAGCTGCGCGCGGAGTTGATGGGGGAGACGGTCACCTTCGTGGTCAACCGCAACATCAACATCTCCAACGTCTGCACCGTCGGCTGCGCTTTCTGCGGCTTCGGACAGGGCAAGCGCTCGCCCGACGCTTACGAGCACTCAGAGCAGGAGTTCGTGCGCCGCGTGCTGGAGGCGATCGACTACGGCGCCAGCGAGCTGTGCATCCAGTCGGGCATCCACCCGGATTGGGCCTTGGAGGACTATCTGGGCTGGCTACGCCTGGCCAAGGACGTCGCGCGCGAGGCGGGCGCGGAGCTGCACCTGCACGCCTACTCGCCGATGGAGATCGCGCACATGTGCGACATCTCGGCGTTGCCGCCGGCCGAGGTGTTCGCGCGTCTGCGAGAGGCGGGCCTGGACTCGACTCCCGGGACGGCGGCCGAGGTGCTGCACGACGGGGTGCGCGAGCGCATCTCACCGAACAAGCTGCCGGTGGCCAGGTGGGTGGAGATAGTCGAAGCCTCGCACCGCGCCGGCCTGCGCTCGACCTGCACCGTCATGTTCGGTCACATCGAGGAGCCGTGGGAGCTGGCCGAGCACATGCGAGTAGTTCGCGAGTTGCAGGAACGGACGGGAGGCATCACCGAGTTCGTGCCGCTCTCGTTCATCCCGTTTCAGACGCTTTTGGGGCGAACGCACGGCGTGGAGGAGATCAGCCGCGAGGAGAACCTCAAGCACACGGCGGTGTTTCGCCTGGCGCTGGGCCGCACGGTCCCGAGCCTGCAGGCCTCGTGGGTGAAGATGGGCCTGGAGGCGGCGACCGAGTCGCTGCGCTGGGGCGTCAACGACCTGGGGGGAACGCTGATGGAGGAGTCGATCTCGCGGTTGGCGGGCTCGTATCACGGGACGAGGCTGGACCCCGATCAGCTGGTGGCGGCGGCGCACGCGGCGGGCAGGCCGGCGGCGGAGCGCACGACGCTGTACGGGGTTAGGAGGCGCTTCGAGCTGAATGCCCCCGCCCCCGCCGGCGCCGGCTCCGCCGGACGCGCCGTCGTCACGACCGCCGGCTGAGGACCTATAGGGATAGGTCCTCACGGCG
>DASZGH010000088.1:0-6497 GCA_035938935.1 Solirubrobacteraceae bacterium
TTTTCATCCTGCCAACACTGCTCTTACCTACCCTACAGCCAGCGTCGAGCCACCCGGTTCCGTTACTTCTCCGGTCCCGTAAACGTGACCAACGTTACCAGACACACCACATTTTTTAGATAATTGATTTACAAATTCTCCAGAAACGCCTTTGGCTGTGTTCGACAACTGTTCACTTTCGACGTTTCCTTCACAGGTTTCTTCGAACGTACCAGTACCGGTGGTGCATTCAACCTTGAATCCTGGTTCACCACTGCCACCCGACGAGAACAGGTCCCTCGGTTTAGTATCACCAGTTTTTAACACCAGTTCGCTTAACCACGGCAGATTGAGCGCCGTTACCCAAGCTAACGTAGTGCTACATGGCCCTTTTGGCGGTAATACTTCGCACGTAATTCTTTTTAATTGTGTTAATAATAAATTGTGGATTTCAGTAACTGTATCTGTACCTCTACCGCTAGCATTTAAGCCGCGGACGGTGCCTAATAACTCACCATTGCACACAATGTGAGTCTGTATAAACCCACCGAAGGATAACGCTAACAGTAACCACGTTCCCTTAGTGACAGCCGGGGACGATCCGCCTAATACGATTAAATTGCCGCCGACTAACCACTCGTCGGCCGCGAAAGCGCTAGATGCGACAACCGCACCGAGGGCCAGCACCGCGAACAACGCTGCGAGTATCTTGATCTTCCTCATCAGTAGTTCTATCCTTTCCCCCGTCTGAGGCTTTGGTTGAGCCTCATCCGAGGCTTGCCACGGCCAACCCGGGCACTCGTCGTAGGTCAGAGAGCGCTAGGACCGACCCTTGTACACTGCATAGAGTCCCAACCAATGGGACTCGCCGCGACCGTAGCAACCAGCCTAGACGGCTGTCAAGCAAAAATGGAGAGGTGTTTCTCACCCACGCAGGCGAGCGCTCTCAGCTGTAGTAGCGCGCGATCACCTGCAGCTGGCTGAAGAGATCGTGACCGATCACGAGCACGATCAGCAGCGCGCCGGCCACCGGACCCCAGCGGCGCCCGGCGCCGCGTGCGGCGAGTGTGAGCACCGCACCCCACAGCGCGATCATCGGCACCAGGTAGCGCGGTTGCGCGTATTCCGTCGCGAGGTGTACAGACTCGATGTAGCCGGAAGCGCCGATCAGCACAAGCAGGCCGATGCACATCGTCGCGTAGACGGCCAGCTCGGCTCCACGGCGGCGCAACTGGGCGCGGCTGATCGCCACGGCGCGCAGGCACAGCGCCGCGATCACGCCCGCGGGAATCAGCGCCAGGTCGTACGCCCAGGCCGGAAACACCGTGTCATTCCACCCGTACAGGCCCACCAGGCCCCTGAACCAGAGCTGGCGAGGGACGAACAGCTCGCCGAAGTCGTTGTGCATCCACGGCAGGCGCGGCAGGTAGAACTGCCATATATAGCTCAGCTCGCGTGAGAGCGAGTGGCCGTTGAGCACGATGCCCCCCTCGTTGGAGACGACACCGAAGGAGGGGTGCCCGGAGATGAAGTTGACCAGCGCGTATAGGACCGCGGGGCTCACGGCCAGGGCGAGCCCTGGAGCAAGCATGCGCGAGTAGGCGAGCCGCCCCGCTTGGCGCGACTGGCGCACCGAGAGCGCCACCAGGCCCAAGCATGCTCCCGGAGCCAGGCCGATGAAGTTCACCTTCGTCATCAAGCCGACGGCGACGATCCCGCCGATCGCCAGTGCCGAGCGCGCCGTCAGGCCGCGCCGGAAGGCTCGCGCCAGCGCGTAGAACAGCGCAGCGGATACGGTGAACAGCAGCGCGTCCGGGGTGATCCCTCCCGAGGACGCGGCGAGCAGCGGGGCGAAGGCGACGCCGAGCCCGCCTACGATCCACGCCCAGCGCGCGCCGGGGAGCGCCTCGCGCAGGAACAGGAAGCTAAACAGCGCAGTCAGCCCTCCCATCAAGGCGCTCAGCAGCCTCATCAGCGCGATGCGGCTGAGAATCGTGCCTTTCGAGGCGAGGCCGTAGGGAACCGTCTCCAGCGCGTAGTAGAGCGGCGGCTCGGACGCCGAGAAGCCGGTGCCGCCGCCGCCGGTCCGCGACAGCGGCTGCGACAGCGCCTGCACGAGCTCGCGCTGCTCTGTGCTCGTACTCAGCGGGCGCCCCTCCGGGCGCAACCGCACCTGCGCGTTGCGGAGATCGCGTATGGCAAGCATCTCCTCCGGGGAGTATTCGGTGTTGGAGGACGTTGGCAGGCTGGCGGTCTCGGCGAGCTGCTGCACGTAGGCGAAGTGGTCGGGTTCGTCCGGTACTTGGAAGGGAGGCACGATCAGCGACCAGCACACGGCGTTGAGGAACGCCACCAGCGCGCACACGCGCGCCGCGACGGGGATGGCGGCGAGCGCGCCGCGGCAGCGGGCGAGCAGCGAATGCGGCGCTCCGGCGCTCCCCGGGATGCGGCCGCGCACCAGCCTGCGACGCGCGGCTCGACGCTTGGCAGCGGCCGCCCGGCGCTTGAACGCGCGCGCGGCGACCGTCTCCTTGCGCGCCGGCTTTGGCGGGGCGCTCGCCTGGGGTCGTCTGCTGCCGGTGCTCATCTGAGCAGCTCCCTCAGGCCAGTCCAGGACGCAACGCCGATCCCCCCCGCCATCAGCAGGGCTGCGACCAGCGCGACCCAGGCCCCGCTCGGTACGCGGCCGATGCCGATGCGCCGCGCGATCTCCCGGCCCAGCGACCACCACGAGTCCTGTTCGGATCGCATGTATTCGACCCTGATCCTGCCCGGCAGCGTGCTGCCTTCGTCGCTGCGGGCGGCGATCGCCGGAGCGGTGTCCACGCCGATCATCGCCACCTTTTCCCTGGTCTGGCCAAACTTGAAGCACGTCTGCGCGCCTGTGATCGTGCGGCTCACCGGCTTGACTGGCACCGTCACCGACCCGCCGACCCAGCCGCTGCCGACGGCGCCCTGCGTGAGCACCCGCGTGCCGGACAGTACGCGCACCTTCACCTGCGGCCCGGTGTCGGAGAAGAGCGTCAGGCGGATCGCGGAGGTATGCGCGGGCACCACTTCGCCGGCCTGGCAGGCCCCTGTGGGGCTGACGGTTTCGGCGATCTGACCGTTGGCGAACGTGTGGTTGTTGGCGATCGCGACCACCGGCGAGCCGGACAGCGTCACGGCGATGGCGAGCGCGAGCAGCGCGAGCCCAGCTGCGAATGCGATGCGTACGGCCACCGTCTTCGAGCGCTGATGCTCATGTCGTTCAGGCCCATGCATGTGAGTTGGTCTGTCACTCCAGGGGCGCCATCGCTCCCGTCGGCTGAACGGTACAGATGCGCCGTATCGCCTGATAGCCAACTGTATTCCGTCTGGCAGAAAGGCTGGTGGAGCCACGCGCTACCTCGGCCACCCTGTTTCTGACTTGCCTGCGCGCGACCTCCGAGCAACGTTTAGACAGTGCGCATCGGCAGCATGCTGGCTGCACCGGTCTCACGCGGCAGGCTGCAGCGCCCAGCGAGCTGTAGGTGGACTAGTCTTACCACACTATTTGGTGTAGTGCGCCAACATCGAATGGTGTGGTGCGACCACACTAAGGTGTGGTATCTTCCGGCCATGGCGGTCGTTGATACCAACCCCTTTCGCTTCTCCGGCCCCCTGGATCCAGGCGAGATGATCGACCGCGAGGTCGAGGCGGGCGAACTGCTGTCGCTAGCGCAGGGAGGCCATTCCGTCCGCCTCGTCGGCCCCAGGCGCTACGGCAAGACGACACTCCTGAAGAAGGTGCTCGACGACGCCGAGAGCGCCGGGATGGCGACCGCACTCGTGGACCTCGAGGACGTGCTGAGCCTCAGCGGGATCGTGGTGCGGATCGAGCGGGCATACGCCAGACGCCTGCAGGGATCGCTTCGCACACGCGTAGAGCGGCTGCTCAGCACTTGGAACGTCGGGCTCTCCCTCGGCGGTCCCGGGTTCAGCGCCACGCTGCAGCGCAACCCGAACACCAACGTCGAGGCGGTGCTGCTGCGGCTGCTCGACCTTCCGCGCGAGCTGCACGAGCGCACCGGCACGCGCAGCCTGATCGTGTTCGACGAGATCCAGGACATCCTCGCGGTCGAGGGCGCCGACGGGCAGATCCGCAGCGTCATCCAGCATCATCTCGACGCCGCCTCCTACGCGTTCGCCGGCTCCGCCCCGGCGACGATGGAGCGCCTGTTCGCCGATCCCCGCCGGCCCCTGCTCGAGCAGGCCGTGCCGAAGAGCTTGCCGCCGCTGCCAGCCGAGGAGGTCGGCGACTATGTTCGCGAGCACTTCGAGCGGACCGACCGCGACGCGGGAGATGCACTTGCAGCGTTGCTCCAGTTCGCACGCGGCCATCCACAGCGCGCGATGATGCTCGCCCACTTCCTGTGGGCGGCCGTTCCCCATGGAAAGGTCGCCGATGAGACCCATTGGGTGATGGCGCGCGAGACGACGCTCGAGCACGCATCCGGCTATCTCGCCGCCACATGGCGCGGCTGGCCGGTGAACGAGCGCCGGGTCGCGCTCGCGCTGGCCACCACCCCCGGCGGCCCCTACACCGCCCAGGCGCAGGCTGAGGTCGGAATCAATAAGTCGAGCGTCCGCTACGCGCTGCACGCCCTCACAGACCGTGCCGATGTCGTGGAGATAGAAGGCACGCCCGTGCTCACCGACCCGCTGCTCGAGCTCTGGTTGCAGCGCCATGGCGCATAGCATTCGCCATGCGGGACTACCAGGCGACCCACCGCGTCGTAGGAGCCAGCCAAGACGGCCGGAACCGGGACGCTCGTTGGTTGGGGGAAGCGCCCCGGTCGAGCCGGCCTGCCCATCCGATCCTGCCTTGGTTGGCAAGCGTCGTGGCCGGGAGTCATATCACGACAGTTCGCCGAGCGCCAACCATTCCCCAGGATTTCGTCATCCACCGGAACTCCTACCGCGGAATCGGTGCGACTTTTCCCTGCATACCGGCGCCTTCGCCCGACTGTGAGAGTCGCAGCGGGTAGGAAACAATCTCGGCCAATTCAGTGTTCAAGCGCCTGTGATTGGCCTCTACCGGGTAGCGGATACCAGTCCGTCGGAGGTTTGAAGGCGAGCCCCCGAGTTGGAAACATCGCATGCCGATCGCTGATCCCAGGGCTTGTCAACTGTTGAGCGTTGAATTATGGTGTCTGAATAGTGGGTATGGATGGAACAGGCGGGCGCGCCGGTCCGGATGCTCGTCCCGGTGAGCTTGCGGGTGGGCGGGCGCCCCTATACCAGCGGCTTCCGCACGGGCCGCACGGCTTGGCTCGGGGACAGGTGGCTTCTCACCAGCGCGCCCGCCTCTACGGTGGCATGGTCGAGTCCGTCTACCGGCGTGGCTATGCGGGCACCAACGTCGCTCACGTGATCGCGCTGGCCGGTGTCTCGCGTCGAGCCTTCTACGAGCAGTTCTCCAACAAGGAGGACTGCTTCCTGGCCACCTACGATGCGCTCGTCGTCGAGTCGCGCAAGCGCGTCTTGAAGGCGTGGTTGGCGGAGCGGGGCTGGGCCAACCGCCTGTACAGCGCCTGCACAGCGTTCCTGCACGGCATCGCCGCCGACCCGCGCGGCGCCCACCTGGTGCTGATCGGGTCCGCCGATATTGGACCGCGCGGCTACGAGCGGATGCGGAGCACCGCCACAGCGTTCGAGCGTGTGGTCGCCACCGGCTTCGCGCTCACACCCGACAGGATCCAGCTGCCGCCGCTCGTGCCGCGCGCGATCGTCGGCGGTGTGAACCTGGTCGTGATGCGGCGTCTGCGCGAGGCGCGCGAGGCCGAGCTCGCCCCGCTGACCGACGAACTGCTCGACTGGATCAGCTCCTACCGCATGCCGATGGTCAACCGTCTGCGCACGCTCAGCTCCGCCGGGCCGCCGCGGCCGATCGCCAAACGGGCACGGTTCCTGACCCGCGGGGACCGCCGCTCCACCGCGATGGACGCGATGATGCGGCTGGCGATGGAAGGGGACTACGCGAACATCGCCGACGCGGACGTCGCCCGCGCCGCCGCTATCTCCACCGAGGCCTTTCACCGCGAGTTCGTGGACAAGCAGGAGTGCCTGTTGGCAATCGTCGACGAGTTCGCCGCCGAAGCCCACGACGCGGTGCTGCGCGCGACGCGCAACGACGAGGACTGGGCCGCAGCGGTGCACAAAGGCGTCGAGGCGCTGATCGGCTACTGCAGGGCAAACCCCGGACTCGTGAAGCTGTCGCTCGTAGACCTGTTCGAAGCGGGCGACGGCATGTCAAACCGCGTCGCCGGACTGCTCGACGGCTTCCTCAGCGTGATGACCGAGCGTGCCCCCGACCCGCAACACGCGCCGGCGATAGCCGGCGAGGCGATCATCGGCGCCGTCTGGTCGATCCTCGTCAGCTACGCGCCACACGACCGCCTGCGCCACCTGCCCCGCCTCGTCGATCACCTCACGTTTCTGATCCTCGCACCATACATCGGCTCGCGCAGCGCAATCGAATCAATCGAAACGGCTGG
>DASZGH010000089.1:0-11513 GCA_035938935.1 Solirubrobacteraceae bacterium
CGCCCCTACATCTGGACAAAGACAGCAGACCAAATATTCGCCACAATCGCCGCATATTATGAACGAATCTCTGACTCAGGACACTAGCTACGATTAGTCTATGGCCCTGTACGTGATCGAGCGCAGCTTCGCCGATCAGCTCGACCTCACCGACGACGACGTCGAGCTGATCGAGGAGATCAACAGCGACGAGGGAGTCCGCTGGCTCTTCTCGTTCCTGAGCGCCGACAGGCGACGAACCTATTGCCTCTACGAGGCGCCCTCGCCCGACGCGATCCTCGCCGCCGCCCGTAAGGCGAACGTCCCGGCCGACGTCGTCGTCGAGGTAAGCGCAGCCACACCGCAGTTCTCGGACCGTCTGCGTGACTGGGCTGACGCCGTCCACTGAGTTGCCCCGGTCACGGGACCAGCCCCTAGCGGGAGGAAAGCGATGAAGTGCGTGCTGCTGATTCGGTAGGGCACGACCACCGAGCAGCGAGACGCTTGCCCGATTTCTCCTGCTCCTCGGTGACGGCTACCTGCCCGGTCGTCAGGTGGGCTTGTGCGCCAGGAAAAGGTAGCGGTTGAGACTGAGGAAATAGTTGGGGCCGAGTTCGGTTAGGTCTTGTGCCCATGCTGTGGCTTCGGCCTCGCTCACGCCGTTGCGATCGGGTACGAACGTGGCGATCAGCTCAAGCATTCCGGCGCTGTAGGTGTTGGGGTCATAGCCGGCGTTGAACAACGGCACGATTTGGCGGTCGGTGACTTGCAGTCCAGCATCGCGCAGCAGCCGTGTGAGCGCACGCGGCAGGTGAGGGTGAACGAGGTGCTCCTCCCACGCGGCGAGCACCCGGTCCATGCGCTCGTCGTTGCTCGAAGCCCATACGATCGAGTCCCAGTCGGTGTCAAGCACGAGCGCCCGCCCTCCCGGGCGCAGCACCCGCCCTAGCTCCAGCAGCGCGGCGGGAACATCATCGACGTACTCGTAGACCTGTGTGCAGACTGCGACGTCGAAGCTCGCGTCCGCATAGGGGAGCGTGTGCGCGCCAGCTTCTTGGTACTCGATCGGGCCGCTGCCAGCTGGTGGTCTGCGCGCCCTGGCGAGGGCGAGCATGTTCTCGCTGACGTCCACCCCGCAGATCCGCCCGCCGGTCCCGACAGCAACGGCCATTTCGCACGCGAGTAGACCAGGACCCGAGCCGATGTCGATCGCGCGCTCGCCGGGCTGGAGCGCGAGTGCCCGCAGGATCGTTTGGCGCTGTTCGATGACATCGGGCGTGGTGTAGATCCTCTCTACGCGCCGGGAGGCGTCCTCGTCGAATTGCAGTGTGGCGCTCATAGTTCGCCTTCGGTTGGTGAATGGCTCACTCTTAGGGAACGCCAGGGTACAGACACAGGAGGAGAAGCAGGGCCGCAGTGACGGTCTTCTCACTCGAAGCAGTCCTCCTCGAGGCGGATGGCAGTGACCGAGAAGATCGCGACGAGTGCGAGATCCCGCTCCGGCCACCGCTTGGTCAGCTTCGCCCGCGGGTCGCGCGGCGGGTGCTCGGGCCAGACCCGGAGCGCCTCCAGCAGCGCCTCCTGGAGCGCGTCCTCGGCGGCGTCGAAGTCCTCACCCCGGCGGACCAGGCCCGCGAGTACCCGCGGGACGAGGACGCGCAGCGCGCCCTCGTCCAGCCGTCGCACCGGCTCGTCGATCACGCCGCGTCAGTCGTCCGAGGACGCTCCCACATGACCTCCCGGACGTCGAGCCACTCATACAGGGGCTCGCCGCCAGGGCCGGGCTCGGAGGAGACGTACGCCGCGAGCTCGAGCGCGCGCTCGTAGGACTCGACGTCGATCATGTACCAGCCCGCGATCAGGTCGCTCGTCTCGGGGTGCGGGCCGTCGGTGGTGATTGGCGCGGCGTCCGGGCCGCCGTAGCGCACCCAGGTGCGCGTCGGCGTGAGCGCCTGCGCGTCGACGAACTCGCCGTTCTCCTCGAGCAGCTCGCTGACGTGCCGCTGGAAGGCCATGTGCGCCTCCACGTTCTCGGGCGCCCACTGGTCCATCGGCGGGAACGGGTGGTGCGGCTCCGGGCCGCCACGGTAGTGCTTGAGAATCAGGTACTTGGGCATCGTGGTCTCCTGGTGTCGTGGGCCGCGCCTGTCGAGGCCCTTCACCTAGTGAGCGGAGCCGGTCAGAGCCTCTCGACATGTAACCACGCGCTAGCTCCGGAGACCGTCGCGTAGGGGAGCCTTTCTCGACCAGCTCACCCCCCAAGAGCTGCGCATAGCCCGCCTCCTGGCTGACGGGATGACCACGAAGGAGACCGCCGCAGCCATCTTCGTCAGCCCAAAGACCGTCGAATACCACCTCGGGCACGTCTACCAAAAGCTCGGGATCCACTCGCGCAACGAGCTGGCCGCCGCCCTCAAGAAACCCGCATGAGCTTATTGATTGGGGAACGCGATCATCGCTTATGATGCTGCGGCCGCTGTCGGCGACCGGCACCCACTCGGCGTCGACGGTCGTGATCACCCGGGGGCCGCACGGTCACCGCTCGGTAGCGCCGTGTGGGTAGCTCGGGGCTCGGCGCTGCAGCTCCGGGGCGTTAGAGTCGTCCGTTGTCGCGTAGCCAGATCAACGCGCGGAGGGTGACGTTGCCGCGCCAGTCGGTCGTCTGCGCCGGCGACCACGCCAGCCAGTCAAACGTCCAGCCGCCGTCCTGCTGCTGCTCGGACTCGACGGCGTCGAGGTGAGCCTCGATCTGGCTCTCGCCGATGAGGCCGCGTGACCGGCTGGCTGGGCGGGGGGAGAGGTCGAGCGGGCGCAGCGCCTCTCCCTCGACGCCACCGACGGGCGCGACCGTGAGGGTGTCGACGCGGGCGCTGAGCGACGCGATCGCCGCCCGGGCATGCTGCTCGTCGGGAACCGCATCGAGGAATGCGCAGGCGAACTTCAGCCAGTACCCGCCTGGCTGATCGGCTGTCTCGATTGACCGCCAGCACCAGTCGGTGGCGCGGTCGAGCCACGCGTCGTCGGTCACGCCGCCAGCATGGAGAGCCGCTGCCAGCGCGAGCGTCAGCATCGATCCAGGCCCGGACTGAAACCAAGCCGCGTGCGGGTAGTCCTCAAAGCCGGGCAGCACGGACGGGATTCCGCCGTCCGGTTCGGCGACCTGCGCGATCCAGCCGCGCGCGCCGCGGGCCAGCTCGCCGTCGGCCGCGCCCGCCTCGTTGAGGATCTCGAGGGCGTACAGCGTCGGCGCGGGCTGGCTGCCCGGGCCGCGCAGGTCGGGCTCAAGCGCGTGACCGAAGCCGCCGTCCGGGTTGCGATAGCCACGCAGCGCCTCGACGACAGGTTCGGCCGGCCCGTCAGCGAACAGCATGCTGTAGCGGTGGCGGTCCACCAGGCGGGCGACCGGGGCCACGCGTGCGCGTGGGCGCCCCAGTGCCACGACCGCGGCGCGCACGAGCGGATCGAGCTCCGCGCCGCGCAGCTGGACGGCTCGCAACAGCAGCGCGCGCGGGTCCGAACCTCCCGCCAGCTCCTCGAGCAGCGCCGCGACCACATCGCGTCCGAGAACCACGGTGGCATCCGGTGAGACGTCGCACAGCTCCGACGCCGGCAGCGCCAGGATCGCGCCGGCTGCGCCCGGCCGCAACCGTGCCCCGACAACCCGCGAGCCAGACTCCAACGTCACGACGCGAGCCCGGGTATCAGGCCCGGCGACGGTCAGCCGCCCGCCCGCCCAGATCAGATCCACGCAGGCGTCCGGCACGATGTGCTGCTCGTGCTGAGTCGCGGTGGCCTGCTCCCACGTGCAGGCCACCAACGGCGAGGCGACGAGACGCTCGACGTAACTCACAACCCCAACCCTACCCAGCCCGGGTTAGGGTGGGCGCGCCAACGTGTTCGACGAGAGGAGACCCGTGGACATCGTGTTTCCAGGCGAGTTAACTGAGTATCGGGCGGCTCGCGATCGGCTGCTCGAGCAGGAGATCGAACTGCGCCGGACGATGGAGGCGGTTGCCTTCGCAAGGCGTCAACTCCCGCCCGGCGGAGTCGTGCCCCAGGACTATGTTTTCCAGGGGGCGAGAGTCGACGGCACGCCGACCGACGTGAGGTTCTCGGAGCTGTTCGCGCCGGGCAAGAACTCGCTGGCGATCTACAGCTTCATGTTCCCGCGCGATCCTGGTGATCAGAGCGCAGGCCCGCCGAGCGGTGAGACGTCGCTGCTGGCGCTCGCCGAGGGGCCGTGCCCGTCATGCACGGCGCTGCTGGATCAGCTCGACGGCGCCGCCGAACACGCAAGTCAGCACCTGAATCTGGCGGTTGTCGCGAAGGCGCCGCTGCCGCGGATCTTGACGTTCGCGCGGGAGCGCGGCTGGCGCCGGCTGAGATTGTTCTCCTCGGTCGCGAACAGCTACAACCGCGACTACCACGCCGAGACGGCGGAGGGGGCGCAAAGGCCGATGCTGAGCGTGTTCCATCGCGATGGCCAAACGATCCGCCACTTCTGGAGCTCGGAGCTCCTCTACGCGCCCACGGAGCCCGGAGAGGACCCTCGCCACGTCGGCACCCTCGAGCCCCTCTGGAACCTGTTCGACCTGACACGCGAGGGACGCCTGCCTGAGACTGTATGAGCAGTTCAGCTACTAGCGCTGCTGCGCGCGGCGAATCGGCGCCATCGTCGCCACCGGGTCGGCGGTGAGGAACGCGATGATCGCGGAGTTACACAGCTCGGGCTTCTCGACGAGCAGCCCATGCGACGTGCCGGGGACGACCATGAGCTCGCCGTCGGGGAGCGCGCGGTACAGCGCGATCGCGTGCTCGAGCGTAACCTCGTCGTCGTCGCCGAGCATCACGAGCGTGCGGCTCCGTACCTGGCTCACATCGCCGGGCGTGAGCGTTGGCTCCTCGCTGTGCATCCTCGCCAGCTTGGCGACGACCGTTTGGTAGTGCTCGGGACCATCGGGTGAGACCTCGCCGTAGAGCCGCGCCAGGAACTCTGGTGGCTCGT
Source organism: Solirubrobacteraceae bacterium (assembly GCA_035938935.1). Lineage (GTDB taxonomy): Bacteria > Actinomycetota > Thermoleophilia > Solirubrobacterales > Solirubrobacteraceae > Palsa-744. The sequence continues at coordinate 4,985 of DASZGH010000089.1, forward strand.
TGTCGGGGTCGATCGCCGCCGGCACCCAGCCGTTGTGGTGGAACACGCCGGCGACCAGGACCAGCCGGCGGATCAGGTCCGGGCGCCGCAGGGCGACCAGCAGCGCTATGGTCGCGCCGTCGCTACAGCCGAGTAGGTGGACCGGGCGGCCGAGGACTGTGTCCAGGAACGCGATCGTGTCCTGTGCCATCGCATCGAACGTGATCGGCCCCTCGATGTCGGGGGTGTGGCCGTGCCCGCGCCGCTCGGGGGTGTAGACATGAAAATGGTCTGCGAGCGCGGCGAGGTTCGGCGCGAACGCGCGCGCGCTCACACCGGCGCCACCCGGATGGAGCAGCACCAGCGGCTCGCCGTCACCGTGCTCCTCATACCACGTACGCACGTCACCGAGCTGCACATAATCGGCCATGTCATCGCTCTCCAGTCCGTCGGGTTGAACGTCCGGCCTATATGACCGCTGGTGACTGCTGAGCTCATCGTGGCACCCGTGGGGTCGCAGCGCCGCCGCTAGCGCGAGCGCCGCGAGAACCCCTCCTGGCATGATTGTCTGTCAGCCGGTCATCTCACGGTCAAGGTTCCCTGCATCCCCGCGGCGCGGTGGCCCGGGACGCTGCAAGCGAGTCATCGCTTGCCCGATCGCGGAGATCCGGTTATCGAGCGTGTCGGCGACGTACAGGGTGCCGTTCGGGGCGAGCGCGACAGGCAGCCGACGCTCGCGGTCGCGGACTTGCCGTTGGTCGTGGGCAGGCTCCCGACGACGACGTACCCGCCCGGAAGGACGCTGAGCACGGTCGTCAGTCCGACCCCGCCCGCGGTCCCGTGGGGAGGACGTGCAACGTCGTCGGCTACGGCTCGAGTGCGCCGAGGAGCCGGTGAGTGGGGTGGCGGTTGAGGCTGTTTCGGTTCTTGTTATAACGCCGTGTTACGGACCAAAAGGCCAAAAGCAGGGATTTTCTGAGGCTCATGTCAGTCCGACTCATCGCGGACGCGCCGGTAGCGCTCGTAGATCACGCGCGAGCCGAACGTCCTGGTCTCGACCAGCTCTAGCCGAACGTCTTCGGTGACCGGCGGCAGGAACGGCGTACCGTCACCGACGATCACCGGATTGCGGAACATGCGCAGCTCATCGACGAGACCGAGCTCGACAGCCACCGCAGCTAGGCCGGCGCCGCCGATCGCGACATCCTTGTCGGTCGCGTCGAGCGCCGCAGCGGCCTCCTCGGTCAGCGACGCATCGGCAAGCCGCGCGTTGCCTTGGACGCTGTCGAGCGTGCGGCTGAAGACGATCTTCGGGATCGCGCACCATGCGTCGGCGAACGCGGCGTCGAGCTCGCTGTCGCGCATCGACGGATCCGTCTCCCACACCAGCATCGTCTCGTAGAGCCTGCGGCCCAACAGAAAGCCCCCAAGCTCCCGTGTCTGCGTGACGTGGAAACGAAACTGCTCCTCGCTAGGGGTACCCGACCATCCGAACGCGCCCTCACGGTCGGCGATAAAGCCGTCCACCGAGACGCTCATCGAGTAGATCAGCATGGCTTCAAGCCCATCGCACGGACGATATAGCGCAACGCCGTGCTGCGCCATTGGGCGGGCTCAGATGCGAGAGCGGCTTCGTGCGGCGTCCCGCCGATCTGAGACAGCCGAGTCCCATTCATCTGAGACCGTGACGTCCCAGCCATGTGAGACCGACGCGGCGACCTCAACGGCGCAGTCCGCGAAGGGACGCGCGAGGAGGCTCACTGCGCTCCCGTTCGGCTGCGGCCGTTTACGCGAACAATTCGAGCGCGAGGCCGGGTACGGCCTTGAATATGGTGTCGTTGGAGACGAGTGGGATCCCGAGTCGGATCGCGGTCGCGGCGATCCAGCGGTCCGCGTTGTGCTCGCGCTGCGCGAGAGCGTGGCCGATCGCGGTGCAGTCGGCGAGCAGCTGGGCGCATATCGCCACGAGCTCGGGGCCGGTGTGGACGACCTCCGCGCGCTGGATCTTGCTGTCGAGCTTGAGCATTCGCGCCTCGCCCCAGCCGCGGCGGATCGCCCCATAGCGCAGCTCTGCGGCCGTCTGGAAGGAGATGAACGCCGGCCGGCCGGTGATGATCGGTGAGTAGCGCTCCGCCAAGCGTGATGCCGGGACCAGGTCGGCGCGAAGACATCGGTGTCGATTACGATCGCGCCGCGCGATCCCGATGCGGTCAAGACTGGACGGCAGCGAGGAAGGCCTCGCCTTCCACTTGGCTGAGATCCTCGATCACCATCTCATCGTGGTCAGGCAAAGGACGCGCGCGGCGCAGCAGCTCCTCGACCGGGAGCTCCAAGTGCTCGGGTTCGCTCTGGCTCGCAGGGTGCGTCGACACAGCTCTTAAGTGTAGAGAGCATCGGCAGGGACGATAAGTTCATACGCTGGGCGCGGCGTCTGCGCTGGCGAATTGGCGCGCAGCGCGGACGACAGCGACGCTAGCGTGGCTGGAGTCCAGCTGTTCAACCTGAACGCGCCGGTCACCAGGAGGGGCGAAGCCGTTCTATTTCGAACTGTTTGGCGAGACCGAGCCGTTGCTGGACGGCAGCTTCGCGGAGCTCGCGACGGCAGCGACAACCGGCGGCGCTCCGACCGCGCCACGCGTCTCTGTCTATGAGTACTGGTGGACGATCGGTCACGAGGGCCGGCCTCCGCACGCCAGCGGGTCGCGGCTAACGCACTGGATGGGTCGTACAACTCGCGACTGGATCTGGGACCGGCTCGCGTGACGCGGGTAGTGTCTCAGTTTGAGAGTTCAACGATCTCGGCTGCCGTCCAGATGTGGTCATCGATGCCTGCCGCCATCGCGGGAGTACACGGGTATGGGTTGGCGAGCGTCTTGTGCGGACGAGCGAAGTTGTAGTGCATGAAGTGGATTGCGACGGCGGCGCTGTGGTTCTCGATCTTCTTCGAGAAGCCGTTCGTTAGGCGCGTGAACCGGCGCATCCCCATTCGCATCGTGAGGTTCTGGCGCTCCACGTAGCTCGTGCTGATTCGGGACGGGTCGGGATCACCAAGGCGGACCTTGACTTTGGTCCCGATGCACTCGGGCGGGCTGTACCGGCCTGGTGCGGTCTGTTGGCTTCGATACTCCTTGTGGAGCTGCGCCCAGTCGATCTCGCCGGGCTCGAATGCATACGGGACGCTGCCCCTGTACGCCTGATGGCCGTCGGTGCTGAGCTGGATACGTTCGCGCATCCGGCCCTTGAGGTCGTACATGAACGCCAGGCCGTCCTCGGTGGTTCGTTGGCCGACGAGCCATGACGGCACGAGCTTGGTGTCGGCGCAGATCGCGGTCCATGTCCACACGTCGCCGTAGCCGAACGTGTCCTTGTGCTCGTCCGGCACGTTTTTAGCCTTCGCGTAACAGAAGCTCCAGATCTCATCGCACTCGATCACCTCGCACGGCAGATCGACCAGGACGCGGCTCTGGTACTCCGCGCACGCCTCGCCCACGTCGAGCAGGAGCTTCGACACGGTGTTGATCGAACAGCCGGCCATGCGGGTCGTAGCTCGCAGGCTGTTGCCCTCCACCAGCATCCCGAGGATTTGCGCGCGCCGTTCTGTACTCAGCCTGTTCATACTGAACATTATGCGTGAGCGGTCGGACAGAACGATCAGGAGGTGGCCCTACCCCGATCTTGAGTTGCTTGCATTCGCCAGCATGTCCTGGAAGAAGCGCTCGTTGAACCCAGCGACAAAGGCGAACACCGCCACATATGCAAGGGCGCTACCGGTGTCCTTGGGAAGTACAAACACCGAAATCAATTCCGCTCGGATCACAAAGAAAGTCACGAGCCCGAAAATCCCGCCAACAAACGGCCGCAACGCACCGAAGGCCAAGATCATCTTGTGCCCGGCCTGAGCATTGAGATCTAGGGGACCCTTAGTCATGCGCTGTAGGACGCTGACGCATGCACCAACTGCTCCTGCGGCCAATCCGACAGCGTTAATCGCCTGTATGTGTTCCGCCGCGAAGACGCCAGCGATCACGAGGCAGATAAGCGCCATTAGGCCCGAGCCAAGGGCGATTCCGCGCGCATAGCGGAATTGCGCGGCACGCTCGGTATCCCGCTCGAATTGCTTTCTGGCGGCAGCCAACTGCCGTCTAATGATCTCGACGTCGGTCTCGATCCGGTCGGTCGGCGGCGCGCTCTCGTCTTGGCCCTCAGGACACTGCCTGTTCTCGCGAGCGATAGTTACATGCGCTTGGCAGATGATCCCAAAGAGCAAACCCAACAAATCCCGCCGCTCGCGTGGATTGGTGATCCATCTTCGAGCTTCCTCGGCAAGCTCATGAGCTTCGTACAAGAGTCTGCGGGGGGTGCTCCAGTCGAACCGCATCGTCTTGCGGATGACGGCGGTATTGAGTCGATCCCCTTCCTCATCTTCATCACCGTTGTGCAGCGCCGCACCAACACCCGCGTCTTCCTGAACGGCGACCTGAACACCCTTATGCCTCTGGTGGAAAGCTGTGAGGAGGAGCGGGAAGTAATGGTCGCCGATGGCCCTCGTGCCGGGGTCAGCCGTCAAGTGCGACGACGACATGATCTTTGCTTCGACGAGGTTGATGAGGCGGACGCTGTTAGAGTCCAGCAGGCTCTGGAACGGAGGGTGCGACGGGGCCAGCTTGGTGGCTTGATCGCCACCGTTTGAACTCGCCTCCGCATGGGCATAGGTTGGGCTGTTGTCCGTCATGGCTTCGCACCGTACCGCACGTCCAGACCCTCTAGCTTTCGGAGGAGCGATCCGATACTATGTACGTCATGCAGGGCATCGAAATCGTCTAGTCAGCCTCGTCGTTTGACGAGGCCCAGAGCGATGTCTACGAGCGCTGCGCGCGGTTCCACCGTTTGGTCGCTGCATTGCGCGCACTTTCTGAGCGTTCCTCCGGGGTCATTTTGGCCGCCCGCGCCTTCCCGCCCTTCAGGCCACCCTTGCGACCCAAGGCGACAGCGGCCGGGTCGCGGGTGTCCTCTGGCGGCGTGTCGTCGGCCTCGCCGGTAGCCAGGTCTACGATCAGCTTCCCGAGCTGGTTAGGGTCGCGCGGGCGCTTGCGTGAGCGGTCGGGCATCATCAGAGCGTATCAACCGGCCCGCGCTGCCCAGCACCGTTTACCGTCGGGGTGCCGAGGTAGCATTGGGACTCATGGTCAGGCTCGGGAAAAAGCTGCTACCGCCGGGTGTCCTGGCAATCACCAAGGATCACGCTGGGCGAGCCGTTACGTTGACCGCAGAGCGCTGGGACCACATCGTCAAAGGGCATCCGGCGATGGAGGGCCTTGAGATGGCCGTCAAGCGAGCGCTCGAAAACGCCGATGAGATCGGGAGGGGGAACGGCCCGAACATCGAAATCATCTACGGCCGCAACCTCGGTCCAGCCCGATGGTTGGCTGTCGTAGTAGCGTATGAGGAGCACAACGCAGGCTTTATCTTGACCGCCTATCCTCAAACCAAGGATCCAAAGGCGTCAGAGAAGGGCAAGGAGCGCCCGACGGAGGCAGAGTCATGAACACAGCGGTGACTATCGGACCTTGGACCTTCGATCACGTCAGCTATGACGAGGCGGCGGACGTGGTCTACCTGAGCATCGGGCCACCCCGGCGTGCCGTCGGTGAGCAGACCCCGGAGGGTCACATCGCTCTGTTCGATGAGGATACGGGCGAGTTCTGTGGGTTGACTCTCATCGGGATTCAACGAGTCATTAAGGGCGAGTTGCCCGATGGCGTGACCATTCCTAGCTCCCAGCCGATCAACTCGCAAGAGCTCAGCGACTTGGTCTGCGCCTAGCCCCTTCTGCGGTCTAGTTGCCTTTTGTGGCGAGCGCCACGCCCCAGTCTTCGACATGGTGCTCCGTAGCGTCAGGCCATGATCTGGTCGAAGTGCAGGGCGGCGCGCGTGGGGTAGATGAGATCGTCGCCCGTGCGGTGGATCAACCCGACTCCACGCAGCCGCACGAGGGCGTTGTGCGTGTCTTCCGGCGTGACGTGTTTGTCGGTGCGGTCGCGGACAAGCTCGCCCACCGACTACGGCCGCTGATCGTCCGCGTCGAGCAGCCTATGCAAGACGCCCCAATCGTGGGCGTTGTTCGCTTCGACCGCTGGGTTAGGCTCTTGTGCGGGCATGGAGCTGGTCCTCCTTGCTCAAGGTCCCGGCGACAGTTAGCGCTGTCGTCGGGGCCGCTGGTTATGGATGCCAGCCAGCCTAAACCCAAAAGGTTACGATTTGCAGGGCTTTTCAAACTGAGACACTTCCGTGACGCGCTCGATAATGTATGTTATGTAAACTAAGATCGGTTTCGCCCCGGCACCGAGCCTCGCCGTAGCTCAGGCGCTCGATCGCCTCGTAGTCGGCGGGAAACGGATGCTCACCCAATACCTCACGGGCCTCGTTTGCCCAGCGGTCTTGGATCTCTGGACGGCTCGCCAAGGACCACAGCGTCCAGGCCATCGTGTGCGCGGTGGTGTCCTCACCGGCGATCAGGAGGGTGAAGACGTTGCCGATGATTTCCTCGTCG
>DASZGH010000090.1:0-38724 GCA_035938935.1 Solirubrobacteraceae bacterium
GGCCGATCGACGCTCCCTCTGAGCGTCGATCGGCGGCGTTCTTCGATTTGGACAGGACCCTGATGGCGGGGTCCTCGGGGATCTACTTTGCCCGCGCGGCGTTCGAGAGCGGCATGATCACTCGCCGGCGACTGGCGCGCGACCTGCTCGAAAACCTGCGCTTTCGCCTACGTGGCTCTACCGACGAGCGCGCCGACGCGGTGCGCACGCGCGTGGGGGAGATGATCGCCGGCGTGCCAGTGCGCGAGCTCGAGCGCCTGACCCCGCGCGTGCTAGCCGGCGTGCTGCCGCGTATCTACCCGCGGATGCTCCAGCGCGCCTACGACCACCAGGAGGCCGGCGCCCCCGTCTACATCGTCACCGCGGCGCTGCAGGAGATGGCCGACGTGCTAGCGCGAGTGCTCGTCTTCGACGGCGGCATCGGCTCGCGCCTGGAGGCCCGTGACGGCGTCTACACCGGCAGGGCCGGTGGGCCTTTCAATTACCGCGAGGGCAAGGTCGCTTCGATCCGCGAGCTGGCCGAGCGCGAGGGCTTCGATCTGGCGGCCTGCTGGGCCTACTCGGACTCGGAGTCGGACCTGCCGATGCTGCGTGCCGTCGGCAACCCGGTCGTCGTCAACCCCGACGCCGAGCTGACCCGGATCGCCAGGGAGGAGGGCTGGGAGGTCGTGCGCCTGGATCGCCTCGGTGCCCGCCTGAAGCTGGCGGCCGCGCTGGCGGCGGGAACGGCGGCGGCCGGCCTGGGCATGGCGGCCCGCCAGGGCGTCGCGACGCGTGCGGCGATGCGCCAATAATCTGCCTGTCGATGCCTCCCACCAGCGACACCCCGACCGACCCAAAGAATTGAGACCCACCCACCCCAAGATCCGCGTCGTGGTGGCCAAGCCTGGTCTGGACGGGCACGACCGCGGCGCCAAGATCATTGCGCGCGCCTTGCGCGACGCCGGCATGGAGGTGATCTACACGGGCCTTCACCAGACCCCCGAGCAGATCGTCGAGACGGTGATCCAGGAGGACGCCGACGCCGTCGGCCTGTCGATCCTCTCCGGCGCGCACATGACGCTCGTGCCGCGGATCGTCGAGCTGCTGCGCGAGCAGTCGATCGACGACGTGGTGGTGACCGTGGGCGGGACGATCCCCGCCGAAGACATCCCCGAGCTGAAGGCCCTCGGCGTCGCCGAGGTGTTCACGCCGGGCGCGCCGACGCAGGCGATAGTCGACTTCATCCGCGAGGCCACGAGCGCTCGCGCCCACTCCTGATTGACTCGTCAGTCAACTCAGGTAGGATTCACCCATCGATACCCCTGAAGGAGTCAGCTGAATGAAGATTTGCGTCCTGGTGAAGGAGGTTCCGGACGCCGCCGTCGAGAAGCGCATCAACAGCTCGACGGGGCGCATGGACCGCAGCGGGGAGAAGAACCTCAACCCGTATGACACGCACGCCATCGAGGCGGCGATGCAGGTCCGCGAGGGCGGCGTCGCCCCCGTCGAGGAGATCGTCGCCGTGACGATGGGCCCGGAGAGCGCAGTGCGCGCCCTGCACAAGGCCGTCTCGCTGGGCGCCGACCGCTCCGTGCACCTTTCAGACCCCGCGGTCGCCGGCTCGGACGTGGCCGCCACCGGCTACGCCCTGGCGCAGACGCTGCAGCGCGAGAAACCCGATCTCGTGCTGCTCGGCCAGCAGTCCGACGACGGCGAGTGCTACACGATCGGCGCGGTCGTGGCCGAGCACCTCGGCATGCCCTCGCTGACGCAGGTGATCAAGATGGACGTCGAGACGGATGCTTTGCGCTGCGAGCGCCAGGCCGAGTACGGCTACGACACGGTGCAGATCAAGCTGCCGGCCGTGATCTCCGTCGGCGACGCGATCAACGAGCCGCGCTACCCCTCGCTGAAGGCGATCATGGGCGCCAAGAAGAAGCCCCTGGACACCGTCACCGCCGGCGACGTGGGTATCGACGCCTCCAAGGTCGGCGGCGAGAACTCCGCCGCGCAGTGGGTCGCCGCCAAGGCGCCGCCCGCCAAGGCCGCCGGGGAAATCATCGAAGACGAGGACACCAACGAGACCGTCGAAAAGATCGTCTCCTGGCTCGACGAGAGGAAGCTGATCTAGATGGCGAACATTCTCGTTTACGCGCTGCACTACGAAGGCGCGATCAACAAGAACTCGCTTGGCGCCGTCTCCGAGGGCGCCAAATTGGCCGCCGAGCTCGGCGGCGAGGCGCACGCGATCCTCGTCGGCCAGGGCGTCGATCAGTCGCTGGCGGCCTCGCTTGGCAACTACGGCGCCAAGAAGGTCTTGGTGGCCGAGGGCCCCGAAGGGCTCGCGCAGCCAGTTGTCGACGCGATGGGCGCCGCCATCTCCTCCGGCGGTTACAAGTACGCGCTGTTCGGCGGCGGCCTGCTCGGGTTCGAGATCGGCGCCGGCCTGGCAGCGCGGCTGGGCGCCGGCGTGGCGATGGAGGTCACCGCCGTACGCGCCGAGGGCGGCGAGCTGATCGCCGAGCGTCCGATCCTCGGCGACTCGGCCATCTCGGAGATCAAATACCGCTCCCCGGTGGGGATCGTGATCGGGCGCCTCAACGCGTTCGAGATCAAAGAGAGCGGTGCCGGATCGGCTCCCGTGGAGTCCGTCAGCTTCGAGCTGAGCGCCCACGCCAAGCAGGCCACGATGGTCACGCGCGGCGAACAGCGCGGCGCCGACGTCGACAACGAGGGCGCCGACATCCTCGTCGCCGGTGGGCGCGGTCTCGGCAAGGCCGAGGGCTTCCAGCTGGCCGAGGACCTGGCGGCGGCGTTCGGCAACAACGCCGCCGTCGCGGCCACCCGCGCGGTCGTGGACGCCGGCTGGTACCCCTACGCGGCCCAGATCGGCCAGACCGGCAAGACGGTCGCCCCGAAGCTGTACCTGGCGGCGGGCATCTCTGGCGCGATCCAGCACAAGGTGGGGATGCAGTCCTCGGAGAACATCGTCGCGATCAACAAGGACTCGAACGCGCCGATCTTCGAATTCTCCGACCTCGGCATCGTGGGCGATCTGAACAAGATCCTGCCGAAGCTGACCGAGGCCGTGAAGGCGAAGAAGGCGAGCTGAGATGAGCAACCACAACGGGAGGGTCGTCCCCGCGGCCTTCCCGCCGCCCGTGGACTCCCAGAAGGAGTTCGTAAAGCGTGGCCTCGACCCCGAGGACGAGCTGATCGAGGTGGGCGTCGTCATCGTCGGCGGGGGCACCGCCGGCCTGGCTTGCGCCAACCGCCTGCTGCAGCTGCTCGCCGACGATCCGGAGACGATGGAGCGCCTCGGAGAAGTCCCCGTGGCGGTCGTCGAGAAGGCAAAGACCTGCGGCGGGCACAACCTCTCCGGCGCGGTCATGCGTCCCGGGCCGCTCGAAGAGCTATTCCCGGACATGACCCGCGAGCAGTGGCGCCAGGAGGGCTTCGCCTTCGGGGAGGTCAAGAAGGAGGCCATCTACGTCCTCCCCAACGGCAAAACCAAGCTGCGTATCCCGCCGCCCCCGCCGCAGCGCAACCACGGCAACGAGGTCATCTCGGTGTCGGCTCTCGCCCGCTTCCAGCAGCGCATCGCCGAGGAGGCCGGCGCCTACGTCCTCACCGAGACATCCGCCACCCAGCTCGTCGTCGAGGAAGGTCGCGTCGCCGGTGTGCGCTCGGGCGACAAGGGCCGCGGCAAGGATGGGGAGCCGCTGGGCAACTTCGAGCCCGGTACCGACATCAAGGCGCAGGCCACGGTGCTTGCCGAGGGCTGCTGGGGCCACATCACCGGCGCCGCCATCCGCGAGTTCGACCTCGCCGAGGGTCGTGAGCCACAGGTGTGGGAGCTCGGCGTCAAGGAGGTCTGGAAGGTTCCCAAGCCGCTCGACCGCGTGATCCACACGATCGCCGGCTGGCCGCTGAAGATCTCCGCCAAGTACCACCAGATCGGTGGCTCGTGGATGTACCCCATGAAGGATGAGAAGACGGGTGACGATCTCGTCTCGATCGGCTTCGTGCTCGACCTCGACTATGCCGACGCCACCAGCTCCGCCCACGACTTCCTGCAGGAGTTCAAGACGCACCCGCTGGTGCGGGACGTGCTCGAGGGTGGCGAACGCGTCGCCTGGGGCGCCAAGGCGCTCCCCGCCGGTGGCTACTGGGCGATGCCAAAGCTCTCGATGCCGGGAGCGGTGCTCGTCGGCGACGCGGGCGGAATGGTCAATCTCGCCTCGCTCAAGGGGGTGCACTACTCGATCAAGTCCGGCATCCTCGCCGCCGAGGCGATCTATGCGGCGCTGGGGCGCGGTGAGACCAGCTTCGAGCCCTACGAGCAGGCGGTCGAGGAGTCGATCATCGGCAAAGACCTGTGGGAACAGCGCAACACGCGCCAGCCATTTCAGAAGGGGCTCATAAAGGGCGGTCCGATCATCAACGCGATGATCGCCACCAAAGGGCGCTTTCCTGGCGGCCGCTGGAGCCTGCACCGCAACGACGCCCAGCCGATGTTCATCGGCAAGACCAAGGACTCCTATCCCAAGCCCGACGGCAAGTACACCTTCGACAAGCTCTCTTCGGTGTTCATCACAGGCAACGCCACCCGCGACGACGCCCCCAACCACATCCGCGTCCAGAAGCATGTCCCGCGCGAGATCGCCGAGACATGGCGCTGGATGTGCCCGGCGGGCGTGTATGAGATCCCCGAGGACGGGGAGGGTGGGGACGAATCCGGCGATGTCGACGTGATCGTCAATTACACCAACTGCGTGCAGTGCGGAGCGATCACGGCCAAGGGCGGCCGCCTGACGACCCCCGAGGGTGGGGATGGTCCGCTGTACCAGATCACATAGTTGGTAAGCACGTCCTAGGGTTGCTGCGAAACCACCGGCTCTAGCCGGTGTTAGAACGTTGTGAATGGGACGGATGGCGGTTGACAGGTCTCGCGCAGCGCGCGCGGCGATGGTCGCGTGCCTGCTCGCGATGGTCGCGGGCGGGCCGCTGGCGCCTGCTCGCGCCGCTACCGCGCCGGCGCCGGGCGACTACTCGGTGACGCTCGAACAGTGCGTAAGCGCGGGCGTGCAGGCCGGACGCTCAGCGACGTTTGTCTCCCAGATGGTCGCCACGGCAGCGACGCAGAAGATGGCGATGAGGATCGTGCTGGAAGAGCGCACGCGCGGCGAAGCCGAATACCACGCGGTCCCCGGTCCCGGATTCGGCGTCTGGCGGCCCTCCGAACCGGGCGTGAAGATCTACAAGTACGTCAAGCAGGTCACGAACCTGGCAGCGCCCGCCGTCTACCGCGCGACCGTCAAGTTCCGCTGGGTCGGAGACAAGGGCAAGGTGGTCAAGCGTGCGGACCTTCGCAGCTCGCGCTGCTTTCAGCCGCCGCTCACGGCGCCGGTGACCCCGGCGCCGGCTGCCGGCTGAGCCGCGAGCCTGCCGCGCGCGCAAGCGCGGGGGGTGCAGGGTCCGCAAACAGGCTAGAATGGGCCGTCCATGAAGGACAAGATCCACCCCGAATACGTCGAAGCCCACGTGCGCTGCACGTGCGGCAACGAGTTCACCACGCGCGCCACCCAGGACGAGATCCACGTGGAGGTCTGCTCCAACTGCCACCCGTTCTACACGGGCCGCCAGAAGCTCGTCGACACGGGTGGTCGCGTAGAGCGCTTCCAACGCCGGGTCGCCAAGGGGCGGCTACGTTCAGCGCAGTCACAGAAGCAGCCGGAGTAGAGCTCGAGTCGCGTGACTCGGGCGCCGCTGAGCTGGTGGCTCAGCGCGACGCGCCGCTGGGCGGACAGGCGGTGCTCGAGGGGGTAATGATGCGCGGCGTGCGCCACTGGGCGGTGGCGGTGCGCAAGCCAAGCGAGGAGGGCCTTGGCGAGATCGAGGTGAAGACATTTCCGTTGGACTCGGCGCTGGCGCGCCACCGCTGGCTGCGGATACCGGTGCTGCGCGGGATCGTCGCGCTCGGCGGCTCGCTTGCGATCGGCTTCAGGGCGCTCGGCATCTCCGCCAACGCCCAGCTCCCGCCGGGCGAGACCGAGGAGGAGCCGCAGGAGATCGGTTCGGCGATCTGGGCGGGGACGGTCGTCGTCTCGCTCGTGTTCGCGATCGGTCTGTTCTTCCTGCTGCCGCTGGGATTGACCAGCCTCGTCAAGGGACAGCTGCACTCCTCTGCCTTGTTCTGGATCGTCGAGGGCATCGTGCGCACAGCGATCTTCCTCGGCTACATGGTGCTGCTCTCGCGGATCAAAGACCTGCGCCGCGTGTTCGAGTACCACGGCGCCGAGCACAAGACGATCTCCTGTTTCGAGGCTGGGCTCGATCTGACGCCGCAGAACGCGCAGCGTTTCTCACGCCTTCATCCGCGCTGCGGGACGAGCTTCCTGCTGATCGTGATGGTCGTGTCGATCTTCGTGTTCGGCGCGGTCGGGCTGCCCGCCTGGTACTGGCTGGTCGCCACGCGCATACTCGGCGTGCCGCTGATTGCCGGCATCTCGTTCGAGATCATCAAGTTCGCCGGGCGCAACCGCTCGCGCCGCTGGGTGCGCGCGGTGATGTGGCCGGGGCTGAAGCTGCAGTTGCTGACCACGCGCGAGCCCGACCTCGACCAGCTGGCGGTGGCGATCGCCTCGCTTCAGGCGGTGTTGGCGCTGGAGACGCCAGGGAGCCTGGACGCCAAGGATCTAGTCGGCGTCGAGGTCGTGGCCTGAGCCGACATTCGTCGAGTCTTCTTGACAGCGCTGTCGCTGTCTGATTTGGTCCGGCCGGCGATGACGGCAAGCGCGCTTGCCGTGAACCGATTTCGAGAATGGGGTTTGGGATGAGCGCCGAAGAGGCAAGCCGGATCGCACGGGCCGTACAGCGGATGCGCAACGCGAAACGGGGCCTGCAGATCGCGCTGCCGACGGCGGCGGCGCTGGGGGCGGGCGCGGCGATTGCCGCCGGTGCGATCCCGGGAAGCGACGGGACGATCACGGGGTGCTACGCAGGGACCACAGCGTCCCCGTTCATCGATCAGTACAACGAGCCTCCTGGCGCACTGCGTGTGATCGACCCGAGCCTGCCGGCGAAGCTTCCAACCGGTGCTCCCAACCCGGCCGCCGCCTGCCAGGAAGGTGAGTCCACGATCACCTGGAATCAGCAAGGCCCCACTGGCCCACAGGGTCCTCAGGGCGCTCCTGGCACACCCGGCTCGCAGGGCTCCGCCGGCGAACCGGGCGGAGAAACCAACTTCGGACTGGAAAACAACGCCGGGTTGACGTTCCTCAAGCTCGACGGCATCAGCGGGCAGGCGACGGACAAGCGCCACAAGGGCGACATCGAGGTCAGCTCGTTCTCGTTCGGCATCCACAACACCGGCGCGCACGGCTCCGGCGGCGGTGGCGGCGCGGGCAAGACCTCGTTCGAGTCGTTCACGATCATGAAGACGGTCGACAAGGCCTCGCCGCTGCTGTTCCAGGCGTGCGCGACGGGCAAACACATCAAGTGGGCGGAGCTGCTGTTCGCCCGCAAGGCCGGGAGCAAGCAGGAGGACTATCTGTACATCAAGCTTCAGGACGTGCTGATCTCCTCCGTCCAGGCCGGCGGCTCGAGCAAAGGCGCAGCACCCCAGGAGCAGGTGTCGCTCACCTTCCAGAAGATGCAGGAGACCTACCTAAACGGCGACGGCAAGCCGCAGGCGACGCTCAACTTCAACCTGTCGGCGAACGCCAAGATCTGATCGCAGCGACAGACTACGACCGGCTCGCCTACCCGGGCTTCGCCTACGCCGCGACCCACCCTGCGCGGCTGGAGGCGATCGGGAGGCTGTTCGGGCTCGACCCGGCTCCCGCGCGCGCCTGCCGCGTGCTCGAGCTTGGCTGCGGCGACGGCGGCAACGCCCTGTCGATCGCGCAGGCGCTACCGCACGCCAGCGTGCTCGGCGTCGACGCATCGCCGGCGGCGATCGAGCGGGGGACGGCGCTGGCGCGGACTGCGGGGATCGAGAACGCGCGGCTGATATGCGCGACGTTCGAGCAGTTGGGGGAGGCGGACGGCAGGCTGGAAGCGGACGCGCTCACGAGCGCGAACGCCGACGCCCCGGCCGCTGCCGGCACGCCCGAATTCGCCAATACAGGCGCGCCCGAGTCCGCCGGGTTCGACTACATCCTCTCCCACGGCGTGTACTCCTGGGTGCCTCCGTCCGCCCGCGCCGCGCTGCTGGACTGCGTCAAGCGCCGCCTCGCGCCGCACGGGATCGCGTTCGTCAGCTACAACGCCTACCCGGGCAGCTATCTGCGCGACATGGCGCGCGACATCCTCGGCTATCGCGTACGCGACATCGAGGACCCGCAGCGCAAGCTCGCGGCCGCCCAGGAACTGATGCAGACTATCGTCGCGATCGAGGAGCCCTCACCGTTCGCGCGCGTGCTGCGCGAACACATGGAGCGCATGCTCGGCTACAGCGACGCGCTGCTCTTCCACGACGACCTGGCGGAGGTCTCCACGCCTTTCTACTTTCACGAGTTCGTCGCGCACGCCACGCGTCACGGCCTGCAGTTCCTCTCGGAGGCCGACCTGTTCGAAAGCCAGATGCGCGACCTACCGGACAGCGCCGCTCCGCTGATGGCCGGGCTGCCCGACGACGCCGTCGTGCGCGAGCAGTACCTCGACTTCTTCAAGAACCGCATGTTCCGCCAGACGCTGCTCTGCCACGCAGAGGTTCCCGTGAGCCGCGCGCTCGACGACCGCCAGATCGAACGCTGCTGGATCGCCTCGTCCGCGCGAGAGTCGGAGGGCGAGCCCGCCGCCCAGCCGCCGCAGCAGACGTTTGCGACCCCCGAGGGCTTCACGGTGACAAGCAGCGAGCCGCTCGTCATCGCCGCGCTGCACGCGCTCGCGCAGGCATGGCCGCAGGCTCTGAGCTTTCAGGAGTTGCTCGAGCAGGCTGTCGCGGGGTCCGATCTCGACGCCCCGGTCGAGCAGGCCGCGGCGCGTCTGCGCGAAGTCTTGCTGCAGGCGTACCTGGCGCGGATCGCGCAGCTGCTCGGATCGCCACCGCTCCTCGCGGGCGATCCGCCCGAGCGGCCGCTGGCAAGCGCGCTCGCGCGCGCGCAGCATGCGGCCGGCTCGCAGGCTCTCAGCTCGCTGCTGCACGCCAACGCGCGCCTGGAAGGCGAGCTGGAGCCGCGGCTGTTCGAGCTGCTCGACGGCACGCGCGACCGCGCCGAGCTGGCGCGGGCGCTCGCTGTGCCGCCCGCGCAGGTGGAGGAGTCGCTGGAGCGCCTGACGGCGCTCGGGCTGCTCGCGCACGTGTAGGGGACAGCCGGCGGCCCTACACTCCTGCGGGCCATGATCGAAGAGTTGATCGAGCAGATCGAGGCTCGCTTCGCCGAGCTCGCCGAGCAGATGACCGACCCCGCCGTGATCGGCGACCGCAACCGCTACGCCGAGGTCGGCCGCGCCTACCGCCAGCTGGAGCCGGCGGCCAAGCTAGCCGAGCAGTGGCGCCGCGCGCACGACGACGCGGCGGGCGCCGAGGAGCTATTGGCCGAGGGCGGCGAGGACGCCGAGCTGCGGGAGCTGCTCGACTCGGCCCGCGAGCGCGTCGAGCAGCTCGAAGAGGAGATCCGCTTGGCGATGGTCGAGCGCGACCCCAACGACGAGAAGAACGTGATCGTCGAAATCCAGGGCGGCGCCGGCGGCGACGAGGCCGGGCTGTGGGCGGGCGACGTCTACCGGATGCTCACCCGCTACGCCGAGCGCGCCGGGCTGAAGGCCGAGCCGCTGGAGGCGGGGGAGGGCAAGTACACGCTCGCCGTCAAAGGATCCCATCCAGGATCCCACCCACCCTCCGGCGCCTATTCGATCTTCAAGTTCGAGGGAGGCACGCATCGCGTGCAGCGAGTGCCGCAGACCGAGTCCCAGGGCCGCATTCACACCTCGACCGCGACGGTGGCCGTTCTCCCCGAAGCGGAGGAGGTCGACGTCGAGGTCAATCCGAATGACCTGCAGATCGACGTCTACCGCTCCTCCGGCCCGGGCGGCCAGTCGGTCAACACGACCGACTCGGCCGTGCGGATCACGCACAAGCCCTCTGGCATCGTCGTCTCGATGCAGGACGAGAAGTCGCAGCTGCAGAACCGCGAGAAGGCGCTGCGGGTGTTGCGCGCGCGGCTGTACGAGCGGGCGCTGGCCGAACAGCAGTCCGAGCTTGCGGCGGACCGCCGCTCGCAGGTCGGCACCGGCGACCGCGCGGAGAAGATCCGCACGTACAACTACGGCGAGCGGCGCGTCACCGACCACCGCATCAAGCTGACCGTCCACAACCTCGACCAGGTGCTCGAAGGCGACCTCGGGGAGATCACCGCTGCCTTGCAGGCAGATGAGAAGCGCCGTCGCCTGGAGGCGCAGACGGCGGTGTGAAGATGCATGTGCGCACCTCCGGGACGCCTGTGCGCGAGGCTCTCGACGGGGCCGCCACGGCGTTTGGCGCGGCCGGCTGCGAGAGTCCGCGCCTCGACGCCGAACTGCTGCTTGCGCATGCGCTCGGCGTGGCGCGTGAGCGGCTGCTGATCGACGACCTCTTCGTCGCCGGGCCGGCGGTGCGCATCTTCCAGGACTTCGTGCGGCGCCGCTCGGTGCAGCGCGAGCCGGTCGCTTACATCCTGGGCACTCGCCATTTCCGCCACCTGGAGCTGGTGGTCGACCGGCGCGCGCTGATCCCGCGCCCGGAGACAGAGCTGCTGGTCGAGGTCGGGCTCGCGCTGCCGCGCGGCGCACGCGTCCTCGACGTAGGAACCGGGAGCGGCGCGGTGGCGCTCGCGCTCAAGGATGAGCGCCCGGACTTGAGCGTGGTAGGCAGCGACGTGAGTGCAGACGCGCTCGCGCTCGCGCGCGTCAACGGCGAGCGACTTGGCCTGCACGTGCGCTGGCTGCGGGCCCATCTGCTCGATGGGATCCCCAACGAGTTCGACGCGCTGGTATCTAATCCGCCCTACGTGCGCGAGGGCGAGCGCGCCGCGCTGGCGCCGGAGATCCTGCGCCACGAGCCCGCCTCGGCGCTGTTTGCCGGCGCCGACGGCCTCGACGCGATCCGGCCGCTGGTCGCGCAGGCCGGCACCCGCGAGTCGCTGCGCCTGCTGGCGCTGGAGGTCGGCGCCGGCCAGGCGGCGGAGGTCGGCGAGCTGATGCGCGCGGCGGGCTTTGCCGCGGTTCGCGCCGAGCGCGATCTCGCCGGGATCGAGCGCGTCATCGTCGGGAAGCGCGTGTGACCCTGAGCGCGGGTGACGCCGAGCGGCTCGAGCGGTGTCTGGCCGGCGATGGCGTCGCCTTGATCCCCACCGACACGGTGTACGGCCTGGCCTGCAACCCGGACAGCGCGGCCGCGCTGCGCCGCATCTACGAGCTCAAGCGTCGTCCGCCACAGAAGCCCGCGGCTGTGATGTTCTTCTCGCTGCGGGCGGCGCTGGCGACGCTCACCGAGCTTGGCCCGCGCGAGCTGGAGGCGGTGCGGGCGCTGCTGCCCGGGCCGGTCACGTTGCTGCTGCCAAACCCGCAGCGGCGATTCCCGTTCGCGTGCGAGCCGGCGGTGGGGCTGGCCGGCGACGAGACGACCGCGGCCGCGCAGCGCGGACTCGCACCGCGCGGGCTCCCGCCGGTAGGGTCCAAGTCGGCCGAGGTCGCCCCGCTTGGCTTGCGCGTCCCGCGGCTTCAGGGAGCGCTCGCCGCGCTCACCGGCGTGCGCGCGCCCGTACTCCAGTCCAGCGCAAACCTCTCGGGCGAACCGGCGCCACGGCGACTCACAGACGTGCCGGCCATCCTGCGCGAGGGCGTCGACATAGTCCTCGACGGGGGCGAGTTGCCGGGCATCGCCTCCACGGTGATCGACCTCTCGGGATACGAGCGAGACGGCGTTTGGCGCGTCGTTCGCGAGGGGCCACTTGCCGTTGGAAAGCTGCGGCAGGTGCTCGCCTCAGTGCGCGACTCGGGCGCATCGTGAAGCGCGTCAGGCGGCGACGAGTGCGGGTTCTATGTTGACGGGCAGAATGCGATCGGGTGGCACGGAGACAGTTAGCACGCCGTCGCGATCGAGTAGATGCTTGACGTTTACGAGCACCATGCCGATCACCGCTCCCGACTCGTCATAGTCGACGGCATGCCCCTCGGGTGTGGCGACCGTCCGCGCAGGCTCTTGCGGCTCTCCGACGCTCAGGTAGAGAACGTCTCCCCGCTCGTCGTACTCATGCTGGTCAAAGATCGTGCCTGCGATCGTCAAGCTCATGGTGCGTCCTCAGGCCTGTGGTGTTGAACAAAGGCGGTTACGACAAAGCCCGGAGTCTGGTTGAAGTCTACAACCACCCTCAACCACCGCGTTGGGTCCAGATCCCGTCTGAAGAAGCGCTCTCGACCCGCAACGATGTCCTCTTCGCGAGCGTCAGGGCGTGCGATCGTGTCCAGTATGGCTTGGATGTGGCGGATCATCTCTGGACGGCGTTGTCTGAGATGACGCTCAGCGCGCAGGTCTAGCACCACCTCCCTTCCAGCGGGATCGGTTGTATGTCGCGAGCCGCTCGACACCGCTCCGAGCCTACGTCTCGCCTGAGACGAAACTCGCGCACCGCCCGTGCTAGCCTCGTAACCCGCAGCCGCGACTGGCGCCAGAGGTGGAGAACCACCGGGGAGCGGCTTGCTTGGAACGCCGCGCGCCTGGGCATCTCAGACGATCACCTCCGAGAACTTGGGAGCGCGCCGATGTCCGCCGATCTGCAGCCCGACTACTTCAACCGCCCGCTAGCCGAGGTCGACCCCGAGGTGGCGGCCGTTCTGCGCGGCGAGCTCGAGCGCCAGCAAGGTACGCTCGAGATGATCGCCTCAGAGAACTTCGTGCCCCAGGCCGTGCTCGAATGCCAGGGGTCGGTGCTCACCAACAAGTACGCCGAGGGGTACCCAGGCAAACGCTACTACGGCGGCTGCGAGTGGGTGGACGTCTCCGAGCAGCTGGCGATCGACCGCGCCAAGGAGCTGTTCGGGGCCGAGCACGCCAACGTGCAGCCGCACTCCGGCGCACAGGCCAACACCGCCGTCTATCACGCTCTGCTGCAGCCGGGCGAGACGATCATGGGGCTCTCGCTCGCCCACGGTGGGCACCTCACGCACGGGATGAAGATCAACGTGTCGGGGCGGCTGTACGACATCGCCGCCTACGAGGTCGATCGCGAGACGAGCACGATCGACATGGACGAGGTCGCACGCATCGCCCGCGAGCGCCGCCCGAAGCTGCTGCTGGCCGGCTGGTCGGCCTATCCGCGCCAGCTCGACTTCGCCCGCTTCCGCGAGATCGCCGACGAGGTCGGCGCGCTCTTGATGGTGGACATGGCCCACTTCGCTGGCCTGGTCGCCGCCGGCCTGCACCCCAACCCGCTCGACCACGGCGCGGACGTGGTCACCACCACCACCCACAAGACGCTTGGCGGCCCGCGCGCCGGGATCATCCTTTGCCGCGCCGAGCACGCCAAGAAGATCGACTCGGCCGTGTTCCCCGGCCAGCAGGGCGGTCCCTTGGAGCACGTAATCGCCGCGAAGGCCGTGGCGCTGAGGATCGCCGCAAGCGACCTGTTCGCCGAGCGCCAAAAGCGCACGATCGAAGGCGCCAAGGCGCTGGCCGAGCAGCTGCTCAAGGCCGGTCACGGGGTCAACGTGCTGACCGGCGGCACCGACGTGCACCTGGCGCTGGTCGACCTGCGCGCCTGCGAGCCCGAGCTGAGCGGACGAGCGGCCGAGGACCGCCTGCACGAGATCGGCATCACCGTCAACCGCAACGCCGTCCCGTTCGACCCGCGCCCGCCGATGGAGGCCTCGGGGCTGCGCATCGGCACGCCGGCCCTGGCGACCCGGGGCGTTGGTGTCGAGGACTTCTCCGAGGTCGGCGAGATCGTCGCGACCGCGCTCACGCCGGCGTTTGACGCGCGCCGCGGGGAGCTGGCAGAGCGCGCGCGCGCGATCGTGGAGCGCTACCCGCTGTACGAGCAGCTGAGCGCGGTTAGCGCCTGACGACGCCCGCGCCTGCGATGCTGTCGCTGCTCAGATGGCGCATCTGAAAGAGATCGACGCGCTTTACGCATTCCTCGCCGCCGCGGTCGTGACCGCGCTGCTGACACCGCTCACGATGCGGCTGGCGACGGCCGTTGGCGCCGTGGACGAGCCGCGCGATCGCGGGCTTGCGAGCCGCGCGACGCCGCTGCTTGGAGGCCTCGCGATCTTCGCGGGCGTCGTCGTCGCGATGCTCGCGTTCCTGCCCGCCGGCTACGGGGGCAGCGACGAGCTGTGGCGCGGGGTGCTGCTCGCCGCCGCCGTCATCACCGTCGTCGGCGCGCTCGACGACCGCTTCGACCTGCCGCCGCTGGTCAAGCTCGCCGGGCAGATCCTCGCTGCGGTGATCGTCGTGCACTACGGCGTGTCGGTGAAGGCGGTGACGCTGCCGTTCGCCGGGACGCTGCACTTCCCCAAAGCGGGCCCGACCAACGCCGGTCCGCTGCTGACGGTGCTCGGGCTGGTGGTGATGATGAACGTCGTCAACCTCTCAGACGGCGTCGACGGCCTGGCGGCGGGTGTGTGCGTGATCATCGCGGGAACGCTGGCGATCATCGCCTTCGACCTCGACCGCTCCGCGCCGGGTGTCTTGGCGGCGATCACGGCGGGCGCGGCGCTTGGCTTCCTCGTGCACAACTTCCCGCCCGCCTCCAGCTTCATGGGCGACTGCGGTGCCAACCTGCTCGGCCTGTTGATGGGAGTGGTAGCTGTCGAGGCGGCCGTCAAGACGCCCGTGGTCGTGTCGTTCGTCTTGCCTTTGATCCTGCTCACGGTCCCCTTCCTGGACACGACCTTCGTGGTGCTCAAGCGCCTGAAGTACAAGCGCCCCATATACGCCGCCGACAACGAGCACTTCCACCACCGCATGGCCCGCATCGGCTTCTCCAACCGCCGCACGATCGCCTACCTGTACGCCTGGACGCTGATGCTCGCCGGGCTGGCGCTGGCGCTGCGCTTCGTCCCCTACTCCGACCACAAAGGCCATCTGCGCACCGGCTGGTTGCTCGTGATCGCCGGGCTTGCCGTGCTCGTGGGCGCGGCTAGCGTCTATCTCGTCTACGTGCTCGAGATCGTCAAGTTCCGTCGCCTCGACGCGCTGCGCGTCCGCCGCCTGCGCCCCGACGCCTCAGCGGCCGAGGTCGAGCGCAGCGTGGCGATGCACCTGCAGACCGGCGAATACGATGTTGTCGCCGGGGGAGACTCGCGCGGCGGTGGCGACCGTGACGCGCTGGGCAGTGGCGAGAGGGCGGGGCGGGACCGCGCTCTCGAGGACGTGCCGGGGCGGGCTCAGGACGGGGTCGGCGAGCGGCAGGTGGATCAGGATCGCGTAGGCGCTGACGGCGAGGGTGGCCGCGCGCAGGCGGCGACTGTCGCCCAGGGCGGCCAGCGGCAGCGCCCAGATCGCATACCAGGGCAGTAGCCAGGCGGTGCAGAGCAGCAGCGCGAGCGTGGCCCAGCCGGCCATCGCGCGCCAGTCGGCCTCGCGCGCCGTCCGCCACAGGGTGAGCGCCAGCACCGTCGCGAACGCGGCCGCGTACAGGTCGCGCCACCATCCCGGCAGGCCAGCCATGCCGAGCCAGCGGGCGGTCTCCTGCGGGACGCTGTGGGTGGCGACGAGCTGTTGCTGCTCGTTGAGCGCGTCGAGGAAGCCGAAGGCGTGTACGCCAAAGCCGGCGATCGCCACGACCGCGAGCGCGGCGAGCGCGCCAACGGCGGCCAGCGCCAGCTGCCCTCGCTCGCGGGCGCGGGCTGGGCTGAGCACGAGGAACGGGATCACCAATCCCGCCGAGGCCTTCACGCCAACGCCGGCCACGAGCGCGGCAACGGCTGCGCGCGGACGCGGACGTGGGGGCGGGTCGGCGGGCTCCGCCGGCCGCACCTCCGGCCCGCTCGCACGCTCGCGCTTGGCGTCCGTCACCGGGCCGCCGCTGGCGCTCAGCAGCAGCGCGCCGGCCAGCGCTAGCAGCACGAGCGTGTCGTTGTGTGCGCCGCCGGCCGCCAGCTCCAGCAGCACGGGATTCAGCCCCACGAACACGGCCGCGGCCTTGGCCGAGCGGCCCATGCGCCGCGCCGCCTGGGCGGTTAGAGCGACCGCGCCCAGGCTCGCCGTCACGGCCACAGCCTTCAGCGCCCACAGGCCGCCCCCCAGGCCGAGCAGGGCCAGCGGGTAGGAGCCGAGCGTGAACAGCGGACCGTACGGGGAGTGCTGAAACGGCCAGCCGATGAAAGGGAACACGGCGTCGACGGGCGCTTCGGCGGCGACGTGCGTGTAGGGGTCGAGCCCGTGCAGGACGCCCAGGCGGGCGAACGCGAGGTAGCCGAAGACGTCTTGTGAGATCAGCGGCGGGCCGAGCAACAGCAACAGGTTGGCCGCGAGGATCGTGGCCGCGATCACCCGTCCCGGCAGCGCCGTCGCCGCCGCCAGCACGGCTGCGTAGCCGGCGCACATGACGAGTGTCCACGCCTGGAACCCGTTCGAGGAGAGGCTGAGGCCGAGCCCGTGCAGCGGACCCGACAGCCACCCCGGCCAGCCGCCGCTGCGCCCCGGCACCAGCGGGCCGGGCGATCCCGCCGTCCCCGCCACCACGGCGAAGACGCCCGCGAGCACCGCGAGTAGCCCGAGCGCGCCAAGTGCCAGCAGCCACGGCGGCGGTGCGGTGAGGATCGGCTCATCCCCGCCGGCGGTTGCCGCGGCCGGTACGCTTTGCGTGTCGTCGCGCTCCTTGAGCATCGCTTTCGACGCCCGCGCCCGGGCTTAGCCGTCCGCCGGACGGGCGAGGCTTGAACTGTATGCCACGCATGGCACGCCGCCACCGCAACTCGACATCATTGCGCCCTCCCGGGCCCAAGCGCGTCCTGATCCTCTCCGCCGACGTCGGCGAGGGGCACGCGGCCGCGGCGCGCGCGCTCGCCAGGCAGATCGAAAGCTCGTCCGAGCCGGCCGAGGTCACCGTCATCGACGGCCTGGCCGCGATGGGCCCGCTGCTGCAACCCGTGGTGGAGGACGGCTATCGCGTGCAGCTGCGCTTCTTCCCGTGGACCTACACGGTCGTCTACTGGCTGCTCGAGCGCGTCGCGCCGATACGGGCGCTGGCGCGCACGCTGCTGTGCCTGTTTGGGTCGCGGCCGCTCGCGCGGCGCGTGGCCGAACACGATCCCGACGTGGTCGTCTCGACCTACCCGGCGGTCACGGTCGTGCTCGCGCGCCTGCGCCGTACGCAGGCCGTGCGCTGCCCGACGGTGGCGACGATCACCGACCTGACCGGGCTGTTCTTCTGGGCGCAACCGGGGATCGACACGCACCTGGTGATGTACGGGGAGTCGCTGCACTCGGTCGAGCGGATCGCGGGCGAGGGCAGCGCGCACCTGGTGGCGCCGCTGATCTCCGCCGAGTTTCTCGACGAGCGCTCGCAGAGCGTCTCGCGACGGGCGCTGGGACTGCCGCGGGACGGCCGGCTCGTGGTCGTCTCCGGCGGCGGCTGGGGCGTCGGCGACATCGAGGGAGCTGTTCGCGAGATCGCGAGCATCCCCGATGTCAGCGCGATCGTGTGCCTGGCCGGGCGCAACGAGCAGCTGCAGCGGCGGCTGAGCGAGGACTTCGCGGGCGAGTCGCGCGTACACGTGTACGGCTTCACCGACCGGATGCCGGAGATCCTCGCGGCGGCCGACGCGCTGGTGCACTCCACCGGCGGAGTCACATGCCTCGAGGCCAAGGCAACCGGGACGCCGGTGGTCTCCTACGGGCTGCCGGTGGGGCATGCGCGCCTGAACACGCGCGCGATGGCCGACCTCGGCCTGTTGCGGCTGGCCAACGACACGCGCGAGCTGCGCGAGCACGTGCAGGCGTGCTTTGCCGAGCACCACGAGCTGGCCGGCCGCGCTCCGCACCCGCGCGAGGGGCTCGTCGCCGTGGCCGGCGCGAACACGGTGGCCGCGCCCGAGCTGGCCGAGCCGCCGCGTCCGCTCGAACCTCTGTCGATCGACCCGGCCGCCGTCGATCTGGTGCTCGACGCGCCACGCCGCGTCAACCCGATCCCGCTGTGGCGGCTGAGGATGGTCGCCTTCGTGACCCAGCTGGTCCTGCTGCTGGGTCTCAGCACGTGGCTGATGTCCACCGACGAGGTCACGGCCTTCGCGGGGCTGTTTCTCGGCGTGCATCCACTCAAGCGCGTGGCGACTACCCAGCCGGATGTCGGCCTGGTGGTGCAGGCTCGCGCGGGCGACGTCACGCTGATCGCCTCGGACCTGCGCGCGCAGGGCATACGCGCGTCGTTCGCCGACAACGGCGCCGCCGCGCCCGCCACGATCGCGCGCCTGCGCGTGCTCGGCGACGAGATGGTGCCCGAAGTGCCGCGCTCGGGCTCGCTGTTTCGCTGGGTGCGCACGCGCGGGACGCTGCGCTCGCAGGCGCACGCGCTCGGCCTGCACCATCGCTTCTACTTCCTGCAGCCCCCCGGTGGCTTGACCGTCGGTCAGCTGCTGCTCGCCCGCAGCACCGGCGCGATGCCGGTGGCCGGCTCGCGGCGCCTGAGCGCGCGCGGACCGTTGCCTCAGCGCCCGATGCGCGCCGGCGACGTCCTGGTCGTGTCCGTCGACGGCTCGACGGCGTCGCTGGCGGGCGTCGAGCGTGTGGTGGCGTGGCTGCGCTCGTCGGGACTGTCGGTCGAGCCGCTGGGCTCGCTGACAACCTCGCCTTCCATCAAAGCCAAAAGGAGCGGCGAACGGGCCAGCGCCGCCGCGCCGGTGACAATCACCGCCAAGGACAGCGCCAGCGGCGCGCCGCTGAGCGGAGTGTCCGTGAACTTTTCGTTGAGGATCAGCGGCGCCAGCACGATCGGCACGACCGTCTGAGTGACGAACACGACCGGCGCCACCTGGATCGCCGCGCGCATCTGCAGCGCGCTCATCTCGCTCAGCGCTCCCACCGCGGAGGCGCCGGCGGTCGAGATCGCCCAGGCGGCCGCCACCCACAGGTGTCCGTGATGCAGGTCGTCGGAGGCAAGCTTGGTCGCGACGCCGCTCCAGGCGAACGCGAGCCCGGCGCCGATCATCGTGATCGACGGGGCGGGGCGGCGCACGACGCTGACGACGTACGGCGTCGTCGCCAGCACCGCCAGCACGATCAGCACGAACGTGATCGTCTCGTCGCCCGTGTGCGTGGTTGTGTGGGGTGGGGCGCACAGCGCCGCCCCACACACGCCGAGCACGATCGCGGCGACCGCCACGTGCTCGCGCCGGCCCGCGCGCTCGTGCAGCATCCGCCGGCCGAACCACAGCAGCACGAGCAGGCCGGCCGCGAGCGTCGGCTGCACGACCACCAGCGGCGCCAGCAACAGCGCCACCAGCTGCAATGGCCAGC
Organism: Solirubrobacteraceae bacterium; assembly: GCA_035938935.1. Taxonomy (GTDB): domain Bacteria; phylum Actinomycetota; class Thermoleophilia; order Solirubrobacterales; family Solirubrobacteraceae; genus Palsa-744. The sequence goes on from DASZGH010000090.1 coordinate 19,427, forward strand.
CGAGCATCGAGATGCCGGTTCCAAGCAGCCAGCGCGCCCGGCCGATCAGGTCGCGCGCCAGTCCCAGGCGCAGGTGCTCGGCGTGCGGGGCGCGCTTGGCGTCCATCGCCTGCAGCACCACCCCTAGGCTGTAGAACGTCGAGGCGGCCGCCGCGGCCGCGATACCGAGGATGAGATCAGCCATTTCCCGCCACGATCATCGCAGCCCCGGCAGTCTGCTCGGTCGCGCGGCGATGGCCGGCTACCTGACCCCGGCGCTGGCGTTCTACTCGCACAGGCTGCGCGAGGCGCTCGGGGTAGAGGATCGCACGGCCAGCGGCAGCGGCTGGGCGCTCACCTTCGACGATGGGCCGCACGAGCAGGGAACGCCAGCCGTGCTGGACGCGCTCGCGGCGAGCGACGTGCGCGCGAGCTTCTTCCTGGTGGGGGAGCAGGTGCTGCGCAACCCGTCGCTCGCGGCCGAGATCGTGGCGCAGGGGCACGCGGTCGGCGTGCACTGCCACCGCCACCGCAACCTGTTGCGCCTGGCACCCTCACAGGTGCGCGACGATCTCGCGCGCGCGGTGGCGGCGATCGAGGACGCCACCGGGGTCACGCCGCCGCTCTACCGCCCGCCCTACGGCATCCTCAACGCCGAGGCGCTGCGGCTGGCGCGCGCCGCCGGCAGGCGCACACTGCTGTGGAGTCACTGGGGGCGCGACTGGGAGTCGCGCGCCACGCCGCAGTCGATCGCCGCGCGCGTCACCGCCGGCGCGGGGGAGGGGGCCGTCCTGCTGCTGCACGACGCCGACGACTACTCGGCCAGCGGCTCGTGGCAGCGAACGGCGCTGGCTGTGCCGATGGTGCTCGACACGCTCGCCGAGCGCGGCTTGCAACCCGTCTTTCCCTGATCGCGCCGCGCTGGCCGGCGCTTCACGGGTGGGTAACATCGCCTGCTTGGCCGCAACGAGCACATCCGAGCCCCCGGCGGCGGCGTCAGGCGCGCTTGCCCCGGTCGGCGGCGTTGCTCCGTCTACCGGTGTTGCTCCGTCTACCGGTGTTGCCTCGTCTGCCGGTGCACTGCACCTGCCGGCAAGCGAAGCCGTCGGCGAGGGTACGCGTCCGCGCTGGTGGGGGGAGCTGCTCGTCGTCGCCTGGCTTGCGGTCCTCTACGACACGGTCACGAACCTCGCACCCGCACGCGAAGCGCTCGCACTCGCGCACGGGCGCGCGCTCCTGAGCTTCGAGCAGTCGCTCGGGATCGATCCCGAGCTCGCGCTCAACCGCTGGCTCGGGCACCACCACACGCTCGGGGCGATCGCCTCCTACTACTACGACAACGCCCATTTCGTCGTCACCCTCGCCCTGCTCGGCTGGCTGTGGTGGCGGCGCGCGGACATCTACCGGCCGCTGCGAAACGCGCTCGTGGCGATCAACGTGCTCGGTCTGCTCGTGTTCTGGCTGTGCCCGGTGGCGCCGCCGCGGATGCTCGGCAGCGGCTTCTCCGACGTGGTCGCCACCTCGCACACCTTTGGCTCCTGGCACACCGGCAGCCTCGCAACCGACGCCGATCAATTCGCTGCGATGCCCTCGCTGCATCTTGCCTGGGCGGCGTGGTGCGGGCTGGTGATCTGGCGGCTCACCTCGAGCCCGTGGGGGCGTGTCGTGGCGGTCTTGTACCCGTGCTCCGTGGCGCTAGCCGTGCTGAGCACCGGTAACCACTACCTGCTCGACGTATTCGCCGGCCTTGCGACCTGCGCGGTGGCGGTAGCCCTTGTGCGCCTTGCTTCGGCGTGGCGCCAGCGCCTGGCCTGATCGCGCCCCTCGCGTCCCACCAATCGCCTGGGACAAACCCCGTATCGCATGTCACAAAGTTGTTACTAAGTCGCCGATCCTGGTACACTGACGCCGGCTTCTGAGGACGCGCTCTGAGGGGAGCTCGAGGTCCGGCGCCGGAAAGGCGCGCGGGCCTTTGCGTCTGTAGGGTGGCCCACACACCATGCCCAACTTCGCTCGATATCTCGATCTGCTCTTGGACGCGGTCGCCCTGCCCGTCTTCCTGGCGGCGGGACTGCCCCTGGCCGGTTGGGCGGTTGGCGGTGGCGCGTGGGTCGCCCAGCGCGGATTGCAGGAGTACCTCGACCGTCGCGCGCGCGCCTCGACCGACCCGCGCACCGTCGTCGGACTGCTTGCCGGGTCGATGATCGCGCGCGGCTGGTTCGTCGCGATCGCCGTGTTCCTGGTCGGCTTGAGCGACAACGAAGCGGGGCTCGCCGCCGCGGTGCTCGTAATCGCCCTGTTCACCGTCTACTTCACCGTGCGCATGATCCTGCGCCCGTTCGAACTGAATCCCGAGGGTGAGCCGCGATGAGCAATCGCGTAAAGGGACTGCTTGTGTTCGGGTTGCTGCTCGCGCTCATGATCGGCCTATTCGCCCTCACTGGCTCGCATGGCATGAACACCGAGTATCAACCGCAGAACGAGTTCAAGCTCGACGACTGGATCTCCATACACGCCGGACGCTTGAACCTGTCGATCAACAAGGCCGTTCTCTACTTGCTGCTCGCTTGCGGCCTCACCGCCTCCACGATGATCTACGTGGCGCGTCGGATGCAGGCTCGCCCGAACAAGGTTCAGACGGCCGTGGAGATCATATGGGGGGTGATGCGCGACAACATCGCCGGCCCCAACAACATCGAGCGCGAGATGGCGCTCAAGTGGTTTCCGTTCATCGGCGCGCTGTTTCTGTTCATCCTCTACTCGAACATCCTTGGTTACCTGCCGTTGCCGGTGAACAGCGGGGAGACATTCCGCCTCTTCGGAGTGAACATCCCTGCCTTCCAGATCTACGCAGCCACGGCCAACATCTCTGTGACGCTAGTCCTCGCCCTTATGGTGTGGGTCAGCTACCACGCTGTCGGCGTCGGCCGCAAGGGTCCTATCAATTATTTGAAAAGCTGGCTGCCTGCCGGGATGGATGAGGTTCCGGCACGCGCGTTCATGGTGCCCTTCGTGTTCACGATCGAGGTGATCTCGCACTTCGTGCGCATCATCTCGCTGTCGGTGAGGCTCTTCGCCAACATGCTCGCCGGGCATCTGCTGATCCTGTTCATGGGCGGCGGACTGGTGGTGCTCGTCGGCGTGGCCGCGCTTGGACCACTCACGCTGATCGTCGCAACGCTGTTCTTCATCTTCGAGGTGGTCCTGATCGCGGGACTGCAAGCGTTCATCTTCGCCACTCTCACAGCCATCTACCTCGGCGGCGCGGTCGCCGAGGCTCACTGATCAACAAGGAGCGTTCGTGCATTTTGTAATCGCAGCGACAGAAGGCAGCGCCGAACTGGCCAAGTCGATCAAGGCCATCGCCCTCGGTGTGGGCGCCGGCCTCGGCACGATCGGTCCGGGCGTAGGCGTCGGCTACATCTTTGGCAAGGTGATCGAGGCGATCACCCGTCAGCCGGAGATGCGCGACGAGATCACCTCGATTCAATGGCTTGGATTCGCCCTTACCGAGGCGATCGTGTTCTACGCGTTTATCTTCGGGCTGATCGCGTTCTTCCTGGGCTAGTGATGACCGCCCCAACCCTCGCCGCCTCCGGTAGCGGCAACTTCCTGGTATCGCCGAACGTGGGCGTGATGCTGTGGACGCTCGTCGCGTTTGGGATCACCGTTGTGCTGCTTTCGCGACTGGTGTTTCCCCGCATCTCAGAGGCGCTCGCCAAGCGCCAGAAAGAAATCGAGGACTCGATCGACAGCGCTCAGCGCACGCGCGATGAAGCCGAGACGCTGCTTGCCGAATATCGCCAGCGACTGGCCGAGGCGCGCTCACAATCGGACGAGATCGTCCAGCGTGCGCGCCAGGCCGCCGAGACGCACGAGCGCGAGTCAAAGGAGCACGCGAAGGAGCTGGCCGCCGAAGCCTCGGCGCGCGCGGCGCGCGACATCGAGGCCGCCACTCAGCGGGCGATGCAGGAACTGCGACAAGAGGTCGCCGATCTGACGGTGATGGCGACCGAGAAGGTCACGCGCAAGGTGCTCGATGACGCCGACCAGCGCCGCATGGTGGACGAGGCGCTCGGCGAGCTCGACTTCTCTGGGATCTCGGGGAGCGGCGAGGAGTAGAGGATGAGCACGCGTAGCACCGAGACGCCGATCTCTGGAACGGGATCCTGATGGAGGAGCTCGCCCAGGTGTACGGCCGCGCCTTCTTCGAGGTCGCCCAAGAGCAGGGCAAGCTCGATCTGCTACGCGAACAGCTCGGGCAGTTCGCCGACGCCGTGTCCGAGAATCGCGACCTGGAGCTGTTCTTCTTCTCGCCGTACTTCTCGACGGCCGAGAAGCAGGAGGCGCTGGGCAAGCTGCTCGACGGCGCCGACGAGCGGCTGCTGAGCTTCCTTTCGCTTCTGATCGAGAACCACCGCATGCCAGTCATCTTCCGCATCCGGCGCGAGTACGACAGGCTGTGGGAGGACGAGAAAAAGCTGCTTCCGGTTGTGCTCACCAGCGCCGTCGCGCTCGACGAGCAGACGATCGCCGACCTGGGCGCGCGCATCGGCGAGCGCACCGGGCGCACCGTCGAGCTGACCGCCGAGGTGCAGCCGGACATCCTAGGCGGCATCGTCGTGCGCGTCGGCAACTCGATCCTCGACGCCTCGATCCGCAACCGACTCGAGCAGTTGCGCGCGCACGTCGCAAGCGGCGTCGCCTAGCCAAACACTTCACGCACCGCACACCACGCACTCCCAACGAACGCTTAGGAAAAGAAATGCAGATCAACCCAGACGAGATCACGAGCATCCTCAAGAGCCGCATCGAGGGCCTGGGCGCCGGTCGCGCCGAGCTGACCGAGGTCGGCTCGGTCCTGTCGGTGGCCGACGGCATCGCCCGCCTGCACGGCCTGGAGAACTGCATGTCCTTCGAGATGCTCGAGCTGCCCCACGGCGTCACCGGCCTGGCCCTGAACCTCGAGTCCGACAACGTCGGCGCCGTCTTGTTCGGCGATTGGGAGCACATATCCGAGGGCGACACCGTCAAGCGCACCGGACGCCTGCTCGAGATACCGGTCGGCGAGGCGTTGCTGGGCAGGATCGTCGACCCGCTCGGCCGCCCGCTCGACGGCAAGGGCGATGTGAACACGACCGAGCTGCGACCCGCTGAGTTCAAGGCGCCCGGCGTCGTGCAGCGCCAGCCGGTCACCGAACCGATGCAGACCGGCTTGAAGGCGATCGACGCGATGATCCCGATCGGACGCGGCCAGCGAGAGCTGATCATCGGAGACCGGCAGACCGGCAAGACGGCGATCGCGATCGACACGATCATCAACAACAGGGACACCGGCGTCGTGTCGGTGTACGTGGCGATCGGCCAGCGCATGTCCACCGTCGTCGCGCTCGCGCAGACGCTCGACGAAGCCGGGGCTCTTGACAACACGATCATCGTCGCCGCCTCCGCAGACGAGGCCGCGCCGATCAAGTTCATGGCGCCCTATGCCGGCTGCGCGATGGGCGAGCACTTTCTCTACCACGGCAAGCACGCGCTGTGCGTGTACGACGACCTGACCAAGCACGCCTACGCCTACCGGCAGATGTCGCTGCTGCTGCGCCGCCCGCCCGGGCGCGAGGCCTACCCCGGCGACGTCTTCTACCTGCACTCGCGCCTGCTCGAGCGCGCGGTCAAGCTCAACGACGATCTCGGCGGCGGCTCGCTGACCGCGCTGCCGGTGATCGAGACGCAGGCCGGCGACGTGTCCGCCTACATACCCACCAACGTGATCTCGATCACCGATGGGCAGATCTTCCTGGAGCCAAAGCTGTTCTACTCGGGCGTGCGGCCTGCCATCAACGTCGGCATCTCCGTTTCGCGCGTCGGCGGCAACGCCCAAATCTCGCCGATGAAGAAGGTCGCCGGGCGGATCAAGCTCGAGCTCTCCCAGTACCGCGACCTGGAGGCCTTCGCCCAGTTCGGCTCAGACCTCGACGCCGACACGCAGCGCACGCTTGCGCGCGGCCAGCGGCTGGTGAAGACGCTCAACCAAGGCGAGCGCGCACCGCTGCCGGTCGAGGATCAGACGATCCAGATCTACGCGGCCACTGCCGGTTTCCTGGATCGAATCAACGCCGATCGCGTGCCGGAGTTCCTCGCGGAGCTGGTGGAACGCTGCCACGCCCAGCACACGGACCTGCGCACGAAGATCGCCGCCGGAGACTGGTCTGATGAGACCCAGAAGGGGGTACACGACGCGGTCGAGTCGTTCGCGGCCGACTTCGGCTACGACCTCGACGAGGAGGGCCAGCCGCTCGAGGAGGACGCTCCCCTGAAGGAGGCCGCGGCGGCCTAGCGCCCCCGCCCGCCGCAATACACAGTCATGGCCTCCCAGCGCGACGTCAAGAACCGGATCGCCTCGGTCAAGAACATCCAGAAGATCACCCGGGCGATGGAGATGGTCGCCGCAGCGCGTCTGCGCCGCGCCGAGCAGCGGATCGCCAAGCTCCGCCCCTACGCCGACGCGATCCGCCGGATGACCTACCAGGCCGCCAAGGCCGCCGGCGCCGAGACGAGCTCCTTTCCGCTTCTGCGCGAGCACGAGCGCGTCGAGAACATCGGTCTGCTGCTGGTGACCGGCGACCGCGGCCTGGCCGGCGCCTTCAACTCGCAGATCATCCGCTCCGGCGTGCGCGCCGGCGCCGAGCTGGGCGACGAAGGGCTGCAGACCGCCTGGTACGCCACCGGGAGGCGCGGTGTCTCCTCGCTGACGTTCAGAGGGCGCGAGCTGAGCGGCAGCTACACGGGCTTCACCGACCGGCCCGCGTACGCGGATGCGCGCAGCATCGCCGACGACCTGATGAGCGGCTATGTGGACGGCAAGCTCGACCGGGTGGAGATCCTCTACAACTCCTACGTCTCGCCGCTGACCCAGCACGTCACGCGCGAGACGCTGTTGCCGTTGTCGGGATCGGTGCTGGAGGGCGACGATGCCGAGGGGCAGGGTGAACAGGGTCCCACCCACCCGCAGCCGCTGGTTGAGTACGAGCCGGGGCCGGTCGAGATCCTCGAGCGACTCGTGCCCGACTACGTTGAGATCTCGATCTACCGTGCTCTGATCGAGTCGGCGGCGGGGTTCTTCGGGGCGCAGATGACTGCCATGCGCAACGCCTCCGAGAACGCCGGCACTCTGATCGAGGACTACACGCTGCAGATGAACCGCGCCCGCCAGGCCGAGATCACCCAGGAGATCATGGAGGTCGTAGCGGGTGCTGAGGGGCTGAGCTAGCGGCCGTGCCGAGCCATCTACAAACAGACTTGATAGACCACTAGGAGAACGACAGAGAAATGGACGCCAGCATCGCAACCGAGCCGACAACCGAAGTGAGCACCGCCTCAGAGGCGGGCACGCGCAACGTCGGGCGCATCGAGGAGATTCAGGGCGTCGTGCTCGACGTCGTCTTCCCCGACAAGCTGCCCGAGATCAACCATGCGATCACGATCGCGCGCCCCAAGGCAGCCGCAGCTGAGGAGGCCGAGGGAATTAGTGCGGAGGCCGGAGGCGACGTGCTCGTCTGCGAGGTGCAGCAGCACCTCGGCGACGACCGCGTGCGCGTGGTCGCGATGGACACGACCGACGGCCTGGCGCGCGGCGCGGAGGCGATCGACACCGGCGGGCCGATCACGGTCCCGGTCGGCGAGGCGACGCTCGGGCGCATCTTCAACCTGCTCGGCGAACCGATCGACCTCGGCGAGGAGCTGCCGGCAGAGACGCCGCGCCGGCAGATCCACCAGGTCGCCCCGAAGGTCGAGGACCTCACCCCCACCACCGAGATGTTCGAGACCGGGATCAAGGTGATCGACCTGCTCGCCCCCTATGCCAAGGGCGGCAAGGTCGGTCTGTTCGGGGGCGCGGGTGTCGGCAAGACCGTGTTGATCCAAGAGCTGATCCACAACCTCGCCAAGGAGCACGGCGGGCTGTCGGCGTTCTGCGGCGTCGGTGAGCGCTCGCGCGAGGGCAACGACCTTTGGCTCGAGATGAAGGAGTCGGGGGTCATCGACAAGACGATGCTCGTGTTCGGTCAGATGAACGAGCCGCCCGGCGCCCGTATGCGCGTGGCGCTGTCGGGGCTGACGATGGCCGAGTACTTCCGCGACCAGGGCCAGGACGTGCTGCTGTTCGTGGACAACATCTTCCGCTTCGTCCAGGCCGGCTCCGAGGTCTCGGCGCTGCTCGGGCGCATGCCCTCGCAGGTCGGCTACCAGCCGACGCTGGAGACCGAGATGGGACAGCTTCAGGAGCGAATCTCCTCGACCCGCCAGGGCTCGGTCACCTCGGTGCAGGCGATCTACGTGCCCGCCGACGATCTCACCGACCCGGCGCCGGCGTCGGTGTTCGCGCACCTGAACGCCACCACCGTGCTCTCGCGCGCGATCTCCGAGAAGGGGATCTACCCGGCTGTGGATCCGCTGGACTCGACATCAACGATCCTGAAGGCGGACATCCTCGGCGAGGACCACTTTCGCGTCGCCAACCGCGTCAAGGAGATCCTGCAGCGCTACAAGGAGCTGCAGGACATCATCGCCATCCTCGGCATCGACGAGCTCTCCGACGAGGACAAGCTCACGGTCCAGCGCGCCCGCAAGATCGAGCGCTTCCTCTCCCAGCCCTTCAACGTCGCCGAACAGTTCACCGGCACCCCCGGCGCGTACGTGCCGATCGCCGAGACGATCCGCGGCTTCGACGAGATCATCGAGGGCAAGCACGACGACGTGCCCGAGCGGGCGTTCTTCTTGAAGGGGACGATCGAGCAGGTACTCGAGGACGCCGAGTAGTGGCGCACGCCAGGTTCCCAGTCGAAGTCCTCACCCCCGAGGGGGAGGTCTTCAATGAGGAAGTCGAGATGCTCTCGACGCGCACCTCTGTCGGCTCGATCGGTGTGCTCGCCGGGCACGAGCCCGTGCTCGCGCAGCTGGAGCCGACCGAGCTGCGTCTCTATCGCTCCGACGCCGAGATCGTGCGCTTCGCCCAGGCCGAGGGCTATCTGCAGTTCTCCGAGAACCGCGCGCTGCTGCTGGTAGAGGAGGCGATCGCGCCCGAGGCGCTCGACCGGTCGGCGCTTCAGACCCGTCTCTCCGAAGCCCGCGCCGCCGCCGAGCGCGCGCTCCAGGGCAGCGAGGAGCAGGCGCGCGCGCTGCGCGACGCCAAGCGCTGCGAGGCGTTCCTGTCGGTCGCTGGTTAGTCTCTCGCGCAGATGAGCGCTGAACGAGAACCGATCGGAGTGATCGGCACCGGCTACGTCGGCCTGGTCACGGCCGTCGGCTTCGCCGAGTTGGGCAGCGAGGTCTGGTGCGTCGACGTCGACGCCGCCAAGGTCGAGCGCCTGCAGCGCGGCGAGGTGCCGATCTACGAGCCGGGGCTCGCAGAGCTGATGGCGCGCAACCGCGAGCGCCTTCACTTCTCGACCGACCTCTCCCCGGCTCTCGAGCATGCGCAGCTGCTGTTCGTGGCGGTCGGCACCCCGCCGACGCACTCCGGCGACGCCGATCTCTCGGCCGTGCACGCCGTGGTCGAGTCGATGCCGGCGCCCGACGGGCATGCGCTGGTGATGAAGTCGACTGTGCCGTGCGGGACGGGCGCCAACATCAGGCGCGTCTTCTCCGAGTGCGGCAAGTCCGGCTACAGCTACGTCTCCTGCCCCGAGTTCCTCAAGGAGGGCTCGGCCGTCAAGGATTTCCTGCACCCCGATCGCGTGGTCGTCGGCGGTGAGAATGACTGGGCGCACGAGGCCGTCGTGGGGCTGTACGAGCCGCTCTCCGCGCCGCTTCTCAGCACCGACGTCGCCAGCGCGGAGATGATCAAGCTCGCCGCCAACGCCTTCCTTGCGACCAAGATCTCCTTCATCAACGAGATCGCCAACGTTTGCGAGGAGGTCGGCGCCGATGTGGTGGAGGTTGCGCGCGGCATGGGCCTCGACGACCGCATCGGTCCCAAGTTCCTGCAGGCCGGGATCGGCTACGGAGGGAGCTGCTTCACCAAGGACGTCTCCGCGCTGAAGCTCTTGGCCGGCAACTCCGGCTACCACTTCCAGCTGCTGAACGCGGTGATCGAGGTCAACGAGCTGCAGAAGCGCCGCGTCGTCTCCAAGCTCCAGCGCCACCTCGGAGAGCTCGCCGGGCGTCGCATCGCGCTGCTCGGCCTCGCGTTCAAGCCGAACACCGATGACATGCGCGGGGCCTCCTCGCTCGTGCTCGCCGCGCGCCTGCAGGCCGAGGGCGCCCACGTCCGCGCGTTCGACCCGATCGCCGAGGAGCAGGCGCGCGCGTTGATGCCGCAGCTCGACTACGCCGACTCGGCGCTCGAGGTGATCGCCGCTGCCGACGCGATCGTTCTCGTGACAGAGTGGCCCGAGTTCATGGAGCTCCAGTGGGAGGAGGTCGCGCGCAGGATGCGGGGCAGCGTGGTGATCGACGGTCGCAACGCGCTGGATGGAGCGACTGTGCGCGCGGCGGGGCTCATCTACGAGGGGGTCGGGCGCAGCTGATGCAAGCGGTGATCCTGGTCGGCGGCGAGGGCACCCGACTGCGGCCGCTGACCTCGACCGTGCCCAAGCCGGTAGTGCCGCTGGTCGACCGGCCGTTCATCGCCTACATGCTGGAGTGGCTGCGCGACCACGGCATCGACGACGTCGTGATGTCCTGCGGCTTCCTGGCCACCAGCGTGCGCAACGTGCTCGGCGACGGCTCGCGCTACGGGATCCGCCTGCGCTTCGTCGAGGAGCCCGACCCGCGCGGCACGGCCGGCGCGCTGAAGTTCGCCTCCTCGATGCTCGACGAGCGCTTCCTGATGCTCAACGGCGACGTGCTGACCGACATCGACCTGACCGAGCAGATCGCCCAGCACGAGCGCACCGGCGCCAAGGCGACGCTCGCGCTCGTCCCGGTCGAGGATCCCAGCGCCTACGGCCTGGTCCACCTGCACGACGATCGCGCCGTCAAGGACTTCGTGGAGAAGCCCTCCTCGGACGCGATCGACACCAACCTGATCAGCGCCGGCGCATATGTGCTCGAGCGCGAGATCCTCGAGCTGGTGCCGGCGGATCGCAACGTCTCGATCGAGCGCGAGGTGTGGCCGCGCCTGATCGGCGCCGGGCTGTACGGGCACCCCTCGGAGAGCTATTGGCTTGACATCGGCACGCCCGCGCGCTACCTGCAGGGGACCTTCGACATCCTTGAGGGCAACGTCCGCACCGCCGTCGGCGAGCGCCTCGGCGACGGCTACCTGTCCGTGTCGCGGGACGCCGAGGTCGCGGGGCGCGCGATCCCGCCGGCGGTGATCGAGGCAGGCGCGTGCGTCGCCGAGGGCGCCCACGTCGGCAGCCTGGTGGTGCTCGCCTCGGGCGTGAAGATCGGGGCAGGGACGACCGTCGAGCGCTCGGTGATCCTGGCCGGCAGCGAGATAGGCGAGAACTGCGTGCTGCGCGATTGCATCGTCGCGGCGGGCTGCCGCGTGGGGCAGGGCACCCACATCCAGGAGGGAGCGGTCCTCGGCGAGGGCGTCACGGTCGGGGCTGACAACGTGATAGCCGGTGGCGCCCGTATCTTCCCTGGGGTCACGCTTCCCGACGGGGCGATCAAGTTTTAGTGTCCCGTCGCAGAGCTCGACGCCGCCTCCCCGTGCGTGCCGCGCGTGCGGGGGAGCCCACACAAGACTCGATCGGAGATCAGACATGAGCGACGGCGCCGCCGCAACACCCACGACAGACTCGCTCTCGCGCGAGGCGATAGCAGCGGTCGACGCCTCCGGCCAGCTCGACGACGTGCTGGCGCTACCCGAGCACCTGCGCGACGCGCTGTGGCGGGTGGAGTCGGCGATCATGGCCGAGTGGGACACCCCGGCGGGCCTGGTGGTGGCCGGCATGGGGGGCTCGGCGATCGGCGGGGCCCTGGCGCGCGCCGCCCTTGGCGACCACGCATCGCGGCCGATCTTCGTCACGCGCGCCTATGGCCTTCCCCCGTGGACCACACCCGAGACGACGGTGCTGTGCGCGAGCTATTCGGGCAACACCGAGGAGACGCTCGCGTGCTACGAGTCGGCCGGGGCGCTCGGAGCCCGGCGCGTGGTCGTCACCACCGGCGGGCGCCTGGCCGAGATGGCGCGCGCCGAGAGCGTGCCTGTGATCCCGCTGCCAGGCGGCTTCCAGCCACGGGCGGCGGTGGCGTACATGACCGTGGCGGCGCTGGAGGTGGCGGCGCTGTGCGGCGCCGGTCCGCGGTTGACCTCCGAGATCGATGTCGCCGCTTCGCACACCGAGCAGCTGGTGGCCGAGTGGGGGCCCGACGCTCCCGAGGATACGCTTGCCAAGCGCACCGCGCGTGGGCTGCTCGGCACCGCCCCGGTGATCGCCGGCGCCGGATTGACGGCGCCGATCGCGTATCGCTGGAAGACCCAGATCAACGAGAACGCCAAGCAGCCCGCGTTCGCACACGAACTGCCCGAGCTCGACCACAACGAGCTGCAGGGCTGGGAGGGGGCGCTTGAGGTCGGCCGCTTCTCGGCGGTGTTCCTCGACGACTCCGACGCCCATCCGCGCGTGAAGGAGCGCATGGACCTGACCGAGAAGCTGATCGCCGGCAACGCCGCGGCGAGCTTCCGTTTGGAGACGCGCGGACAGACGACGATCGAGCGGGTGATCTCGCTGGTGTTGCTCGGAGACCTGGTCTCGATCTACCTGGCGGTGCTGCGGGGCGAGGACCCGGGTCCGGTGGGCCTGATCGAGCAGCTCAAGGCCGACCTGGCAGGCTGACCGTATCCGGCCCCGGCTAGTGGCACTGGCGAGAGCGTAATCGTGGCTTCACACGGCACAGACGCGGAGATCCGGTTGGAGATTCCCGCCAACGCGAACTTCAGCGGCCTCACACGAGTCTTGGCTCAGCTCAAGCCTCTGCTCGTGAGTCCAGAGAACGACGAGCCACGGTTAGTTGTCGTCGACATGAGGGACGTAGAGCGCTGTAGTGCGACGGGCATCACGATCCTCGCAGCGGCTTTGGAGCATCTCTTCGTTTGTAAGCGGTTGCGCCCCGGTAGCCAGATCCTGGTGCCTCAGCGCTCGGACGTCACCCAGTTTCTTTGGCGTATGAACTTCTTCGCCGAGTTGGGCGTGAACATGCCGAGTCGGCAGGAGCGGGCACGGCCGCATGGCTTCAGGCCCGTGACGCACGTTGCCAACGACGCGGAGTCGCCGGCTGTGACAAGAGGCCTAGTCGAGGCTGTCGAAGAGTCCTACGAAATCGATCCGATCACCTCTGGTGCTCTGAAGAGCTGCGTGAACGAGGTCGTCGAGAATGTCTTCTACCACGCGCGCTCCCCGGTCGACGCACTTGTGAGCGTCCAGACTGAGGATCGCAAGGTCGAGCTTGCGATCGTAGACACCGGCAGAGGCATCCGCACGTCGCTTTTGGATGTCCCGGAGTATCGCGCTAAGGCGCCCGACGACTGCTCGGCGATCCGCTTGGCGCTCAAGAAGAACGTGACGACGACGGGCGACGATCGTCGTGGCATAGGGCTTTGGGTGGTATACGAGCTCGTTCGGCGCAACGAAGGACAGATGCTCGTGTTGTCGAACGATGGCGGGGTGGAGATCACCGGTGAGCAACTCGTCGACATAGAAGAGTGCTTTTGGCCAGGAACATTGGTTGCGGTAGAGTTCGACATGGCTCAGCCGATAGATATCCGGGAGGTCTACGCCAGCGGTGAATTCGATGACGACAGTTTCGATTTCTAGAACCGACAGTGGCTATTCCCTATCGCTCGCAGACTGGGGGCCGGATCTCAGTGGACGGACATTGGGCGCCATCATCAGGGAAGAGGTGGTTGATCTCGCTCCGGAGGTGCTCTTCGATTGCGCAGGAGTGGAGTCGATGTCTCCGTCTTTTGCCGATGAGGTATTTGGCAAGCTCGCCTCCTCCGACAAACGGCCGCACATAAACGTAGTCAACGCGAACCCAGCCGTTTTGTCCGCGATCAGGTTCGCTGTCGCCGAGCGCACGCGATAGCTTGCCCGGACGGTTATCCGTCGTAACAACCTTGACACAGGCATGGTAAGGTCTGCTGGGTGCAGGCCGAAAACGTAGACGCGCTGACGATCAACGAGGCGGCCGCGACCACCGGCTGGTCGGCGCGGATGCTGCGCTACATCGAGAGTATCGGCCTCGTCGAGCCGCGGCGCTCGGGTTCGGGCTACCGGTTGTACGGGCCGGAGGAGCTGCAGCGCTTGAGCAGCCTGCGCGAGCTGCTCGACGAGCGGGGGCTCGATCTCGGCGAGGTCGGGTTTGCGCTGCGCCTGAAGCGCGACGCGCCCACACGCGAGGCGATCGACTCCTGGCTCGCCGCCCAGCCGGCGCGCCCGGAGCACGTCAGCGCCGCCGACTGGCTGCGCTTCGAGCAGGAGAAGCACCAGCGACTGCTCGCCGCCGCCGGCGAGCGCTCCTCGGGCTCCGCCACGCCGCAGCTTGAGGATAGATCCCAAGGCCAAAGTCCAACGAAATCAGCCATCGAGACCACGGAGACCGCATGACCCCCACAGCAACGCTCACAGACACCGACTTCAAGGTCGCCGACCTCTCCCTGACCGAGTTCGGCCGCAAGGAGATAACGCTAGCCGAGCACGAGATGCCCGGCCTGATGGCGATCCGTCGCGAGTACGCCTCCGCACAGCCGTTGCGGGGGGCGCGCATCACGGGGTCGCTGCACATGACGATCCAGACGGCCGTCCTGATCGAGACGCTCACCTCGCTGGGCGCCGAGGTGCGCTGGTGCAGTTGCAACATCTTCTCCACCCAGGATCACGCCGCCGCCGCGGTGGCGGTCGGGCCCGGCGGGACCCCCGAGGACCCGCGCGGGGTCCCTGTGTTTGCCTGGAAGGGGGAGACCTTGGAGGAGTACTGGTGGTGCACCGACCGCGCCCTACGCTGGCCGGGGGAGAACGGAACGCCGGGCGTGTCGGGGCCCAACATGATCCTCGACGACGGCGGGGACGCCACGCTGCTCGTGCACAAGGGCACCGAGTTCGAGAAGGCGGGCGCCGTGCCCGACCCGGCCTCTGCCGACTCCGAAGAGTTTCAGATCGTGCTCTCGCTGCTGCAGAGCTCGCTAAGCGAAGACCCGCAGCGCTGGACGAAGATCGGGCGGGGCATCAAGGGCGTCACCGAGGAGACGACGACCGGCGTGCACCGCCTTTACCAGATGATGGAGGCCGGTGAGCTGCTGTTCCCGGCGATCAACGTCAACGACTCGGTGACCAAGTCGAAGTTCGACAACCTCTACGGCTGCCGCCACTCGCTGATCGACGGCATCAACCGCGCCACCGACGTGATGATCGGCGGCAAGGTCGCGGTCGTCTGCGGCTTCGGCGATGTCGGCAAGGGCTGCGCCGAATCGCTGCGCGGACAGGGCGCGCGTGTCGTGATCACCGAGATCGACCCGATCTGCGCTCTGCAGGCCGCGATGCAGGGGTATGAGGTGCGCGCGCTCGACGAAGTGGTCGAGACGGGGGACATCTTCATCACCTGCACCGGCAACAAGGACATCGTCACCGCCGCGCACATGGCGCGCATGAAGCACCAGGCGATCGTCGGCAACATCGGCCACTTCGACAACGAGATCGACATCGCCGGCCTGGCCAGGACGCCGGGGATCGAGCGCGTCAACATCAAGCCGCAGGTCGACGAGTGGGTCTTCCCCGACGGCCACGCGATCATCATGCTCTCCGAGGGGCGGCTGCTGAACCTCGGCAACGCCACGGGGCACCCGAGCTTCGTGATGAGCAACTCGTTCACCAACCAGACGATCGCCCAGATCGAGCTGTTCTCAAAGAACGAGGAGTACGAGCGACGCGTGTACGTGCTGCCCAAGCACCTGGACGAGAAGGTCGCGCGCCTGCACCTGGACGCGCTAGGCGTACGGCTCACCGAGCTGAGCGACGAGCAGGCCGCCTACATCGGCGTGCCGGTGCAGGGCCCCTACAAGCCCGATCACTATCGCTACTAGGCAGCGGCACGGCCGCCGCCCGCGGGGCGCGTGGCGGCGGCTGCGGCGATCAGGGTGAGCGCTATCTCAAGCGAAGCAGACAGCGGCCAGGCCCGGATCGACTGGGCCGATTCGCAGATGCCTGTGCTCGCGCAGGTGCGCGAGCGCTTCGCCCGCGAACGTCCGCTCACGGGCACGCGCGTGGCCGCCTGCCTGCACGTCACGGCCGAGACCGCCAACCTCGTCCGGACGCTGCTCGCCGGCGGCGCCGAGGTCGGGCTGTGCGCGGCCAACCCGCTCTCCACCCAGGACGACGTGGTGGCGGCGCTGAACGAGTGCGGCGGCGTCGAGGTGCTGGCCGCGCGTGGCGAGAGCCCGACCCAGTACGCCGAGCACGTGCAGGCGCTGGTGCGCTCGGCACCGGCCGTGACGGTGGACGACGGCGCCGACCTGATCGCGGCGATCCACGAGTCCGCCCCCGAGCACGCTGCCGCAATGCTCGGCGGCACCGAGGAGACCACCGCCGGGCTGTTGCGCGTGCGCGCGCTGGCCGAGCAGGGGGTGCTCGCCTGCCCGGTGCTGGCCGTAAACGAGTCGCGTACCGAGCGCGCCTTCAACGACCGCTTCGGCACCGGCCAGTCCACGATCGACGGGATCCTGCGCGCCACCAACCTGCTGCTCGCGGGTCGCACCGTGGTGGTCTTCGGCTACGGCTGGACCGGTCGCGGCGTGGCGCTGCGGGCGCGCGGCGCCGGCGCCTCGGTGATCGTCTGCGAGGTCGATCCGCTGCGCGCGCTGGAGGCACGGATGGAGGGCTACGAGGTGATGGGCGCGCTGGCGGCGGCCGAGCGCGGCGACGTGTTCGTCACCGTCACCGGCGGCCGCGACGTGCTGCGCGCCGAGCACTTCGAGCGGATGAAGGACGGCGCGGTGCTCGCCAACGCGGGCCACTTCGACGTCGAGATCGACATCGCGGCGCTGCGCGAGCTGGCCGTCGGCGGGCGCCGCGCCGCGCTGCCGCTGGTGCAGGAGCACACGCTCGCCGACGGGCGGCGGCTGAACCTGCTCACCCAGGGTCGCGTCGTCAACCTGGCGGCGGCGGAAGGGCACCCCGCCTCGGTGATGGACGTGTCCTTCGCCGGGCAGGCGCTGTGCGTCGAGCACCTGGTGGCAAGCGCCGGCACGCTGCCGGCCGAGGTGCTGCCGGTCCCCGACCGCATCGACGAGGAGGTGGCGCGCCTGAAGCTCGAATCGCTGGGGATCGAGATCGACGAGCTCAGCGAGGAACAGCGGGTGTACAGGACGGCTTGGGAACGGGGGGCCTGAGCCGCCCGAACCGGCCGCCCTGGGCCGACCGTCGGCGCGGCGCGCGTTCGTGGACCGCCCGCGCGGCGTCACGGTCCACTACGTTCCGATAGCTTGCCCCGCGAATGAGAGCGATGGTCCTCGCCGCGGGGCTCGGCACCCGCCTGCGCCCCCTCACCTACGAGATCACCAAGCCGATGGTGCCGGTGCTCGACCGCCCGGTGATGGCGCACATCCTCGACTTGCTCGACCGTCACGGCTTCGAGCGGGTGATCGCCAACCTGCACTACTTCCCGGACTCGATCTCCGACTATTTCGGCGAGCGCCTGAGCTACCGCTTCGAGCCTGAGCTGCTCGGCACGGCCGGAGGCGTGCGCGCGTGTGCGGACTTCTTCGGCGAGGAGCCGTTCCTGGTGATCTCGGGCGACGCGCTCACCGACATCGACCTGACGGCCTTCGCGGCGCGTCATCGCGAGGCTGGCGGGGTGGCGACGCTGGCTGTCAAGAAGGTCGCCGACACGCGCGAGTACGGCGTCGTCCTGCACGACCGCGACGGGCGCATCAGCGGCTTCCAGGAGAAGCCGGCGCCCGAGGAAGCGCTGTCTGACCTCGGCAACTGCGGCATATACATCTTCTCGCCGCAGATCTTCGACTACTTCCCCGAGCGCCCGTTCGTGGATTGGGCCAAGGACGTGTTCCCGACGCTGCTGTCCAATGACATCCCCTTCTACGTCCACGAGGTCGGCGAGTACTGGAACGACGTCGGCTCGCTCGCAGAGCTGCGCCAGGGCACCTTCGACGCGCTGCGCGGCGAGCTGCGCCTGCAGGTCGAGGGGGCGCAGGTCGCGCCGGGAGTGACGGTGGCCGCCGGCAGCTCTGTGCCCGAGGACGCCGAGGTCGAGGGCCCGGTGTGGATCGGCCGCGACGTGCGGATCGGCGCCGGCGCCCGCCTGATGGGGCCGGTCGTGCTCGGAGACGGGGTCAGTGTGGGCGAGCGCGCCCAGCTGCGCGAGACGATCGTCTTCCCGGGGACCGCAATCGAAGCGGGCGCGATCGTGATCGGCGCGATCGCCGGGCACGCGGGGATTCTCGAGAGTCTGCGGGCGAGATAGCGCCGCAGGGGCCCGCGCTGGATCGGCCCCCTGCAAGAGCGACGCTCTGACGCAGCGAATTGTACTGTCGAACATCCGCCCAAACCCGGTGGACAGCCGCCGCGCAGCGGCGTAGCATGAAGGCACAGCGTCTCCGAGTGAAGGGAGTCCCGTGATGCGTATAGACATCAAGGGCCGAAACGTCCCGGTCACCGACGATGTGCGCGAGCACGTGGAGCGCCGGCTGGAGAAGGTCTCCCGCCAGGTCTCCCCGTTCGCCCACCTGGAGATCGAGTTGCTGCGGGAGCCCAACCCGCGTGTCGCCGACCGCGAAGTCGCCGAGGCGACGCTCTACCTCAAGGGCGTCACCCTGCGCGCACGCGACGCCTCCCCACAGATGCTGCACTCGCTCAACCTGATCGTCGACGAGCTCTCGCGCCAGGTCAAGCGCCATCGCGACAAGCGCCGCAAGCGCCGCGAGTCGCACGCCGCCATTCGGAGATCGACGGGATCTCCGAATGGCCAACCGGCGCGCACCTCGCCCGCAGCGGGGTAGCGCCCGCTGCATAGTCGGTACCCTGAAGCGCATGTCCCTGCTCGACCGCGCGCTGAACATCGGCGAAGCCAAGAAGTTCAAGGAATACGAGAAGCGGGTCTCGCTGATCGGCGCCTTCGAGGCCGAGCTGGAGCACGAAACGCTCGATGAGCTGCGCGAGCGCATGGACGAGCTGCGCGCCCGCGCGCGCGCAGGCGAGTCGCTCGAGGACCTGCTGCCGGAGTGCTTCGCGATCGTGCGCGAGACGGGCAAGCGCACGATGGGGATGCGCCACTTCGACGTGCAGATGATCGGCGGCATGGCCCTGCACGAGGGCCAGATCGCGGAGATGAAGACGGGCGAGGGCAAGACGCTGACG
>DASZGH010000091.1:0-31159 GCA_035938935.1 Solirubrobacteraceae bacterium
CTTCGAGCGCGCGCCTGCCGGGGTGCTGATCGGTACGCAGATGGTCGCCAAGGGGCACGACTTCCCCGACGTCTGCCTCGGCGTCGTGCTGGACGCCGACGCGACGCTGCGCTTCCCCGACTTCCGCGCCGAGGAGCGGACGTTCGCGCTGCTGACCCAGTTGGCGGGGCGGGTCGGTCGTGGGGAATCGTGCCCACCCGCCCGAGTGCTCGTGCAGAGCATGGCGCCGCAAGCCCGCTCGATCGTCCATGCCGCCCAGCACGACAGCGACGGTTTCCTGGCCGGCGAGCTTCAGCGGCGCAAGGCACTGTCCTATCCCCCCTATTCGAGCCTGATCCGGATCGTTTGCTCGGCCGAGAACGCGGTCAGGGCGCAGGCAGCGGCGGACGCGCTGCTCGCCGGGCTTGGCTTGGGTGCGGCCAGCGCCGCCGCCCTGCTCGGGCCGGCCGCGCTGTTTCGCTTGCGCGGGCGCGAGCGCCGGGCGATCGTCGTGAAGGCGCCGCCGGCCGAGCGCGCGGCGGTCATCGGGCAGGTGGGGGAGGCGGTGCGACGAGTCGCCGAGGTGCGCGTGCACGCCGGGGTCGCGCTGAGTGTCGACGTCGATCCCCAGTAGAGCGCGGGCTTGGACTCTCGCGGCAACCCGCAAACTAGACTTCGACTCGATGAGCGACGAGCAGGTCATCGATGCGGAGGTGGAGCCCGAGGAGGGCACGCCGGCCCCGGCCGAGCTCGATCCCGAGACGCGAGCGCGGCGCGACGCCGCGCTGCGCCACGTGCGCAAGTTCGGCGATCCGGTATTGCGCACCAAGGCGCTGCCGGTCGAGCGCTTCGACGCGGCGCTGGTGGCCGAGGTGCAGCGCATGGGCGAGCTGATGCACGACGCGCTCGGCGTCGGCCTGGCGGCCACCCAGCTGGGGGTACTTCACCGCGTACTCGTCTACCGCGCCCACGCCGAGGACCCTCTGACCGCGCTCGTGAACCCGCAGATCGAGTGGCGCAGCGAGGAGTGCGAGCTGGCCGAAGAGGGGTGCTTGAGCCTGCCCGGCGTCCATCTGGAGGTCGAGCGTGCGCAGGCGCTGCGGGTGAGAGCGTCGGACGAGCATGGAGAAGAGCGTCTGATCGAGGCCGAGGGCCTGGCGGCACGGATCATCCAGCACGAGGTCGACCACCTCGACGGTGTCCTGATCCTCGACCGCGTCTCGCGCGAGCAGCGCAAGCAGGCGATGCGCGCCATGCGTGACGCCGTCGCGGCAGTCGCCTAGTGCGGACCGTCTTTCTAGGCACATCGGGCTTCGCCGCCGCCGTTCTCAGGAAGCTGGCCACAGCCGACGATGGCGCGCGACGGCCGGCGCTGGTGATCACGCGCCCCGACCGCCCTGCCGGTCGCGGGCGCAAGCTCAGCTCACCACCCGTCGCAGAGGCCGCGCGCGAGCTCGGCCTGGAGCTGGCCCAGCCCGACACCGTCAACGAGGAGGCCTCACGCGAGCTGATCGCCGCTGCGCAGCCGCAGGCCGTGCTCGTGTGCGCCTTCGGGGCGCTGATCAAGGAGCCGCTGCTCAGCGATTACGAGCTGCTGAACCTGCATCCTTCGTTGCTGCCGCGCTGGCGCGGCGCGGCGCCGCTGGAGCGGGCGATCATGGCCGGCGACGAGCGGACCGGGGTCTCGATCATGCAAGTGACCGCAGGGCTCGACAGCGGCCCGGTCTGCCTGGCCGCGCAGGAGCCGATCGGCTCGCAGGACACCTACGGCTCGCTCGCGCCGCGGCTGCAGCGGCTGGGGAGCAGGCTGCTGGCAGAAGCGCTACAGCGGCTCGAGAACGGCGACCGGCTCGAGTTCGTCGAACAGGACGAGCGAGGGGCAACCTACGCCGAGAAGATCGCCGCGGCCGACCGGCTGCTGGACCCGGCGCGCCCGGCGGTCGAGCTGGAGCGCACTGTGCGCGCTCTGCACCCGCACATCGGTGCCCGCCTGGAGCTGCCCAGCGGAGAGCTGCTGGGCGTCCAGCGCGCGGCGCTTGTAAGCGACGCGCCGGCAGCGCGCGACGCTGCTGAACGGCGCTACTCAAGCGGCGAGCGGCTGCTGCTGGCGTGCACGCCGGGGACGCTCGAGCTGCTGGTGGTGCAACCGCCGGGCAAGCGCTCGATGGACGCCTCCGCCTATCTGCGCGGCCATGCCCGCTAAGGCGCGCGTCTGCGCCTACACGGTGCTGCGTCGCGTCTTCGAGCAGGGCGCCTACGCCGAGAAGGCGCTGCACTCGGCCTCCAACGACTTGGACTCCCGCGATCGCGCGCTGGCGATGCGCCTGGCCTACGGCGCGATCCAGCGAAAGCTCACGCTCGACCACACGATCGGGCAGCTGACCGAGCGCCCGCTGCAGCGCCTAGACGCGCCCGTGCTGGCGGCGTTGCGGCTTGGGCTCTACGAGCTGCTCTACCTCAGCGGCGCCCCCGACCGCGCCGTCGTCGCCGACGCGGTCGAGCTGGCCAAGCTTGCGCGCTCGCCCGGCTACGGGCTGGTCAACGCCGCCTTGCGCCGAGCCGCGCGCGAAGGAGCGGACGGCCTGCTGGCTGGGCTGGGCGAGGAGACGCCCGAGCGCGCGGCGGTCATGCACTCCCATCCAGTGTGGCTTGCGCGCATGTGGTGGGAGCAGCTCGGCTCCGAGCGGGCGCGCTCGCTGATGGCGGCCGACAACGAGCCGGGAGAGCTGGCCTTGCGCGTCAACAGCCTTCGCGCTGACCCTCGGGGCGTGGCGAATGAGTTGGGCGTGCCCACGCGCACCGACCCGGAGCTGCCGGAAGCGCTTGTGGTCGAGTCGGCGCTCGACCTGCATCGCACGCGGGCCTGGCGTGAGGGTGCGGTGGTCGCCCAGTCGCGGGCGGCGATGCTCGTCGCGCGCGTGCTGGATCCGCAACCGGGAGAGCGCGTGCTCGACCTGTGCGCGGCGCCCGGCGGCAAGTCGACGCACATCGCGGCCCTGATGGGCGGCGAGGGCGAGGTGGCGGCGGTCGAGCGCAACCCCGCCCGCGCCGAGCGGCTACGCGAGACCGCCCGGCGGCTCGGCGCGACGAACGTAACCGTCGAGGTTGCCGACGCGGCACTGCCGCGAGCGGGCGACGAAACGTTCGACCGCGTGCTGGTCGACCCGCCCTGCTCGGGGCTCGGCACGCTGCAGGCGCGACCGGACCTGCGTTGGCGTGGGCTGGCCGATCGGAGATCCCGTCGATCTCCGATCGGTGGCGATCCCGCTGACGGCCCGGGTGGGTGGGCCTCCCATTCCGGTATCGAACGAGGATCGGCGCCCGAGCGGATCCGCGAGCTGGTCGCCCTGCAGAAGGAGATCCTGACAGCGGGTGCACGGTCGCTGCGACCGGGAGGCACGCTTGTTTATTCCACATGTACGATCTCAGCGGCCGAGAATGAGCAACTGCTAGAACAGTTCCTGTCCAAAAACTCCGACTTCATACTCGACGACCTGGCACGCGAATGGACATCGCATCCCCATCCACGAGCGCAGCGCTTCCTGTTGACGCTGCCCGACCGCGACCGCACCGCCGGCTTCTTCATCGCGCGCATCCGGCGAAAGCCCGGATAGGTCATGGGTAGGCTCTAGCGATGGACGGCGCTCCCAAGACCCCTGCCAAAGGCGCCCTCGACCTTGGCCCGGTCTGTCCGCACTGCGCCGAGCCGTGGCTGCGGCCGACCAACCTGCCCGGCCGCTATCGCTGCGTGTACTGCCTGCACCGCTTCGAGCTCTCCTCGGTGTGCCCGAACTGCGGCGAGCACTCGACGATCGTGCGCATGTCCTCGACTGCGATCCTCAAGTGCAACAACTGCGGGGACTCGATGCTCACGGCGATCTGAGCGTCTCTGCTGATGCCGATCTGATCCGGCGTCCCGCTCGTCCGCCCGCGCCGGGCGCTGTGTGAGAATGGCCGGCGTGAGCACCGGGGAGCTCCTGCGCAGCGTACGGGTGGCGCCGTCGATCCTCTCAGCCGACTTCGCGCGGCTGGGCGCGCAGGTTGGAGAGGTGCTCGATGCCGGCGCTCGCGTGATCCACGTCGACGTGATGGACGGGCACTTCGTGCCGCCGATCACGATCGGCCCGCTGGTTGTGGCCGCGCTGCGCGAGCAGGCGCAGGGCGCGGGGGCGCTGCTCGACGTGCACCTGATGATCGAGCGGCCCGAGCGCCATGTCGGCGAGTTCGTGCGCGCGGGGGCGCACTCGATCACCTTCCATGCCGAGGCTACCGCGCACGTCGCCTACACCGCCGCGCTCGTGCGCGAAGGCGGCGCCTGCGTGGGGGTCGCGATCAACCCGGCGACGCAGGTCGGCGAGCTGGCCGAGATATCGCGCTCGATCGACCTGGCGCTGTGCATGTCAGTCAACCCGGGCTGGGGTGGGCAGAGCTTCATCGAGCATTCGCTCGAGAAGCTGCAGCGTATGCGCCACATCCTCGGTGAGGAGGTCGCGCTGGAGGTCGACGGGGGCGTCGATCCAACGACAGCGCCACGCTGCCGTGCCGCCGGCGCGAACCTCCTGGTCGCCGGATCGGCGATATTCACGGGCCTCGATCCCGCTGCGGCCTACCGCGCGATCGTGGAGGCGGCGGAAGCGCTCTGATGTGTGGGCGCGCCATGCCTGTAGAGCGTGCCCAGCATCAGCGCCAGCAGGCTTGTCGCGCCCAAGTAGCCGATCTCCGTGCGCAGCAGTTCTTCGCCTACGAGCGGGACCAGCATCCAGGCGACGAACGCGACGGCGGCGACGATCCAGCAACTCGCCGCCCGCCGCGCCTGGTTGCGCGCGAGCGCCGCCTGGTTGAGCGCGCCGGAGGCGAGGTGCATTCCCATCCCCAAGCCGATTAGTGCCAGACCGACTCGGCCGTATTCAAAGCTCTGGCCAAACAGCGCTTTCATCACCGGTGGCCCAATCGCCAGCAGGCCCAGCGCCACCGCGGCGGCGAATGCCGCAATCGCAAGCACGGTCGTTCGGATCGCGCGCGCGAACGCCTCGTGGCCCGCGGTGGCCTCCAGGCCGGTCAGATGAGGGAGCAGGGAGGTTTGGATCGCTTGGAAGAGCTGCAGCGGCGCGCGTGCGATCAACAGCACGTTGAACACGATTCCCGCGAGCGCCACGTTGACCGACGTGATGTCGACCGTCAGCACGGCGGCGTTGAGCAGCGTCTGCTCGGAGAGCATCACGCCCGACACGGCGAAGGCAAAGCCCGACCCGCGTCGCAGCGACAGCTCGTCGGCTGCTACCGCCTCCTCCACGCCCTCGGTCCCCGGACCGGCCAGCGCGGCGTCGAGCTCCTCCATCTCGGGAGCGCCTTCGGGCTCACTCGTGCGGCGCGAGAACGCCGCCGGCACCACCACCAACGAGACGAACGGCGCCGCGGCGATGCCAAGCGCCACGGCCGTCTGTCCGCTGGTGATGCCGATAGCAGCCGCCAGGGCAAAGCACAGGCGCGAGAGCGACTCCATCAGCACCAGGCCGCCAAACAGCCCGAAGTACTCGTGGCCGGCCAGCCAGCCGCGCGCGAAGTAGCTGGCGGCGTAGGCGAGCGTGCCGACCACGAGGATGTAGTACATCGCCTCGTAGTGGCCGAACACGTTGTCGATCAGTGGTTCGTGCAGCGCCAGCGCGACGAGGAGGAACGTGGCCGCGAAGCCGGCCTGGATCGCGATCGGCACGCGCACCGAGTGCTGCACGTGACCGCGGGCGCGGCGGTCGGCGATCGTGCGCGAGAGCAGCTGTTCGATCGGCCGGTAGATGACCGAGATGATCACGAACATGATCGACCACAACAGGTCGACGCGCTTGGCGTCCACTTCGCCGAGCACGTGGCTTGCGATCGAGAAGTAGGCGAACGTCAGGACGCCGGTGGAGGCGATACCGATCGACAGCAACCGGGCGCCGCTGCCATAGGAGCGCGAGGAGTTAGACCCGGACAAGCAGCATCGTCCAGGGGAACGGCGCGCGTGCCTGCACGACCTCCCCGTGGCGCTCGAGCAGGCGCACGAACGCGCGCTTGGACCAGTGGTTCAGATGCCCGGGGGTGTTGCCGAGGTCACGCAGGTAGGCGCCGCGAGCGATGTTGAGCATCCGCCACAGCGGCTCGCGCGGGACCGAGACGAGCAGATGGCCGGACGCGCAACGCGCCATCTCGGCGAGCGTGTGCTTGGGGTCGGGGACGTGCTCGAGCACCTCGATCGCGCAGGCCAGCTCGAACTCGCCGTCGGCGAAGGGGAGGTTCTCGGCGCGCATCACCTTGTATTCGAGATTCGGCGCTTGGCGCTGCTCCCAGCCGGCCTGGATCGAGGGCTCCTCCAGGTCGATGCCGACGACGCGGGCGGACGGCAGGCGCTGCGCCCACTCGTGCACGAGCACGCCCTCGCCGCAGCCGACGTCAAGCAGCGAGCCCGGGGACGCGGCCGTCAGCAGCTCGTCGAGCGTGCCCTGGAAGCCAGCCATCATCCGCTTGACCAGCGGGTTGCTCGACCCGTACTTGTCGTAGGTGTTGCCAGTGACGATCCCGTCCTGCGAGACGGTGACGCCCGAGCTCATACCTCGACTGCCTCGCCGGCCGGCTGCGCCGCCGCCGACTGCTCGTGGGCGGGGGAGACGGCCCCGGCCGCGCCTCTCCCGGCAGACTTGCCGCCGGAGGTCTCTGGCGCCGGGCGGGCGGGATTCGATTCATAGTGCGACGGCTCTACTCCCAGCTGCAGCTCGATCCGGCGCACCCGCTCGAACGTGCGCTGGGTCATCACCCGCTGCGCGGCCAGCAGGTCGCCGATCACTCCCAGCGCCCAGAGCACGACGGCGGCGATGAACAGCACGGCGCCCAGGATCAGCGACTGCACGTGGCCCTTGCCGTTGCCTTCGGCGTAGGCGACTGCGAAGCGGATCCAGACGCCGAGCGAGACCAGGCCGATCACGGCGGCCAGGCTCCAGAACACGCGCAGCGGCTCGTACTGGGCGTAGATGCGAAAGATCGAGATCGCGTTGCGGCGCACGTAGGCGCCCATCGAGGGGAACAGGCGCGACTCGCGCGTCTTCGGGTTGGTCCTGACCGGGACGTGCTCGATCGCCACCAGCTGCTTGCCGGCCTGGATGATCGTCTCCAGCGTGTAGGTGAATTTCGAGACGACCATCAGCTGGATCGCCGCCTCGCGGTTGTAGGCGCGAAAGCCGGAGGTGGTGTCCGGCACCCCCGTCGAGGAGGCCTGGCGGACGACCCACGAGCCCAGCCGCTGCAGGCGCTTCTTCAGCCACGAGAAATGCTCGACGCCCTCCACCTCGCGGTCGCCCACCACCATGTCGGCGCGCCCTTCGAGGATCGGGCGCACGAGCTTTGCCACGTCGCCCCCGTGGTACTGGTTGTCGGCGTCGGTGTTGACGATCACGTCGGCCCCCAGCTTCAGGCAGGCGTCCAGCCCAGCCTGGAAGCCCGCCGCCAGACCCTTGTTGTTGGTGAGGCGCACGACGTGGTCGACCCCGTGGGCGCGCGCGACGGCGATCGTCTCGTCGGTCGAGCCGTCGTCGACGACCAGCCACTCGACGGCGTCGAAGCATTCCAGCGCGCGCGGCAGGTCGGCGAGCGTCTGCGGCAGCTGCTCGGCCTCGTTGAAGCAGGGGATCTGGACGATCAGCTTCACGCTGCAAGCCTATCCCGTCCGCCAGCCGCACTTCACGGGCGAGGCCGTCCGTCCGGGTGGGTGGACGCACCGCAGGCTCTGAGACAGTTCTTGCGCGGATAGGCTCTACGGCCCGATGGCAAGCGCGATGTCGATAGGCCCGCCGATCGGCGATCAGCGGGATCGCCACCGATCGGAGATTGACGGGATCTCCGATCGGCCAGCCAGCACGGGCGGCTGGGCCCAGCCGCGGCCCGAGCGGCTGCGCGCGCTGCCGGCCGCGGGCTGGGCCAAGCTCGCCTTCGTGGCGATGTGCCTGCTCGCGCTCGTCGGCTACTTTGCCTTCCCCACCTATCCCACCTACGACTCCTTCTACGCGCTGCTGTGGGGGCGCGACCTGCTGCACCTGCACCTGCCGGACTTCAGCGTCTACCGCGGCCCGACCGAGCATCCGTTGGCGATCGCCTTCGGTGCGGTGTGCTCGATCTTCGGGCAGTACGGTGCACGGCTGGTCGTGCTCGGCTCGATCGCCTCCTTCGTGGCGCTCGTCGCGGGCTCTTACCGTCTCGGCCGCCTCTGCTTTGGGCCGCTCGTGGGGGCGGTCGCCGGGCTGCTCGTGCTCAGCCGCTTCTTCGTCGAGAACCTCGCCGCCCAGGGTTACCTGGATATCACCTACATCGCGCTCGTCGTCTGGGCAGTGGCGCTCGAGGTCGAGCGTCCCCGGCGTGGCGCGCCCGTGCTGTGGTTGCTCGCCGCGGCCGGTCTGCTGCGCCCGGACGCCTGGTTTCTCACCGGGCTCTACTGGCTCTGGTGTATAGGACCCACCCACCCCACCCACCCGGCGGATAGCGCCACCCGCTTGCGCTACCTGGCGATCGCCGCCAGCGCGCCCCTGCTTTGGATGTCGCTCGACGCTCTCGTCACCGGCGATCCGCTGTTCTCACTGCACTCGACATCGGGGCTGGCCGCCGAACTGGAACGCACGAAGGGGTTCAGCGCGGTGCTCTCCTCGACCTGGTCCTACGCGGTGCGGATCGACAAGCTGCCGGTGCTGCTGGGCGGGCTGGTCGGGATCCCGATCGCGATCTGGCTCGAGCCACGCAAGGTGCTCGTGCCGCTGGCGGCGCTCGCCTGCCTGCTGTTCGTGTACCTGGCCGAGGGGGCCGCCGGGGCTTCGGTCGTGGACCGCTACATGGTTGGCAGCTCGATCGTCCTGCTCGTCTTCTGCGCGCTGGTGCTCGGCGGCTGGTCGATGTTGCGGCGCGGCAGCTGGCTGCGCCGGGCCTGGATCGCGCTGGCCGCTGTCCTTGTCGCCTACGGCGCGGCCACGGTGGCCAACACGCTCAGCTTGACGAGCCTGCGCAACACCCTCGCCTACCACAATGACTTTCACGCGGGGCTGGCCACGGCGCTTCACTCCCCGACCGTGCAAGCCGAGCTGCGGCGCTGCCCGCTGCTGTCGCTGCCCAACAACAAGCTGATCCCCGACGCGCGCTGGATCCTCGGCAGCGTCGGCCAGCACGACATCGTGGCGCGCAGCCAGGCTCGCGCCGACCGCGAAAAGGGGGCGTTCGCGCTGGAGCGGCGGCTGCAGCGCGGCAGCGTCGCCGTCTATCCGCTGGGCGCGGCCGTCTTCTTCGAGGCGATCGTCGACGTCGGCGACGATCCGCGCGTGCAGGTTCCCGAAAAGGGGTTCAAACGCGTGTACACGAGCCGCTACTACGCGGTCTATGCCAACTGCTGAGCCGCAGGGCTCCGCGCGCGTCGGCCCTCGCGGCGGTGAGTACCCGAATGCGGCCCCGGCCGGCGCCCGGCCCGCGCCAGCCCGTGCCGGCTGGCGCGCGGACGAGCGGCGCTGGGTATGGCCGGCGCTCGCCGTGCTGCTGCTGGCGGCGCTCGGTCTGCGGCTGTGGGGGGTCGGCCAGGGACTCCCCTACGTCTACAACATCGACGAGGCCGGTCACTTCGTCCCCAAGGCCGTGCAGATGTTCGCGCCCGGGCACGGCCTCAATCCCGGCTACTTCGTCAACCCGCCGGCGCTCACGTACGCGCTGCACCTGGCGATGGCGGTCTGGTTCGGCGGCGCCCACGGCGTCCTGCACGAATATGCCGCGCACCCCGACCACGTCTTCATGCTCTCGCGTGTCCTCGTCGCGCTGCTCGGCACGGGCGCGGTGTGGCTGCTGTATCTCTTCGCCGCGCGCCTGTTCGACCGGCGCGTCGCGCTACTGGCGGCCGCGATCGAGGCGGTCGCCTTCCTGCCCGTCTTCTATGGGCACCTGGCACTGAACGACGCCGCCACGCTGTTGCCGCTGACGCTGTCGCTGCTGGGGAGCGCCGGCGTCCTGCGCTCCGGGCGCCGGCGCGACTATGCAATCGCCGGGCTCGGGCTCGGGCTCGCCTGCGCCAGCAAGTACACGGCCGGCATCGCGGTCGTGCCGCTGGCCGCCGCCGCTGCCTCGCGCTACCTCGACACCCCCGCGCCCGCCGGCAGGCGCACGCTGGTCGGCCTGGCGATCGCTGGCGGCTGCGCGCTCGGGGCGTTCCTGCTCGCCAATCCCTACGCGCTGCTTGACTTCTCTCGCTTTCGCTCCGAACTGATCCACCAGTCGAGCCTCTCCGAGGAAGCACAGGGCAAGCTCGGGGCGCCCACGCAGGGAGGACTCATCTATTACCTGTGGGCGCTGACGTGGGGGCTCGGCTGGATCCCCTCGCTGGCGGCGCTCGGCGGCGCGATCGCGGTCTGGCGCCGCGACGCACGCGCCGGGTGGCTGCTGGTGGCGGCCCCGATTCTCTTCCTGGCCTTCATGGGGCTTCAAGACCGCTATTTCGGGCGTTGGCTGTTGCCGATTTTTCCGATTTTGGGCGTGCTCGCGGCGTTCTTCGCGCTACGCATGATCCGTGCCCTCGCGGCTAGGACGCGCGTGCCCGTTGTGCTGACGGCGCTCGTCGTGAGCGTCCTGATGCTTGCTCAGGGGGGGGTCTACAGCGTGCACGACGATGTGGTGCTCGCGCGCGCGGACACCCGCAACCTGACGCGGGAATGGATGGTCACGCACATACCGCCGGGCACGCGCATAGTGATCGAGCCGGTTGTGCTGAACTCGTGGCTGTGGCGCTCGTCCGCGGATCCAGTGCGGCGCTGGCAGAAGTACCCGACGCTCGAATCGGTGATCGCCCCCAATGGGGCGCTCGCGCCGCAGGACATCCACCCGGTTGCGCTCGAGGACTACGAGACGACGCTCAGCCCGGCCTTGATCGGCTGGTATGAGCGGCAGGGCTACTGCTGGGCGATCACCGGCTCGACCGAGTCAGGCCGCGCCCAAGTCGACCCCCGCGCGGCGCCGCTGGCCGTGGCCTATTACCGCGCGCTGGCGGCCCGCGGCACCCTCCTTTACAGTGCCTCGCCCTACTCGTCCGGGAGCAAATCCCCCGCTTTCAGCTTCGACTGGAGCTTTGACTACTACCCGCTCGCCTACCGCAGGCCGGGCCCGGCAATGGCCGTCTACCGGCTTCGCGGAGGGCGTTGCGGGCGCGGTGGCTGAGCGCGGCGGCGCCAGCCTGGTCCTATCCTGAAGGCGCGCATGGCGATCAGCACCGACACCGACCGCACCCACCTGACCCGCGCGATCGAGCTCGCGGTCAAGGGGGAGGGAGCGGTCAAGCCCAATCCCGTCGTCGGCGCGGTCGTGGCGCGCGGCGAGGAGGTGCTGGGCGTTGGCTGGCACGAGCGCTTCGGTGGGCCGCACGCGGAGGTCGTCGCGATCGACAACTGCGGCGACGTCGAGCTGCGCGATGCGACGCTGTACGTGTCGCTCGAGCCCTGCTGTCACGAAGGCAAGACGCCGCCGTGCACCGACGCGATCCTGCAGGCCGGGATCGGCCGCGTCGTCGTCGGCTCTGACGATCCCACCGAGAAGGCCGCCGGCCGCGGGCTCGGCATTCTGCGCGACGAGGGGGTTGAGGTCGTCGTCGCCGACGGCGAGCTGGCGGCGCGGGCGCGGCTGCTCAACCAGCCTTTTCGCAAGCACGCCCGCACGGGCCGGCCCTGGGTTCTGTTCAAGTCGGCGATGACGCTCGACGGCAAGGTCGCCACGCGGGCCGGCGACTCGCAGTGGATCAGCGGCGAGCAGAGCCGCGAGCTCGCGCACAACTGGCGCGCGTCGGTCGACGCGGTGGTCGTCGGGATTGGCACGGCGCTGGCCGACGATCCGCAGCTGACCGCTCGCCCGGAAGGGGTGCTGGCCGAGCTGCCGCGCCAGCCGCGCCGCGTCGTGTTCGACTCGCTTGCGCGGCTGCCGATCTCCTCGCAGCTGGTCGGCGCGGTCGAGAAGATTCCGCTCACCGTCGTCGTCTCGCGCGCGGCGGCGCGCTCGGACACCGACGCGCTGGAGGCCGCCGGCGTGCAGGTGCTGCTCGCCACCGGCGAGAACGAGCCGGCGCGCGTGCGCTCGGCGCTCGACCAGCTGGGCGCCGAGGGGATCACGTCGATACTGCTCGAGGGGGGGCCGCATCTGGCCGGAGCGTTCCTGGACGCCGGCGAGATCGACGAGGCGCGCCTGTTCCTGGCGCCGCTGCTGCTGGGCGGGCGCACCGCGCGCGACCCGCTGGAGGGCGAAGGGGTGGAGCGCATCGCCGAAGCCCAGCGCGCGCTCAGCTTCGACTGCGAGAGCGTCGGCGAGGACCTGCTGGTCTCCGCGCGGCTGCGCGAGTGGTGAGCGGGACGGGAACGTAGCGGTGTTCACAGGGCTGATCGAGGATCTGGGGCGGGTATTGGACGTACGCCAGAGCGAGGACGGCGCCACGATCGACGTGCGGAGCGCGCTTGCGCCGCAGATCGCCCACGGCGACTCGGTGGCGGTCAACGGCGTCTGCCTGACCGCCACTGAACTGCGTTCCGACGGCTTCAGCGCGCAGGCGATGGCCGAGACTCTGCGGCGCTGCACGCTCGGCTCGCTGCGGGCCGGCTCGCCGGTGAATCTGGAGCTGGCGCTGCGCGCGGACGCGCGGCTGGGCGGGCACATCGTGCAGGGACACGCCGACGGGACGGCGATCGTGACGACGACACGCGATGAGGGGTTCGCTCGCGTGCTCGACCTGGAGGTCGACGAGAGGCCGGACCATCCCGCTCGCGATCTGTTGCGCTACCTGGTAGAGAAGGGGTCGGTAGCGCTGGACGGGGTCAGCTTGACCGTCTCCGAGCTGCGCGACGAGGGCTTCTCGGTGTCGCTGATACCGGAGACGCTCAAGCGTACGAATCTCGGGGGGTTGCAGGCCGGGGATCGGGTCAACATCGAGGTGGACGTACTCGCCAAGCACGTAGAGCGACTGATGGAGGCCCGCGTATGAGCCAGCCAAAGACGACAACGCCGTTCGCAACGATCGAGGAAGCGCTCGACGAGATCCGTCGGGGGCGGATGATCGTGGTCTGCGACGACGAGGATCGCGAGAACGAGGGCGATCTGACGATGGCGGCTCAGTTCGCCACTCCCGAGGCGATCAATTTCATGGCCAAGGAGGGGCGCGGGCTGATCTGTCTGTCGCTGAGCGCCGAGCGCTGCGACGAGCTGGGGCTCGACCTGATGGCCGCCAAGAACGAGTCTCCGTTCGAGACGCCCTTCACGGTCTCGGTCGAGGCGCGCGAGGGCGTCACCACTGGGATCTCGGCGCACGATCGCGCGCACACGATCCAGGTCGCGATCGATCCGGCAAGCAAGCCTCGCGACCTCGTCCAGCCCGGGCACGTCTTCCCGCTCAAGAGCCGATCGGGCGGGGTGCTCGAGCGCGCCGGGCAGACGGAGGCCGCCGTCGATCTTGCGCGTCTGGCGGGGCTGAACCCGGCCGGGGTGATCTGCGAGGTGATGAACGACGACGGCACGATGGCGCGCGTGCCGGACCTCGTCGGCTACTGCGAGCGCCACGGGCTGAAGATGATCACGGTCGCCGACCTGATCGCCTATCGCCGCCGTCACGACAAGCTGGTCGAACGGGTGGTCGCGACCAACTTGCCCACTGCCTTCGGCGAGTTCAGCGCTGTCGGCTACCGCTCGCTGGTCGATGACAAGCACCACGTCGCGCTGGTCAAGGGCGAGGTCGCCGGGCGCGAGGACGTGCTCGTGCGAGTGCACTCGGAGTGCCTGACCGGCGATGTCTTTCACTCGCTGCGCTGCGACTGCGGCGAGCAGCTTGCCTCTGCGCTGTCGATGATCGAGCGCGAGGGTCAGGGCGTGCTGCTCTACCTCTCTCAGGAGGGGCGCGGCATCGGCCTGCTCAACAAGCTGCGTGCCTACCGCCTGCAGGAGGACGGCCTGGACACCGTCGAGGCCAACGAGCGGCTCGGGCTGCCCGCCGACCTGCGCGACTACGGGATCGGCGCGCAGATCCTGGTCGACCTTGGGCTCTCCTCGATCCGGATCCTCACCAACAATCCCAAGAAGATCAAGGGGCTGGAGGGCTATGGACTGTCGGTGAGCGCGCAGATCCCGATCGAGCACGCGCCCAACCAGCACAACGAGGCCTATCTGCGCACGAAGGCGGAGCGCATGGGCCACACGCTGCACCACCAGGGCCTCAACCTCGACGCCGAGCTGCTGCACGCCGAGCGCAGCCTCGACGCCGATCGGCGATCGAGGGGATTGCCACCGATTGGAGATCGACGGGATCTCCAATCGGCCAGCCAGCGCTCGCGCGAGGCCGCTGGCGAGCCGAATGCCGACGGCGAGCTTGGCGCTCGCGAGGAGGAGCCTTGAGCGCCCAGGGCGCAGTCGTGCCCGGCCGCTACGCGATCGCGATCGGCCGCTTCTACGGGGATCTGGCCGAGCGCCTGGAGCGCGGCGCGCGCGAAGCGTTCGAGGAGGCGGGATGTGACCCGATCGACGTGTTCGATGTGCCTGGAGCCTTCGAGCTGCCGCTGGCTGCCAGCTATCTGGCCCGCACCGGCAGCTATCTCGGCGTCGCCTGTCTCGGCGCCGTGATTCGCGGTGAGACTGACCACTACGACTACGTTTGCGCCGAGGCGGCGCGCGGGATCCAGCAGGTTTCGCTTACGACCGGTGTGCCCTGCTCATTCGGCGTGCTCACCTGCGAGACGATGGACCAAGCGCTTGCGCGCTCCGGCGGTGGCAAGCGCGACCAGGGCCGCCACGCCGCCGAGGCTGTGCTACGGATGGCGGGGCTGCGCGCCAAGCTCGCAAGCGGCTAGACTGCCTGCGCTATGGCCAAGGTATGTCACAGCTGCGGGAAGGGCCCGGCGTTCGGTCACAGCCGCAGCCACTCGATGGTCGCGACCAAGCGACGCTTCGATCCGAACCTGCAGAAGGTGAAGATCCTCGTCGGCAAGGCCCCCCGTCGCGTGTATGTCTGCACGCGGTGTCTGAAGGCCGGCAAGGTCACCAAGGCCCTGTAGGGCCGATAGGGGTCAGGGAGCTCTCGGTCGCTCGCCGACCGGACGTTGTGATGGTATGTAGCTTGCCCGGCAAGGGTTGCGGGCACAACAGATGGATCGAGAAGGTCGTTCGAGCCTTTGACTGACACCAATCTGATCCGCTTCAGGGCGGCGGTCGCCGGGGCGCTCGCGCACCTGGAGTCCCGCCGTGACGAGGTCAACGACCTCAACGTCTTTCCCGTCGCCGACGGCGACACGGGCGACAACATGGTGCTCACGCTCAGGGCCGTCCTCGACGAGCTCGACCGGCTGCAGGACGGCAACGCCGAGCGCACGATCGACGATATCGGGCGCGAGGAGATCGTCCAGTCGGTCGCGCGCGCCGCCCTGCTCGGGGCGCGCGGAAACTCCGGTGTGATCCTCTCGCAGCTGATCCGTGGCGCCGCCGAGGAGCTTGTCAGCCGTCCCGGGCAGCTGATCGACGCGTCGCTGATCGGCGCCGCGCTGGCCAACGCCGCCGACCGCGCTTACGCCTCCGTCAGAGAACCCGCCGAGGGCACGATTCTCACCGTCGCGCGCGAGATGGCGCACGGGATCGTCGGTGACGTCGCCCACAATCGCGACGCCGGCCGGCTTGGGCCGGCCACCGAGCCATCCGAGCAGGACCGTGCGATCGCCGCGACACTCGAGCGAGCCGTCGAGGTCGGGCAGGGGTCGGTCAAGCGCGGGCCCGAGCTGCTCTCGGAGCTGCGCGAGGCGGGTGTGGTGGACGCCGGCGGCTACGCGCTGACGGTGATCTTCGCCGGCGTCGTCGCCGCCTTGCGCGGGGATGCTCCCCCGGAGCTCGAGCACCACCACGCGCCCGCCAAGATCACCCACCCCGAGCACAGCTCCAGCACCCACCGTTTCTGCACGAACTTTGCCGTCACCGGCAGCGACCTGCACCCTGCCCGGTTCACCGAGGCGCTGGAGGTGCTCGGCGATTCGGTGCTCGTGGTCGGTGACGCGAGCACCCTGAAGGTCCATGTGCACACCGACGAGCCCGAGCGCGCCACTGCCCTGTTCGACGGAGTAGGGGAGGTCTCGCACCTCGACGTCGCCGACATGCACGCCCAGGTCTCCGAACGCGAGCAGCGCCTGCAGAGCGCTTCGGCTCCCAGCAACGGCAACGGCGCGGGCCCGGCGCGCGTGCGCTGCGCGGCGCTGGCGGTGGTCAACGGCGACGGGCTCGCCCGGATGTACGAGGAGCTCGGGGTCTACACGGTCGACGGGGGACCTACTCTGAACCCCTCGACATCCGAGCTGCTGGCCGGGATTCACGACGTGCCGGCCGAGGAAGTGGTCGTGCTTCCCGGCAGTCCCAACGTCGTGATGGCGGCCGAATACGCGGCGCAGCATTCGGACAAGCGTGTGCGGGTGGTCAGCGCTACCAGCCAGCAGGCCGGGCTGGTCGCGGCGGTGGCGCTCCGCAGCGATGTCGGGGTGGAGGAGAACGCCCGCGCCATGCAGGAGACCCTGGACGCGTTGCGCGTCGGCTCGGTCGCAGCGGCGGCGCGACCCGACGCGAAAGGGCGGTTCGGGCAGGGGGACGCGGTCGGCTTCCTCGGCGAGGAGCTGATCGCCTGGGGCGAGCCGCGCCAGACACTCGTCTCGGTGCTCGCCGCGCTCGCTCCGGAGTCCGAGCTGATCAGCGTGATCGCCGGCGCCGATGCGCCCTTCGAGCTGTCTGAGCTCGAGGGCATCATGGATGGTGATGTCGAGCTCGAGCTTCGCCACGGCGGCCAGCCCGCCTACTGGTGGCTGCTCGCCGCCGAGTAGCGGCAGCGAGCCGGTCGCTACTCAGCCGGGTAGCGGCGACGAGCCGATTGCCGCTGGGCCGAGTGGCGGCAGCGAGCCCGTTCCGATCGCGTTCGCCGGGCACTGCGAGCCGACGCGCGAGCAGTTGCTGGCCGTGCCGCTGCGCTGGCCGCGGCCCTCGCGTCTGCACGAGCCGCTGAAGCTGGCGCCGATCGAGGATCGACGGAATCCTCGATCGGCCAGCAAGCTCGCCGAAGGGCTGGCGGCACTCGGGGTGCACGACGTGGGCGACCTGCTCGAGCACCTGCCGCGCGACCGCCGCGAGGCGCGCTCGATCGCTGCACTGCGGCCCGGCGAGCAGGCGACCGTGGCCGTCGAGGTGCGCTCGATCTCTGCGCGACCCGTGCGTCGTCGCGGCATGCGTCCGCTGGTCGAAGCGACCGTATTCGACCAGAGCGGCTCGCTGCGGGCGACCTTCTTCAACCAGCCGTGGCTTCTCGACCGCTACCCGGCGGGCACCCGGCTGGTGCTGCACGGCAGCGCGGATGCTCGCAAACGCTTTCGGGTCTCCTCGCACGCGCTCGGCGGTGAGCTGGCAGCGGCTGACGCGGGCGTCGGCGGCAGTGCCGGCGGCGAGCAGGGCTCCTCGGTTGCGCACTACCCCGCAAGCGTTGGGGTCAGCTCCACCAAGCTGCTTACGCTCGTGCGCGAGGCAAGCGTCCACCTGCCCGACGTGCCGGACGCTCTCAGCGGACGCGTGCGGGCCGCCGAAGGGCTGCCCCAGCGCGGGGCGGCGCTGGCGGCGATCCACTTTCCCGAGCGCGACGACGCGGCGGCTGAAGGACTGCGGCGGCTCGCCTACGAGGAGCTGCTGATCTGCCAGCTGGCCTTCCTGCTGCGACGCGGCCAGCGCGCTGAGCTCCTACGGAGCCGGTCGCTGTCCAAGCCGCCGACGCTCACCGCGCGCTGGCTGCGCGACTGCCTGCCGTTCGCGCCCACCGAGGACCAGCGGGGCGCGATCGCGCACATCGGCGCCGACCTGGAAAGAGACACGCCGATGCAGCGACTGCTGATGGGGGAGGTCGGCAGCGGCAAGACGGTCGTCGCGCTCTGGGCGATGCTGCGTGCGGTCGAGCACGGGGCGCAGGCGGCGCTGATGGCGCCGACCGAGACGCTCGTCGAACAACACTTCGCGACGATCCAGGCGCTGCTCGGCGAAGAGAACGTTCCCACCGCGATGTTGACCGGCTCGACACCGGCCAAGCGCCGCGCAGACACGCTCGGCAAGCTCGCAAGCGGCGAGCTGTCGCTGATCGTTGGCACGCACGCCCTGATCGAGCCCGATGTTGGCTTTCGCGAGCTGGCTGTCGCGGTGATCGACGAGCAGCACCGCTTCGGCGTACGCCAGCGAGCAGCCCTTGAAAATCATGATCCCGCTCAACCCCCCCACACCCTGCACATGACCGCCACACCCATTCCTCGCACGCTCGCGCTCGCGCGCCACGGCGACCTCGACCGCAGCGTGCTGCGCGAGCTGCCGGGCGGCCGCCAGCCGATCGATACGCGTATCGTCGCCGGTGAGGAAGGCCGTGCGGAGGCCTACCGGCTGTTGTGCGAGCAGCTCGACGCAGGGCGTCAGGGCTATGTTGTGTGTCCGCTGGTGGAGGATGTGGACGACAGCGCGACTCATGGAGCAAGTGAGGCTCGCGCGGCAACAAGCGAGTTCGAGCGCCTGAGCAAAGGCGAGCTGGCTGGCCGGCGGCTTGCCCTGCTACACGGGCAGATGCGAGCGCGCGAGAAGCAGGAGGCGATGGCGCGGTTCGCCTCCGGCCAGGCCGAGGTGCTGATCGCCACGACCGTGATCGAGGTCGGCGTGGATGTGCCCAACGCGACCGCGATGCTGGTCGAGAACGCCGAGCGCTTCGGCATCTCCCAGCTGCACCAGCTACGCGGCCGCGTCGGCCGCGGCGAGCACGCCTCTCTATGCCTTCTTTTGACACCCCACCCACCCTCGCCTGGCTCGGCGCGGCTGCGCGCGCTGGCCGAGCACGCCGATGGCTTCAAGCTGGCTGAGATCGACCTGCGTCTGCGCAAGGAAGGCGAGCTGATCGGCACGCGTCAGTCGGGCATCGGCCAGTTTCGCTTCGCCTGCCTGCCGCAGGACGCCGAACTGCTCGAGCGGGCGCGGGCGCGGGCGAAGGGGATCCTCGCCGAGGATCCAACACTCAGCGGGCCGGTGCACGGGCTGCTGAGCGCTGCGCTTGCCGATGCGCTCGGGGCCGAGGCGAGCGCGCCGCTGCCGGCATGAGGGTGATTGCCGGCCGCCTGCGCGGGCGCCGGCTGACAGCGCCGAAGGGGCAGGTGCGTACGCGACCGACCTCCGATCGCGTACGCGAGGCGCTGTTCGCGATGCTTGGCGACGTCGAAGGGGCGAGCGTGCTCGACCTGTTCGCGGGCACCGGTGCGCTCGGGATCGAGGCGCTCTCGCGCGGCGCCGCCAGCGCCCTGTTCGTCGAGCGCGACAGCGCCGCCCTGCGGGCGCTACGCACGAATCTGAGTGCGCTCGGCCTGGCTGCGCCGAGCGCTGAGGCGCACGCCGGCGAGGCGCTCGCGGCGCTCGGCGCTGCAGGACGGCGCGGCGAAACATACGATCTGGTGTTCGTGGACCCGCCATACGGTCAGGCGCGTGAGCTCGAAGGGTCGCTCTCGGCTACTTTGCCGGCGGTGCTGGGGCTCGCGGCGCGCGTGGTGGTGGAGAGCGATCGCCGCTCGCCGCTGGAGCTGACGGGAGCGCTTGAGCTGCACAGAGAGAAACGCTACGGAGACACCTTGATCGCGATCTACGGCAACATGGCCCGCGAGGGGAGCGAGCGGATGCCCGAGTGGCGGGGCCGCGGCGGCGTCGGCCAGAGAGGCAGGGCATGAACGTGAGCAAGTCGATCGCAGTGTGTCCGGGCTCGTACGACCCGATCACCAACGGGCACCTCGACGTAATCCGCCGCACCGCCGACCTTTACGACGAAGTCGTCGTCGCCGTCGTCAACCGCTCCGTGCGCAAGGACAAGACGCTGTTCTCGATCGAGGAGCGCATGGCTTTCATCGAAGCCGCCCTGCAGGACCTTGCGGGCGTGCGTGCCGAGCCGTTCAACACGCTCGTGGTCGAGTTCGCGCGCAAGGTCGGCGCCAAGGCGATCGTCAAGGGGCTGCGAGCGATCTCCGACTTCGAGTACGAGTTCGAGATGAACCAGCTCAACCGCCGCCAGGATCCCGAGATAGAGTCGGTGTACCTGATGGCCAGTCCCCAGTACAGCTTCCTGTCCTCCAGCGGCGTCAAGGAGCTCGCCACCTTCGGCGGGCGGATCGACGATCTCGTGCCCGCACAGGTGGCGACGCGCTTGCAGGAAGAGTTGCAGCGGTGACGAACCAAGGGGCGTGAAACCTATGACCAGGACATCCACACCCGCACAAAACAAGTGGCGCCGGACTCCCCACGGAGGTGAGAGCTGATGGACGTCTTGGTCTTGATCGACAAGCTCGACGACCTTGTGCACAACGCCAAGCCGGTCCCGCTGACCGACCAGGTGCGTGTCGACAAGGAGGAGATCTACGACATCCTCGACCAGATGCGCGCGACGATCCCCGAGGAGATCAAGCAGGCGCGCTGGATCGTCAAGGAGCGCCAGGAGATGCTGGCCGAGGCCAAGCGCGAGGCCGAGCGCATCGTCAAGGAGGCGCGCGAGCGCCAGGACCGGCTCGTCGGCGAAGAGGAGGTCACCAAGCAGGCTGAGCGCGCCGCGGAGGACATCGTCGAGGACGCCCGAGCCCGCGAGCGCGAGATCCGCCTCGGCGC
This sequence comes from Solirubrobacteraceae bacterium, assembly GCA_035938935.1. GTDB lineage: Bacteria > Actinomycetota > Thermoleophilia > Solirubrobacterales > Solirubrobacteraceae > Palsa-744. Next base: position 20,668 of record DASZGH010000091.1, read on the forward strand.
CGAGGACTACGCCGACGAGATCCTCGGCACGCTGGAGGTCAACCTGTCGAAGTTCATCGCGGCAGTGCAGCGCGGCCGCGAGCGCCTGCAGGGCAAGGACGAGCCGGCCGAAGTCTCCTAACGATTCGCGTAAGCACCCGCATTTTGGGTAGGGTGCCCGCGTGTCCTCGCCGCTGAAGCATCGCCTCGAAGTCGCCAAGGTTCTGCTCGGGACCGGGATCGTCGCGCCCGTGCGGCCCGATCGCGCGGTGCGCTCGGTGCTCGCGCTCAAGCAGTGGGGGCCGACCCCCGCCGCCGCCTATACCGGCTCGGCCGCGCGCTTCCCGGATCGTGCGGCGATCGTCGACGAGCGCGGCACGCTCACCTTCGAAGAGGTCCATCGCCGCACCAACGCGCTCGCGCACGAGCTGCGCGCCTCCGGGATCAAGGAAGGCGACGGCGTGGCGATCATGTGCCGCAACCACCGCGGCTTCGTCGAGGCGACCGTCGCCTGCTCCAAGCTCGGCGCCAGCGCGCTGTACTTGAACACCGCCTTCGCCGGGCCGCAGATCGCCGACGTATTGCGCCGCGAGGATCCTGCCGGGCTGATCTACGACGAGGACTTCACTGACCTGGTCAAGGATGGAGGCGAGGGGCGCAAGCGCTTTGTCGCCTGGTGCGAGCCGGGAACGAGCAGCGAGGACCCGCTGCTCGGAGACATGATCGCGCGCGGCGGCACGGGCGATCTGCGCCCGCCGGCCGAAAGCGGCAAGGTCGTGATCCTTACCTCCGGCACCACCGGAACACCCAAGGGCGCAGCGCGCAAACAGCCCGACTCGCTCGAGCCCGCGGCGGCGCTGTTCTCGAAGATCCCGCTGAAGGCACGCCAGACGACCGTGATCGCCGCGCCGATGTTCCACTCCTGGGGCTTCGCGCACTTCACGCTCGCGCTGCCGCTCTCCTCGACGCTCGTGTTGCGCAGGCGCTTTGACCCCGAGGAGACGTTGAGGGCGGTGGCTGAGCACCGGGCGAGTGTGCTCGCAGTGGTGCCGGTGATGTTGCAGCGCATTATGGAGCTCCCGGCGGAGACGATCGCACGCTACGGCACGAGCTCGTTGAAGGTGATCGCCCTCAGCGGATCGGCGCTCCCAGGGGAGCTTGCGATCCGTGCGATGGACACGTTCGGCGACGTGCTCTACAACCTGTACGGCTCGACCGAGGTGGCCTGGGCGACGATCGCCACGCCCGAGGATCTGCGAGCGGCGCCGGGCACCGCTGGGAGCCCGCCGATGGGGACCGTCGTCAAGCTGCTGGACGAGCAGGGGCGCGAGGTACCCCCGGGCGAGAACGGCCGCATCTTCGTCGCCAATGAGATGGTCTTCGAGGGCTACACCGGCGGCGGCGGCAAGGAGATCGTCGGCGGCCTCATGAGCACCGGCGACGTCGGCCGCTTCGATTCCGGCGGCCGCCTGTTCGTGGACGGCCGCGACGACGAGATGATCGTCTCCGGTGGCGAGAACGTCTTCCCGCGGGAGGTCGAGGACCTGCTCGCAGACCACGAGGCCATCGAGGAGGCCGCGGTGATCGGCGTGCCGGACGCCGAGTTCGGCCAGCGCCTGAAGGCGTTCGTCGTCACCCGCAACGGCTCGACGCTGAGCGCCGCTGCGGTGCAGGAGTACGTCAAGAGCAACCTGGCCCGCTACAAGGCCCCGCGCGAGGTCGTCTTCCTCGAGGAGCTGCCGCGCAACGCTACCGGCAAGGTGCTCAAGCGCGACCTGCGCACGCTCGACTGAGCCGGGGCGCCGCCGATCAGCGGTCGCGGCCTCCTACCCTGATCGTGTGAGCGCCAGTGCACACGATCTCGACCTGACCAGCCTGCGCCTGGCCTCCGGCGAGGGTCGGCGCCTCGACCTGCCCGTGCGGATCGAGCCGCTGCGGCTCGGCGCCGAGCGCTACGGCGCCGAGCCCGACCAGGTCCCCGCGCGGCTTGACGTCTCGCGCATGAGCGGCGCCGGCTACGCCTTGCGCCTGCGCTTCGGCGCGATGGTGGCCGGCCCCTGCATGCGCTGCCTGAAGGACGCGCGTGGCGAGGTCGAGGTGGACGCGCGCGAGGTCGATGTGCCCGGCGGTGGCGAGGAACTGTCCAGCCCCTACGTCAAGGATGAGACGCTCGAACTCTCCGCCTGGGCGCGCGACGCCTTCGCCCTGGCCCTACCCACCCAAATCCTCTGTAGCGAGGACTGTGCGGGCCTGTGTCCCGTATGCGCGGCCGACCTGAACGAGGCGGGCCCCGAGCACAGTCACGAGCGCGAGCCCGACCCGCGTTGGGCGAAGCTGCGGGAGCTGAAGCTGGAGTAGCGGCCTGGTAGCCTGTGCCGCCGATGGCGGTCCCCAAGAAAAAGCAGTCGCACAGCCGCACCAGCACGCGCCGCGCCAACCATAGGATCGGCACGCCGGCGCTGGGCGCCTGCCCGCGTTGCCACTCGCCGCGCAGGCCGCACCGGGTGTGCCCGGTGTGCGGGACCTATGCGGGGCGCGAGATCGTCGCACCCGAAGCGCACGATCACGACCACGATCACGATTAGAGCCAGTCAGAGCGCGACGGTCGTCGTTGCAGTCGACGCCAACGGGGCCGACCTCGGTCCGGCGGAGGTGGCGGCTGGAGCGGCGCTGGCGGCCGAGCGCGGGACGCGTGTTCTGCTGTTCGGCCCCGAGGCGGAGATCGGGCCGGTGCCCGCCGGGGTGGAGCTTGTGGATGCTCCCGTTTCGGTGGCCAAGAGCCCCGATCCAGTGAAGGCGGTCAGGTCGACGCCTGAGGCCTCAATCGTGCAGGCCGCGCGGGCGTTGGGGGAAGGGCGGGCACAGGCGCTGGTGTGCGCCGGCGGGACCGGAGCGGCGCTGGCGGCGGGCCTGTTCAACGTCAAGCGGGCGCCGGGGATTCATCGTCCGGCGCTTGCGCTGCCGATTCCTATTCCATATCCCCACCCACCCCGCCCCGTTACGTTGCTGGATGTTGGCGCTAATGACCAGGCTCGGCCCGAGCATCTCGTGCAGTTCGCCTACATGGGGGCCGCGTTCGCAACCGCTGTGCTCGGGGTGCGTGAGCCGCGGGTGGGGCTGCTATCCAACGGCGAGGAGCGTGAGCGTGGAAGCGAGCTGGTGCTGGCCGTCACCGCCGAACTGGAGGCGCGCGGCGGCGAGGGGGGGTTGCGGTTTGTCGGCAACGTTGAGGGGGATGGCCTGGTTGCAGGCGCGGCGGACGTGGTCGTTACCGACGGGTTTACGGGGAACATTGCGCTCAAGCTGATGGAGGGGGTCTCTCAGACGATGCTCGCCGCGGCGCGCGCCGCGGCGATGTCCTCGACGCGGGGGAAGGCTGGGGGGATGTTGTTGCGGCCTGCTCTGCGGGGCTTTCGGGACGAGATCGACCCGGAGGGTCAGGGGGGCGCCTATCTGCTCGGTCTGCGGCGGCTGGCGGTGGTTCCGCATGGGCGCTTTTCGCGCCGTGGGTTCGCTCAGGCGATTGCTCGGGCCGAGCTGGGGGTGCGCGAGGACGTGGTCGGCGCGACGCACGCCGCGCTCAGTCAGGCGGGCGTGCTGCGCCGCGCGGGTGGGTGGGCTCCCATGTCCGGCGATCCGGCTAGCCTGCCGGGCCAATGACGCGCGAGCAGGTCTTCCTTTTGATCCAGGCTCACCTGGCCGACGAGCTCGATGTAGAGCCCGAGCGGATCGACGAGTCGACCCGCTTCAAGGAGGATCTGGGGGCCGATTCGCTTGACCTGTACACGCTTGTGCAGGAGCTCGAGGACACCTATGGGGTGCGCATGTCCGACGAGCAGGCGGCTGAGATCCTCACCGTCGGCCAGGCTGTCGACTTCGTCGTGGCAAACTCACAGTAGATGAGCGATCTTGCGACCGTGACGGAGAACGGCAGCGTGGCGTTGCTGCACTCGCTGCTGGACGAGCTGCCCGAGGAGCTCGCGCGGCAGGTGTTCACGCACGCCTCCTGGACGGACCGGCGCAGCGACTCCTACACGCGCCTGGCGTTCTTGGGCGACAGCGTGCTTTCGCTGGCAATCACCACGCACTTGTACCCGCGCCTGGAGGCCGAGCGTTTCGGAGCGGGGCGGCTGACGAAGATCCGCGCCCAGGCGGTCTCCGGGCTCTCCTGCCGCTCGGTGGCCGAACGGCTGGAAGTGGGTGAGCGTCTGCGCGCCGCCGCGCCGGAGAGCGGCGAGGGGCGTCACGTTGGGATGCTCGAGACCGAGCGCGTGCTCGCATCGGTAATCGAGGCTGTGATCGGCGCCTGCTACCTGCACGCCGGCTACGAAACGACCGCCGAGGCGGTGGTCCAGGCGTTCTCGCCGGAGATCGAGCACGCGCTGGACAATCCGCTCGATTTCAAGTCGGCTTTGCAGGAGCAGCTGGCGCGCCGCGGCGAGACGGTCTCCTACGAGGTCACCGACGAGCACGGCCCGCCGCATGACCGCACGTTCGTGGTTGCGGCGCTACTCGACGGGAAGCCGATCGGCAGCGGCAGCGGTCGCAGCAAGAAGCACGCCGAGCAGCAGGCTGCATTCGAGGCACTAGAGGCCCTGGCCAAAGGATGAGCAAGTGGGGCCCGTAGATGAATAACCTCCTTGTTGAGTCGTCCGATGACCTGCGTCTGGCTGCGTCCTCGGAGCTCGACGTAGCTCTCACCACCGGCTACGCCGGCCTTCGCCCCTGCGTCCTAGCCAGACTTGATCCTCGAACGCCTCAACGGCGGACCTTATTCATCTACGAACCCTTGGGCGCCAGGTGCACCTGAAGTCGCTCACCCTGAAGGGTTTCAAGTCGTTCCCCGAGCGCACGCGCCTTGACTTCGGACCGGGCGTCAGCGTTGTGGTCGGCCCCAACGGCTCGGGCAAGTCCAACGTCACCGACGCGCTGCTGTGGGCGATGGGTGAGCAGTCACCGCTGGCCGTCCGCGGCCAGTCGATGCAGGATGTGATCTTCGGCGGCGGGCGCGGCGTGCAGGCGCGCAGCTCCGCCGAGGTAGAGATCGTGCTCGACAACTCCGACGGCACGGTCGACCTGCCCCTGTCTGAGATCTCAATCGTACGTCGGCTCGAGCGCTCCGGCGAGGGGGAGTACCGGCTCAACGGCGCCAAATGCCGTTTGGTGGACGTGATCGAGGTGCTCTCGGACACGGGCCTTGGCAAGGAGACTCACTCGGTCATCTCCCAGGGCCGCGTCGAGGCGATCGTCACATCCAAGCCCAGGGACAGGCGCCTGTTGATCGAGGAGGCGGCCGGCCTTGGCAAGCACCGCAAGCGCCGCCGCCGCGCGCAGCTCAAGCTTGAGCGCACCCAGGAGAACCTCGACCGCGCGCTCGACATCGAGCGCGAGGCGCGCGCCCGCCTGCGTCCGCTCAAGCGCCAGGCCGAGGCGGCGGAGCTGCACGAGCGCCTGGAGCACCAGAGCCTGCAGGCGCGCCTGGAGCTGGCGCGCGAGGCGGTCAGAGCGACCAGTGAGCAGCTGGCCGGCGCCGAGGACGGCGTGCGCGCGGCGCGCGCCGCGCGCGAGCAGATCGAGTCGCGCCTGCGCGAGATCGTCGAGCGCCGCACGCGCGCAGAGGCGGCGATGGCGCAGCGCACCGAGCGCCACGACGCGCTCTCGGCGCGCGCTTACGCGGCACGCTCGGCGCGCGAGCGACTGCAGCTGCGCGGCGAGCAGGCGGTGGCCACGGCGGAGACGCTCGCTGCCCGCGCGCAGCGCATCGCGATCGAGCTGGGCGCGCTGGAGCCGGCGGCCCCGGAGGGAGATCGCGCCGTGGATCCCGCGAGCGAGGAAGGCACACCCGAGCGGGCACAAGCCGGCGAGGAGCGGGTGCGTGCACTGGAGTCGGCGCTCGCCGAGCTGGAGAGCGAGCGCGAGCTGGAGGTCGAGCACGAGATCGAGGGGCTGCGCGCCGAGCAGGAGCGGGCGGCCGTGCGGGCGAGCGAGCTGCAGGGTGAGCTTCAGGCCGCGCGCGAGGCGCGCGAGCAGGCAGACGGCGCCGCCGAGACGGCGCGCGCTGAGCTGCGCCAGGCCGAGACAGCCGCCGAGGCCGCGCGCCGCGAGGCTTCGCGCGTGGGGGCGCGGCTCGCGGCCGCCAACCAGTTCTTGCGCAGCCACGCGGGTGTCGCCGGGGCTGAGGGCTCCGCGCCTCGCGCGCTCAGCGACGCGCTGGAGGTCGAGCCGGGCTACGAGCTGGCGCTGGCGGCCGCGCTCGGCGGGCGACTGGACGCCGCGCTGGTGCGCGACATGGACGGGGCAACGGCGTTGCTCGACCGCGCCGGTCAGGACGGCGGTGCCGCCCTGCTCGCCGGTGAGGCGGCGGTGAACGGCTCCTCTAGTCGGGAGTCCGCGGCGTCCTCTGCCGCGGGGGCCGGCGAGCCGCCGGCGCCGGGCGCGGTGGCGCTGCTCGAACTGATCTCCGGCTCCGGTCCGGTGGTTGAGCTGGCCCGCAGGCTACTGGCCGACGCGTGGGTCCTGGACAGCCTCGACGGCCTGCCCGACGGGTTCTCAGGCATCGCCACCACGCGCGGTGGCCGGGTGCTGTTTGCCGGCTGGGGTGAGGTGCGCCAGGTCGCCGAGGGCGGCTCTGAGCGCGTGTTGGCGCGCCGCAACGAGCGCGACCACCTGGTCGGCGAGAGCGCACGAGCGGTCACATCCGAGCACGCGGCGCAGGCTACGCTCGACCGGGCGCTCGAGCGCGTACGCGAGGCAGACACCGCCCACGATCGCGCCGATGGCGACCTGCGTGAGGCCGACCGGCGGCTGGTCGAGGCGACCGAGGCCAAGCGCAAGGCCGGCTGGCTGATCGAGCAGCGCCGCGCGGCGCCCGAGCAGGGCCCGCTGGCGGTCAGGCGTGCGCAACTGGAGGGCGAGCTGGCGGCCGAGCGCCGGGCGCTGGAGCGCCGGCGTACCGAGGAGGCAGAGCGCCGCCGGCGGATCGCGCGGCTGCGCGCCCAGCGCGAGTCGGACCTCGAGCTCGCCCCGCATGCCGAGCGCCTGGCCGCGGCCTGCGCCGCGGCCGGCGAGGCGATGGTCGGCGTGCTCGCTCAGGTAGAGCGCCTGCTCGCCGAGGACCGAGCTGCCGGCGAGCTCCTCTCCGCTGAGCTGCGCGCCTGCGCCCAGGAGGAGGCCGAGATCCAGTCCGCGCTGCGCGTCGAGGGCGAGGCCGTCACGGGAGCCGAGGTCGCCGCCCAGCGCTTGCGCGACCAGGTCGCCGAGGTGGAGCAGGAGCTGGCGGGCGTCTGTGAGCGCCTGGAACTGCCTGTGCTCGGCCCGGAGGGCCGGCACGAGGGCGAGCAGGAGGCCGAGCCGCTCGGCGCCGAGCAGGAGCAGGCGCTGCGCGCGCGCCTCGAGCGCCTGGCGCGCCGGCGCGAGCAGCTCGGCCCGGTCAACCCGCTGGCCGGGCTCCAGTACGCCGAGGCGCTCGCGCACGTACAGGAGCTGGAGGAGCGGCGCACCGACCTCGAGACCGCGCTGCGCGAGCTGCGCGGGGTGATCCGTGAGACCGACCGCCAGATTCAGGAGACCTTCAACGCGACCTTCGAGGCCGCCGCGCGCAACTTCGAGGAGCTGGTCGGCGATGTCTTCCCCGGCGGCAGCGGTCGGTTGCGGCTCGTCTCCGAAGAGCCCGGCCCGCGCCCGGTGCTTGGTGGCCAGCCGGCACCCGCCGACGGCGCGTCCGGCGCGAGTGGCTCAGGCGACGCCGAGGAGGCTGCCGCCGACGCTGAGCTCGAGGCAGAGGAGGGCGAAGGCGAGCAGATGCCGGGAGTGGAGATCGAGATAACCCCCGCCGGCAAGTCGACCAAGCGCCTGTCGCTGCTCTCAGGCGGCGAGAAGTCGATGACGGCGCTGGCCTTCCTGTTCGCGGTCTTCCTGGCCCGCCCGTGCCCGTTCTACGTCCTGGACGAGGTCGAGGCGGCGCTGGACGATCTCAACCTCGATCGCTTCCTGACGCTGCTGCGCCGTTATGCCGATCGCGCGCAGTTCGTCGTGATCACCCACCAGAAGCGCACGATGGAGGCGGCTGACTGGCTCTACGGAGTCTCGATGGCCGACAACGGCGTCTCCAAGGTGCTCTCGCGGCGCCTGCCGCGCGAGGAGTCCTCGCCGCAGCCGGCCCCGGCGCCCCAGGTCGCCCCGGTCGCGTAGCGCGCGGGCGCGGCGGCAGGCGGCGAGCTCGAACGATGGGGCGCGAATGGTCCGAGCTGTTTCTGCGGGAGGCGGACGTCGGCCGGTCCGCACGCGCAGGTGAGACCGATGGCGCCGAACGTGGGCGCGGCCTGTTTCGCCGTTTGCGCGAAAACCTCTCCAAGACCAGACAGGCGCTTGGCTCGGAGATCCACTCGACGCTTTTCACGACGATCGACGAGGACACGTGGGAGCGCCTGGAGGAGGCCCTGATCATGGCCGACGTCGGCGCGAGCACGACTGCGTCGGTCGTGCAGACGCTGGAACGCGAGGTCGCCGACGACGGCCTCAGCGGCGGCGAGGCGCTCAGCGAGCGGCTGATCGTGCTGCTGGCCGACACCGCGCGCTCAGAGGAGTGGCGGATCGACGTGCGCACCAAGCCGACCGTGATCCTCGTCGTGGGCGTCAACGGCACGGGTAAGACGACGACGATCGGCAAGCTCGCCTACCACCTGCGCGAGGAGCTGGGGGCGAGCGTAGTGCTCGGCGCCGCCGACACGTTCCGCGCGGCCGCGACCGAGCAGCTGCAGGAGTGGGCCGTGCGGGCGGGCGCTGAGATCGTCACCGGCGCGGAGGGCTCGGACCCCGGCTCGGTCGCCTTCGACGCCGTCGCGCAGGCGCGCGCGCGCGGCGCCGACGTGGCGATCGTCGACACCGCCGGGCGCCTGCACACCCAGGAGGACCTGATGGGCGAGCTGGCCAAGGTACGCCGCGTGATCGCGCGCCAGCTGGAGGGCGCGCCGCACGAGACGCTGCTCACCGTCGATGCCACCACGGGCCAGAACGGGCTGCGCCAGGCGCGCATGTTCGCCGAGTCCGCGGGGGTCACGGGAATCGTGCTGACCAAGCTCGACGGCACCGCTCGCGGCGGCATCGCGCTTGCGATCGCGCGCGAGCTCGGCGTGCCCGTGAAGCTGATCGGGATCGGCGAGCAGCTGGAGGACCTGCGCCCGTTCGATCCCGACGAGTTCGCGCGCGCGCTGGTCGCTGGCGCCTGAGACCACGGCGGGCGATGAGCCGGTGCCTGACGCGTCGCGGCGCGCTCTGCGGGCTCCGCGCACGGCGCGCACCTTGCCCGGGTGGCCGGTGAGCGATAATCACGGTATGAGCTGGATCGTGTGGTTGGTCGCCGCGTGCGCGCTCGGCGTGGGCGAGATGCACCAGGGCGGCTTCTATCTCGCCCCGTTTGCGATCGGCGCCGCCCTGGCGGCGGTCGTCGGCCTGCTCGGCGTCGGCGTGCTGCTCACGACGATCGTGTTCCTGCTCTCCTCGGGGATTGTGTTCGCGACGCTGCGCCCGGTAGCCCAGCGCCACCGTCGCTTGCCACCTGCGATCCGCACGGGAGCGGCCGCGCTGATCGGTCGCAAGGCGATCGTGCTCGAGCGGATCGCCAACGACGAGGGTGTCGGCTGCGTGAAGATCGACGGCGAGGTGTGGACGGCGCGCAGCTTCGACGAAGACGAGGTGTTCGATCCGGGCGAGCGCGTCGAAGTCGTCGAAATCCGCGGGGCCACGGCCCTAGTGATGCATTAGCGTGAGGGCGCGTCGCACCGGGCACGTCGCATCGATGGGCGCGAACCGCGAAGATATCGGGCGGATTCCAGCAGTCGAGTGAAAGGGAGGGGCCAACAATGGTTGCGCTGATCGTCGTTGGGGTTGTGGTCCTGTTCCTGCTGTTCATGGCGGCGCGCACGATCCGCGTGATCCCGCAGGCGCGCGCCGGGGTGGTGGAGCGTCTCGGGCGCTACAGCCGCACGCTCGAGCCTGGCCTCACGATCGTCACGCCGTTCATAGACCGGGTCAAGCCGCTGGTGGACCTGCGAGAGCAGGTCGTCAACTTCGCTCCCCAGTCGGTGATCACCGAAGACAACGTCGTGGTGGGGATCGAGACGGTGCTCTACTTCACGATCACCGACCCGCGCTCGGCGACCTATGAAATCGCCAATCCATTGCAGGCGATCGAGCAGCTGACCGTGACAACGCTGCGCAACGTGATCGGCGGCCTCACGCTGGAGGCGACGCTCACCGCCCGTGAGAACGTGAACACCGAGCTGCGCGTGGTCCTCGACGAGGCCACCGGCAAGTGGGGGATCAGAATCAACCGCGTCGAGATCAAGTCGGTCGACCCGCCGACGGACATCAGGACGGCGATGGAGAAGCAGATGCGCGCCGAGCGCGACCGGCGCGCGGCGATCCTCACCGCCGAAGGTGAGAAGCAGGCGCAGATCCTCACCGCCGAGGGACAGCAGCAGGCTGTGGTTTTGCGCGCCGAGGGCGATAGGCA
>DASZGH010000092.1:0-11159 GCA_035938935.1 Solirubrobacteraceae bacterium
TCTGGTGCTCAAGTGGACGTCCACAGCCTGTCGATCGGCGCCGCGTAGAGACGATCGTCCAGGCGATAGGTGTGGGTCCCAGTGTAGAGCGCCACGCCCGCCAGAAAGCGCTCGCCGAGCGCGTCGCGCAGGTGGCGCAGATGCCGCGCGTCGTGACTTGCGACTTGACCTGAGGCCTTCACCTCGAAGGCGAGTACCCCTCCGTCGCGACGTTCCACGATCAGATCTACCTCGTGACCGTCGTGAGTGCGCCAGTGGCCACAAGCGACGACGTCGTCGAGCCAGGATGCCTCCCGGATCAGCTCGCCCACCACGAACGTCTCGAGCAGGTGGCCGAACTGCGAGAGTGAGGCGGGGTCGCGCGTGGCGAGCTTCTCTGGCGTGAGCCGCAACAGGTGGGTCGCGATGCCAGAGTCGACAACGTGTACCTTCGGAGCGTTGGCAACCCGTGCCCGGATGGTCGTGCCCCAAGCGGGGAGCCGCATAACCATGAAGACAGCTTCCAACAGCTTCAGGTAGTCAGTCGCCGTCGCGCGATCCAAGCCTGCCTCGTTGGACGCCGTCGTGATGTTCAGCGGACGAGCCGTCTGCGCGGCGAGACGTCGCAACAACGCCGGCAGCTGCTCGGCCAGTCGCAACCTCGACAGATCCCGAACGTCCCGCTCCAACACGAGCGTGATGTAGTCGTCGTACCAACGGTTTCGCGCAGCCAACGTATTCCTGGCCAGCGGGATCGGCATGCCGCCCGCCACGGCCCGCTCGATGTACTGCTCCCTTGTGGCTCTCGACGCGTCTCCGCCCCGGATCGCCCCATCCGGATCTTCCATCAACGCTCTCAGCAGACCCTCGCGCGCGCCTGCGATCTCCGCCTGGGTGAGCGGCCATACCGTGAGCAAGTGCAGGCGTCCCGTGAGCGACTGCGCGGCAGCGGGCAAAGCGTCGTAGCGAGTGGACCCCGTGATCAGGAAGCGGCCGGGCCGTGAGTTGCGATTGAGCTGCGCCTTGATCGCGTCGAGCACCGCCGGCACATGCTGGTACTCGTCTATGCAAACCGGCGACGGGCCATCGACGAAGGCAGCCGGATCGACTTCCACGGCAGCCCGCATCGCGGGCTCGTCCAGATCCACCACATCGGCGCCATGCCGTTGCGCCAACTCGACCAGCAGCGTCGACTTGCCCACCGCGCGCGGTCCCTGCAACGCGATCACCGGCTCCTCTCGCAGTCGCTCCTCGGCGATATCGAGAATGCGACGGGAGACGATGCCGGATATGGAGGGTCCAGCCGTGCTCATTACCCGACCGTAGCACCCAATCTACGATTTCGAGGGGTTTGAACCAACTATTTCGAGGGGGGGGAGTCTACGATTTCGAGGGGTTTGAACCAACTATTTCGAGAGATCCATTCCCGATTTCGCGGCCCGAGTGTCGTTCACCCCAGCGCCCCCACGCCGGCCCGCCCGTAGAACTCCTCCTCTTCTCGGCCCAAGTCGGTGACGGCGGCGTCGCCGTACATCCACTCGCGCGCGATCCGGTGCCAGTTGGCGCAGGCGCGCAGCTGCGAGAGGACCGCGAGCGTCAGCATCTCAGTGCGCCGGCCGATCAGGTGCTCAGGTTGCATCGTCTGATGGCGCATCTCGCGGAAGTGCGAGGAGCGCGGGTCGGAGCCCTCGATCATCACTTCGGTGGCAATCTCCGGCGTCAATTCGACCTCTTCGTCAGCCGTCGTGTACCACCAGATTGCGTCTTGCACAAACGCGAGCAGATGGCCGGGATCAACGCGCTCGGGCTCGGGCAGGAAGCCGGCCACGTCGAGCAGACGGTGCAACTCGGCCGCATCGCCCTCTGTCACCGCGCGCTGGCAAGCCAGCTCCAGCTCCACCGGGCGCTCCTCGATGCGCTTGAACAGGCCGAAATCCAAGAAGGCCACACGACCATCGGCGAGCAGCATGAAGTTGCCGGGGTGCGGGTCGCCGGAGAACTCGCGGTGGCGGTAGAGACAACCGAGGTAGAAGCGGAAGACGATCTCGCCGAGGCGATCGCGCTCGGGCTGGGGACGCTCCTTGAGCACCTCGAAGCCGACGCCCTGCACCAGCTCGGTGACGAGCACCCGCTCGCGCGAGAGCGAGGTGATCACGTCGGGGATCGCGATGAACGGGTGGCCGGAGAAGATGCGCGCCAGCGAGCGCTGGTTCTGGGCCTCGAGCTCGTAGTCGAGCTCCTCGACTATGCGCTCGCGTATCTCCCTGGCCAGCGCCTTGACGTCGAGCGCCGGGGTCATCCGCTTCATCAGGCGCAGGATCATGTCCAGGTTCTGCATGTCGGCCCTGACCGCGCCGGCCACGCCCGGGTATTGGACCTTGACGGCCACGCGGCGACCATCCTCCTTCAGGGTCGCGCTGTAGACCTGTCCGATCGAGGCGGCCGCGATCGGCTGCTCGTCGAAGTCGCTAAAGACCGAGCCGATCTTCTCTTCGAGGTCCTCCTCGATCACGCGGCGCATCTGCTTGAAAGACACGGTCGGCGCCGCGTCGCGCAGCTTGGCCAGCTCGCGCTGGAACTCCTCGCGGTGCTCCTCGGGGACCAGGCCGACGTCGAGGAAAGACATTACCTGCCCGAGCTTCATAGCGGCGCCCTTCATCGTCCCGAGCACGGCGACGATCTGCTTGGCTGTCTCCATCTGGCGGCGCGCGCTCGCCTCCCGCGCCGCCTCTTCGCCACGCCCCAGGTTCGCGGCGCGCGTCCCGAACTGCTTCACCGCCTCGCTTGCCGCGAGCCTACTCACGGTGGCCGTACGGCGCACCCTCGAGGTGGGGATCTTCTCCTGCGCCACCCTTTTGATTCTAGGGTTGATCCGCGATCTCTACGCGGGAGCCGGGCACGATGTCGTCCTTGCCGTCGGGCCAGCGCACCCACGCCTTCTTCCCCCCGTCGTAGTCCTCGCCGAGCAGGATCAACGTCGCCGGCTCGCCGAGCGCGACGCACGGCACAGAGCCCTCTTCGTCCAAGCCGCGCCACACGCGGATGAAGGCGTTCCGCTCCCACTCCGCCCCCACGCTCGTCGCGTCGGTATGGCCGGGATAGACGATCGTCTGGGGCGGCAACTCCATCAGCGTCCCCATGATCGAGTCCCTCAGATCGGTGTACGTCGTGTGACCCGGCGCCCTCACCCCTCCCACCGACCCCTTGAACAGGGTATCGCCGGTGAACAGGACCGCCTCACCTCCAGTGAACCCACCCGGGCCCGCTCCGGGCGAGGGTTGCGAGGCCCGCGCGCCTGAGGTTCGCGCACTCGCGCCCTGCGCGCCCGAGGCCCGCGCGCTCGGCTCAGACACTAGCAACGACAACATCCCCGCCGTGTGCCCGGGAGTCTGCAGCGGCCTCACATCCAGCACACCGAAGCGCAATACCTGGCCGGGTTGCATGACGCCTACCCGCACATCGTCGGGCGTCCCACCCCCGAGCAGCTCGCGTTCGAGCGGGTGGATCAGCACCTCGAGCTTCGGCCACACCTTGCGCAGGGCGCCGAGCTCGCTCACGTGGTCGAAGTGATGGTGAGTCAGCAACACGTGCGTCGGCACCGCTCCCAGACGCTCCGCCGCCCCCACCAGCGGCGCTACCGGGCCACCCGCGTCGACGAAGAAGGCCGGGCCCCCCTCGCCGTCGGCGACGAGGTAGGTGTTCGACAGGAACTGCTCGTTCATCGAGCGCTCGACGATCATCGCGACCATCGTCGCACGAACTCCGGCCGCTCGCGGCTCCGCCCTCCCCCATCCGTCCATCCCGCGACACACCACGTTGACATTCGCGAGCGTCTGTGGTTTCGTTTCGCCGTCTTGTTATCAGGTCCTGGGGGAGGGGTTCATGAACAGCACTGGAGAGGATAGGACGGGCGTGGGCCGTCCGCTAACGCGACGGTGGCGCGCGCTCGCGCTCGCCTGTGTGCTGGCGGGCATGCTGCTCGCCGCGCTGCCCAGCGGCGCCGCGGCGGCCAACCCGGAAATGCGCGGCGAATGGCAGCTCGTCCTGCAATCCCCCGGAGGCAACGCGACCGGGACGGCTTTCATCAGCGTGGAAGCCAATCCCAAAGGCGAATTCGCCACGAGCAACGTCGTGTTCTTGGGCATCGTGCACGGCACCTTCTCGGGGACGCTCAACGGCAGCGAAACCTCGGTCACCGTCACCACCGAAGCCGCCGGGCCCGCACCGGAAGGGAAATTCACGAGCACCGCGATGAAAATCGAAACCAACGGCGGCGGCCAGCCTGTGATAACGGGCTCGGGAACCCTCACGGCCGGCGGCACGCCGATGCCCGCGACGGTGACCGCCACGCGCGTCAAAACCTACGCCGAAGTCCAGGAACGGGAAGCCAAAGAAAAGCTCGAACGCGAAGAACAGGAAGCCAGGGAAAACGTTCGCGGCGAATGGTCGCTCACGCTCGAATCGCTGCAAAACTCGAAAGGCACCGCCCTCATCACCAAAAGCGCGAACGCCAACAACGAATTCGCCAGCAGCAGCGCCCTGTTCGAAGGCGTCGTCCCCAGCTCCTTCTCGGGCACCCTGCCGGTGGGCAAAGGGAGCAATGCGACCGTCAAGGTGACGACTCAGGCCTACGGGCCCGCCCCGGCGGGCGAATTCACGAGCTCGACGATGACCGTCGAATCCAGCGGCGCCTCGCTCTCGATGCACGGCACGGGAACGCTCACCCTCCCAGGAACCTCGCTTCCGGCGACGCTCACAGCCACGCGCATCAAGACCTACGCGCAGGTCCTCCAGCAGCAGGAAAAAGAAGCGCTTGAAAAAGAAGCCCTCGAAAGGGAAGCGCGGGAAGCCAAAGAAAAGCTCGAACGCGAAGCACGGGAAAAGACAGAAGGCGAAGCGCGTGAAAAAGCCGAACGCGAAGCACGCGAAAAGGCAGAACGCGAAGCCGCGCAGAGCCACATCGGCTCGACGCCCCCCATCGTCAGCGGCGGATCCACGACCACACCCAGCCCACCCGTGTCCGTGCAGCTGGCCGCGAAAGCCTTCACGGCCGGCTCCGCGCTCTCGCTGCGGCTGACAAACCCCAACGCTTTCGCGGTCCAGGGGCACGTCACGCTGTCGCTCGCGTCCGGCAAAGCGGCTGCGAGCAAGAAGAAGCCCACTTCGCTTGGAACGGCCTCCTTCTCGATCTCCCCGCACGGGACGGCGCTCGTGAAGATCGCGCTCTCACGCAGCGGTCGCGCTGAACTGGCGCGCCGCCACACCCTCCACGCGATCGCCTCGATCGCCACGACGGCAAGTGGACAGCCGAGCGCGAGCACGTCCTACAAGATCACGCTGCACGCCCCCGCGGCGCACCACCACGGCTAGGCGCGCCCGCTTGGGACCGTACTCGTACGGGTAACCGGAACGTATTGCATCCAAGGTCAGGAGGAGTCATGGCAGCCCTTGTCGGGAAGCGTTTTGAGAGCCCAGACGAGGTTCGGGAGTTCACCGGGGGCACGGGCGACGTGAAGCTCGTGAAACTGAACGGCAACACCGTCGGTCTCGGAACATTCAAGCCCGGCTGGCGCTGGTCGCAGAATGTGAAGCCGATCGCCGGCACCGACTCTTGCCAGGTGGAGCACATCGGCTATGTCCTCGAGGGTCGCATGGCGCTGAGGATGGACGACGGCTCCGAACACGAGTTCGGCCCTGGCGACGCTTTCGACATGCCGCCCGGGCACGACGCGTGGATCGTCGGCGACGAGCCGTGCGTTCTGCTCGACTTCGGCGGCTTGAAGGGCTACGCCCAGCCGAGCTGACGAGCCCAAGCGAGGCCGGGAACCCTCGGCGGCGCGGCGCCTATAGTGGCCGCACGTGCAACTTGGCCTCGCCACCTTCGCCGACGTAGTCCCCGGCGCGCCGCCACTCCGCGTCGCCGAGCGCCTGAGCGAGCTGCTCGAGGAGATCGAGCTGGCCGACCGGCTCGGGCTCGAGGTGTTCGGCCTGGGCGAGCACCATCGCCGCGACTACGCGGTCTCCGCGCCGACCGTCGTCCTTGCCGCCGCGGCGGCACGCACTGAGAAGATCCGCCTCTCCACGGCCGTCACCGTCCTCAGCTCCGCTGACCCCGTGACCGTCTTCGAGGAGTTCGCGACGCTCGACCTGCTCTCCAGCGGCCGCGCCGAGATCATGGCCGGGCGCGGCTCCTTCACCGAGTCCTTCCCGCTCTACGGCTACGACCTGGACGACTACGACGACCTGTTCGCCGAGAAACTGGAGCTGCTGCTGGCGCTGCGCGAATCCGAGCGGGTGACGTGGTCGGGCAAGCACCGCGGCCCCCTGAACGAAGCCGAGGTCTACCCGCGCCCGCTGCAGCAGCCGCTGCCGGTGTGGATAGCAGTCGGCGGCTCGCCGGGCTCGATCGTGCGCGCCGGCACGCTCGGCCTGCCCTTGATGATCGCGATCATCGGCGGCCAGCCGGCGCGGTTCGCGCCGCTGGTCGAGCTCTACCGCGAGGCGGTGCGCCGCAAGGACGCCGATGCCTCGCAGGCCAGCGACGCTTCAACTTCGCAGACCGCCGTCGGCATCAACTCACACATGTACATAGCCGACACCTCCCAGCGCGCCCGCGACGAGTTCTTCGGACCCTACTCGCAGATGATGAACCGGATCGGCCGCGAGCGGGGATGGCCGCCGATGAGCCGCACGCAGTTCGACGCCGGCTGCGGCCCCGAGGGCCATTTGCTCGTCGGCACGCCCGATGAGGTGACCGCCAAGATCCTTGCCCAGCACGAGCTGTTCGGCCACGACCGCTTCCTCGGCCACATCAGCGTCGGAGTGCTCCCGCACGAGCGCGCGCTGCGGGCTACCGAGCTGTTTGCGACCGAGGTCGCCCCGCAAGTGCGCGAGGCGCTCGCGGCCACGGCCGGCGTTACCCTGTCGGCGAGCGATGTCTGACCAAGGCAAGATCGCCAAGAACCTCGAGCGCTTCGCGCAGGCCGTGGCCGCGCACGACCGCGAGAACCCGACGCACACTGCGTGGGGCATCGGCCTGGCCCACTTCGACATGGAGCGGCTCGGCCTGGAGGAGGGCGAGGAGATCCTGCCGGGGATCACGATCCACGCCGACGGCGGTCAGAGCGCGAACTTCCGCGTGCTCTGCGACGGCCAGCACGACGAGGGCGAGGTCGAGGTCGAGGAGGAGGTCGTCGAGGCGATCTCCACGCAGGCGGTGCCGGTCAGCGCGCCGGGCACCGGGCCGGGCGAGCGCCCGCGCGAGATCTAGGCGATCGCCGTCACGGCACGAGCGGCGCCGGCACCCCCGCGCGCTCGGTGATCGTCGCAACCAGCCGCTCGATCGTCGGGCACTCGATCCCGTGCCGTGCCGCGGCGCGCAGCACGGCGCCGGGGATCGCGTCCAGCTCGGGCGCGCGGCCGGCGGCGATATCGCGCTGCATCGAGCTGCCGAGCGTGTCGTGGGCCGCGTTCAGTTCGCCGAGCGGATCGTCCGCCGGGATCTCGGCTCCCTCCGCACGTGCGACAGCGCACCCCTCCTCGATCGCGCCGACCAGCTCGGCACGCAGCTCCGGCGTCGAGCGGATCGGGCCGAGCGACAGGTCGAAGGCGCTGGTGGTGCAGGCCAGCGCGTTCAGGCGCACCAGCTTCGACCACATCACCTGAGGCTCTGACTCGCACACCCGCGCCGGTACGCCGGCGTCACTGAGAACGCTTGCGAGCCGCTCCATCGGCGCACGCATCGCCGCGTGGCGCGAGGCCATGTCGATGCGCAGGAACGCGCTCGTGTGCACGACCACCCCCGGTTCGGGGCGATCGGCCTCGACGCGGATCGTCCCGGCCACCACGGCCTCCTCGCCGAAGCGCTCGCGCAGCGCAACCAGGTGGTCGAGCCCGTTCAGCAGCGGCAGCACCAGCGCCGGCTGTGCCTGGACCCGCTCCAACGCATCGGCCAGCCCGGCGGCCTTGGTGGCCACGATCAGCGCGTCGACCGGCTCCGCCAGCCGCTCGGCCGTGCGCGGATGCACGGTGAAGTCGCCCAGCACGACGCTCCGTACACGCAGGCCGCGATCCTCTATGACGCGAGCCGTGGACTCTCTGGCGAGCACGAGAACACCCGCGCGGGAGAGCGCCCCCGCGACAAGGCCGCCGACGCCGCCAGGGCCGAGCACGGCGATGTTCACGGCTGGACCTCCAAGAGCACGCCGGGATTCATCACGCCGGCCGGATCGACCGCCGCCTTGACGCCGCGCAGGGCGGCCGCGAACAGGTCCGGGCGCTGCGCGTCGTACCAGGGCCGGTGGTCGCGCCCGACCGCGTGATGGTGGGTGATCGTCGCCCCCGCGGCGATCAGCGCCTCCGAGACGGCTGTCTTGATCGCCGCCCACTGCTCGACCTCCTCGCCCCTCTGAGCCGGCGCCAGCACCGTGTAGTAGGGAGCCGGGCCGTCGGGATAGACGTGCGTGAAGCGACAGGACACGCGCGTTGTGCCGTCGGCGGCCGCGTGCGCCGCGGCCAGCACGCGCTCGTGCAGCGCCGGGAAGCGATCCCAGGTGATCGCCGTCTCGAACGTCTCCGAGAGCACCCCCATCGCCACGAACGTGTCGCGCACGTAGGGCGCGCGCAGGAACGCCGCCCGCCAGGCCCCGACGCCGCCAGTGTGGCTCTCGCCGACCTCGCCGCCGTGCTCGGCGCAGATCGCAAGCGCCCGCTGAAGCAGCGCGCCCACCTCGTGGTCGAAGGACTCGAAGCCGAGCACCAGCAGCGCGGCCGAGCCGTCGCCGGCGAACGTCAGCCGCGCCTCGGAGGGATCGATCAGGCGGCAGTTGCTCGGGTGCAGGCCCGACTGGGCCAGTGCGCGCACGCACTCGGCGCCGGCGAGGAACGTGCCGAAGCGCACCCCCGCCGAGGCGCGGTGGGTGGGGCGCGGCTGCACACGCACCCACGCCTCGGTGATGACCCCGAGCGTGCCCTCCGAGCCGACCAGCATCCGGTCCGGCGAGGGCCCTGCCCCCGAGCCGGGCAGGCGCCGCGACTCCCACGAGCCCACCGGCGCGATCGCGCGCACCGACTCGACGAACTCCTCGATGTGCGTCCATACGGTGGCGAAGTGCCCGGCCGCGCGGGTGGCGATCCAGCCGCCGAGCGTGGAGAGCTCGAAGGACTGCGGGAAGTGGCGCAGCGTCAGCCCGTGCTCGGCGAGCTGGGACTCCAGGCGGGGTCCGTTGGCGCCGGCCTGGATGCGCGCGGCGCGCGAGACGTGGTCGACCTCCAGCACGCGATCGAGCGCCGACAGGTCAAGAGAGACCGCCCCGCCGAACTGCGACCCGACCCGCGGCTCGACGCCGCCGACGACGCTGGTGCCGCCGCCGTAGGGCACGACCGCCACGCGCTCGGCCGCGCACCACTCCAGCACGCGCTCGACTCCGGCCTCGTCGCGCGGGCGGGCGACGAAGTCGGGGGGATGCTCGAAGCGGCCGCGGAAGCCGCGCACGACGTCGCAGTAGGACTTGCCGAGCGCGTGCGACGCGCGTGCGTGCGTATCGGTGGCGCAGATATCCGCAAGCGCCTTCGGCGGCGCCACCCGCGGCGGCGCCAGCACGACGCGCTCCAGCGGCAGCGGCTGCTCGACCTCCCGCAGGGGGAAGCCGAGGTGCTCGGCCAGCCCGGCGGCGGCCGCGCGGACCTCGTCGATCGCCGGCTGCTCGTCCTCGTATCCCCAACCCCATTGCTTGCGTCGGCGCGCGCTCACTCTCAGCGAGTGTATGTGGCCGCCCGCGCCCCCGCTCGTACCGGCGCGCCCGCCCGTGGCAGATCCGCGCCCCCGCTCGTGTTAGCGCCCCTTCACCTACTCGCGCTCGCGGAGCACTAGCCTGTAGAAGATGGCCACGGCCCCACAGCCAACCGTCGAGGAGGCGCCCGAGATCCTGGCGCGCGGACCGTGGGAGCTCGATCGCGTGCGCGCCAAATGGCTCGGCGAACACTTCGAGCCGACGGCCGAGCACACGCGCGCCGCCGACAGCGCGATCGC
This sequence comes from Solirubrobacteraceae bacterium, assembly GCA_035938935.1. Taxonomy (GTDB): domain Bacteria; phylum Actinomycetota; class Thermoleophilia; order Solirubrobacterales; family Solirubrobacteraceae; genus Palsa-744. The sequence goes on from DASZGH010000092.1 coordinate 10,010, forward strand.
CGAGCTGGCGCAGCGCGGCTCGCCCAGCCACGACGGCCTGGCCGGCCGGCTCGTCAGCTACAAGGACGGTGCCGAGGGCATCGAGATGGAGATGCAGCCGCTGCGCTGGGCACTGCGCCTGGTGGCCGGCGACGCCTCCTCCAGCGTGGCGGCACTGTGCGTGACGCGCTCGGCCGACGGCCGCTGGCTGGCCGGCAAACGCGCCGGGTGGCTGTCCTCGTGGGCGGGCCGCTGGGCGCTCGGCGCCGGCGGCGCGGTCGACCTCGGCGAGAATCCCGCCGACACGCTCGTGCGCGAGCTGCACGAGGAGTGGGCGGTGACGCCCGAGCGAGTGCGCGGCGAGGCGCTGGTGCGACTGCCCCACCGCCTGGTCATGTTCGTCGGGCAGGCCTGGCTGGGAGAGGGCGCCGAGGTGACGCCCGACCACGAGCACGACGACTACGCCTGGTGGCCGGCAGACGTACAGGAGTGGCCGGCGCAGGCCGAGGAGCCGCTGCGCAGGATGGCGCTGTGGCTGTCGGGGTGAGCGGCCCGGTCGAGCACCCCGTCGAGCGAGTCGTCGAGCACCCTGCCAAGCGCTCCGTCCGCTTCGCGCCGGCCTTCACCCCGCTGAAGTGGACTTCCCTTTTCCACTCGTGCGTGTACACATCGCTGCTGCTGTGCGCGTTCGCGCTGGACAAACCACAGCCCGAGACGCTCGTGCTGGGATGGACGCACGGACTGCTGTGGATCGGCATGTCGCTGGCCTGCATCGCCGCCGCGCGGATGAGGATCGTCTCATTGAGACTGGCCGTCGCGGTCGCTGTCCTGGGCGGGATCGGGCCTTTCTTCGGCAGCTTCGAGTTTCTGCGTGCTGAGAGGACACGCGGCGGGGGAGCCGCGCGGGCACGCTCGCTAGAGTGAAGGCCTAGAGATGCCTCCCGGCACGACGATCACCGAGACCATCGACGTCGTGACCCCAGCAGCGGGCGAGTCGGTCACCGAGGGAACGATCCTCGAATGGCACGCCAAGGTCGGCGAAGAGATCAAGGCCGACGACACGATCGTCGAGATATCGACCGACAAGGTCGACCTCGAGCTGCCCTCGCCGGCAACGGGGACGGTCACGGAGCTGCTGGTCGAGGAGGGCGACACGGTGACGGTCGGCCAG
>DASZGH010000093.1:0-11720 GCA_035938935.1 Solirubrobacteraceae bacterium
CTGCACTTCACCCCCACAGGCGCCTCCTGGCTAAACCTCGTCGAGCGCTGGTTCGCCGAGCTCACATCCCGCAAGCTCCGCCGCGGCACCCACCGATCCGTTCAAGAGCTCAACAAAGACATCCGCGCGTGGACCAAGCAATGGAACGAAAACCCCCGCCCCTACATCTGGACAAAGACAGCAGACCAAATATTCGCCACAATCGCCGCATATTATGAACGAATCTCTGACTCAGGACACTAGCGCCAGGCCAGACTACTGCTCGCGATCGCTGTGCATTAGCGCTGGCCGTTTTGGTACCCGGACGCGGCCAGCTGCTCGCGATGCTCCAGCGCGCACCGGCACGGCCCGTGTTCAGGCGCATACTCGAAACGGCGCTGCGCCAGCACCTGATCGACCGGCTGCAGCGCTCGCAGTCCGCGAACCTCTACGCCCGCGTAAACCAGTTGCTCGTAGACAGCGGACGCTACGAATCGAGCGGCTCCGGCACTGGCCGGCTCTGGCGACTATCCACCGGTACCGCCACACCCTTTGCTGGCGACGATCGCGCGCTCGCCTCGCTCGCCTGGTCGCTCGGCGAGTTCAAGGTCATCCACTACAAACCCGATGCGAAGAAGCTCTCGCCGCTGCTCGACAGCGACGAGCTGACGCGGTTGCTCGACGGCCTGCTCGCCGCGAGCGCGATGGACATCGCCACGATCTGCCGCGCGCTGAAGCTCCGTTTCGCTCTCGAGGGCCCGGCCGAGACAGAGCCGCTCGCGCCCGACATCCACGCAGACGGGATCGGCGCCGACCCGCAGCAGACGGTCCTGCAGCGCGAGGTCGCGACCGCGGTGCTCGCGGAGCTGACCGAGCGTCAGCTACAGGGCTGGACAGCTTACCCGACAGGAGGCTCTTACGTGGGCGCTGCCTCGCGGACGCCACGTCCATCAGTCTGTCCGCCAGTTCTTCAACCACGCTGTCGACCGTGATCTGATCGCCCGCAATGTCTTTGCGCGTCTGGGAGCGATTAAGCGAATACGTCGTATCGACAGACCCGGCTTTCAGATCATCACCGACGAGCAATACCGCGACTCCAGCGTTGCGCCCGCGCGAGCCGCACCGACCGCTACGGACTGATCCTTCAGGGCGCGATTCTCGCTATCGGGGAGGCGGCGCTGCGACCCGGTGAGATCTTTGCGCTGCGCCACGATGACATTGACTTCGCGGCGGGAGTTCTTCATGTACGCCGCCAGGTCGACCTTCACACCGGGGTAGTCCAGTGGCCCAAGGACGACGCTGCGAGAGAGGTCGTGATGAGTCCTGCTCTGCGCAGTCACCTGAAGATCATGCCCAAGCTCAGCGAGGAGATCCTCCTCCCCGCCCCGCGTGGCGGCTACATGCGACGCAGCAGCTGGTCAGCGCACTGGCACTCGATACGAGCCAGCGCTTCGATGCCGGACCTCGAGTTCTACGAGCTCAGGCACCGCGCGCTCCAGTGGATGATCGACCCGACCGACGACGGCGGCCTCGGCCTGGACATCCAGACGACCGCTCAGATGGCCGGTCACAGCGACGGTGGCTACCTCGTCTGCAGCACCTACACCAAGCTCGCGCAAGACCGGGCACGTACCCGCGCGCGCAACGCCATGGACACCTACCAACAGCACACCAAAGCCCCACACACATATGCGAAAACAGCACCATCATGGAGTCATGACAACGCCTCATCCGACCAGAACCTGTGAACTCCCCGGTCGCAAATGCGCGGCTGTTGGCCGGCGCCAGCGACACAGGCCGATCGAACCCCGCACGCGCCCGCATATGGGCGCAAATGACCGCAAACTCGCCCCGTCGCCCCGCGCGAATTTGGTCGCAATTACGCCACAAGCGCTGCAAAAGAATCCGGCTCGGCCTGCAATAGATCTGCAAACGCCCGTCACGCTGCCTTGCACGCTTCATGTCGATTACGCCCGAAAAAGCCCGCAAATTGCGGACTTTTCTGGCCGAGAAAAGACATCTGAACCTGTGACCCACTGAAACTCACAAACCAACGAAAAAACCCTGCAAAACGCAGGGTTTCCGTAACTTCTTTAGCGAGCCTTTAGTCGGGGAGACAGGATTTGAACCTGCGACCGCCCGGCCCCCAGCCTGAGGGATGGGGTGTCGCTCAGGTGGTAGAGCCCGTGTTTGCTGGGTTTTTTGCTTCTGAGTGCTTCTGAGTTTCGCTCAATTTGTTCCCCAAATTGTTCCCCAGCTTGGAGGGCGAGATCAGAGTTCGGAGAAGAACTCCGGCGATACCTCAACGTCCTCGACCAGACGGACGCTCACGCCCATCTTGTGTTCCTTCAACAGATCGCACAGCCGCTCGCCGTCGATGAGGTCTACTGGCGGAGCGCCGTCGCGGGTCGCCTCCTGCTTGGCGTCGGCAGTGAAGGAGCCGGTCGTAATCAACAGCCCCTTGTCGCCGCGACCGCTCATCGCACCGCGGAAGTCCCTTACAGCGCTCGCCCCCACGCTGCCCCTGTAGCGCTTGCACTGGAAGAAGACCGGGAAGCTCACGAGCGACAGCCGATAGACCCCAATTCCGTCGATTCCGCCGTCGCCACTCTTGCCGGTGACCGTGGCCGAGACGAAGCCGGCCTCACGGAGCAGCCGGCGGGCCAAGCGTTCAAAGCTGTCGGGTGGCACCTCGAAGAGCACTTCCAACAAGCGCTCCTTCCAATCGCGGCGAGCCGACTCCTCATCGAATTCGTCCCCCTGCTCAGCTCTAGCCAACCGCTTGGCCTTCCTTGCCTCCCTGAACGAAGCGACGTAGGCGGCGTGGCGGGTCGCGACATCCTCAGGGGTCATAGCCCGGCCCGCCTCAGTCGTGCTCCAGACGCCTCGCTCGCTGTTGTCCAAAGCTCCCATGCCCTTCAGGTAAGTGCGCGCCCACGCTAGGCGGTACTCGATCTTTGTCCGGGGCCCCTCGCCGTGCAGGACGGCCTGCTGCTCCTCGGTGAACCCCTCCAGCTCAATCGCCTTTTCGACGATCTCCTCGATCGTCCCCGAGTCACCAATCTCGCGGACTGCCCGCAGCGTCGGCCAGAGCAGTTCGCCGACAGACGGAATGCGCGGAGCCGAGTTCACGGAGCCACCGTATCCGACATCGTTGGAACTTGACGAACTCGGCACTGGCCGCGCCCGTTATGGCGCTAGCGTGCCTTGCTCGCCGCCGGCCGAGCCTCAGAATTGCGCTGACTCGATGCCCTTGACGCCGAACTGGTCCGTGTGGCTGCCTTCCGGCGACGCCTGCCCCCACCCTTCGTCGTGAGCGTAGAGTCATCGACAAGCTGGACTCGCTTCCCCAGCGGCCGCAGCAGTGCCGTGATCGTCGCATAGGTGGGGTTGCTGGCGCCCGTCTCGATGCGCGAAATCTCGCTCTGGGGCACACCGGAGAGCTTGGCCAACTCCCGCTGAGAGAGCTTGCCCTCCCTGCGGCTCTCGATCAGCTGGCTGGCAAGGCCGAACTCCTCACGAAACTGCTCCAGCTCACGGACGGCCTGGGGACCCTCATCCTGGGCCTCCTCCTCGATATCGGCGATCAGTTGGCTGAAGTCAGTGGACATAGTTGATGGGTTATACCACATCGCAGCCTTGCTCATCGCTTCTTACGCCCGGCTGGCTTTTTGCGCTGACCGGCCTCGGACGCACGCCACGACGCAAGCCGCGAGCGCGCGATCTCGATCTCTCGCTGCTGCCGCCGTGAGGCAGGGCTCTTGCCCTTGTCGTAGCCGTGCAGGACCAAGACCTTGCGATCTCCGTAGGCGTGGCAGAAGACCCGAAGAACGATCTTCTCGGCGATCTCGTCGTCGGGCTTGACGGTCCGGTCGACGCGGAACTCAAACAAGCCTTGTCCAAGCTGACGGCCCCATGACCTCTCCCCCACGACCTGGACGCCGTGACGTTGGAGCACCTCGTTCATCGCCATCCCGAGCGCCCGCCGCTTGGTCGGGCTCAGGTCCTCCTTGATCCAGCGCAGGGCGGGCATCTCACCCGCGTCGTCGGCGTAGAACTCGATGTCGTAAGGCGGAGGATCGCCGGGGCTCATCTCACAGCATCCGAAGACACATCCGGAGACGACGCTGCGGACCCTGTGAACGCTTCGTTGACCATCTGCACCTCCCGCTCCAACGGCGCGTAGTGAGCGTAGATCTGCGTCGTCTTGCTGTCCGCGTGTCCCAGGAACTCCTGAATCGTCCGCAACGGCTGCCCCGATGCGGCCAGGCGCGTGGCGAACGTGTGGCGTAGGTCGTGGAACTTGACCTCACGCACTCCAGCGACCCGACACGCCGCCTTGAAGCGCTTCGTCACCTTTGAGCGATCAAGCGGCGAGCCGGTCTGCGGGTGAGCGAACACGAGATCGCCGTCGCCGTGGTACTCCGTGCGCTGCGACCAGCGGTCAAGTTCGCCCGCAAGGCGATCAGCCATCGGCACTGACCGGCGCGTGGAGAGGTCAGACTTGCCGTGGGTCGAGTGCTCGCCTCGCACAAACGTGTTGCGGACACGGATGCGTTGAGCCGACCAATCCACATCGCGCCAGCGCGGCCCCAGCAACTCCGACTGACGCAGGCCGGTCATTGCAGCAGCCAGGACCAGGACGCGCAGGACCGGTCCGAGCACATCCGGTGGAGGTGGCGGCGCTGGGCCGCGCTTGCCTCGGCGGCTCGGCGCGGGCGTGCGGCAGACAACTTCGTCTGGGATGGCCCGCAGCACGGCGTCAAGCTCATCGAGCGTTAGGAACTGAAGATCAGGATTGGCGTCCCCCTTACGGCGGCGACCAGGCCGCGACGCACGTCGCGCTGGATTCTCGCGCACCCATCCTCGCTCGATGGCGTGCTCGAAGATCGAGTGCAGGAAGCTCACGACATTGCGGATCGTCTTGGGCGACAGACCGCCGGCGAGCATCGCACTGACGACAGCTTCGACATGAGCCGTAGTGACCTTGGTGACTGCCAGCGCGCCGAGACGCGGCGATATGTGGACGCGCTGCATCGACTCGCAGCCCTCCAAGTAGGAACGTCGAGCGCCGCCAATGCGGAGTTCCTGCCGCAGCGAGTCGCCGACCTCATCGACTGTGGGACTCTGCGTGCCGCGCGCGGGCTTGGGAGCCCGCTCCTCAGCGTCCTGCATACGGCGAAGCTCTCGCTCGGCCTGTGGGCGCGTCAGCCCATCGCTCTCGCCGGGACGTCGTATCCGCCCGACCCTGCGATTGAGCTGCCGCCCGTCAAGCGTCCGCCAGCGGCCGTAGTAGGACCTCGACTTCTCGTAGAGGTGTCCGGTCCCGTAAACGCGCTTTGGCATCGTGCTCTTTTATACGCAGTCGATCGGCTGCACGCCCGCAAGATCAGCGTTCAAGCTGATCCATCCAGACGCCAAGCGCGTCGCGCCGATAGCGGACATAGCGACCGAGCCGAATGTGCGGGATGCGATGCCGCCTCGTCTGCGCATACACCCAGGCGGGCGTGACACGCAGTAGAGCCGCGACCTCCTCGGCCGTGAGGAGGTCGTCATGCTGGGAAGTGGGCTGTCTTGCGGGTTCGGGCATCTCATTGTCCCCTGACCGCGAGAGCCGGAAACCGGCCAACAATCGCCCGCTCACGCCAGCGCCGACCGACCCGCTACCCCAGCCCGCCAAACCTCCCGCCGCGCTCCCGCAACCCGTCCGCTCCGCGCCATCCGCCTCGCCACGACGGCCGCTCGCGCCGCCGCGAACCTCCCAGTCCACTCCACCTCGTCGCTCCGCTCCAACAGCAACAGCAGACCAGATGCACCGCCAGCCGGCGGGCAGCCATTTGGTGGCCGGTTTCCGGCTCTCGGGGTCAGGGGAGTGCGTGATGAGCGCTGCCAGCATCCCCGCCGACCGCGCCGGCGGCTATGCCCGCTACCTGGAGAGCAAGACGATCGCGGCTGAGCGCGGCGACTACTACCTCACACCGGACGGCGAGCGCGTCGAGGCTCCCGGACAATGGCTCTCGGCGCAGGAGACGCTTGAACGTCTCGGCATCGATGACCGGCTGGCGCAGGGCGAGGATTTCGTCGCGCTGATGGAGGGCCGCCACCGACCACGGGCGCCTGGTTGCGTCCCGAAGGCGCCGGCGGCGGTCGTGGTGGCGGTATCGACGCGACGTTCAGTGCGCCGAAGTCGGTGTCGGTGGTGTGGGCGCTGGCGGACCCGTGGCAGCGCGAACAGATCGAGCAAGCCCACGCGCTCGCGGTCGAGCAGGCGGTCGGCTACATGCGCGAACGGGTTCCGCTGGTGCGCCGTAAGTACCACGGCCAGGTGATCGAAGAGCTGGCCAACGATCTGGTCGCAGTCGAGTATCGCCACACGACTGCTCGCGGAGTCAGCGGCGCAGATGTGCCAGACCCGCAACTGCACAGCCACGTCGTCATCACAAGCGTCGTCCGCGACGACGGAAAGATCGTCGCTGTCGCGTCGCGTCCCGTGTTCAGGGCGGCGGGTGAGGTCGGCGCGTTCTACCGCTCCGCGCTCGCCGGAGAGCTGGTCCGGCTCGGCTATCCGACCGAGCAGTCGACGGGGAAGAACGGGAAGTATTTCGAGGTCGCCAATGTGCCCGAGCAGCTACGTGAGGCGTTCTCCGGAAGATCGCGTGAGGTGGCGCGTGCCGCCGACCGCTTCCGTGCCCTGTACGGTCGCTCGCCCGAGCGCGGCGAGCTGTGCGATCTCGCGCTCGAGAACCGCCGCTCAAAGCACAACACCACCAGGATAGACCTCGACCGAGCATGGCGCGAAACCGGCGAGCAGCACGCGTTCGGACCGGCAGAGGCAACCAGCCTGATCGGGGCAACCAGCCCCGGCGCGAGCCGAGGCGACTGTCGAGGATCGCATCGAGGCACGCCTGACCAAACGCCACGCGGTGTTCCAGGCGCGGGATCTGAACACGGTCGCGTTGGAGCAGACGACCGGCGAGCTTGCCCCACATGAAGCGCTGCAGGTCGCTCACGGGATGCTGCACGACCGCCGCGTCCTGACGTTGGAGGGTGGACGGATGACCACGCTTGCGGTCCGCGCGCAGGAACAGGCGATCGAGCGCCGCGCGACCATGCTCGGCAAGGCCGCCAGTCGGGACGTCGGCGATATCGCCCGAACGAACGCTGCTCGGGAAGTCGCTGAGCGGATCGGCTCGCCGCTCAGCGACGAGCAAGAACTCGCGCTGCTCGTCCTCACCGGCCCCGAGCAGATGAACGTTCTCGTCGGACCTGCAGGCACCGGGAAGGGCGTCGTGATCGACGCTGCCGCCAGAGCAGAGCAGCTCGCCGGCCATGAGACGCTCGGGATCGCCGTCTCTGGCTCCACGGCCGAGCGGCTCGGCAACGACAGTCGCGCCCTGGCCGGGAGCACGCTGACGCTCGACGCGCTGATCGCCCGCGCCAACGGTGGCCACCTCCATGTGAGCGCCGAGACGACGATCTTCCTTGACGAGGCAGGCATGGCCGACCACCAACGCCTGGACGCCCTGACAGAACTGGTCGAGCGGACCGGCGCGAAGCTGATCGCCGTCGGTGACGGACAACAGCTCCCCTCGATCGGTCCCGGCGGCATGTTCGACAGGCTCTCCCAACACGCTCCCACGGTCGAACTGGGCACGATCTACCGCACCACCGATCCCGCCGAGCCGAAAGCATGGTAAGCACTACGCGCCGGGGAACCCGAGCGCGCGATGGCGCACTACCACGCCCGCGGCCAACTCCATTTGACCGATACTCGCGACCAGGCAGCCGAGAACGCCGTACAAGCCTGGGCCGAACTCACCAGGAGCCACCCCATCCGCCAAGTCGCGCTGATCGCCGACGCGTCGAACACCGAGATCGACAGGCTCAACGCCCGCGCACAACACCTACGCGCCCAGCGACACGAACTCGGCACCAGCGAGATCGAACTCAACGCCGTGCACTACGGGCTGCGCGAACACGATCTGGTCGCTTTCGTCGCCCAGCACCGCCCGGCCCGTGAGGCTCGCGTGGAAAACGGTAGCCGAGGCGAGATCACACGCATCGACCAGGAGGGGAACGTCACGATCTGCCTCGATGGTTCCGAACGCGAGATCGTGCTTGCGGGCGCCGAGCTGGAGTCGCTACGTCTCGCCTACGCCCAACACGTCTACCGCCAACAAGGAGCGACCGTCGACCGTGCCGTCGTACTCACCGGCGGCTGGCAAACCAGCAAGGAGTCAGCATACGTCCAAGCCAGCCGCGCACGCCACGGCACCGACTGGCACATCACCCGCGACCAACTCGGCGAAGAAGGACACGACCCCGACCGCATCACCCGCCTCGCGCATCGCATGACCAGCAGCCGTGCCCACGAACCGTCCGTCGCCTACGAGGAGACATGGGACCCCACGCTCGAACCGCTACGCACAGACGAGCTGATGCCTCACGTGGACTGGCTCAACCGGACACCCGACCGCGAGACGCACGATGTCGAAATGGATGTCGGGTTGGAGCGTTAGCCGAGCACCTTCTTATCGATCTGCGGAATCCACCTTGACCAATTGACCCCGACTCATTCAGCCGCGGATGACCCGGCGCCCACCGCTGGGTGGATTTGACGGTTGGCCTTCGTATCTCCATACGCAACGAAACTTTCCGCTAGTCGCTGAATTCCTTCGCCTCCGTTCAGGCCAAAAGTGTGCGCGATCTGGATCCGCCTTTCAAGAAGATCAAGTTCTCCCGCGATGCGTTCCTGACGATTGCGAAACCAAATATCCTTAATCAGCTCGCGCAACTGGTGGAGGGGCTCACCAAGCACACCCAGAAACCCTGTCGAGGTAATCATGCGGCCGCCCGTCTCTTACCGTTATCGTAGCGACACCAAATCTCGCTTGGAACCCACGCTAGCGGGATCTCAAGCGCTGTGAGCACCTCATCGACGAGCTTAATCGATGCCTGGCCTCCCTGGCGCCACCGACGTATACGCACAAGATGAACGTCCGAGAGACGACAACTGGACTCGCGCCACTCCACATGGCTTTCAATCCACCTCACTAGCGAAGGCCCATCCGCGTGACGGGCTGTGGAGAAATCATCCATCGCCGCGACCCCTTTGGGGCAGACCGCGGCAAGCAAGCACCCATTCTGCATCCCACCCATCTCCGAGGGGTGGGTCTTCTGTATCCTCTTTGCTCGGTCCCGCGCGAGTCTCTCGTGGCAACGCCCTCTGAGGCGAGTCAGGAATATCCGCCTTCTGTAGACCTCGATCTCGGGCAAGCCATCTTATCTGTAGCCAGTCGTCCTCCAGTGCAAGGCCGACGCCCCTAGTCCCCAAACCGAGTGACTCTAGCGCGTCACGCAGGCGCCCACTGCGTTCAAAGAGAGACGCTAGAGCATTTACATAAAGATAGCCTTCCACAGCAATCGAGTACAGCAAGGCAGAAAAGGGACTCGGACCGGAAAAGGCATCATTCACAAACGACGGTCGAGCCGCGGAGTCAACAATGAAGAGTGTGGTCAAGACGAAATTAGTTGCGACACCATCCGCATGTCTCGCCGCGTAGTGATTTCCTAGGTCATCGAGCTGACGGGCGACATTGTTTACGAACAAGAACCGATAGGCACAATCGCTTACCGGCTCTTCAACTCCCCACTCCTCCCTACGCTCCACGGTCGCTCCAATTTCCAGCGCTGCGACTTGCGTGCCGGATCGCTGAATGCGCATCGATTGCTCGATGCGCGTAGCAACTGCAGCGCTCTGAAACAACTGTTGGATTCCGAGGAAACGTGACTCCCGCTCGGCTACTTCGCAACGGAGCGCTCCGCTGATCGCTCGTTGACTAATCGAGGCCGAGCCTTCAAGCCAGGGAGCGGTAGAGACTTGCGCTAGGAGGGTGCGCGGTTCGAGACTCCAGGAGTCAGGAGATTGCGGCCCTTCGCAGACAGTGTCGAGAGCCCGAAGAGAGGATGCGTCGACCAACGCACACCCCGACATGTTTGGCGCCCAGACTTTGGAGGCGATCAAGTGGCGACTGACGAGGGCTGCACCCACAACACCATTGTCGCGCGCCACCCTGACAAATCAAAGAACCCAACGCCGGCCGCGCGCCTCTTCTTTGGTCGCCAAATCTTAGATTTGTTCCCCAATTGTTCCCCAGCCGATGCTCAATACCTCTACTGCTCCACTCAAAACCCGCTTGTTTGCAGGCCTTTCCTATGATCGGGGAGACAGGATTTGAACCTGCGACCGCCCGGCCCCCAGCCGGGTGCGCTACCAGACTGCGCCACTCCCCGTGGTGCTCTTCGATTCTAGGCGCAACGGCGCGTCCGAGGCCGTCGGGACGGCCGCCCTCACTCAGGGCGGCGCCCAGCTCAAGCCTCCGCCATCGCCGCCAGGCGCCGCTGCATCTCCTCTTCGGAGACGTCCTCGACGTGCGTGGCCACGTTCCAGCGATGCCCGTACGGGTCCTCGAACTGCCCGGAGCGGTCGCCATAGAAGCGGTCCTCCATTGGCCGCAGCGACTTGGCGCCGGCCTGGACCGCTCGCTCGAAGACGGCGTCCGCGTCCTCGACGTAGAGGTGCAGCGTCACGGGCGTGCCGCCGATAGAGCGCTGCCCCGGCATGTCCATGTCGGGGTTCGCGTCGGCCAGCATCACCACCGCGTCGCCGATCTGGAGCTCGGCGTGGCCGACCCTGCCGCCAGGAGCGTCCATGCGCATGCGCTCGCTCGCGCCGAGCGCCCCCTTGTAGTACTCGATCGCCTCGGCTGCCCCTTCGACGATCAGGTAGGGCATTAGCTGCGGGTAGTCGTCGGGTATCGGCTTCACCATCAGGGCCTCCTATGACGATTGGCTGAAAGCGGGCGACGGGAATCGAACCCGCCCTAAAAGCTTGGAAGGCTTTTGTGCAACCACAACACTTCGCCCGCGCGGAGCCTCCAATCGTACCGTCCCGCTGGGGGTCTAAGGTGTCCCCGTGCGCCTACGGGCCCTGCCCCTCCTGCTCGCCCTCACCGCCGCCGACTACGCGCTGTGGGACTGGTCGATCGCCAACGGGCACGACATTGTCTCGCTCGTCTCGGGCCTGACGCTGCTCCCGCTCGCCGCCGCTACGCTGGCGATGCTCGCCATCGGCGCAGCGCGGCTCGTGGGCTTTGGGCTCGAACGCTCGGCGAGCGGCCGGCGCAACGCCGGCGCCGCAGCAGGGCGCGGACGGGCGGCCAAGCACGGGCGAACGGCCACGCACGGCGACGCCACGGCCACGGCCGACACCCGTACCGCCGACGAGGCCGCCCGCGAGCGCTCCTCGCGCCGGCTGGCCGCCTGACGCTTGCGCCTGTCGCGACTACTACCGACCTCCACGCGGGGCCGGCTCCTGCTCGCCGGCGGCGCTCTGCTGCTGATGGCCGGCGTGGCGCTCGCGGGCTACCTGTACGAGAAGCACCGCACCGGCTCTATCTACCACCCCAATGCCCCCTTCACCCCTCAGCCCGTCGCCCCGCAACCGCCGCCGAAGCCCACCAAGGTGTTCGCCTGGCCGCTGTACGGCTACACGAAGAACCACACCCGCTACTTCCCGGCCTCCAGCGTCCTGCGCCCCCCCTTTCGCAGGCTGTGGGTCCACACCGGCGGCGCGCTGCTTGAGTTCCCGCCCGTCCTCTACGGCAACACGCTCTTCCAGCTCGGCGACAACGCGGTGCTACAGGCGGTCGACAAGCACACCGGCAAAGACGTCTGGAGCC
>DASZGH010000094.1:0-45310 GCA_035938935.1 Solirubrobacteraceae bacterium
CTTGGCGATCGGCGCGGCGCTGGGTCACCCGGCGTGCCGCCTCGGCGCCCGCCGGTGCGCCGCTCTCGCTTTGGCCGGAGGCGGGCGGGCGGGCCGGCGCCTCCGCGTGCGGGCGCGGCTTGCGGGAGCGGCCGCGTGGGCCTCTGGTGTGGTTTGCCATGCGACTAAGACCGCGACCGGGATCCCGAAGGGGTCATCTCCAGCGATCGTAATAGGCTGGCGCGTCAGTGACCGCCGCCGCAAGCACCTGGGAGCGCCTCGCCGACCTGCCGGTCGAGATCGACTCCTACGCGCTTGAGGGGCTGCAGGCGCTCGTCTCCAGCGAGTTCGAGCGCAAGAGCACCGTCGTCTGCCTGCGCGGCGGCGGGCACGAAGGCGCCGGCGAGGACGTCACCTACGACGCCGTCGATCACGACATCCTGCAGGCCGCCGGGCCGACGCTGCCGCTGGCCGGACGCTGGACGATCGCGTCGCTCAGCAAGCACATCGCGGCGCTCGACACGTTCCCGCAAGCGCCTCAGCGCGAAGTGTCGCGCCGCTATCGCGTCTGGGCGTACGAGTCGGCCGCGCTCGACCTGGCGCTCCGCCAGGCGGGCACGTCCCTGCACGAGCTGCTCGGACGCGAGCCGCAGCCTGTGCGCTTCGTCGTCTCGCTGCGCCTGGGCGAGCCGCCGAGCATGGAGCCGCTGCGCCGCCGTCTGGACCTCTATCCGGGGCTGCGCTTCAAGCTCGACCCGACCAGCTCTTGGAGCGAGCAGTTGATCGCCGAGCTGGCCGCCTGCGGGGCGGTGGAGTCGGTCGATTTCAAGGCGTACTACACGGGCTCGATCGTCGACCAGGCGCCGGACCCCGTGCTCTATCGGCGCGTGGTGGAGGCGCTGCCGGACGCGTGGATCGAGGATCCCGCCCTGACCGAGGAGACCGACGCCGTGCTCGCCGCGCACCGCGAGCGCTTCTCCTGGGACGCTCCGATCCACTCGGTGGCCGACATCGAGGCGCTGAAGTACCCGCCGCGGATGGTCAACGTCAAGCCCTCGCGCCTGGGCGGGCTGCGCAACCTGCTCGACGCCTTCGACTACTGCGCTCAGCACGGGATCGGCGCCTACGGCGGCGGGCAGTTCGAGCTGGGCGTGGGGCGCGGACAGATCCAATACCTGGCCTCACTGTTTCACGCCGACGCGCCCAACGACGTGGCGCCGACGGGATACAACCTCCCCGAGCCACCGGCCGGGCTGCCCGCGAGCCCACTCGCGCCGGCGCCTTCGGCGCTCGGCTTCCACTGGGGCTGACGCAACTTTCCTGGCGCGAGCCGGTTGGGACGGCCATAGGCTCTACGGTCGTGCGGGACGACTCCATGAGGAGATCCGTGTCACCACGCTGCGCCCTCCAGCAATCGGTATCGATCGCCCTTCGGAGAGGGGGGGCGGCGTTGGCGTGGGCGTGCATCGCGCTGGGTTGCGCGGCATCCGCCACAGCGTCGACGGGCGCCGGCGGGATCTCCGCGCCGGGCGGCGGACCCACGCCAACCTCCCCACCGGCTCAGCACCGCGCGTCGGGCAGCGCGGCTCCGGCCGGCCACGCGGCGGGCGTGAGGATCACCGGCGCCAAGTGCGTGCCGGTCGCCCACTGCTCGACCAGCCCACGCAAGGTCTCGGCAGGCGGCGAACTGCTGATCAAGGGCACCGCACTACGCCGCGGCATGGTCGTTGCCTTCCCCCGCAGCTGGAACGCCCGCATCGCCCGCAACTCCCCCGCGGCCCGCATCGCCCAGTCCACACTCGGCCTGATCGTCCGCGTCCCCCACTCCGCGCACTCCGGGCGCATCATGATCCTGCTCAGCCGCGGCCGGCACTCCAACTCCTACGGGCCGATCCAGGTCGTCGGCTACGCGCTGCACCCGCCGCACCCACCGCGCCCGCCCGCGCCGCGAACCGCGCCGAGCGGAGGGACGCCGAGCGGCACCGCCTTCGACGGGCAGGGGATGTGGATCTGGTACGTGAGCGAGTCCGACGGCGGCGACCTCGCCTCGATCGTCGCCCAGGCACACGCCGCCGGCGTCAGCACGCTGTTCGTAAAGAGCTCAGACGGATCGTCGAACTACTGGAGCCAGTTCAGCCCCGAACTGGTCGCCTCGCTGCACGGCGCCGGGCTGCACGTTTGCGCCTGGCAGTACGTGTACGGCACCAACCCGGCGGGCGAGGCCGCGCTCGGCGCCCGCGCGGTGGCAAACGGCGCCGACTGCCTGGTGATCGACGCCGAGTCCGAGTACGAAGGCAAGTACGGCGCTGCGCAGACCTACATCGCCGACCTGCGCGCGACGATCGGTCCCTCCTATCCGCTCGGCCTGGCCTCCTTCCCCTACGTCTACTACCACACCGCCCTGCCCTATTCGGTCTTCCTCGGGCCCGAAGGCGCGCAGTTCAACGCGCCGCAGATGTACTGGAAGGCGATCGGCAATTCGGTCGACACCGTCTACGCCAACACCTACGTCTCCAACCGCGTCTACGGCCGCGCGATCTTTCCGCTCGGCCAGACCTACGAATCCCCCTCAACCACGGACCTGCTGCGCTTCCGCGCGGAGGCGCCCCTGTACGGCGCGACAGGCATCTCCTGGTGGGACCTCCAGGAGACCTCCTCGGCCGGCTGGAAGGCGCTCGGCGATCCGCTCGCCCCGCTCACGACCATCACGCCCGACGCGGGCTGGTCGGAATTGGCTCAGGGCAGCAAAGGCGATCCCGTGCTGTGGATGCAGGAGCACCTCGCAACGGCGATCCCTACCCAGGCCACGACGGGCATCTTCGACTCGACCACCAAAGCCAATCTGGAGCAGTTCCAGAGCGCCCACGGCATCCCGCCGAGCGGGCACACCGAAGCGGCCACGTGGCAGGCGCTGCTGGCCCTCGCGCCCGTCGCAGTGAACTGGACGGGCGCGGGACCGAAGGGATGAGTCAGACGCGCTGGATCAGCGTGCCCGTCCCCAGGCCGCCCCCGCAGCACATCGTCACGAAGCCGATCTCCTTGTCCGAGCGCTCGAGCTCGTGTAGGAGCGTCGTGATCAGACGCGCGCCGGTCGAGCCCAGTGGGTGACCCAGGGCCATCGCGCCACCGTTGACGTTGACGCGGTCCATATCCGGTTTGTGCTCGCGCGCCCACGCAGCCACCACCGGCGCGAACGCCTCGTTGATCTCGATCAGGTCGATGTCGTCGATCGACATCGAGTTGCGCTGCAGGATCTTCTCCGTCGCCGGGATCGGGCCTTCGAGCATCTTGACCGGGTCGCAGCCAACCGTGGTCTGATCGACTATCCGCGCGCGCGCCTTCAGTCCCAGCTCGGACGCCTTCTGCGCGCTCATCAGCAGCACCGCGGCGGCGCCGTCTGAGATCTGCGAGCTGTTGCCCGCCGTGATCTTCCCGTCCGGCTTGAACGCCGGTTTGAGCTGGGAGAGCGCCTCCAGGTTGGTATCGGGGCGAATGCCTTGGTCGGTCACATACGTGTCGCCGTTGACCGAGAACGGGACGATCTCGCGCTCGAAGCGGCCCTCCTCGGTGGCCTGGTGGGCCAGTTTGTGGCTGCGCATCGCCAGCTCGTCGAGCTCGGCGCGAGTGATCTCCCACTTGTCGGCGATCATCTCGGCGCCGAGGCCCTGGCCGACGATGTTGTGCTTCTCCATCAGCGCCGGGGTGAAGGCAAAGCCGAACTCCTGCTGGGTCTTCATGCCCGCCGAGAATGGGAAGTGGCCCATGTGCTCGACGCCGCCGCCGATCATCGCGTCGTGCACGCCGGCGGCGATCAGCGCGGCGGAGAAGTTGACCGCCTGCTGCGCCGAGCCGCACTGGCGGTCGACGGTCGTGCCGGGGGTCTCGATCGGCAGGCCCTGCTCCAGCCACGCGTTGCGGGCGATGTTGAAGCCCTGCTCGCCGAACTGCTGCACGCAGCCGGCGACGACGTCCTCGACCACCTCCGGCTCGATGCCGGCGCGGGCGATGACCTCGGTGTAGACCTTGCCCAACAGCTCGTTGGGGTGGGTGTCCTTGTAGTAGCCCTTCTCCAGGTGCCCGCGGCCGATCGGGGTGCGAACGGCCTCGACGATGACGACCTCGCGGCCCTCGGGTTGCCTCATGATGGAAGTCCTTTGCTCGACGGTTGCCCGATCGCCGGGGCAAGCCCGACGGACGGGATCGAAGGCCACGGCGCCCTCAGAGGCGCTCGCCGCCCAGTCCCTCTACTCTACCGCCTGAGACCCCTAGATTGACTGGTCAGTCAACCAGGAACGCGAAGCCGTCACCCAAACGGAGGAACGAGAAGCCTTGAACGAACGCATCGGAATAGTCGGCAGCGGGACGATCGCCTGCGGCCTGGCCGCGACGGCCGCCCACCACGGGCCGGTTTCGCTGCTGGCCCGCTCGCAGAGCTCGGCCGACCGCGCGAAGGCCACCATCGAGAAGACGCTCGCGCGGATGGAGGCCGAGGTCGGGGTGGGTGGGCTCAATAACATCCAGATCCACACGGACATGGGCGCGCTCGCGCATGTGTTTTTCGCTGTCGAGGCGGTCGTCGAGGAGCAGGGCGTGAAGGCGCCGATCCTGGCCGAACTGAACGCGATCCTCGATCCCGAGGCGATCATCGCCTCGACGACGTCCTCGCTGTCGGTCGAGCAGCTGGC
Organism: Solirubrobacteraceae bacterium; assembly: GCA_035938935.1. Classification (GTDB taxonomy): domain Bacteria; phylum Actinomycetota; class Thermoleophilia; order Solirubrobacterales; family Solirubrobacteraceae; genus Palsa-744. Next base: position 4,665 of record DASZGH010000094.1, read on the forward strand.
GCAGGCCAGCGGGCGAGCGGAGCGCTTCCTTGGGCTGCACGTGTTCAACCCCGTCACGCGCATGAAGCTGGTGGAGCTGGTGTTCCCGGCCGCCGCCTCGGCCGAGACTCGCTCGCGCGCGGCCGCGCTTTGCGAGGCGTTCGAGAAGACCGCCGTCGAGGTGCCCGACGTGCCCGGATTCGTCGTCAACCGGCTGCTGTTTCCCTACCTGTTTGGCGCCGTTCGCCTGCTCGAAGAGACGGGGATGAAGCCCGAGGACATCGACACCTGCATGAAGCTCGGCGCCGGCCACCCGATGGGTCCCTTCGCCCTGCTCGACCTGGTCGGCCTGGACGTCTCCAAGGCGATCGGCGAGACGATCGGCGAGCAGATCCCGCCACGCGTGGACGAGCTGATCGCGCAGGGAGCGCTCGGGCGCAAGAGCAAGCGGGGCTTCCTCAGCTACTGAGCGCGCAACATTTTGCTTGCCTTGGCCTGACTTTTAGGCCGCCTTCATCCGGGCGGGGATACTGAGGATGCAGTTCACAAACGCACTCCCGCCTCCTCCCAGTGCACACGCTCCGGCCCGCTCCCCCGCGGGCCGGACGTGTTTTACAGCCCCGGGGTCTGGCGCGGCGCCTCTGCGGGCTGCTCCTCGGCGCTGCGGAGCGGGCGGCGTTCGCGGATGCGCACCGCCTCGACGCGGTTGTGGTGCACCGACTCCACCCGGATCGAGAAGTCCCCGGAGGAGATCGTGTCGCCGCGGCGGGGCAGGCGGCCGAGCTCGGCGAAGACGAAGCCGCCGACCGAGTTGTAGGCATCGCTGTCGACGGGGAGCCGCACGCCGTAGTCCTCCAGGTCGGCGATCGAGACGTGCCCGCGCACGAACAGATCGCCGTCGGCCAGTCGCCGTACCTCGCCGGCGGCGGAGTCGGTCTCATCGGCGATCTCGCCCACGACCTCCTCGACGATGTCCTCGATCGTGACGATGCCGACGACGCGGCCGTACTCGTCGACGACGACTGCCATAGAGCTGCGCCGGCGCTGCAGTTCGGCGAGCAGATCGTCGAGCGGCTTGGTCTCGGGGACGATCGGCGCGTCGTGCATGATCGGCTCGATCGAGGCGCTGGGGCCGTCGTGCATCAGGCGGCGCGCGAGCGAGCTGGCGTGCACGAGGCCGCGCACGCGGTCGCGATCGTCGCCCTCGATCACGATCAGGCGCGTGTGGCCGCTCGAGATGCACAGCTCCAGCGCGCTCTTTACGTCCTGGGAGACGTCGACGGTGACGACCGCGGGGATCGGCGTCATCACCTGGCGCGCCTCCTGCTCGTGCAGGTGAAAGACGCCCGTGAGCATGCCCGCCTCGCCGGGATCGAGGTGGCCGCCGGCGTAGGACTCGGCGATCAGGCGCTTGAGCTCGTCGGGCGAGCCGCCTTCCCGCCCAACGTTCATTTCCACCCCGAACAGGCGCAGGATCCGGCTGGAGACGGCGGTGATGAAGACGATCACCGGATGAAACAGCGCGCTGAACGCCTCCAGCGGGCGCGCGATGCGGCGGGCGATCGTCTCCGAGCGGTCGATCGCGTACAGCTTCGGGACCATCTCACCGGCGATCAGCTGGGTGGCGGCGATCAGCACGAAGGCTACGATCACCGACAGAGCGAGGGCGACGTCGTGGCCAAGCGTTTTGCCGAGCGCGTCCTCGAGCAGGTGCGCGAGCGCGGGCTCGGCCAGCGCGCCGATCGCGATCGATGTCATCGTCACGCCGATCTGCACGGCCGAGATGTATTCGTTGATGCGATCGAGCTGACGCAGCGCCAGCGCGGCTCCGCGCGAACCCTCGTCGCGCATCACCTCCAGGCGCTCGCGGCGCGAGCGCACCAGCGCGTACTCCGCCGCCACGAAGAACGCGTTGACCGCGACCAGGACGGCCGCGAGGATCAGCTTGACCCCGTTCACGTGCTGGCCCGATCGGCCAGCAGGCGGCGGACCTCCGGGCCGGGAGCCGAGCTACTTCGGGGCGGTTTGTCTTCCTCGCTCATCGATTGCCGACTGGAGAACCGTAGCAAGCGTTGCGGTCGCCACACCGGCGCGACGTCCGCCGATGGCTGCGATCGACCGTCCGCCAAACCGTGCGCTCAGCGACGCTCACGCGAGCGCGTCGATGCGCTCGGCCATGTCGAGGTCGGCCTGCGTGATCCCGCCCTCGGAGTGCGTGCTCAGCTCCAAACGCACCCTGTTCCAGCCGTGCACGTGGATGTCGGGGTGGTGGCCTGCCTGCTCGGCCGCCTCGGCGACGCGGTTGACGAAGGCGATCGCCTCGGCGAAGTCCGCCAGCTTCCACTCGCGTGCGATCGCATCGCCCTCGCGCCGCCACTGCGACCCGGCCAGCGACTCCTGCAACTGTTGCTCGGCGAGCAGTGCCACTGACGCTCAGCCTACCCCGGCACGGGCGGCTCTATCCCCCGGGGGCTTCCAACTGCGCCCGCGGCGGCAGCGACGGAGCGCTCGAATGGGCCACCAGCTCGGCGCCGGCCGCGAAGGCCGCGCACAGCAGCACGCAGCCAACGAGCGCTGCCGCGTCGGGCAGGCGGCGGCGGTCGGCCTCCTGCAGCAACAGGCCCGCCAAGGCTCCGCCGATCAGGCCGCCGACGTGGCCGCCGAGCGAGATGCCCGAGGAGACGGCGCTGAACAGCAGGTTGATGATGATCAGCGCGCCGAGGCCCGACTCCATCACCGACATGCCGCGCGCGCGCATCTCCACAACAGCGCAGCCGGCGACGCCGAAGATCGCTCCGGAGGCGCCGACGGTGTAGACGTGTGGGGTCAGCACCAGCGCTCCCAGCGAGCCGGCGAACAGCGAGACGGCGTAGACGGCGGCGAAGCGAACCGAGCCGATCGCCGGCTCGAGCATGCGGCCGAGCCAATAGAAGATCAGCATGTTCAGGCCGATGTGAAGGATGCTCGCGTGCATGAAGGCGCCGCCCACGATCCGCCACCATTCGCCGTAGGCGACGCCGACCTGATGCAGGGCGCCTTCGGAGAGCGCCAGGCCGCTGCCTACCAGAGCGCCCTTGTCGTAGAGCGTTTCGCCCCCGCTCAGTTTCACCTGCTGCAGCAGGTAGATCAGCACGTTGATCGCGATCAGGGCATAGGTGACGCGCGGCTCGTCGCTCGTCTTGCGCAAGCGGACCACCCGCGTGCGCTGCTTGGCGCACTCGGGGCAGCGCATGCCTACTTGCGTCGGGGTCATGCAGTCGGGGCAGATCGGCCGCCCGCACGACGAGCAGGCGACGCCCGTCTCACGCGAGGGGTGGCGGTAGCAGGTGGCCATGCGGGCGCAGACGCTAGCAGCGAGGGTGCGCCCCGCACGCGAGCGCCCGCACGAGCACGCGAGCGCCCGCACGAGCACGCGAGCGCCCGGCAGGAGGCGGGACGCGCGCGGGCGCGCCACACGCGCCGCGCCCGCGCGAAGCGCTGTCAGATCGTCGTCGGCACGCTCACGGCCATCTTGCGCAGGCCGAGCCGCATGCGGCCCTTGACCGTGCCGACCGGCGTGTCGAGCATGGTGGCGATCTCCGAGTGGCTGTAGCCGCCGTAGTAGGCGAGCGCGATCACGCGGCTCTGCTCGGGCGGCAACCCATCGAGCGCGGCGCGCAGGGTGCGCGCTCGCTCGCGCAGGCCGACCTCGCGCTCGGTCAGCTCGCGCGCCTCCATCAGCTCGGCCAGGCCCTCCTCGGAGGTCGTGGCGAGCTCATGCGCGACGCTCTGGCGTAGCACGTCGATGGCGCGGTTGCGGACGATGCCCAGCACCCACGTGCGAACGCTGCCTCGGCGACGATCGAAGTGAGCGCGCGAGCGCCAGAACGAGAGGAACGCCTCCTGCACGACCTCTTCGGCGATCGCCCGGCGAGCGCACATCTGCATCGCAAGCGCCACCGCGACACGCAGATGGCGGCGGTAGAGGACCGCGAACGCGTGCGCGTCGCCTTCGGCCACAAACGACATCAACACCTCGTCGGGGAGCCGCTGAAGCGTAGGCGCTTTGTCGTCAAAACGTTCCATATGCCTGACTGTCGGAATAGTTCTGTAGAAGACTACTCTGACCGGTCATCCAGCGGATTGCAAGCGAGCCTGCGGCAGCCAGTGCGACGACGACGCGAAAGCGTCAGGAGTCGTGCAGGCGTGCGGCGCGCTTACGCAGATCGCCCGCGGTGCGCTCGGCGGCGGCGCGCAATGCCGGCAGCCCAGACTGGCGTGAGGAGGCGGAGCGACGCGCGCGTAGGAGTATCAGCGCCGCCCCGGCGCTACCACCCACGACGACGGCCGCGGCCGGGCGAACCCAGTTGCGCGGATCGCGCATCGCCGAGAGCTCCCACGCCTCGAGCTCCTCGGCGGCGCTCGTGGTCAGGCTGAGCAGCGTGCTCTCCAGCCGCTCGCCTAGATCCTCGGGCGGGTCCACCGGAGAAAGCGCCCGGTGCAGCAGGCCCTCGAACGAGGAGGTTTCACTCATCGGCCTGAGTCTCCTGCAGCGAGACGATCTCCTGCAGCTGCTTGACGGCGCGGTGCAGCAGAACCTTGGTGGCGCCGTCGGTGCGTCCCATCGCCCGCGCGATCTCGCGGTTGTCCATGCCCAGCGCAAAGCGCATGATCAGCGCCTCCCGCCGATCCTCGGAGAGCCTGTTCACCCCGTCGAGCACACGCGTGAGCTGCTCGCGTCCCTCGACCAGCTCCTCGGTCGTGTGCGAAGCGGCAAGCTCCGAGGTGTCTTCGATCGACGTCGCCGGCCGGCGCGAGCGGTCGCGGTAGAGGTTGGCGGCCAGGTTGTGCGCGATCCGGATCAGCCAAGGCCGCAAGGGACGGCCGTCGGACTCGCGCAGCGCCCGCTCGAAGTGGCGGTAGGCCTGCAGGAAGGTCTGCTCGGTCAGATCCTCGGCGTCGTGATGGTTGCCGACACGGTAGTAGGCATAGCTGTAAACGTCGCGCAGATGCGTGCGGTACAGCTCCGAGAACTCCGCATCGAGCTCGACCTTGGAGCGCTGCGTCTGAGGCTTTGACACTCATCGCACCCTAGCTTCCACTCCCCGCCCGACCGCTTTACGCGGCGCGCCGCCCCGCCTCGCGTCGCCCCGTCCCGAGCCGCTCGGCCGCGCGCTTGTCAATCACCCGGCGCCGCAACCCGCCTCGCTCCCTCTGCTCGGCGGCCGCGAGCCGGGCCGGCGGCATCTCGCCGCCCAGCCACTGCCACTGCAAGCTCACGCACGCCCAGATCCGCTCCGCCACGCCCAGAGCGATCCGCCGCGAGGGACGCTCGACGAGCGGATAGCGAAGCGGCCGGCCGCAGCGCACGGCGACCTTGCAGGGACGGATGCGCCATCCCCGGCGCACGCGATCGGTGCCGATAACGGCGACCGGTACGACCGGCGCTCCGCTCTGCAGCGCCATTCTCCCAATGCCACGACGCGGATTACCGAGAGGGCCGCGGCGCATGCGAGTGCCCTCGGGGAAGATCAGCACGCACTCCCCCCTTTCAAGCAACGCCAGGGCGGTGAGCATGGCCTGCTCGTCGCCGGCGCCGCGATCGACGGGGAAGGCGCCGAGCGCGCTCAACAGACGCGCCTGCAGCGGATGCTCGAACAGCTCGCGCTTGGCCATGTAGTAGACCGGCCGGCGCGCGAGCGCGCCGATCACGAACGGGTCGAGAAAGCTGCGATGGTTAGCGGCGATGATCGCCGCGCCGCGGGTAGGTATGCGCTCGGCGCCGACCCCCTCCAGGCGGAAGTAGAGCCGGAAGAAGGGCACGAGCACCAGCCGCGCGGTGCGGTAGAGCACGGGATTGACACCGCGATCCAGCGTGCGGGCGCGAAGCGTAGGCAGGTCGGGCGTTTGCATACCTCGGCCGCAAAGCGGTGGCGGATCGGGCGTTTGCACACCTGGGATACCCCGCGCCCGGGCGGTGCGTTACATGGTAGCTGTCACTACGCGGGGTGAGGATGCGATAAGGAGAGCCGACGGCCGGGATCGAACCGGCAACCTCCGCTTTACAAGAGCGGCGCTCTACCAGTTGAGCTACGTCGGCGTGCCGTCCGCATCATACCCGCGCAGCTCGCAATGCCGTGATTCACTGCCAGTTCCCTCGTTCACTCGATCACGGGCTAAACCGTTTCTTTCAAGCCTGCGTACGCGAACGCCTGTGCTCGCGTCGGGAAGCTATGCCCACCAAAATTTCCGAGCGGTGTCGATTTCGGCCGACCTCGTTCGACGTGCGGGTAGAAACCATCCCATCCACCACAAGGAGGTACCAATGCGTTTCATGGTTCTGGTCCCCGGAAGCCCCGAGTCCGAGGCGGGCGAGATGCCCAGCACCGAGCTCCTGGGAGAGATGACGAAGTACAACGAAGAGCTCGCCAAGTCAGGCGTGATGCTGGCCGGCGAGGGCCTGCACCCTACCTCCAGGGGCGCAAAGGTCCGCTTCGACGGCAGCGAGCCCACTGTCATCGACGGTCCGTTCACCGAGGCCAAGGAGATCGTCGCGGGCTACTGGGTCTGGGAGTGCTCCTCGCGCGAGGAGGCGATCGAGTGGCTCAAGCGAGCGCCGTTCGGCGGTGGTGTCGAGATCGAGCTGCGCCCGATCTTCGAGGCTGAGGACTTCGGCGAGCAGCTGACGCCCGAGCTGCGCGAGGCCAACGAGCGGCTGCGCGAGCAGAGCGCCCGGAATTAGGCGCGTGACGTCGTCTGCCACCCATCGTGCGATCGACGCCGTCTGGCGGATCGAGTCGGCCCGGTTGATAGCCGGGCTGACTCGCATCGTGCGCGACGTGGCGGTGGCCGAGGATCTGGCCCAGGACGCGCTCGTGGCCGCGCTCGAGCAGTGGCCTGAGTCGGGCATCCCGGACAAGCCGGGCGCATGGCTGATGGCCACCGCCAAGCGCCGGGGCATCGACGCGCTGCGCCGGCGCATCGCGCTCGAGCGCAAGCGGGGGCTGATCGGGCGCGAGCTGGAAATCCTCCAGCAGCTCGATCAGCCCGACCTCGCCGCGCAGGTCGAAGACGTACAGGACGATGTGCTGCGCCTGATCTTTATGACGTGCCATCCGGTCTTGTCGCGAGAGGCACGCGTCGCGCTTACGCTGCGCCTGCTGGGCGGGCTGTCGACGCCGGAGATCGCGCGGGCGTTCCTCGTCTCCGAAGGGACGGTCGCGCAGCGCATCGTCCGCGCCAAGCGCACGCTCTCCGAGGCGCGCGTGCCGTTTGAGATCTCCAGTCGCGACGAGCTGGCCGAGCGCCTGCCCGCGGTGCTCGAGGTGATCTACCTGGTGTTCAACGAGGGCTACGTGGCGACGGCCGGCGAGCAATGGACCCGCCCGGCGCTGTGCGCGGACGCCCTGCGCCTCGGAAGGATCCTGGCCGCGCTGATGCCTCGCGAGCCTGAGGCACACGGCCTGCTGGCCCTGATGGAGCTCCAAGCCTCGCGGCTGCAGGCGCGAGTCGGGCCGCGTGGCGAGCCGGTGCTGCTAGCCGATCAGGACCGAGCGCGCTGGGACCACCTGCTCGTGCAGCGCGGTCTCGCCGGGCTGCGACGGGCCGAGGATCTCAGCGGCGCGCTGGGGCCGTACACGTTGCAGGCCGCGATCGCCGCCTGCCATGCACGGGCCCGAAGCGTCGAGGAGACCGCCTGGCCGCGGGTCGTCGCGCTGTACGACGGCTTGGCGGCGCTCACCGGCTCCCCGGTCGTGGAGCTCAACCGCGCTGTGGCGGTGACGATGGCCTTCGGCCCAGAGGCCGGGCTGGAGCTCGTCGATTCGCTCGCCGATGAGCCTGCGTTGCGCGGCTATCACCTGCTGCCCGGCGTGCGCGGCGACATCCTCGTGCGCCTGGGGCGACTGGTGGAAGCGCGCGAGGAGTTCGCGCGCGCAGCCGACCTGTGCGACAACGAGCGCGAGCGCGAGCTGCTGCTCTCGCGCGCGCTCGCTTGCGGCGCATAAGGACCGCGCGCGCGTTGAGCTCGACCAACCCTTTTATCGCGGGAGCGCTATGGCTCCCCAGCAGGAGGCGCCTGAGCCGCACAATCGCGTGCCACGGACCTGGGCCCGGCCTCGCCCTCGCGCCACCCGCGGCGCCAGGTAGCCGATCAAGCAGTAGGCGCCGGCTGCATCACCGTGAACGAGGCTCCCTGGGGGTCGACTAGGCCGGCGAAGCGTCCGATCGGCATGTCCATCGGCTCATTCGTGATGGTCGCCCCGAGCGCGCGGGCCTTCGCGACGATGGCGTCGCAGTCGGCGACCGCGAAGACCACGCCCCAGTGCTGCGGGATCTCGGCCGGGAAGTAGTCGTCGGTCATCTGCATCATGCCGCCGACCTGTTTGCCGCCCAGCTCCCAAACCGTGTAAGTCTCCGGAGCGCCCTCGAACGCGGGGGGACGTCCATCCCAGCCGAAGACCGCCGGGTAGAACGACTTGCCGGCGTCGGCGTCACGGGTGAGCAGCTCGTTCCAACACAATGAGTTCGGCTCGTTGACCAGATCGGCGCCGGTGAAGCTCTTCGGCTGCCATACGCCAAACACCGCTCCCGTCGGATCGGCGAAGACCGCCATCCGTCCGATGTCCATCACATCCATCGGCTCAACCACGACGCTGCCGCCGGCCGCCTTGACCTTGGCCGCCGTCTCCTCAGCGTCGGCGACGCTTATATAGGTAGCCCATGCGGTGGGTTGACCCTCCTGCATGTGACCCATCAGGCCGGCGATGTTCTCGTCGCCCTGCTGGAACATGCGATATCCACCGGTCTCCTCTCCTCCCGGCTCTGTCGCACTCCAACCCATCAGCTCGCGGTAGAACTCCGCGGCGGCATTGGTGTCCGGTGAGGAAAGTTCGATCCAGGACGGGGTCCCGGGTGCGTAGTCAGGCATGGTTCTCCTTTTGCGAGCGGGGACGATCACGATCGTGGCAGATATGCGCGTGGATTGCGATGTCCCGGTCGGTACATCTACCGACTGACGACCTTCGGCCTCGACGAGTACGTCTTCGACGGAACCACGAACTACGCCGGACGCTCGGATGTAGGTGAGGCCGTGACCGGCTACGCGCCCGATCCCAGACGCTCGCGATCGCTCGTCGCTGTGTCGAGCGCCGCTCGCGCAGCGGCGAGCGCCTCGTCGAGGCGCTCTTGCTCGGGACCGTCGACAGCGGCGCGGCGGCCCTGCGCGGCGGCTAGCAGCGGCTGCAAGACGTCCATCGGCAGCGGGAACACGATCGTGGAGCTCTGTTTGTTGCTCACCTCCAGCAGCGTCTGGAGGTAGCGCAGCTGGATCGTCACGGGGTTGCGGCTGATCACGTCGGCTGCATCGTTGAGTCGTGCGGCCGCCTGGAACTCGCCCTCGGCATTGATGATCTTCGCGCGGCGCTCACGCTCGGCCTCGGCCTGACGAGCCATCGCATGCTGCATCCGCTCCGGGATCTCGACGTCCTTGATCTCGACCGTCGTGACCTTCACCCCCCAAGGCTCGGTCTGATCGTCGATGATCTGCTGTAGATGCTCGTTCAAGCGCTCGCGCTCGGCCAGCAGCGCGTCGAGCTCGGCCTTGCCCAGTACCGAGCGCAGTGTCGTCTGGGCGATCTGCGAGGTGGCGGCCAGCACGTCTTCGATCTCGAGCACCGACTTGGTGGAATCGATAATCCGGTAGTAGGCGACCGCGGTGACGCGTGCAGGCACGTTGTCGCGCGTGATGATCTCCTGCGCCGGGATCTGCAGCGTGATCGTGCGCAGGCTGACGCGCACCATGCGATCGATCGCGGGCACCAGGAAGATCAGCCCCGGCCCGCGCTGGCTGGTCACTCGGCCGAGACGGAAGACGACGCCGCGCTCATACTCGCGCAACACGCGCACCGAAGCACCCGCGAGCATGAGCGCCGTGACCGTTATGCAGCAGAGGACGATGACGAGCGCGAGGATCATGCGATCAGCTCCCACTCCTCGGCGCGGCGCACGGACAGCGTCAGGCCGCTCACGCGCTCGACCACTACGGGATCGCCCTCGTGAAGCGCCTCCCCGTCGATCTCCGCCCATCCGTGACGGGCGCGCCACAGAGCCCCGTCGATGAATACCTGGCCGCCAGGCTCGCTCCAGCCGCGAACCACGCCAACCCGGCCACACAACGCCTCCGCGCCTGCTTGGACACGTGCGCGTCGCACGCTCGCCGCCTTGCGCGTCACTACGAGCGCCCATCCGCCTGCCGCCGCACCGAGCCCGACGCCGACCGGCACGGCGAGCGCCGCGCTGCCGCCGAGCGTGGCGATGACGATGATTCCACCGGCGATCAGCGCCAAGCCCCCGGCCACGCCGAGAACCCCGCCGGGCACGTGAGCCTCGGCCACCGCCAGCACGGCGCCCATCAGCAGCAGCAGAAAGCCGAGCGCGATCATGTCGAGTCCTTCAGCCCAATTATATCCGCCGACGAGCGCTTGTCGGGCGCCTTCTACGCATGGTCTGCTGAGTTGTCCTTCGGTTTCCAGCCGAACGGATTGGTCGTGTCGTGAATGCTGTCGGCATTATTGGACACCGCGTAGAAGACGGCGGAGCGCCCCGCCAGCGGCTCAGTTGCCAAGCATGCATCGATAGCGCTTACGAGATCGCCGTGACTTAGCCAAGTTGCCGTCTGCCCTTCTCCCGCCTTTACAGAATTGTCCCGCGTTACCCCACCAAATCGCACGCCGATGAACTCAAATCCGAATTGCCGGGAGAGAATCTTGCCAACCTCCTCACCGAGGAGCTTGTACACGCCATACGGCGTTGCCGGGTAGTAGCTGCCAGGTACGGCTATGGGTTGGGCTGCCGCAGGGTCACGGTGGCTGTCGGCGTGGACCGAACTTGCCATGATGAGGCGTCTCACCTCTGCTTTTACAACTGCCGCAAAGATATTGGCGTCTATTTGCACGTTGTGTGGATAGATGCGCATACGCTTGACGGGGTCATCGACCGAGGGCTGGCCCGTCATTGGCCTTCTCTAGCAGCCTTGCCCGCCGGTACTCGTTGACTACGATCTCCGTGAGCTCCTCGACCGAGGTCTCGGCAGTTGGCTTGTCCAGGACGATGACACCGTCCTGGATCATGTTGACCCGGTCGCACGCCTCGAGGACATGGATGTAGTTGTGGAGGATCATGACGATCGAGACGCGCCCCTCCTTCTTCAGGCGAGCCACCAGGTCGAGGATCATCGATCCCTCCTTGGCGCCCATTGCGGCCAGCGGCTCGTCGAGCAGCAGGATGTCGGCGTCGGAGTTGGCGGTGCGCGCCACTGCGATCGCTTGGCGCTGACCGCCGGACAGGCGAGCGACCGGCACGTCGATCCTCGGTATGTTGATGCCGATGTCATCGAGCGCCCGGCGGGTCTCCTTGCGCATCAGATGGTTGGCAAGCAACGGCAGCGGGTGGTGAACGTGCTCGCGGCGCAGGAACATGTTGTGGAACACCGACAGCTCGTCGATCAGGGCCAGGTCCTGGTAGACGGTCTCGATGCCCCTGGAGCGGGCGTCGTCGACGCTCTTCAGCTCCACTTCATCCCCATGCAGGAAGATCCTTCCCGAGTCGGGCTTCTGAAAGCCGCAGAGGATCTTGATCAGAGTGGACTTGCCGGCGCCGTTGTCGCCGAGCAGCCCAAGGACCTCACCCTTGCGCAGGTGCAGGCTGACGTCGCGCAGCGCCGTCACCGGGCCGAAGCGCTTGGCGATGTGCTCGACGAGCAGGACGTCGTCGGGCGCGGATGCCGGCGCGACGACAGTCTCGGTGGGGACCGGTCGCTCAGCCAAGTCCGGACCCCGTGCGTACACGCGCGACATAGGTGTTGATGACCATCGCCAGGATGATCGCAAGCCCCAGATAGAGTGCGAGGTAATTGGCGTTGACGCCCTGGAGCACCAGCCCGTCGTGCAAGATCCCGAGGAACAGCGCGCCGATCAGCGCTCCCACGACGGTCCCCGAGCCGCCTGCCAGCAGCGTGCCGCCGATCACCGCCGCGGAGATGGCCTCCAGCAGGATGGCGTTCGCCCCCGCGGTGTCGGGCTGGACCGAGGTCGCGCGAACCGCCTCGAGGATGCCGACAAGACCGGCACACGTGCTGCACAGGATGAAGTTGCGTATGACGACCAGGCGCACCCGCACACCCGCCTCGCTCGCACCAAGCCTGTTGGAGCCGACGGCCACTGTGTACAAACCCCAGCGAGTGCGGCTGAGCAGCACCTGCAGGACGGCGATGATCACCAGCGCCCAGATCAGCTCGGAGTAGGTTCCTCCGCCAAAGACCCTGGCGAAGGTGCTGATGTGGTTGACCGTTTCAGGCAACACGATGTGCTGGCCGTTGACGACGTGTTCGACGTTGACGGTGGTGGTGGTCACCTGGGCGCCGGGGGTCGCGACCGGCTGGGCGTGGGAGATGATCAGCGTCAGGCCCTCGAAGGCGAACAGCGTTCCCAGCGTGGTGATGAACGAGTTGACCCCGACGATCGCGGTGAAGAAGCCGTTGATCACACCCACTCCGGCGGCCGCGATCATCGCGATGATCACACCCGGCAGCAGCGGGACGCCGCCGTTGTGCAGCTCGTAGAACAGGAACGGCGTGAACAGGTAGACCGCTCCGATCGACAGGTCGATCTCCCCGTTGATCATCAGGAAGACCTCGCCCGCCGCGAGGATCGCGAACGGCGCGAAGTAGGGCAACAGCGTCTTGAAGTTCTCCGTCGTGAAGAACGTGTCGGTGCTCGCGGCGAAATAGATCGCCACGATGATCGTGACGACGATGATGCTTCCCTCACGCAGGGTCAAAAAGCGCTTGACCAGCCCGAGAATGCTCTGACCGGCAGCCTGGCCTCGCCGCACCTGGCTCCCGGTCGCCGGAGTCGGGGCGCCGGAGGCTGGGGCACCAGTCGTGCTCGCCATCACCAGTCCTAAGGTGAAGAGATCGATCGAGACGCTAGGCCGCCGCGACCACCTTCACTTCCGAGGAGGTGCCCTCGTAGCGCGTCTTGGTCTTGTTGTATGGGATCACCGTGGTCTTGTCTAGGAACTTCAAGCCGGTGTTGGTGTCAGCGAACCCGGTGAGCGAACCCGAGACCTTGTACAGGAACAGCTGTTGAACGGGCACGAAGCCCTGGAGATAGGGCTGCTGATCGATCGTGAAGTTGATCTGCCCTGCCGCCAGCAGTTGCTGGGTGACTTCCGTCAGGTCAAAGCCGCCCGCCTTGACGCCCTTGCCCGGCAAGCCGTACTTCTGCATCACCTGAGCTGTGCTCTGGGTGCTGCCGCCGTCGACGGCAAACAGGCCCTTGGTGTTCTGGTGGCCGACCCAGTAGGCGTCAATCGTGGACAGCTCGGCCGGGACCGCCGCGCCGGTCGCGATCGTGTGAGTCGTGATCGGCTTGCCCGATGCCTTGATCGCCTTGATCGCCCCGTCGATACGCGGCTGGATGTTCGCCGCGCCGGGGGTGGCGATGAACAGCGCCACGTCTCCGGAGGGCACCAGTTCGACGATCCGTTCGCCCATCTTTTCGCCAGCCTTCATCAGATCCTGGCCGATGTAGGCCTGGCGCGCATTGCCTTCCGCGTCTGCGTTGTAAGCCACAACTGGGATGCCCGCCGAGATCGCTGCCTGCACCGGCTGGTTGAAGGCATGCAAATCGATCAGCGAGACGGCGATCCCGCTGGCGCCGCTCGTGACGGCGCTGTTGAGAGCGTTGACCATCTCGTTGACGTTGCTGTTTTCAGAGCCCGTCCACTGGTAGGAGCAGCCGAACAGCTTGCACGCGTCGGCAGCGCCGTACTGCGTGGGAACGAAGAACGGATTCGTCGTCACGTGGTTGACGAACACGAATTTGTAGTTCGGATGCGAGCCGAACACGGCCTCGCTGCCGCCGCCCGCAGCGGCGCTCGTGCCACCGCCTTTGCCGCAGGCGGCCAGTATGCTGCTTGCCGAGCCGGCGGCTATGCCGGTAAGCGCCGTGCGGCGCAGGAACGCACGGCGGTCCAAGCCTCGCTGGCCGATCTCCGCGAGGTCGGGATACTCGCGCAGCCCCATGGGCCTATCGACCTGATCTGTCTCTGCCATCTCTATCTCCCTTCTCGATAGAGGCTGCGTCGGGCGACGCAGCGCCCATCAATACTTTTCCCTCGTGAATCCATTCGTATTCGGGGACTTCGCGAGGAGGGGTCTATCTTCAGAACATGGCTCCGGCGTCAGCCAGCCCGCGGCCCCCCTCCGACCAATCGGATATCGGCCGGCGCAGAGGGCGCAAGCGTGAGCAGCTAGGGGCAGAGCAACACGAGGTCTACGGACCTATCGACGTCGAGCGGCACCTCAGAGAGGACGGCCGGACGCTCATCCTCTACGCCCGCCGAGAGCGCCAGGACGAATGAGCGAGCAGCGCTTCGACGAGCTGCGCGGAGAGGAGGTCGTATATGCGATCCACCGACAGGGCCGCACCTTTCTTCCCCCGGAGGATCACTGCCCGCTCTGCCCCACGCCCGCCGACCTCCGCTCAGCCGGCGCCGTCGAGACGGAGATCCCCCTGCCGGCCTTCGAGATCGCCGTCTTCGACAATCTCTACCCCACCTTCCGGGCGCCGCGTGGAGCGGCGGAGGTGGTGGTATATACCGACAGCCACCACGGCTCCCTCGGCACGCTGGCGCCCGAGCGCGCCGAGGCGCTGATGTGGGTTTGGCGGCACCGCTACCAGGAGCTCGGCGCCCGAGAGGACGTGCGGTACGTGCTCATCTTCGAGAACCGGGGGGTTGAGGTGGGCGCAACCCTGCACCATCCACACGGCCAGATCTACGGCTACCCGTTTCTGCCACCGGTGCCGAAGCTCGAGCTCGCCGCGGACGCTCGTCTACACGGCTGTGCGCCTTGCGAGCTGCTGCGCCGAGAGCTCAGCGACGAGCGTCGGATCGTGCATGAGAACGAGAGCGTCGCCGCGTACATTCCCTACGCGGCACGTTGGCCGTACGAGGCGCACGTCGTCACGCGGCGACATCGACCTAGCCTGCTCGATTGCGAGCCTGCCGAGCTGCGCCTGCTCGCCGAGGGCCTACAGCTTCTCACCCGCGGCTATGACGCCCTGTTTGCCAGACCCTTCCCGTACGTGATGGTCGTCCACCAGGCGCCAACCGATGGACACTCAGGGGGTCACCTGCATGTCGAGTTCTACCCTCCTCTGCGCACGGCGATCAAGCTCAAGTACCCCGCCGGCTCCGAGCAGGGCGCGGGTACGTTCGTCGGTGACACGCTGCCCGAGGACTGCGCGGCGGCGCTGCGCGAGGCGATCGCCAGTGTCGCGTGAACGCGCCGGCGCGTTCGCTCCCGGTCGCGTGAACCTGATCGGAGAGCACACCGACTACAACCAAGGGCTCGCACTGCCGTTCGCCATCGCCCAGGGAATCACCGTGTATGCCGCCGCAAGCGGCGATCGACGGATCCTCGCGCGCGCACTCGACTTTGGCGAGCAGGATGAGTTCGCGCTCGACGTGCCCGCGGGCGCGGTGGGCTGGCGTGCCTACGTGCGTGGCGTCGTCGCCGAGCTGCGCCGAGCCGGACACCCGCTGGTGGGGGCCCACCTGGAGATCGGCGGCAATCTCCAGCAAGGCGCCGGCCTCTCGTCCTCGGCGGCACTCGAGGTCGCTACGTGCCTTGCCCTGCTCGACCTCATCGGCGACGCCGGGACCGACCGCGTCGGCCTCGCCCGGCTGTGCTCCCGCGTGGAGAGCGAGTGGGTGGGCGCTCGCACCGGACTGCTCGATCAGCTCGCCTCGCTGTATGGCGCACCCGGCATGGCGATGCGCATCGACTTCCGGACATTCGAGGTCGATCCAGTCCCACTGCGGCTCGAGCATGGCTGGCGGCTGGTGACGCTCGACTCCGGCGAGCGTCACGCCAACGCGAGCTCCGCCTACAACGAGCGCAGGGCCGAGTGCTCCGAGGCATGCGGGCTGCTGGGCGTCGATTCGTTGAGGCAGGCGAGCTGGGACTCCCTCGAGCCGCTGCCCGAGCGCCTGCGACGACGCGCACGCCACGTTCTCAGCGAGAACATGCGGGTGATGGACACGGTGGCCGCATTGCGGGCGGACGATCTGCCCACGGTGGGACGCCTGCTCAACGCTTCCCACGCGAGCCTGCGCGACCAGTACGAAGTGTCCACGCCGGCTATCGAGGCGACCGTCGAACGGCTGCTCCAGGCGGGCGCCGCTGGAGCGAGGATCGTGGGCGGCGGTTTCGGAGGGCACGTCCTCGGCCTGCTTGCGCCAGGCGTCTACCCACCAGGGAGCGCACGGGAGGTTTACGCGAGCCCAGGCGCTCACGCGCTAGATCGGCAAGGCCGGTCGTCCTAGTCGTTCAGATGCAGGCGGGCGGTGTCCCGAAGGGGAAGAAAGATGTCTTGAAGACGTTCCCAGAGATGCAGCTTCCGTTGGCGGGGTTATCCAGGTACACAAGGTCCCCGGAGCCCTGTGTGCGAGGGTCGGGACTCTTGCCGTTCTGCATGATCGTGTTGTTTACGACCATTGTGTTGTTGGAAGAGCCAAACCCGAACGGGTTTTCGACCACGCCGATGCCAACGGTGTCGTTTTTGTTCACCACGTTCCTGCGAATCGTCACGTTGTGGCCACCCACGTTGACGATCCCGCTGCCCGACGGAAGCAGTTGCAGGTCGTCGAAGAATTCTTCGACGCAGCCCGGGGGCGTTCCAGGGGCTTGGCACACCGGTGGGAAGGGGTTCGGGCGGTTGTTCTTGTGCACAACGTTGCCTTCGATGAGCGCCGTCTCGGTCGAAGATGTCGGTAGGTTGGGCAGGACGATCACGAAGATACCGGTCGTGTTGTCAGTCAGCTTGTTGCCTTGAACGACGGAGTTGCTCGTGTTCTCCAGCTCGATGCCAAGCTCACCGCCCGCAAGCCGGTTCTTTTCGACGACTGTGTTTTCGTCAACGCCAACGTAGATCGTGGCGTCATTGCCGCCGCCACCTGAGTTCTGGCTGATCAGCCCGTCGCGCGAGCAGCGCGGGAAGATCCCGTACTCGCCGTTGTTGAGGTAATCCCCGCCGCTGACCTCGAATTGATCGACACCGAAAAGGAAGATGCCCGTCTGCTCGGCATTGCGGACGCTGAGACCGCTGATGTTGAAGTCGCTCACGCCGTGGGCGGGGCAGGAAGGACCCGGGTCGAATGTCAGTTGTGTCCCGACGGTGATGCCGTAAGTATCGCCGGTGGCGTCGATGATCGCCGCCTTGCTGCCAGTGATCGTCAGACCGCTCGTCTTCACGCTGATCGTCGGGCCGGAGTACGTCCCCGGCGCGACGACGATCGTGTCGCCGGGGGCGGCTTCGTCGACCGCCGTCTGGATGGCGCTCGTGCTACCGGTCGGCGCGACACGGATCTTCCTTGCCTGCGCCGTCGACGGTACACACCATACGGCGGCCGCGAGCGCCACCGTGAGCAGCCCGAGCGCGCTACGCTGCTTGAGGACCATTTTCATCTCCTCCATGCGATTAGTCCGCATGGCCCTCGTCCGCGACCATGCGCGGAAACACCCAAGCTATCACGCGGTCCTAGAGCCGGTCAAGGCGCTTGACGGCTTGACTTGCCTGGCACTCTGGGCAATAATCGCGGATGCATCCTGCCGTCCTTAGGAGGCGCCCATGTCGTGGAAGCTCGCAGGATCGTATTTCGAGACGTGCTCGTGTGACGTGATCTGTCCTTGCACGGCGTCGCTCGCGTTCGGTGCCACGCTTGACCGCTGCAAGGTTACGCTGGTGTTCCGCGTCCGCGACGGTGACGTGGAGGGCACTGACGTGAGCGGCTTGACGGTTGCGGCCGTCGCGGACACGCCGAAGGTGATGAGCGAGGGCAACTGGCGCCTTGGCGTGTTCATCGACGCCGCGGCATCCGACGAGCAAGCGAAGAAGCTCGGCGCGGTGTTCTCGGGGTCGCTCGGTGGCCCGATGGAGGCCCTTGGGCCGCTGATAGCCGAGAACCTGGGAGTCGAGCGGGCGCCGATCGAGGTTCAGGAGAACGGCCAGCGCCACTCGATCCGCATTGGCGACGCAGTGGACTTCGAGATCGAGGACATCGTGCCCTTCGGGGTGCAGACGGGTCAACCCGCGAAGATCACCGGCATCTTCCACCCTGCAGGCTCCGAGCTGACGGTGGCGCATGCGACCCGCTCGCAGATCGACGCCTTCGGCGTCCAATACGAGGGGAAGGCCGGCTTCTCCACCTCGCAGTTCTCGTGGGCGGCGTAAGCGCGGCGCAATCCCCCGCACTGGACCGCCGTGCGGCCCGCAGCGAGCTTGGCGAGGCGTTCGCCGCCGTACGAACGCGGCTGGGGCTCGTCGCGCTGCTGTTCGCACTGGCCGTCCTCGCCTGGTGGTTGACCGCGGACCGGATGGCCGGGATGGATGCCGGGCCTGGCACCGATCTCGGGGCTCTCGGCTGGTTCCTGGGGGTGTGGGTGGTGATGATGGCGGCGATGATGTTCCCGTCGGTCTCACCGACGGTGGCGCTCTACGCTCAGATGACGCGCCGACGCGGTCTGGGCCGTCCGCTGCTGTTCACGAGCGGCTATCTGCTCGTGTGGGGCATCGCGGGGGTGGCTGCCTATGGCCTCTTTCACCTGGGCAGGAGCCTGTTCGGCGCCGACTTGGGTTGGGATGCGGGTGGCCGGTGGTTCGCTGGGGGCGTGCTGACTATCGCCGCGCTCTACGAGCTCACGCCGCTGAAGGACGTCTGCCTGGCGAGGTGCCGCAGCCCCCTGGGATTCCTTCTAGGCAAATGGCGTGACGGGTCGCGGGGCGCCCTGGAAATGGGCGCCAGGCATGGCGCTTGGTGTTTGGGCTGCTGTTGGGCGCTGATGGCTGCGCTCTTTGCCCTCGGAGTGATGAGCCTCGCGTGGACTGCGCTCGTCGCGGCGTTGATCGCGTTGGAGAAGACCCTTCCGTGGGGGCGCGCTGTGACCTGGACCACCGCGGCTGTCCTCCTCGTCCTCGCGGTCGCACTCGTGGCGGTACCTCATAGCGTGCCCGGACTCGTCGTGCCAGGCGCACCGCATGGAAGCGCCCACACCATGAGCGCGATGCCCTAGCCTCGCGTCGGACCGGCGCTCAATCGTAATCGACCTGGATTCCACATGCCGAATCATTCGTACGGTCAGATGGCAGAAGACAAGGCGGTGAGCTGAACACAAGGCGCACGATCCACTATCGCAGTCGCTCGGCGTGCGGTGCCGGTCGGGATACGATGTTTCCAATTCCTCGGAACTCCGGCGCGGTGACCGGCCGTGATGCGCCCCCAGCCGATCCTCAGTGCCAGCCTTACGAAACCCGCGTTCGAGCTTCGGCGAGATCGAGGGAAACGAACACTGACAGCTCGCGCGCGCACGCGCGAGCAGCAACTACCCGCTCGGCGCCGCAGGGTTGAGATATCGTCCGCGCACAACTGTACGAAGTTCAGCCGGAAGGCAGCGGCAAGGCAGTGTCCGCTAAGCACGCGGTATTGGGGCTCGTGATCGAGCAGCCCGGACGCCGATCGGTTCGTGTGAGCAGCAGGGGAAGGGAGGCCAGACGATGACGACCATGTCTCCCATCCGCGGAGGGATCCTGCACCTGCCCACATCCCAGGAGGGCCGTTATTCCCAGTCGCTCGAGCGCGGGCTGGCGATTCTGCGCGCCTTTACTCCGGAGCGACCGTGGATGGGGATCGCGGAGATTGCCGCGCACCTGGAAATGAGCAGACCGACCATCCATCGCTACGCCTCAACGCTGGTGGCTCTCAACTACCTGGAGCAGGGCCGGGGACGCAAGTACCGCCTCGGCACGCGCGCCGGCGACCCCGGACGCTCGGCCGTAGCGTCGACCACGGCGCGCAGCATCCCACCCCAGCTGCTCGGGCAGTTGCGCGACAGCAGCGGCTGCACGGCCAGCCTGGCGGTGCTAGACGGCAAGGACATCGTCTACGTCGACCGAGCCCGCTCGACACGAGGAGGCCGCAGCGAAGTCGACGCTCGACTCGGACGCGGCTCGCGGCTCCCCGCCGCCGCCACGGCGTTGGGCAGGGCGCTGCTCGCCGAGCCCAAGCGCCGCGAGGCGATCGCCGGCTGCGCCGAGCACGCGGACGATCTCGACGGACTGATGAGCGAGCTCGACCGCGTCCGCAGCCGCGGAATCGCCGTCGCCGATCAACTGCGCGTGCACGGACAGGTATGCGTGGCAGCACCGGTCCGCTCCAAGTCTGGAGAGGCGGTCGCGGCCGTCGACGTCGCCGCGGCCAAGAGCGACTACCCCGCAGGCCAAGCGCGCGAGCGATTCGGGTTGCTGGTCAGCGAGAGCGCCGCCCGTATGTCCGCGGAGCTGGGTTACTCCCCCGACTCCTGAGCCCGGACCCGCCCGCGAGGCGGACGGCGCCGCCCCGGCGATCTCAGGGCTCCAGCAGACCGATCTCGCGGGCGCGGGCGACCGCCTGCGAGCGCGAGCTCACGTCGAGCTTGCGATAGACGGCGTGGGCCTGTGTCTTGATCGTGTTGGTTGAGACCTGCAGGCGCGCCCCCACCTCGGGAAAGGAGAGGTGCGAGGGCAGGAACCGCAGCACCCGCAGCTCGGCGATCGTCAGGGCCGAGGATCCGGACAGCCGCGTACACGCCGCCGAGTCAACTAGCTCCCACCCCTGCTCCAGCCAACCCTCTAGCACAGTCGCATCTGGAACCCGGCGCGCCAGCCGCGAAGCTTGCGCGAGCAGAGCGCGAGCCTGCGCGACCTCGCCGAGGCGTGCGTCGGCCCGGGAGAGCGAGATGCGGGTCTCGGCGCTGTACCAGGGGATGAAGTCGTCAAGCCGGACGAGCAGGCGAGCCGCGTGCGCAGCTTCGCCCTTGGCCTCGTCGACGTGGCCAACGCGCGCAAGCAGGTCGGCGCGGACCGCATAGGTGAGAGCGGCGATCGGATAGGCGCATAGCGAATGTCGTCGCATCTGCGCGGCAGCGGCGCCCACCTCCTCCACGGCTCCCTCGACATCCCTCTCCTCGGCGCTCACCAGCGCCAGCTGGGTCAGGCACAGCATCTCGATCGACGGGGAGGCGACCGCGCCGCGGCGAGCGCCTTCGCGCAGATGCTCGCGCGCCAGCGCACGATCGCCGGTGAGGTGGGCAGACACCCCGAGCAGCAGCGAGAAGGTTGGCTGCCACGGGCTGTGCTCGTCCTCGGCTGCGTGTGCCTTGGCCGCCTCGCAGGCCATCGGCGCCAACCCGTCTCGAGCGACGGCGGCCTCGATCGCGGCGATCCCGGCGCGCAGCGAGCTGGGCTTGGATCGCGCGGGAGCGCGCGCCAAGGCCGCCGCGCCCGCGAGCGCGTAGCGCTCGGCCCTGCGCAGCTCGCCGAGCGAGAGAGCGCTGTGGGCGGCTGTCAGCGCCAAGGTCGGGGTGGCGGCGATCTGCTCCTCCGAGAGCGCCCGCAGGTGAACTTGCAGGACGTCGTTGCGCCCTACCGGTATGTAGTCGGGAAGGTGCTCCCACATCAACTCGCCGGCCGCACGGGCGTCGCCGGCGGCGATCGCATGCGTGATCGCCGCGTCGGTGTCTCCATGCGCGGCGTACCAAGCACGCGCGCGTGCGTGCGCCAGCACCAGCAGCTCGGGTCCGGCGCGGCCGAGCTCGGCGAGCAGGGCGTCGCGCAGCAACGGATGGCAGCGGTAGCGCTCGTGTGCGCGATCCACGGCCTCGAACGGGAGCGGGCCGCGCGCCAGACGCTCGAGCAGCCGCGCCGAGCCCTGGCGGGCCCGCCGGTCGCCAGGGGCGAACTGGGGGGACGGGGCGGAGGCGGATGGGGCGGCGATCAGCGCGTCGCACAGCGGCGCGGAGACGACCTCGCAGACTGAGCTTTGCACGAGCAGCTCCAGCTCCGCCGGCGAGAGATGGCGCAGAAACTCGTCGCGCAGGAACTCGGCGACGACCTCGTCGCCGCCTGAGAATCTGCTCGCCGGCGCGCCGGCCTGGTCGGGCGCCTCGCGCAGCGACAGCGTCGCCAGATAGAGCGCGGCAGGCCATCCCTCGCTGCGCGCCATCAGCTCGCTCATGCGCTCGGCGTCGAGCTTCACCCCGGCTCTCTCGAGCACCGCCGTCGCCTCTGGGGTGGACATCGCCAGGTCGTGCGCGCCAAGCTCGACCAGGGCGCGATGCGCGCGCAGCCTGCCCAGCGGCAGATCCGGACGCGAGCGAGAGGCAAGGGCCAGCCGCGTGCCGTCGGGCAGGTGCTCGGCGACGGTGGCCACGACCTGAAGCGCTGTTGTCGAGCCCAGCGACTGGAGATCGTCGAGGATCAGCAGAGTTGGACGGGCGCGCGCTTCCAACGCCGCCGCCAGAGCCGGTAGCCGGCGCATGGCCGCCTGCGGCTGCTCGCCGCGCACGAGGTCCGCGTACAGATCCTGGGCGAAGGGCTCGACAGAGCGCAGAGCGCAGACGATCTCGCGCATCAGCGCGAGCGGGTCGTCGTGCCAGGGCTCCAGCGCGACCCACACGCTCTGGACGCCTTCGCCCGCCAGCTGCGGCGAGTCTGCCCACTGCGCCAGGAAGCTCGTCTTGCCATAGCCGGCCGGAGCGACCAGCAGAACCACCTGCGCCCCATGCGCCTGGCGCAACCGCGCGAGCAGGTCCCGCCGCAGAATCGATCCGTCCCGCGACAGTGCGCGGCCGCTCTTGACGGCAAGCGACATCCGTCAAACATACGCCCGGAGCGGACCCCACCCATCCGCTCCAGAGCGCAAATCGAGGACGCCAAAACTACGGAGCGGCGTACGTAGCAATTCCTGGTCTAGCCGAGGATGCGAGCCTTCTGTTCGGCGAACTCCTCGTCCGTGAGAACCCCCTGCTCGTGCAGGTCAGCCAGCTCCTTCAGGCGCTTCACCGCGTCGGCGTCCAGCCCGCCGGCGGGCTCGGGGCTCGCGGAGGGCGAGCCCCCCTCGGCCGCGGGCGGAGCCTGCTGCTGGGCCTCGGCGCGGCGCTTGCCCATGAGGTAGGCGCCGCCACCGACGGCGGCGGCGCGCAGCACCGGTCGGCGTCGTCTCAGCGGCATCTCATCCTCCTCGCGAATCGCCGTCGCCCAGCTCCAGGCCGAGCGCGAGCATGATCTCTGGCGCCGCCGCCACCACGCGCGGACCCCCTACCTGCGGGGCGATCGCGCACAGCACGCCGACCATCTCCTCCGGCGTGGCGCCTTCGGCGAGCGCGTTTGGCACCTGCCACGCATACGAGGCCGGCGGCGAGTCCAGCGCCACCAGCGCCGCAATCTTCACGAGGCCGAACGTGCGGCCGTCGAGCCCGCTCGCCGCCAGGTCCACCTCGCGCAAACCGACCGCTGTCTCCAGGAAGTCGAGCTCGCCCGCGGAGATGCCCTCGAGCTTGCGTTGAGTATCTGTGGTTATGGCTGTCATATAAATCCCCCCGCTCAAGCGACGCGCCCCTGCCGCCCTCCGTAGGCGACGAGGCCGTAGATGATCAGGATGTCGATCGCGAACAGGGCAAGCGATCCGAACGGATAGGCCGGGATGAAGATCAACTGGATGATCGAGTTCACCGCGGCCGTCAGGATGCCCACCCAGCGACCCCACTCGACATGGCCGAAGATGGCAACGGCCGCGCAGAACTGGATGATGCCGGTGATCATGATCACCCACCCCCAGGTGTTCAGGTCGCTGATGATGTAGGTCGCTTCGCGCACGTAGAAGTGCGAGTTGGAGATCGCGGCGATGCCGTAGATGAAGTTCAGGATCCCGACGATCGCGATCATGATCCCCGCGAAAGCGACCCAGCCTTCGCCTTCGTACCAATCGCCTCCGGAGGAGACCCCCGACGATCTGGTACTTGTCGGTGCGTCGTAGCTGCTGTCCATTTTTGCGCTGCCTCCTTCGATTGCTGTGGCCGAGCGCTCGCCGATGAGCGCAGCTGACGGTCCGACGGTAGGTGTGCTCACCGCAACGCACATCCTCCGAAGCGGGTGATGTGCCGAATCCCATGGCGGCCTAGCTTGAATCGACCATCGCTCGCCCGAGCCCTTCGGCCGAGTTGGGCGCCGAGCGTGACACAAGCCACTAAGAAGCAGGAGGCTCAGCAATGTCTGACCTGATCGCCATCGGCTACGACGACGAAACCACGGCCGCGCAGGCCGCCGAAGAGGTGATGAGACTCTCGAGCGAGCTGATCGTCCAGCCCGACGCGGTCGCCACGATCGTCAGGGACAAGAACGGCGACTATCACGTAAGCACCAACCACCATTTCGTCGGGGGCGGCGCCACCTGGGGGATGTTCTGGGGTCTGCTGTTCGGCCTGCTGTTCTTCGTGCCGGTGTTCGGCCTGGCGATCGGCGCCGGCTTCGGAGCGCTGTTCGGCAAGATCGAGAAGACCGGCATCGACCGCCAGTTCCAGGAGCAGGTGCGCGACATGATCAAGCCCGGCAACTCGGCACTGTTCTTGATCGTCGAGAAGATCACGCCCGACAAGGCGATCGAGGCGCTCAGCAAGTACGGCGGGACCGTGCTGAAGTCCTCTCTGTCAAACGACGCTCAGCGCGAGCTCCAGCAAGAGCTGCACGGCAACGGCGCGCTGGCGGCGTAACAGCGGGGCTGCGCTGGTCGCGACCAGCGTCCGGCCGGAGCGCCCAGTCCGGATCGTCGAGTGCGCGTATACGCCGACGCGTCGATAAGTCGAACTCTAGGACCTAACCTGTAAGGGTCGGCGGCGTTGTCGATACATGAGCGATGAGCGAACTGGCGCTCCCCAGATCGGAGACAGGCGAGCACGCGCTCGGAGCGCGGCTGCTCAGCGACGAGCTGCTGGCAAAGCTGGTGGGCCGCGGCAGCTCCCACGCCTTCGCGGTGATCTACGAGCGACACCATCAGGCGCTCTATCGCTACTGCCGCTCGATCCTGCGCGACGAGCACGACGCGCAGGATGCGCTGCAGTCGACGATGACGCAGGCCTACGCGGCGCTGTGCGGCAAGGAGCGCGATGTGAGCTTGCGAGCGTGGCTGTTCCGGATCGCCCACAACGAGTCGATCACGATCCTGCGCAAGCGCACCCGCGAGCTCGATGTGGAGGAGATGAGCCCCCTCGCCGGCGGCGAGCCGGAAGCGGTCCTGGAGGGTCGAGGGCGGCTGAAGCAGCTCGTCGCCGACCTGCTCGAGCTGCCCGAGCGCCAGCGCGCGGCGCTCGTGATGCGCGAGTTGAGCGGACTGAACATCGAGGAGATCGCGGGCGCGCTGACGATCTCGCCGGCCGCGGCCAAGCAGGCGCTGTTCGAAGCGCGCAACTCGCTGCGCGAGCTCTCGGAGGGACGCGAGATGGACTGTGAGAACGTCTGTCATGCGATCTCGGCGCACGACCGGCGCGTGCTGCGCGGACGTCGCATCCGCGCCCACCTGCGCGCCTGCGAGCGCTGCCGCAACTTCCAGACTGCGATCAGCGCTCGCGAAGCGGACCTGCGCGCGCTGGCGCCCGCTATGCCGGCGCCCGCGGCGATCGCGATCCTCGCCCGGCTGCTCGGCGGCGGCCACTGGGGCGGCGCCGCCGGTGGCGGGGGCGCCGGCGTGGCCGGCGGATCGAGCCCGGCGCTACTCGCCCACGTCGGCGGCTCGCTGCTCGTCAAGGGCGCCGCGGGGATGGCGATCGTGGCTGTGGCCGCGGCGGGGACGGTGAGCCTCACGGCCGTATCCGGTCCCCGGCGCAGCACACAGACTGCGCCGCTCGGCGTGGGCAAGAGCTCGGTTGCGGCCGGCAGCGTTCTTGGCGGCGCACAAACTCAAAGCGCGACGAGCGCTCACAATGGCGCGAACGCCACAGGCGCCTCACACGGCTTGCACGCGTCGAGGCCCGGCAGTCGCACAGGCGGCGGCGCAGCGGCGGCGCAGACGCCCGTCGCCCAGTCGGGGCACAGCCACGAATCCCGTGAACCGGGCGGCGGCGCCGAACGAACTTCGCACGGGCACGCGCACCAAGCGGGCGAAAAACACGCTCCCGGCCAAGCCGGGCAGGGCGCCCACGCAGGCCGCGAACGGCACGGCAGCGCTCCGCGAAGCAGAGGCCACTCGCACGGCTCGACCCACGGCTCGACGCACGGCGGCTTGGGCAAACCGACGACCCACCGGCCCGCCGGCAAAGGCGCGCATGGAGGTGGCACGGGCACCTCGGCGCCCAAACTGCATGCTCCCGCCACGCCCACGCAAGGCGAAGGGGAAACGGGGCAGCCCGCCTCGACCGGAACGGGAAACGCTCACGTAAAAAACGGCAAGGCCACTTCCAAATCCGCCGTAACCCCCGGCGGCAAGTAGCACCTGACCTCCCTCGCCTGCTCGCGTCTTAGTAGGGAGCCGCCCGCCGATGGGTGTGCTTTAGGCCTCGCGGCCGCGGCTGAGAACGCGTGCCGCGAGATACGCGACCAACCGAAGCCAGGCAAGGAGAAGTCAATGACCGTCCGCAAGATTCTGCTCGCGACCGGGGTCGCCGCGCTGATGAGCACCCCCCAGGCGATCGCCTGGGCGCACCCCGGCCAAGGGTCGGGCAAAGGCGCCGAGCACAGCGTCGGCGACTCACACGGCAAACACGGCACGAGCCCGTCGAATGACCCGGCGAAAGGCAAAGGGGCCAACCCCGGCCAGTCGCACAGGTGCACACCTCACAGCGTCGGCTATGTCGCCGGAGGCACGCTGGTGAGCGACTCGCTCACCAAGAACGCCGACGGCAGCTACAGCGGGGAACTGGTGGTCGAAGTGACGCACACCAACCACCACGCCGCAGCCGACAAGGGCAAAAAGGTCACCTACACGCTCACGAATGCACACCTGACGCTCGCCGTCAGCGACGCCAACAAAGACGGGAGCGTCGGGATCGACGACCTGGTCACGGGTGATCGCACACACGTGATCGGCCGCATCACAACGCTGCGCCACAACTGCAGCCAAACCGAATTCAAGGCGACCACGACGGTCCGCCACGTCGTCTTTCACGACGCCAAGCCTCCCCTCAGCAAACACTGACGGGGGGACGAGCTGATGGCGCCGGTCGATCCTGGGAGACCGGCGCCGCTCGTCCGTCAGCTTTTGTGCGGTTTGGCGAAAGCAGGATTCGGGGATGCTCCTCTTTGGGGATGCTGCTAATTGCGATGAAGATGGGCTGATGCATCAGCGCGTGCGCTGTCCGGAGTGCCACCACTGGACCGACGCGCTGCTGGTATGGGCTGCGGGCGACTGCTGCCCTCGATGCAACGCTCCTTTGAATTTGGGTGAGCCGACCCTCCCCGGCGGCAGCGAGGCGACGCCAGGTGGGCCCGGTCGGCGAAGCGGGTGGGACTCAGACGATCGGCCGTGGCGAACGCCCGGCCGAACCCGACCGGGCACCCGCCTCGGCGAGCGTCGCTAGTAGAGCTGGCCTCGGGTGGGAGGCCTCTGCCTTCAGGTTAGGACTGCCCTTCGGGTGGAAAGCTCGCGCCTTCCGGCGATTCGCCCGTGAGCGTCGACGCGGGCGCCGGCGTCACCGTGATCGTGAACGGCTGGCTGGCGGCGCCCTGGTTCTCCGGTCCGCCGGGGATGAAGACACGAAGCACCTTGGTACCGGGGTCATACAGACGGCGGCTGATCGAGTAGGCGGAGCCGGCGCTGATGAGCCCGACCTCGATCACGTGGAAGCCCGTGCCGCCGGCGTTCTGGCGTTCGAGGTAGATCACATGGCCCGTGTGATCCGGCGAGACGGTCCCTGTGAAGCTCACCGCCTGGCCGGCCGGCACGGTGCTCGCCGAGATCTGTGCGCTCAGCACGTCCTTGACTCCCTCGTAGAGCACGGCCGAGGCCTCGTGCGCTGATCTCACCCGATAGAAGGTGTTGTTGATCGGCGACTGCGCCGGAAAGCTGTATTGGCCCGATCCGTCGGCCTGCGTCTGGGCGATGCGCGCAAAGCCGTGCTGGTGTCTGCCGCGGGCGAGCAGCGTCACGAACTGACCCGCGCCGCCTTCGAGCTTGCCGCTGATCGTCACCGATTCGCCGAAGGCGATCGGATCGGCCGAGGCCTGGATCGTCAGCTGCGGGTTCTGCGCCTGAGAGATGACATAGCCAAGGACATTGGAGGCGCTCGGGACGTTGCGCCGCTGGCTGCGCACCAGCACCCTGACGTTGGCGTCGCCGGGGACGACGAACGTGTGGATGATCGTGAACGTCCCTGCTTCGGTCACCAAGCCGCTGTCGATCCGCCGCCAGTCGCCGCCGGTCGTGGAGTTCTGGCGCTGCAGGATGACGCGCGCGCCGGCGTCGGCGGGTGACACAGTGCCGGTGAACGTGACCCTGTTGGGGTAGCCGGTGAGCAGCTGCCCTTCGGGCGGCCCGCTCAGCGTCACCACCGCCCTGACCCGGATGCGCTTGGTGGCGCTGCGGGCGCCCAGCGCTCGCACGTACCACGCGCGGTTGGTGTCGACAAGGCCGTCGGCACGGGAGATCACATAGGACCCCGTGGCGTCGGTCGTGACGCTCTGCACGTAGCTGAAGCCGCCACCCTGGCCGATCAGATGATGAAAGAGGCGCACTTCGCGGCCGGCGGCGCGGGCCTGGTCGGTGCAGCGCAGGTGACCGAAGATCACCACAGGGTCGCCGGCCACGATCTGGCGTGGCGCCACTTCGATCGAGACACCGCAATGGCCACCGTGCGATCGGTGCTTGCGCGCGAGCGCGCTCGCGGGAGCGAGCGCGAGCAGCAATATGACGGCCACGACGGCCGGCGTGAACCTTGATGTACGCATCGACGCCTCCCTTTGCGCGACTCAGTTGTGGTCTCGGGTGTGAGAACACTCACCGAGGAGAATCGATGCGCAACGGCGCAGCGCGACGTCAGCTTGAGCGCCTGCTCTGTTGTTCGAGCACCTTCCCGAACGCCCGCTCGACCTGAGCCGTCATCCGCTGCTTGAACATCGCCAGCAGCGCCTCGGAAGCGATCGCTCGCAGGCTGTCGATCGCCCCGATCATCTCGTCCCAGCGCTCCTCGGGCTGGCCGGCCCGCTCGAAAGGCTCCCACAGCTCGCGCAGGAACAGCTTCACGAAGGCGCGCGAGATCGACTCGCAGTCGCTGCTCAGCTTCTCCACGAGCACAAGCGCGGCCTGTAGCGAGATCCCCAGCGCCATGACTTCTTCGGCCGCGCGCATCAGCGCCGGGCTCGGCACTTCGAAGCGATCGTCGCCCAGCGGCAGCAGCAGCTTCAGCTTGCGGATCCGCTCGACGCTCTTTGCGTCCACCTCGCCGAAGCGGCGGGCGAGCTCCTCGCCGGTCACGATTTCGGGGTCCTCGCTCTCGAAGGCGGTAGTCATCGCGTGGCGCAGTCCGAGCAGGCGCTCGGCGACGCCGCCCGAGGAGCTCATCAGGCGTTCGATCGCCGCGAGGTTGAAGCCGTCGGCCTGCAGATCGAGGATCAGGCGCAGCCGGGCTACGTGCTCGGCGTTGTAATAGCCGACGCGCGCGCGTACCTCGGGCGCCGACAGCAGGCCACGAGACTGGTGGTTGCGGATGTTGCGCACCGACATCCCCACCTCGGCGGCGAGCTGCTCGATCGTCAACCCGCCTGACGCCGCGGCGCCGGGCCCGTTCCCCTCGCGAGCCTCGGTCTCTCGGCCCTCGGCGAGTGCCATGACGTCATCGCTCATCGCGGGATCAGGATACCATCAACAATGTAACCTCATTTGAGGTATCATTAATCGAAGGCATGCTTATTCCCAGCCGACCCGCCGTCCGGCAGCAACCCTCTCATCCGCCTGTCCATGGCTGAACGCGGCGCCGCGCCAGCCGTCTCCGATCGCCGCCGGCGCGCGCTGGCGCTGGTGAGCTCGTTCACCTCGCCGCTGCTCCCGGACGACTACCTGGAGCTCGTCAACCCGCTGTGGTCTACCCGCGAACTGCGTGGGCGTATCGAGCGCGTGGAGCACGAGTCGCCGAGCACCGTCACGGTGTGGATCAAGCCGGGCTGGCGCTGGCCGGGGCATCTGCCTGGGCAGTACCTGCGCATCGGCGT
The DNA here is from genome assembly GCA_035938935.1 of Solirubrobacteraceae bacterium. Taxonomy (GTDB): domain Bacteria; phylum Actinomycetota; class Thermoleophilia; order Solirubrobacterales; family Solirubrobacteraceae; genus Palsa-744. Next base: position 34,697 of record DASZGH010000094.1, read on the forward strand.
CGAGGTGGCCGGCGTGCTGCAGTGGCGCGCCTACTCGCTGACCTCCGCGCCGGGCCGCCCGGACGGCCGCATCGCGATCACGCCGAAGCTCGTCCCCGGCGGGAAGGTCTCGCCGTATCTGTGCCGCCAGGCGCACCGGGGCACGGTGGTGCGGCTGGGCGGGATCGAAGGCGCCTTCGTGCTGCCCTCGCCGACCCCGAGCCGGATGCTGATGGTGAGCGCCGGCAGCGGCATCACCCCGATCGCCTCGATGCTGCGGGCATTGCGAGCCGCCGGAGAGATCGGCGACGTGGTGCATCTGCACAGTTCGCGAACACGCGAGGAGGTCGTGTTCGGCGAGGAGCTGCGAACCCTCGCCGCACGCTCGCCGGGCTATCGCCTGCACGAGCAGATCACAGGCGAGCAAGGCAGGATCGCGCCACAGCAGCTCGATCGGCTGTGCCCGGACTGGCGCGAGCGCGACGCGTTTGCGTGCGGCCCGGCCGAAATGCTCGAAGCGCTCGAAGGCCATTGGCGCGAGCACGGCGAGCACGGCCGCCTGCGGCTGGAGCACTTCCAGCCCTATGCGACCACCTTCGATGCAGCGGCGGGCGCGGGTGGCGCCGTGCGCTTCTGCGCCAGTGGCACGGAGAGCGTAGGCGAGCGCGGCCAGCCGATCCTGGAGGTCGGCGAGCAGGCCGGATTGGCGCTACCGCACGGCTGCCGGATGGGGATCTGCCACAGCTGTGTGGGAAAGCTGCGAGCGGGAAGGGTGCGCGATCTGCGCACCGGAAGGGTCCACGGTGAGGCAGGGGAGATGCTGCGCACCTGTGTCAACGCGCCCGAGGGCGCGATCGAGATCGACCTCTGACCAACAAGAAGGAGCCGGAAATGTCCAGCACCTACGCAGTCGCACCCGATCTGGAGCTGTGGTGCAGCGAACAGCCTTCGTCCTCGCCGGCCGTCGAAACCGAGCAGGCTGAGAGGGCCCCGGAGATCCAGCAGCCCGACGACGGGCGGCCCGAGGCCGAGAACCCGCTCGCCCGCCTGAATCCCGAGCAGGTCGAGCAGCTCGGGCGCGAGTTCGACGCGATCCGCGAGGAGATACTCGCCGACCTGGGCGAGGCCGACGCGCGCTATATCCGCAACCTGATCAAGGCTCACCGCGCCCTGCTGATCGCCGCCCGCGCAACCCTGACCGGATCGCGGCGGCGACCGCTGTGGCTGCTCGGCGCCGGGCTGTTGTCGGTGGCGAAGATCCTCGAGAACATGGAGATCGGCCACAACGTGATGCACGGACAGTGGGATTGGATGAACGACCCGGACATCAACTCGCGCGACTGGGACTGGGACACCGCCTCGCCCGCCGAGGCTTGGCGGCACTCGCACAACTACGAGCACCACACCTTCACCAACATCCGCGGCAAGGACCGCGACCTCGGCTACGAGATCATGCGTGTCGACCCGCAGCAGCCGTGGCATCCGGTGTACCTGCTGCAGCCGCTCTACAACCTGCTGCTGATGGGCTTCTTCGAGTGGGGCGTGGCCATGCACGACCTCAACTTCGACGCGATCCGCGGCGGCGAGAAGCCCAAGGCGCAGGTATTGGCAGAGCTGAAGGCGATCGGCGGCAAGGCGCGCCGCCAGGCGGTCAAGGACTATCTCGCCTTCCCCGCGCTCTCAGCGCTCGCCACATCGGCCGGCGCCCGCGCGAGCGGTCGCCGATCGCGCGCGCGCCAAACCTTCAAGTCAACGCTGGCCGCCAACTTCACCGCCAACATCGTGCGCAACGTGTGGGCGCACTCGATCATCTTCTGCGGCCACTTCCCCGAGCAGACCTACACGTTCAGCCAACACGAGGTCGCCGAGGAGACGCGCGGCGGCTGGTATGTCCGCCAGCTGCTCGGCTCAGCCAACATCGAAGGCTCGCCGCTGTTTCACCTGATGAGCGGGAACCTCTCCTTCCAGGTCGAGCACCACCTCTACCCGGACATCCCCTCCACCCGCTACGCCCAGATCTCCCCCCGCGTGCGCGAGATCTGCGAGCGCTACGGCCTGCCCTACAACACGGGCCCGCTGAGCAAGCAGCTGGGCAGCGTCCACAAGACGATCCTCCGCCTGGCCTTCCCAGGCGGCCGACGCCGACGCAAGTTCGCGCCTGCGGCTTGACGGCCGGCCGGCGCAGGTCCGACCCCGCGCCAAGCGCCGCTCAGGCCGCCAACCGGGCGCGCAGGTGCGTGCCGACCTTGCGCTTGACCCGCTGCAGGGCGTTGTCGACCGTCTTGGTGTCGCAGCCCAGGCGCTCACCCACCTGCTCGTAGGAGCAGCCGTCGAGGTACAGCGAGAGCACCCGGCTCTCGAGCTCGGACAGGGCGGTCGACAGGCAGCCGACAAGCGAGCGCAGCTCCTCGGATGAGATCACGCGGTTGACCGGATCGTTCACGCTCGGCCCGGCGATCGTCTGGTCGAGCGTCGGCACGTCCTCGCCCGCGGCGGCGGGTGTCGAGGAGAACGAGACGTACTGGTTGAGCGGGGTGTGCTTGTTGCGCGTGGCCGTCTTCACAGCCGTGATGATCTGACGCGTGATGCACAGCTCCGCGAAGTTGCGGAACGAGGACTCGCGGTCGGTGCGGTAGTCGCGGATCGCCTTGTACAGGCCGACCAGGCCCTCCTGGATCAGGTCGTCGGAGTCGCCGCCGGCCAGGAAGTACGAGGATGCCTTCAGGCGTACGAATCCGTGGTAGCGGCGCACGAGGCGGTCATAAGCGGTGCGGTCGCCCTGCTTCGCGAGAGCGATCAAAAAACCGTCATCAACCTTGACTTCAGATTGAGGGTTATAGGAGAATCGGGCCACGAGCAAATCCTTTCTTGGCCGATTTCAGGCCAAAACGTGCTCAGTGGCGCACTCCTCCCCTGGCGCCAAAGCTATGGAGTCAACCTTAGGTTGAGCGTTATGGGCGGCAGCTTCGCACAGTTATGGAGCCTTGTCAAGCGAGGCGTCGCGCGATTGCAAGATCCCGTACAGAAGCGCGGCGGCGGCCGTCGAGACGCCAAGCGAGTCGATCCGCCCGCGCAGCGGCAGCGACACCAGCTGATCACAGGCCGCGGCCACCCGCGGGCGTAGACCCGTGCCCTCGCTGCCGAGCACCAGCGCCACGCCGCCGCTGTAGTCCGGCGTGTCGTAGGCGACCGCGCCCTCGGCCACGCTCGCGCCATAGCACCAGCAGCCCGCCTCGCGCGCCTGGCCGAGAAAGTCGGCGACGTTGCGAACGCGTGCCACGGGCAGGTGCTCGACGGCGCCTGCCGAGGTCTTGCACACCGTTGGCGTGACCTCGGCCGAGCGGCGCTCGGGGATGACGACCCCCGTCGCTCCCGCACACTCGGCCGAGCGGCAAATCGAGCCGAGGTTGTGCGGATCCTGGATCTGGTCGAGCACGACGATCAGCGGAGTCTGCACCGCCAGCAGCTCATCGGTGCCGACATATGGATAGCCGCCCGCCTCGGCGCAGATGCCCTGATGAGAAGAAGACCCACAGCGGCGCTCTATCTTCTCCGCGGAGCCGAGGCTCACCGGTATCCCTTGCAGCCACGGCTCACGCGCTGCGCCCGCGGTCGTCCAGACTTCTGAGACGGCGTGCGATCTGCGTCCGCGCAAAGCCTCACGAACAGGGTTGCGACCGTAAACGATCACGAGCGCGCCAACGGCAGCAGCTCGGGTCCGTCGGCGCCGTCGCGTACCTCCCAGCCCAGGTCCGCGATCTGTCCGCGCAGCCCATCCGCAAGGGCGAAATCGAGCTCTTCTCTGGCTCTCTGCCGGCGCTCAGCCAGCTCGCGTACTTCCTCCGGCGCCTCGGACACCGGATCGAGCAGAGTCTCCAGCCCCAGCACACCAAGCATCTCGCGAAGGTGTTGATCGCCAGGCGACTCGAACAACGGGCTCGTCGCCTCCCGTATCCACTCGTTCAGGACGGCGAGAGCCTCCGCCGTGTTGAAGTCGTGAGCGAGAGCCTCGAAGAACAGCTCCTGTAGGTTGTCGAGGTCGGGCGGCGAATCTCCGGCGGACAGCTTCCGCCCCGCTTCACGAATGCGCAGCACATTCGCACGGGCTTGCTCCAAGGTCGCGTCTGAGAAGGCGAGCGGCTGGCGATAGTGACCGGAGATCAGATACATCACGACCGCGTCCCGCCCGTATCGCTCGATCACCTCGTGCAGCGGAGCGATGTTGCCCGCCGACTTCGCCATCTTCTCTCCCGTCATCTGGATCATTCCGTTGTGCATCCAGATCCGGGCAAGCTCCTGGTCACGGGCGCAACGGGTCTGCGCGGCCTCGTTCTCGTGATGTGGAAATACCAAGTCCGACCCGCCGCCGTGAATGTCGAAGTTCACGCCAAGCAACTCCTCGGCCATAGCGGAGCACTCGATGTGCCAGCCGGGGCGACCGTCTCCCCACGGCGAAGGCCACGCTTGATCCTCATCCTCCTTTTGCGCCTTCCAGAGCGCGAAGTCCAGCGGATCCTGCTTGCGATCCGAGCCCTCCACCCCTTCGCCTTGATCCAGGTCGTCGATCCGGCGATGCGAGAGCGATCCATACTCGCGGTCCGAGCGCACCCTGAAGAACACGTCGCCACCACTCTCATAGGCGTGCCCGGACGCGATCAGATCCTCGATGTAGGAGACAATCGCCCCCATCGTCTCGGATGCCAGTGGCTCCCCATCCGGTCGCCCCAGCCCAAGCGCATCGGTGTCCGCCACATACAGGTCAGTCATTTCAGCAGCGAGCTCCGTGCTCGATCGACCTCGTGCGCGCGCAGCATCGTAGATCTTGTCGTTGACGTCCGTGACGTTGACGACCAGCCTGGGCTGATAGCCCTCATGCGAGAGGAAGCGCCCCAGCAGGCTGAAGATCACGAACGGGCGGGCGTTCCCGATGTGAATGCGACTGTAGACCGTCGGCCCGCAGGCGTAGATGCCAACCTGGGGAAATCTGCGTCCCTGAAGTCGCAGAAGCTCACCCGTTCGAGTGTCGTGCAGGAGGACCCGTCGCATGGCCGGCCAACAGTAGCGGCGGCTGTCAGTCCGCGATGCGCAGACTCGCCACCGCCAGCGCCGCGACCCCCTCGCTGCGGCCGACGAAGCCGATCCCCTCGCCCGTGCTCGCCTTCACGTTCACGCGCGCCGGCGCGACGCCGAGCGCTGCCGCTAGACTCTCGCGGATCGCCTCGCGGTGCGGCGCCAGCTTCGGGTGCTCCATCACGACAGTCGCATCGACGTTCATCAACTCCAGCCCTTGCGCGAACACGAGCGGCAGCACGGTGGCGAGCAGCTCGAGCGAGTCGGCGTCGCGGTAGCGCTCGTCGCTGTCGGGGAAGTGCTGGCCGATGTCCCCGAGACCGGCCGCGCCGAGCAGCGCGTCGATGATCGCGTGCGTGAGCACGTCGGCGTCGGAGTGCCCGTCCAGCCCGACCTCGCTGGCTAGCTCCACGCCGCCGAGGATCAGGCGCCGCCCCGGCGCCAGCCGGTGCGAGTCGTAGCCGATGCCGGTTAGCGTGCTCACGCGATCGTCGCCCCAACCGGCTCCAGCCGCCGCTCGCGGCGCTCGAACACGCACAGCTCATCCACGCCCAGCAGGTCAAACAGATCCAGCGCGGACTCGTAGTCGGCGCCGACGTCCCCGGGCCGGTGGGCGTCGCTCGAGAGCGCCAACGGCGCTCCCGCGTCCAGGCACATCGCAAGGAACATCGGCGCCGGGTAGATCTCGTTGGCGCGCTTGCGTAACCCGGCGGTCGAGACCTCGATCGCGATCCCCGATTCGGCGATCCCGTCCATCGCCAGCTCGTAGTAGCGGCGCAGATCGCCTTCGGGCTTGGGCCGATCGCTGCCCCAAACCTTCACCAGATCCGGGTGGGCGAGGATGTCGAACAGGCCGCTGCGCGCGGCCTCGCCGAGCCCACGGAAGTAGGCGCGCCAGATCTCCTCAGCCGAGCGGCCGCTCGTCCAGACCCCGTGGTCGTCGGTGTCCAGCGCGTGGTCGCCGAGGAAGTGCACCGAGCCGACGACGTAGTCGAAATCGCGCGCGTCCAGCAGGTTGGCCATCCGGTCCTCGGCCCCCGGGACGAAGTCGGCCTCGATCCCCAGGCGCAGGTCGGTCTGCTCGCGCACGAACGCGCAGTACTCGTCCAGGTCGTCGTGAGCGAATTCGCGCCATAGCGGATGGCGCCACACATCCAGCGCCGCGCTGAAGCGGTAGACGTGCTCGGAGACTCCCAGCTCGGCGATCCCCTGCTCCTCGGCCGCGGCACGGTAGCGATCGACGTTGGCTGCGGTGAAGTACCGCTCCGGCGTTGCGTCCAACTCGTCGGGGCGCAGGTGCAGGTGATAGTCCGTGAGCATGGCGCGAAGTCAAGCAGGCTGTTGGCCCGTCGCGGCGGTCCGGGCGAGCAGCAGCTCGGCAAGCTGAAGGTCGAGAGGGTTGGTGACCTTGAGATTCGCAGGCGTGGCCTCGACGATCACGACGCGTCCCCCCACACGCTCGATGAGCCAGGCGTCGTCCGTGGCCTTGGCGAGAACGTCGTCTGGAACATCCAATGCGCGCTCGAGTGCCCCGCGTCGAAACGCCTGCGGCGTCTGCACGGCCCACAGGCCGGCGCGGTCGAGCGTCCTTACGACCACGCCACCCTCGTCTGCCTGCTTGACGGTGTCGGTGATCCGAACCGCGGCGATGGCCGCATCGGCATCCCGCTCCGAGACGGCCGCCACCGTGGCGTCCACCAACTCCGCCGTGAGCAGTGGACGCGCCGCATCGTGGACGAGCACCACATCGGCATCCCCGGCAACCGCAAGCGCACGCCGGACGGACTCCGAGCGAACGGCGCCTCCTTGCACCCCCACCGTTCCCGCAGGAGCTGCGGCGCCGGGCGGTAGTGCCACGACGACGCGCTCGATCGACGCGGCACGCTCGAGCACATCAACGCTCCACTGCAGCATCGGCCGCCCACCAAGCTCGGCGAGCGCCTTGGGGCGTCCCAGCCCAAGGCGCTCGCCGAGTCCGGCGGCCAACAGAAGCGCTACCGTCACGCGGTCGCTATCGCCGGTAGGCGCCGCGACTGCGGCCTACTTGCCGGCGACCGCCAGCTTACTCGACGCGCCGCCGGCGAGCAGCTCGTCGAGGTAGGCCTCGGCCTCGTCCTCGTCCTTGTCCAGCGCGTACATCAGCTCGGAGGCGAGGATCTTCTTGGCGCGCGTGAACATCTGCTTCTCTCCAGTGGAGAGCCCCTTCTCGGACTCACGCAGGGCGAGGTTGCGGACGACCTCGGCGAGCTCGTAGATGTCGCCGGTCTTGATCTTGTCGCGGTTGTGCTTGAAGCGCCGGTTCCAGTTCTTGGGCATCTCCGACACTTCGTCCTGCAGCACGTCCAGAACCTTCTTGACGGTCTCCTCGTCGATCACACGGCGCAGCCCGGCCAGCGAGGCGTTCTCGGTGGGGACCTTGACCGTCATGTCGTTGTGAAGGATCTTGATCGTCAGGTACTCGCGCGTCGTGCCGAGCACCTCCATGTCCTCCTTGCTCATGACCTTGCCGGCGCCGTGGTGGGGATAGACGACGTGGTCGCCGAGCTCGAACTCGATCACCTCGACCTCGCGCGTCTCGAGCACCTCGATGAATGACGTCTCTTCGATTACTTGGGCTGGAATGGTGTCCTCCTTCGTAGCGCCGGCAATGGGACCGACTGGGTTACCGGCTGGGGGCGCCGGCACTTCTGTTTACGTTTGCAAGTAGCTGTCCACGAGGTTGATCTCCTGCAGGCGGCGCAGGCCCTCGCGTATGTCCTTGGCCCTGATCTCCCCCACGCCCTCGACCGCCTCGAGCTCGGCGTCGGTGGCCGCCTGCAGCTCCTCCAGGCCGCCGAACTCCCTGACGATCTGCGATACGACCAGCTTCGGCAGCCTCGGGATCCGGCCGAGGATGCGATAGCCGCGGCTACAGACCGGGTAGTCGAGCGTGTTGAGCTTACGGTCGTAGCCGAGCAGCTCGGCGATCCGCCCGAAGTCGAGCAGGTCCTGGTGGGGCAGGCGACCGAGCTGGTCGAGCGCCGCGCCGAACGCCTCGTCGGAGTAGTCGGCCAGGTAGTCCTGCACGAGCGAGGCCTTCTCGGCGGCGGTGCCGAGGATCGTCTCCTCCAGCTGCATCTCGATCAGGCGGCCCTCGCTGCCGAGCTCGACGATGTAGCGCTCGATCTCGACGGCCATGCGCGTGACGAGCTCCGAGCGCTGCAGTACGGTCAGCACGTCGTGCAGCGTCACCCCGCCCTCGAACTCCAGGGCAGTCAGGCGGGTGGCGACCTGGTCGAGGCGCTGGCGGTACTTGTCGAGCGTGGCCAGCGCCTGGTTGGCCTTGGCCAGCACGACCGTGATGTCTTCGAGGATGTACTTGATGCTGTCCACGTACAGAGAGACGACCTCGCGCCGCTGGGAGACGGCGATCACCAGCGCGTCGGTCTGCTTGGAGACGCGCTCGGCCGTGCGGTGGCGGGTACCGGTCTCGTGCGAGAGGATCGTCGGGTCGGGCATCAACTGGACGTTTGCCATCGCGATCTTGGTCGCGTTGGCGTTGAGGATGATCGCGCCGTCCATCTTGGCCACCTGGTAGAGGAAGCCGGGCGTGTAGTCGATGTCCAGCTTGATCCCGCCCGAGAACAGGAAGCTGATGTCCTCGGGCTCGCCGATCACGATCAACCCGCCGGTGCGCGCGTGCAGGATGCTCTCGATCCCCTCCCGCAGGGCGGTACCGGGAGCCACCATCTCCAGTGCCCTGACCAGTCCGGGCTCGGGTCGCGCGTCCAGGTCGAGGTCTTCGCCGGATCGTGAGGCCACGACAGGCCATTCTACGGCATTTAGCGTTTGTTTATCGCCTCCCTGTGTCCCGATTCAAAAGTTCGCTGCGCAATTGCCGATTGCATGCGCGTGACTGACGTTCAACGTCGTCCGTGCGCGTGCTGGTTGCACGTGTGCGGACGACGGGGGACGTCAGGCGCGTGCAGGCGCCGGGAAGTGCCATCGAACTTTTGAATCGGGACACTAGGAGGCACGGTCGATGAGACCGGACTACGCGGCCAGCGAGGCGGATTGGGTTCGGCTCCTCGGAAACACAGCCGCGAGCGCCTCGCGCAAGGTGGCGGCCGGGCAGTAGCCCGGCCAGCGCGCGCCCTCGCCGCTGCCGGCGGGCGCCACCACCCCCGCCAGCCCGTGACGGGCCGCCTCGGCGAGACGGCGCTCGGGATGACCAACCCAGCGCAGCTCCCCGGTCAAGCCCAGCTCGCCGAAGCAACCACAGGGAGAACCGCGCAGGGCGACCCCGCGCGCGGCGGAGGCGACCGCCAGCGCGATCGCCAGGTCGACGCCCGGCTCGTCCACGCGAACGCCGCCGACGACGTTGACGAACACGTCGCGCCCGCCGACGCCAACGCCGCCGTGGCGACCGAGGATCGCGAGCACGAGCGCCAGCCGGTTGCGGTCGAGCCCCGAGACCACACGCCGCGGCTGCTCGAGCTCGGAGTCGGCGACGAGCGCCTGCACCTCGACCAGCAGCGGCCGCGAGCCCTCCATCGCCGCCAGCACCACGCTGCCGGGAGCGCGGGTAGCCTCGGCGACGAAGCGCGCGGAGGCGTCGAGCACCTCGACCAGCCCGCCCTGGCGCATCTCGAACAGACCGGCCTCGTTGGTCGAGCCAAAGCGATTCTTCAGCGCGCGCAGCTCGCGGTAGGGCCGCTCGCGCTCGCCCTCGAACTGGAGCACGCAGTCGACCAGGTGCTCGAGCACGCGCGGCCCGGCCAGCGCTCCCTCCTTGGTGACGTGGCCAACGAGCACGACCGCGACCTGGCGCTGCTTGGCAAGCTCCATGATCTGCGCGGCCACCTCGCGCACCTGACCCACGGAGCCCGGGGCGCCGGACAGTTCGCCGCAGCGCAGCGTCTGCACCGAGTCGATCACGCACACCGCCGGCGCGTGCGCGGCGATCGCGTCGAGCACCGCGTCGAGGTCGGTCTCGGCCAGCACCGGGACCTCCAACGCGCTCGCCGACAACCGCTCGGCGCGCAGGCGCACCTGCTCGGCCGACTCCTCGCCGCTGACGTACAGGGTCTTGTGCCCGCCGGCCGCGAGGTTGCCGAGCGCCATGTTCGTCAGCGTCGACTTGCCGATCCCGGGCGAGCCGCCGAGCAGCACCAATGAGCCGGGAACCAGCCCACCGCCAAGAACGCGGTCAAGCTCGCCGATGCCCGTCTGCAGACGCTGCACGGACGTGGCCGCGACCTGCGACAGGGGCACGAGTGGCACAGCGCCGGGGAGCGCCTGCAGCGCGGGTCGCCGTGCGGGGCGCCCGGCCCCACCGCGGGCACGCCCCCCATCCCCACCCCCACCTGCCACGCGCTCCTCCACGAGCGTGTTCCAGGACGCGCAGCCCGGGCACTGGCCGTGCCACTGGGCGGAGCGCAGGCCGCACTCCGAGCAGACGTGGGCGACGTTTCGCTTCATTGGTCAACCCTACGCGCCGCCCCCGACGGTATTCGGGCACGGCGCTCCGCCACGCGTGTGCGCACACGCGTGCGCGCATGTGCGCCGGGCGGACGCGCGGCGCGG
>DASZGH010000095.1:0-112552 GCA_035938935.1 Solirubrobacteraceae bacterium
CGGAGCGCACCATATGGCTCAGCTCAGATGGTCGGCGCTCGGCAGGTAGCGGCCGTCCGGCGCCCGCTGCAACAGGCCGATCAGCTCGAGCTCGGTCAGTGCCAGCGCCGGCTCGTCGCAGTCGCGCTCGCCGAGACAGAGCTTGGCGAGCGTGTCCTCGCCGCCGAGGACGCGTTCGAGCACGTCGGCAAGCCGCGGCTCGAGCTCCGGTTCGGCCGCATGTGGCGGAGCGGGCACGTGCGGCTCTGGGAGCGTCGCCGCCTCGACCCTTGCGTTGCACGTCGCGCCCCCGCGGGGCTTCGAGGGCCTGCGTTTGCGTGCTCGACGCGGCCATCGCACACCGACGCCGGCGAGCGCGTCGAGGGCGTTCTCGGCGCTGCGGAGGACCAGCGCGCCTTCGGCTATCAACCGATTGCTCACGCACGAGGCCGGAGAGTCAATCGGGCCGGGCACGGCAGCGATCGCGACACCTCGCGACTCCGCCACATCGGCTACAGACACGCCCGCCACCTCCTCGTCCGCCTCAACCACGATGACAAGGTCGGCCAGGAGTGCGAGTGTGCTTTGGGCCGCGAGCGGCTCCCGTGTGCGTAGACTCCCGACCACGATCGTCTCGCCGTCCGCGTGGAGCGCTCCCGCGCGCGCGGCGGCGCCCAGCTCGTCTTCGCAGGTCGCCACGGTCACTCCCGCCGCGGCGATCTCGCGGGAGAGCGATCTCGCGCAGCGCAGCCCGTAATCGCTCGGGCCTTGCACATCGGCGAACGCGACGACGTCGCGCCCGAGGAGCCCGCGCAGGGACTCGACGCCACCGTGCATCTCGATCACATCCGGGGCGAGCGAATCCAGGGCCAGCCGTTGCGGGTAGGCGCAGTGGTGGCGACAGACGCGGCGCGGCTGCCAGGCGCTGCCGCCCGGCGCCTTGGCCAATCGCGCCGGCAGCCGCGCGCGCCGGGCACAGCGGCGGCAAACGCCCGTTGGCGTGGGCAAGCTCAAGCCGCGCCCCGCGCATCGCCGGCAAAGCCCGGGCGCAGCGACAACGCTGTCGACAGATCCGCCTGGCCGACACGGTCGCGGGCATCGAGATCGGCGACCGTGCGCGCGACACGCAAGGTTCGGTCCAGGCCGCGCGCGCTCAAGACGCCGCGTTCGCGCACGCGGGCGAGCATCTGCTCGCAAGCGTCCTCCAGCGCCACGTGCGCGCGCAGCATCGCGGAGTCCATCTGCGCGTTGACGAGCACGCCGTGCTCGCGCAGGCGCGCGGCCTGGCGCTGGCGCGCCAGCAGCACCCGCTCTCGGGCCTGCGCCGAGCTGGTCGTGGGCGGCGCGGAGAGCTGCTCGCCCGAGTCGCCGGGCATGTGCACGAGCAGGTCGATGCGGTCAAGCAGCGGGCCGCTCAGGCGGCGGCGGTGGCGGGCGAGATCGTGCGCGGAGCAGCGACAGCGCTTGTCCAGGCCGGCGTAGCCGCACGGGCACGGGTTGGTGGCCGCGACGAGCATGAACCGCGCCGGATAGACAGCGGAGTGGCGGGCTCTGACGATTGCGATGCGGCCGTCCTCGAGCGGCTGGCGTAGGGCGTCGAGGGTGCCGCGGGCGAACTCAGAGAGCTCGTCCAGGAACAGAACGCCGTTGTGGGCGAGCACGACCTCGCCCACCCAGCCGCGCCGCGCGCCACCGATCAGGCCCGCTGTGGTGATCGAGTGGTGCGGGGCTCGGAACGGGCGCTCCCCAGGCAGCGACTCGCCCTGCAGGCGGCCGGCGACGCTGTGAATGCGCATGACCTCGATCGCCTCGGGGTGCGTCAGCGGCGGCAGGATCGAAGGCAGGCGCTGGGCGAGCATCGTCTTGCCGGTGCCGGGTGGGCCGCTGAAGAGCAGGTTGTGGGCACCCGCGGCGGCGATCGTCAGAGCCTTGACCGCGTCGGGGCGGCCGCGCACGTCGCCGAGGTCGGCAAGGCCGGCTCGCTGGAGTGCCGGGGCCGGCGGACGAGGGGGAGCAGAGTCGGGCTCGCCGCCGGTCAACACGCGCGCCGCGCTGGTCAGGCTCTGCACGACATCCACGGGCAGGCCGTCGACGAGCATCGCCTCAGCCGCGCGGGCGGGTCCCACAAGCAAACGCAGGACCGCCTTGCGTGTCGCCTCCGCGACCGCAAGCGTGCCATGCGTGGATCGCACTTCGCCGTCGAGCGCCAGCTCACCGAGCAGGGCGTAGCGGGCAAGTGGCTCGCTCGGGATCTGGCCGTCGGCGGCCAGCAGGGCACAAGCGAGCGCGAGATCGAAGCTGGGGCCGATCTTGGGGATGTCCGCGGGGGCGAGGTTTGCTGTTATTCGCTGCGCGGGGAACTCGAAGCCACTGTTGAGGATCGCCGCGTGCACGCGGTCGCGCGCCTCCCGCACCGCCGCGTCGCCGAGGCCGACTACCGCGAATGCGGGCAGGCCCGGCCTGATGTCGACCTCGACGGTTACGGCTCGTGCCTGCAAGCCTTCGATCGCGAACGTGCGCGCCCGAGCGAGCATCGCGTCTCCCTTCACTGGTTGGGCGAGGGAGATGAAGCTACGTCGGGGTTGGGACGAAACTCGCGCACGCCGTCCGCGAGTACCCGGCGGCTGGATCGGACGGTCCCGCGGGCCGTCCGTTTGGCATGCCCTATTTCGTGCCGAGCCGCGTCAGAGGCCCGTCGGACGGCTTCTTGAGGCCCGCCGGGTGGCGTCAGAGGCCCGCCGGGTGGCGCACGACGTAACCGGCGGTGGACATCATCGAGTCAGACCAGCGTGTCCCCGTTTCCTGCTGGGCGATCGTGTCGAAGCGACGGCCGTCGATCACCATCCAGGCGTGTTCGGAGTTGGCGTAGACCGTGATGTAGCGACCGGGGCCCGGTTCGCCGTAGGACTCCAGTTCGCCCGAGTCCTCGGGGGAGGAGAGCAGGCCGCCACCGTGCAGGGCGTAGGAGACCGAGCCCGAGCAGTCGTAGCCCACCGACTGGAATGAGCCGTGGCCGCCGCCCCAGGTGTAGGGGCGTGTGGCGATTTCATCTGCGGCGGCGATCACGCGTTCGACCACGCTGGAGCCGCCGCCCGTGTTGTTGCTGCTGCCGCCGCCACTGGAATGGTGAGGGTGGTGAGGGTGAAGCGTGGTGTGAGAGTCGATGCCGAGCGTATGCCAGGTTTCCGGCCCGACGACGCCGTCGACGGCAAGCCCGTGGTGGGCCTGCAGGCGCTTGACGGCCGCCTCGGTTTCCGGCCCGTAGTTGCCGTCGGCTTCGACGTGCAGCGCTTCCTGCAGGCGGCGCACCGCTTCGGCGCCGCTCACCGGCGCCGCATGCGCCGGAGCGGGGCTCCGAGGCGCATCGGTTTCGGCGGGAGCGGATGCGCTCGCGTGCCGGGTGTGATGGGGCGCCGGCTGCAGGCGCTTGGCGATGTGCAGCACGTCGTGCTCGCGGACTCCGAGCGCTGCCCAGGTCTCGCCGCCGACGACACCGTCGACGTGCAGGTGGTGTACCGCCTGCAGACGTCGGACAGCGCGCTCGGTTTCGGCGCCGAATTCTCCGTCCACGGGGACCCCGAGCTTTTCCTGCAGGCGCACGATCGGGTCGATGGGAGCCTTGCGCGTTGCAGCGGTGGAAACAGATCCCGCCCCGCCCGCTCCCGCTTCGGTGCTGCCGGTCTGCGCCGCCTGTGCGCTTGCGGAGCCGCCGCTAGGGGCGCTCTTTTCTTCGCGGCCGGCGGAACCGCTCCCGGCTTCGCCGGCGGCGGGTGAGCTCAGCAGCGAGGCCGGCGCGGCCACGGCCGGCGAATGGCCGGCGAGCGCGGCGCTCGTCCGCGGGCCGACCGCCCCGTCGACGGGCAGGCCTTCGCGCTGCTGGAAGGCGCGCACGGCCGCTTCTGTATTGGGGCCGTAGACGCCGTCGACGGCGATGCCCAGCCTGTGCTGGAGGATGCGCACCTGGCGGCCTTCGCTACCGCTGTCAAGACGGATGTGGTGTTCGGTGGTCGTCGGCGGCTCCGGCGGCGGCGGTGGCGCGGCCGAGCGGTGGGGCGAGCCGCCGCCGGAGTCGGCCAGGCCGACGGCGGGGCCGGCGGCCAGCGCCACGAGTGTGCCCAGCGAGATGCGGCGGGCGCGCGTCGAGCTCGGGACGAACTGCAGCTCGGAGGCGCGGCGGCGCGTGCGCGAGCGCAGCGTCGAGAGATGCCAGGGCTCGCTGTCTGCCAGGTTGCGCGGAGAGGGGAGGCGCTTGCGCCCGTCGATCAGGCTGGCCAGGCGGGTCGATGCACGTGTGCCGGCGCCGGTGCCGGCAGCGGAGTGGGCGCGAGTCGAGCCGGTGCGTTGGCGGCGCGCGCGCGAGCGGGCAAGCGAGGCCTCCCAGGGGTCAGCGACGGCGAGATCACGCGGGAATCCCGACATGTGAGGAGCGTCCTTTCGGTTTGTCTGCGGGCGCCTACGGGGTTAGCTGTCGGGCTCGCGCAAATGCGCTACGCCACACTTGTGGCGATTCGCCCCCTGCGTCTCTCTGGACGCTTTGGGTCCCCCGCTCCTCAGCCCCTTGGGGCCGAGGACTCGGCACGAACGGGCGTCAAACTATCAGGTCAGGCTGCAAGATGCATCACACGGGGAGGGTTGCAAGGTTTCTTGCCGACGTAATCTTGATTGGGCGTGCCCGCTGTTAGGTGATAGTTACTGACACGTTCGATTCCACCGGGAAAACGGTGAGGGAGGACCAGCCTTCGCGACGCCGGAGGCAGCGCAGGACACTAGCTCAGCGTGAACGATTCACTGCTGATCCGCTCGTGCCGCCCCGTCCCGCTGATCAGCGTGAGCGTGTACTTGCCCGGTCGCAGCCGGCGCATGGGCAGCAGGCGCAGACTCGTGCGCCCGTATCCCAGGCGGGCGGTTCCGGCGGCGTACACCACGCCGTGACGGGAGAGCGTCGCCTGCGCGACCTTACCCGCCGTCGTGAACTTGACCGTGCCGGAGACGAGCTTGGTCGTGCAGCGCTGCCTGCCTTTGACCCTGCTGCACGTCACGAGCGCCACCTTGCCTGCAGGGCCCGCGGGACCCTGAGCGCCCGTCGGACCAGCCGGCCCCTGAGCACCAGTGGCGCCTTTTTCGCCAACGGCGCCCGTACCCGTCGAGCCCTGCGTACCCGTCGAGCCCTGCGTACCCGTCGGGCCTTGCGTGCCCGCCTTCAAGAACACAGCGGTGACGTGGGTGGTCGCAGTCCTGTCTACCCTGCAGGTTGTCGCTGACATGGGCTCGCATCCGATCCAACCGGCGAATTCGTAGCCGGCGCCGGCTTTAGCCGCCGTCAAGGTCACTTCGCTGCCTTCGAATGCATGCGTGCATTGCGCTGTCGAACACGCGAGTCCGGCGGGCGTCGAGGTGACTTCACCTTCTCCTGTGATGAAGACTGTGAGCGGAAAATGGGACGGAGCGCCCTGGAAGACGAAGACTTCTTTGTTGCCTCTGTCGCCTACATAGATCGCGCCGGTCTTTTCGTTCACCGCAATGCTTTCGACTTCATCCGAGAAGGTCCCAGCGCCAAATTCGACGCCGGTCCTCATTGGGGTGGGCGATGTAACGCCTTCGATCACCCGTCCGTGTATCGAAACGTAGCCCGCGTTGGTCGCGCGGTCGATCGTATCGGCGATCGCGCCTTCGACTTCGGGAACTTCCGTCACAGATTCGGCGCTTGTCGCTGTGTCCGAGCTTCGCTTGATCTCGGTCGGACGAGCGCCGGTGAACATGTTGTTCGGGTTCCCGTAGAGGAAGATGTCGCCTTTAGAGTTGACTGAGACGCTCCGCGCTAGGCCTTTCGCTGCGAACCCGACGATTTCCGCGCCTGCGGGCGAATACTCACGGACCATTTCAGCGCCCGGATCGCTCACGTAGACGTCGCCGTTGGCGTCGGTTGCGACACCTTCTGGGCTCACGAAAGGCGTAGTTGCGCCCGTTAGCTGGGATTCGTATTTGAATGTGCCGCCGCTCAGCTTGAAACGGTCGACGACCGCATCGCCCCGGTCGACCACGTAGATGGAGCCTGCGGCGGAGCTGGTCGAGTTGTCCACGGCGAGGCCAATCCACCCGCTGAATTCGAGTTTTTTGGCGGGAGTTTCTTCGCCTGTGAGTGTTGTTGGTGCGCCCCCGTCAGGTGCACCGCCCCTTTCGCCGACCACATCGATCACTTCGGATCCGCCGCCAGGAGCGATGAACACGTTCCCTGTGGATTCTTCTACGGCCATGCCAGTCGGCCTTGCGAAGGGACCAAAGTTGTGGAGGAACGTCGGGGGGGAGGCGAGCGCGCTCGCGCTCCCCGACGCCAGCACTGCGCACAACGAGATGAGCGCAGCAAGCAGAGGACGACGCGAGAGACTCAACATTATGACCCCTCCTGAAGCCCCGACCGGTGAGGCATCGTGAACAATACTTGTCTCCTGATGGCAACTGAGATGAGTACTTTCCATAAGGTAGACGATCTAGCGAGCCCAAGTCAACTCCCGCGGCGGTCACGGCATCGCGAAGGGCGTATCAGTCGGCTCCCACCTCAGCTGACCACTTCTCGTTTCCCGTGGTTGTGTGGCTTGTCGCTGTGAAGTCGGCGATAAGCTCGGCGAGGCGCTCGGGCTGGTCCTCGGGCACGAACGTGTAGCTGTCGTGTATCTCCTCGACGCGGGCGTTCGGCAGGATCGCGGCGAGCCTGTGGGCGTGCTCGAGCGGGAAAAGCCGGTCTTCGCTGGCCCAAGCGAGCAGCACGGGCTGCTGGAAGTATCGGAGGCGCTCGGCTGCCGAAATAGTGTCGCGCGCGTTGACGGCACGGATGAAGGCGGCAGTGTCACGGCGTATTGAGCGATTGGTGAGGAAGGGACGTAGCCATGCGTCGGTGACTGCGGCAGGGATTGGACGCTTGCTGAGCAGACCGAACGCAATCGGCAGCCGTCGCAGCGCGCGGACGCGTAGCGGCTGGATCCCCGCAGTGAGCAGTACGGGCATTCGCGCCGCGTACTGGAGCGCTCTGAAGATCGGCGGGAAGAAATTCTCGAACGCATCCGAGGGGGTGAGCACCAGCCGGCCGACGCGCTCGGGCTGATCGGCGGCAAGCAGTTGGACGATCGCGCCGCCGGTGTCGTTGGCGACGAGTGTGACGTCGTGAAGGTCTAGCTTCTCCATGAACTCGGCCACGAGCCTCGCCACACCCAGCGGGCTCAGGTCGGCGGCGGGCTTCATTGGCGCCTCGTGTGAGCCGAGGGGCCAATCGGGCACCAAACAGCGGAACTGGTCCTCTGCTAGCAACGGCAGAACCTTGCGCCACAGCGTCCCATTGACGAGCAGGCCATGAATGAACACAACCGACTTGCCTTTGCCCTGTTCACGGAAGCGGATGGCCCCCGCGGAGAGCTCCACCTCGTGCACCTGGCTCATGACCTGGCCTCAGGCTTCAATGTGTCCCCCGATTCGTCGTTGCCGTTGACCCGAGAACATAGCATACAGTCTGCCTGTTTGTGTGATTCGGGAGACGATAGCGATGGTACGCGAGGAACGGGGGACATCGTCGATTACGCTAGGCCTCGATGGTGGACAGAACAGCGACGGCTCCTCCCGACAAAGCGATGCGGGCAGCGCGTTCGGCCCAGACGCGGGCGCGGCTCGTGAAGGCGGCGGAGCGGCTGTTTGCGCAGCGCGGCTACGCCAATGTCGGGACGAACGAGATCGTGCAAGCTGCCAAGACCACCCGCGGTGGGCTCTACTATCACTTCAAGGACAAGAAGGATCTTTTTCGCGTGGTCCACGAACAGATCGAGGAACGGATCGCCGCGGGCATAGCTGCCAAGCTCGCCACTACGGGCCGCGATGTCGTCGAGATGTTGCGTGTCGGCGTCGGCTCATTCCTGGACGCTTGCATGGACCCGAAGGTCGCACGGATCGCGCTCGTCGATGCACCGTCGATCCTCGGCTGGAAGGAGTGGCGCGAAGTCGACCAAAGACACGGGCTCGGTCTGATCATGGCCGGCCTAGAGCTGGGAGTCGCCGATGGGATGCTCGCCCCACAGCCGGTCAAGCCGCTTGCCCACCTGCTGCTCGGAGCTGTCGGCGAGGCGGGAATGATGATCGCCAACGCCCCCGACCCCAAGCGCGCCCGCAAGGAAGTCGAACCGGCCCTGATCGCACTCGTCGAAGGTCTGCGGCAGGTAGACGGGTGATACGCACGATCGCCAACCAAACCCTTTGGTTTGCTTGCCGGAAGCCCTGTTGGACCGCTGACTTTGGTCATGTCGCCGGGGCTAAGGATGCTATGGCTCGCCGCGAGTCGCGATAGCGGCGGTAGTCGCGCACCGCCGATAAGGTGAGCGCTCCGGCAAACGGCACGAGTGGAGGTGGGTGTGTTCCATCGCATCCTTGTTGCGATCGACGGATCCGAGCACGCCCGGCGAGCCTTGCATGAGGCGATCGATCTGGCAGCGCTCGGTAATGCCAAGCTAACGATCGTGAGCGTCTACCAGCGCCCGTCCACGCTGCTCATCGGCGGACCCGTGGTTCCGTCGATCGATATGGGTGCGCTGGAAGAGGCGATGCGACGCGAACACGAGCAGCTGCTGGACGGGGCTGTCGAGCAGGCGCCCCAGGACGTGTCGGTCGTGAAGGTGCTCGCCGAGGGGCCGGCTGGACCGGCGATCCTCGCCCAGGCGCGCAAGGACGACAGCGACCTGATCGTGATCGGTTCACGCGGCCGCGGCGAGATGGCCTCGATGCTGCTCGGCAGCGTCAGCCACCAGGTGCTGCAGCAGAGCGGCGTGCCGGTGCTGGTGGTGCACGTGGAGGCCGACGCGCAGATCGCCCGGGCCGGCGCATAGCCGGTCTCATTCCAACCAGGTCGAGGCCGGTAGGGCCGATCGGTCGCGACCTCGTCCCTAGGCGCTATCTTCGAGGCGATGCTCGGAGCACGTAGAGGTTGGTGCCGCGCGCGACTCGTCCTGTCCGCGACGGTGGCACTGGTGGCAGCGGCCGCGGGGCAGACCCCCGCGCAGGCGCGAGTGCCTTGCCGGCCCGGCCCAGGGACGACCACGATCGCCCACAGCGCGAAAGCGCGGATCTTCGAATACGAACGCGACGGCAACGATTACGCCTGCCTCTACAGCAACGGGCATGCCCGCTACCTGTCGAGCAGCGAGCACTACGCATACCGGCTCGTGCGCTTTGCCGGCGCTTACGTCGCCTACGTGGAGAATATCGCGGCGATCGACGACCACATCGGTGTCGTGAACCTGCGCACAGGTCGCATTTACAGCTACCAGGAGGTGCGTCCGATCGAAAACGGCGTGTGCCCGCAAGTGGATTCGCTGGTGCTGAAGGGGGACGGCGCGGTTGCGTGGATCGGGACGAACTTCCTGGCCGAAGGCTTCTGTCTGAGCCCTCCGGGCCCGGCGATCGAAGTTCGTCGCTACGACCGCCGCGGACTGCGCACGATCGACACTGGGACCGGGATCGTGCCTACTTCGCTGCGCCTGTCGGGCTCGCGGCTGCGGTGGCAGAACGCCGGGCATGCGCGCTCGGCGGCGCTGCTCTGAGACGGTGTCTGCGGCAATCCGCCAAGATGCCGGAGGAGGGACTCGAACCCCCGACACGCGGATTATGATTCCGCTGCTCTAACCAGCTGAGCTACTCCGGCGGGAGGACGGAAGTCTAGCTTCCCGCCTGGCTCCCTTCCCGTCCGCCTAACACCGCCTCGGACATGCCGATCGCGCCCGCCATGCCGCTGCTTGCCGTCCCCAACGTCTCCGAGGGCCGCGACCCGGCGCTGCTGGACGTGCTCGCACGCGCCTTCGACGCCACTGGCGCCGCGCGCCTCCTGGACGTCCACGCCGACCCCGACCACCACCGCTCCGTCTTCACCCTCGCCGCCCCGCAGCGCCACCTGGCCACGGCCGTCCTCGCCGGCGCCCGCGTAGCGATCGAACGCATCGACGTGATGAGCGGCCCGCAAGCCCGCGAGCGCGGCGAGCATCCTCACGTCGGCGCGCTCGACGTGGCGCCCGTCGTCTACCTCGGCGCCTCCCAGCGCGGCGCCGCCTGCGCAGAAGCGCTCGTCCTCGCCCACGAGATCGGCGAGTTGGGCGTCCCGGTGCTGCTCTACGGCGAGCTCGCCCAAGGCCGTACGCGCGCGGCCCTGCGCCGAGGTGGCGTCAGCGAGCTCGCCGAGCGCCTGCACGCCGGCGAGCTGCAGCCCGACTTCGGCCCGTCGCGCCCGCACCCCACCGCCGGCACCACTCTCGTGGCGGCGCGCGAGCCGTTGGTCGCCTTCAACCTGGAGCTGTCCGCGCCGGCCACACTCGCGGACGCCCAGCGCATCGCCGCCCTGATCCGCGAGGGCGGCGCTGAGGGGATGCCGGGGCTTCGCGCGATCGGCATCGCGCTTCGATCCGACGACACGCGCGCGCATGCGCCCGGGGCGGAGGCACTGTCCGAACGACCCGTCGCCCAGGTCTCCACGAACGTTGAGCGCCCGCTGGAGACGCCGCTGCTCGCAGTCCTCGAGGCCGTCGCCCGCCACGCGCCCGTCGCCCGCGCCGAGCTGGTCGGGCTCGCCCCGCGCGCGGCACTCGCGGACTTCCCCGCTGATGTCCCCTGGCGCGGCGGCGATCCCGCGGCGCAAACGCTCGAGAACGCACTAGGGTTCTAGGTCCAGGCGAACGAGCGGCGAGGCACACAGATGGCCCAGACCAGGCGCAGACGGCAGACCAAGCACCGTGGCAACGCGGCCGGGATGGTGGAGTCGCGCGGGCGCACCGGGCGCAAGCCGACGGCCGAGGAGAAGAGCGGCAAGGCGCTCACGGCCAAGGACCGCGAGAAGAAGCTCCCGCGCGCCGACCGGCCGCCCACCTGGCTCGGCGCCTTCTACCGCGCGATGGCGGCCGCCGTCCTGATGCTGCTCGTGAGCCTGCTGCTGCTTAAACTCAAGCACCCCAACCAGGCGATCGCGCTGTTCCCGATCGTGCTGATCGCCTACATCCCGATCAGCTACTACACCGACCTGTGGCTGTTCCGCCGCCGACAGGCGGGCAAGGCCAAGCGAGCGGGGAGCAAGGCGTGAGCGAGCCGTTGCCGGACGTGCGCTGCTTCAGCGTCGGGCCGATCCAGGAGAACGCCTATTTCGTTCGTGCCGGCGCCGACGCTGCCAGCGCGCTGCTGATCGATCCCGGCGAGGAGCCGCAGCGGCTGCTCGACGCCGCCCAGTCCCTGGGCGTGAAGGTCGAGGCGATCCTGATCACGCACTGCCACTTCGACCACATCGGCGCTGTAGCTCCGTTGGCTAAAGCTACAGGCGCGCCGGTCTACTGCCCGCAGATCGAGACCGGCGTGCTCGCCGACATCACGAAATGGACGATGCCGGGCTTTGGGCCGTTCGAGAGCTGGCAGGCCGAGCACACTGTCACGGGCGGTGAGCGTCTGCGGCTCGCCGGGCTCGACGTCGAGGTCATCTTCACGCCCGGCCACTCGCCTGGGCACGTCACGTACGCGATCTCGCGCTCGGGCGCGAAGCCAAGCCCGGATGCACTCGAGCAGGCCGCACCCGCTGCGCCCCCCGTCCTGCTCTCAGGCGACGTCCTCTTCCAAGGCTCGGTCGGGCGCGTGGACCTGCCCGGCGGCGACTGGCCCACGCTGGAGCGCTCGATCGCCGAGCTGATGCGGCGCTTCCCGCGCGAGAGCGCTGTCTATCCCGGGCACATGGGGGCGACCACGCTCGGGCGCGAGTGGGACGCCAATCCCTTCCTGGCCGAGCTGCGCGCCGGAGCGCACGCGACCGCGCCGGCGTGATCGGCGAGCAGCTAAAGGCCCCACGCGGCACCTTCGACGTTCTCGGCGAGGACGCCGCCGCCCGCGCCGCCCTGGAGGGCAAGGCACGCGCGATCCTGGAGGGGGCCGGCTACGAGCGGATCGAGACGCCCGCCTTCGAGGCGACCGAGCTGTTCGCGCGCGGGGTCGGGGGCTCGACCGACATCGTCCAGAAGGAGATGTACACGTTCACGGACGGCTCGGGCCGCTCGCTGACGCTGCGTCCCGAGGGGACGGCGCCGGTCTGCCGCGCCTACGTCCAGCACGGGATGCACAAGCTGCCCCAGCCGGTGAAGCTGTGGTACCTGTCGAGCTTCTTTCGCTACGAGCGCGCGCAGAAGGGGCGCTTCCGCCAGTTCTGGCAGGTGGGGGCCGAGGCGCTCGGCTCCGACGATCCCGCGGTCGACGCCGAGTCGATCGCGCTGCTCGGGGCGCTGCTGGAGGAGCTGGGCGTCAGAGAGGTGCACCTGCGCCTGTCGAGCCTTGGCGGGGCCGACAGCCGCGCGCGCTACCGCGAGCGCCTGCAGGGCCACCTGCGCAGCAACGAAGACGCGCTGGCTGAGGAGGTGCGCGAGCGCATCGAGCTCAATCCCCTGCGCGCGTTCGACTCCAGCCACGAGGGCACCGTCGCGGTGATGCGCCACGCCCCGCGCCTGCTCGACGAGCTCGACCCCGACGACGCAGAGCACTTCGCGCAGGTGCGCGCGCTGCTCGATTGCGCCGGCGTGCGCTACGAAGTCGATCCGACGCTCGTGCGCGGCCTGGACTACTACACGCGCACGGTCTTCGAGTTCACGAGCGACGCGCTCGGCGCCCAGAGTGGCGTCGGGGGTGGCGGGCGCTACGACGGGCTCGTGCAGGAGCTCGGCGGCCCGCCCACGCCCGGGATGGGCTGGGCGGCCGGCATCGAGCGGATCCTGCTCGCGGGAAGCGCGCCGTCCGCGTCTTCAGCAAGCTTCGATCTGTATGTGGGGTTGGAGGGGGAGGGGGATGGGGCGTACCCACCTCCCTCCCGCGCCGCCTTCAAGGTCCTCGGCGAGGCCCGCTCGGCCGGGCTGCGTGCCTGCATGGAGATGGGGGGTCGCTCCATGAAGGGACAGCTGCGCCAGGCCGACCGAGTCGGGGCGCGCTACGTGGCGATCGTCGGAGAGCGCACTACCGTCCTGAGGGACATGCAGAGCGGCGGTCAGGAGACGCTCGACACCGGCACGGTCGTGCACACGGTCTTGCGCGGGCTGCGCGACCTTTCCTAGTGTCGTGAGTCAGAAGTTCGATGGCGTTTGCCGGCGCCTGCACGCACCTGACGTCCCCCGCCGGCTGCACACGTACTACCACCGAGTGGCGATCGACGGGATCGCCACTCGGCCAGCGCACGTCCGGCGTGGAACGTCAGGCACGCGCATACGCTCGGCAAACCCTCACCGAACTCCCGACTCACGACACTAGTCCAAGACAGCCGCCGCGAACAGCTCTTTTTGATGCCTAGTCGTCATCGCACGGCTTGAAGAAGCCGACCTGGTCGAGGTACACGCCGCTTCGACCGAAGAATCCGCCTACATCGATCAGCTGCTCCTCGCTGAACGGGCCGCCGCCGTTTCCGCCGTAGGGCCCGTATGTCCTCTTGTTGGTCTTGAAGGCGAGCTGGTCGACGTAACTTCCGGACCGTCCATCGACGCGCTCGATCACCTCGTCTTCTTCGAAGACGACGCTTTGCTCACTGCCGCCACCGCCGCCATGCCATTCGCCGGCGACCTGGTCGCCACCGCATCTGAGAAAGATAGGTTGGATCGCGTCGACATAGCTCCCAGACCGAATGTTGAACCCCGCCAGTCGGATCACCTGTGTGAGGTCGTCGCTGAACGCGCCTCCTCCAGGACCACCGTGCGTATCGCTTTGCGACCATGCCATCAGTAACTCCTTTCCGAAGTATGGAATAATGTCACTGATTATAAACACGAGAGCTGAGCCTGTGCACCCAGGGTCCTTACACGCCCGGGACTTTGATGTTGACGAGACCGGAGATCCGACCTGGCTCGACTGCATGGAGAGTGGGCGAAAGCGGACGCCGAGCGAACGGTAGGTGCGGACAGCGTGGTCGGCCTACCGGAACAGCGTCGCCTCCGATATCGCCGCCGTCTGTCCGCCCGGCGGCAGCTTGGTGATCCAGATCAGGTAGTAGCGGTAGACCGTCCCCGACGCGTTGATCGCGATCGTCGTGCGCGCGCCGATCGCGCGTGCCGGCGCGAGCTGCGTCCAGCCCAGCGCCGCCAGGCTCCCCGCCGAGCTGCTGCCCGCGCCGCCGCCGCTCGCGCTCGCGGCGCTTGCGGGCTGCGGATTCGACGCTGCGTAGATCGCCGCCTGGAAGCCCGGCGTCGGTGTCTGCAGCTCGATCGCGCGCGCGGCCACGCCCGGCGCGGCGTCCAGCGAGACGCCCAGGCCCGGCTTGCCCAGCGAGCTTTCGACGTAGTGCTCGGTGCTCCAAGTCGTGTTGACGTCCCCGTCGACGACGTTGGCTACGTCTTCTGCGTGTTCGGGGCCGGTGCCGAACGGGTTGTAGGAGCTGGCCGCTTTGGCCGCCAGCACGACCGGCACGGTCCCGCGCGCTGCGTGCACGCCCGGAGCCACGCCGGTGCCGCGGTGGGTCGCGCCCAGCGCCAGCACGAGCGCCACGGCGACGATCGCCGCCAGCAGCGCCAGCGAGACCAGCAAGCGGGCCGGGTGGCGCACGCGCCAGGGCAGCAGTCGCCGGGCTGGAGGCGCCAGCGTGCGCAGGACCGCGGTCGCCTCGCCCGTCGCCTGGCCCGTGCGGGCGGTCTCGATCGCCAGGGCGGCCTCCAGATCGGCCAGCATCGCCGCCATGTCCGGGTAGCGGTCGGCCGTCTCGCGCGCGGTGGCGCGTTCGACCACCACCGCGGTCGCCGCGGCCACCTCCGGGCGGGCCAGCTGCACGTCGGGGACCTCCTCGCGCACGTGCATCATCGCCACCGCCACTGGCGAGTCGGCCGTGAACGGGACCGAGCCGGTCAGCATCTCGTACAGCACGACGCCGAGCGAGTAGACGTCGGACTGCCCGGTCACCGCCTGGCCCAGCGCCTGCTCGGGCGAGACGTAGTCGGTCGTGCCGAGCACGCGCCCGTCCATCGTCAGCCCCTCCTCGGCCAGCGTGCGGGCGATCCCGAAGTCGGTGATCTTGGCGCCCGCCTCGCCGCTTAGCAGGACGTTCTGCGGCTTGACGTCGCGGTGCACGATGCCCTGCGCGTGGGCGGCCCCGAGGGCGCGCGCGAGCTCGACCGCGTAGGCCAGCGCGGTCGGCGAGGGCAGCGGCGCGTCGCGGCGGATCAGGTCCTTCAGGGTCTCGCCGGCGACGTGCTCGAGCACGATGTACGGCGTCCCAGCCCGTCCCGTCGCGGCGTCGTCCCCGCCGCTCCGGCCGCCGTCTCCGCCGCCACCGTCGTCGCCCGCGCCCGCGCCCTCGGCCTCCAACTCGCCGGCGTCGATCACGGTGACGATGTGGGCGTGGTTGAGCTGCGCCACCGCGCGCGCCTCGCGCCGGAAGCGCTCCAGGTGGTCTGACTCCGAGGCGATCTCGCGGTGCATCAGCTTGATCGCGACATCGCGTTCGAGCACCGTGTCAAACGCGCGATAGACGGTGCTCATGCCCCCACGCCCGATGCGCGCGTCCAGGCGGTAGCGGCCGCTGAGTGTGGTGCCGAGGATGGCGTCGCTCACGGTTTGCACCTCGAGCGTCTGAGTATGCCCTGGTTCGTGGATGTCTTGTGTGGGTTTGTTATTGGGATTGGTCGGGCGTGCCCCCGGCGTGTCCGCGCATCCGCACGGTCACGGCCCCCGCGAGCGCCACGCGATAAGCGATCGTGGCAGGCAGCAGGCGCATCCGCATGTTCGCCGGCAGCAGGCGCGCGCTCAGATACGTGGAGAGCAGGGCAGCCCCCGCCCCGGCTGCGAGCGAGCGCCGGTCCTGCGCCGGGATACCCGCCCTGGCCTCGCGGACGCCCTTCAGCGACGCGGCGCCGGCGATCACCGGCAGGCCGACCTGCCAGCAGAGGCGGTCGGCCTCGACGCGGCCAAAGCCGCGCGCGCGCGCAGCGGCGGTCGCGAGCCCGCTGCGCGAGAGCCCGGGGATCAGCGCCAGCGCCTGCGCCGCCCCGAGCGCCAGCCCGTCACCCGGGCCGGCCTCACTTGCAGGGCGCGAGTCCTCCGAGCGCCCCGCCCGCAGCTCCGCCGCCGCCATCGCCGTCGCGCCCGCGAACAGGCCCACCGCGATCGTGCTCGGCGTTCCGAGCCGTTGCTCGATCTTCTCGCCGAGCACGAGGCCGGCGCCGGCCGGCGGCACGGTCGCGCCGGCGAGCATGGCGATCCGCGCGAGGCGCCGCGGTCGCGACGAGGGCAGGCCCGACAACCTCCCCCATGGCGGACGCGCCAGCAGGCCGACTGCCGTGCCGGCGTGCAGGGAAACCTCGAAGGACTTGCGCAGCGCCGGGTCGAGCTCGCCGTAGCCCCAGCCGAGCAGCCAGGGGACGAGCGTTGTGTGCGCGGAGGAGGAGACCGGCAGCAGCTCGGTCGGTCCGTGCAGTAGGCCGAGCGCTATCGCCTGATAGAGCGGGAGATCGTGCGCGCGGCTCAACCGACGTCGGCGCTCGCAAGCCGCCGCCTGCGCACGCTGTAGACGATCGCCGCCACCGCCAGAGCGAGGATCGCGTAGTCGACGTACTCGAAGGCCTTGCGTACGCTCTTCCAGTCGCCGCCGAGCGCGTGCCCGGCGAACGCGAGCGCCACCACCCACGGGATGGTGCCGATCAGCGAGAAGAGGGTGAAGCGCCCGATCGGCATCTTCGCTATCCCGGCCGGCAGCGAGACGAACGCGCGCACGAGCGGGATCACGCGCCCGACGAGCACGGTCAGCTCCCCGTAGCGCTGGAAGAAGCGGTCAGCTCGCTCTATTTGAGCCGGGCCCATGTGCAGCTTGGCGCCGTGGCGTTCGAACAGCTCCAGGCGACCGCCGCGCCCGACGCCGTAGGCGACCCACGAGCCGACCATCGTGCCGAGCAGGCCGGCGAGGATCACGCCGGTCATCGTCATGTGGTGGCTGGCTCCGCTCTGCGTCGGATCGGCGACGGCGAAGCCCGCGAACAGCATCACCACCTCCGACGGGATCGGGATGCAGGCGCTGGAGAGCGCCATCAGCAGGAAGATCCCGGGCAGCCCGGCTTCGCTGACGAATTTGGACGTGTCGTTGACGATCGATTCCGAGATCGAAGCCAGTACGAATAGGTGTGCCATGCGCGGCAACGATACCTTCCCGTCACCGATGCGCGTGTGGATCGACCTCACGAACAGCCCGCACGTGCTCGTCATGCGCCCCGTGATCGAGGTGCTGCGCGCCGACGGCCACGAGGTGCGCGTGACCGCGCGCGATTTCGCCCAGACGCTGCAGCTGCTGGAGCGCTTCGGGATCGAGCACGTGCCGATCGGCCGCCACCGCGGCGGCCGCGTGCGCGCCAAGGCGCTGGGCCTGGCCGAGCGCTCGTCCGCGCTCGTGCGCTGGGCGCGCCGCGACGTGCGCACGGCCGGCGCCCGCTTCGACATTGCGCTGGGCCACGGCTCCAACGACGTCAGCGTCGCCGCGCGCGTCCTGCGGATCCCGTGCTCGACGATGTTCGACTACGAGTGGGCGGCGGTCCAGCACCACGTCAACTGCCGCTTGTGCCAGGCGGTGGTCGTACCCGACGCGATCCCACCGGTGCGGTTGGCCCGCTACGGCGCGGGCGGCAAGATCCGCGCCTACGAGGGCCTGAAGGAGGAGTACTACCTGGCCGACTTCGAGCCCGACGAGCGCGTGCTGGCCGAGCTGGGCCTGGATCGCGAGCGTCCGATCGTGGTCGTGCGCACCCCGCCGGCGGTCTCGCTCTACCACCGCTTCGAGAACGACCTGTTCGACGACGTGCTGGCGCTGTTGCGTGAGGCCGCGGGGAGCGGGGATATGCAGAGTGGGGGTGTGGGGAGCGGGGGCGTGCAGGGCGAAGGCGTACAGTCGGTCGTGCTCCCGCGCACCGGCGAGCAGCGCCGGCAGCTGCTGGCCGGCCCCGCCGGCGTGCCGGGCTTCACGGTGCCCGACCGCGCGATCGACGCCCAGTCGCTGATCGCCTACGCCGACCTCGTGATCTCCGCCGGGGGCACGATGAACCGCGAGGCGGTGGCGCTCGGCACCCCCGTGTACACGACGTTCGAGGGCCGGCTGGGCGCGGTCGACGAGCGCCTGATCGCCGAAGGCCGCCTGCGCAAGCTGGTCGCGGCGGACGAGCTCGACCTGGCTAAGCGCGACTGCGCGGCCGGCGAGGGCCCACAAGAGCGCGTGCGGCGTGACCCGCGCCGGTTGGCCGAGCTGCTGCTCTCGCCGCTGGCCCCCCGGTAGGCGGCTTGACGGCTGCGCTGCCGCTCGGCGAAATCGGGCCAATTGCGAGCGCAACGCCGTAAACTGCCTGTAATGCGCCGACGCTTCGGCTCGCCGGCACTCTCCCCGCACCGGCACTCGCTCCCACGGCTGGCGATCGACGGCGCCCTGGTCGCGCTGGCTTACTGGCTCGCCTTCCAGTTGCGCTTCGACAACGGCCCCACCGGCCGCTACGCCAAGCTGTTCGACCGCACCGTCTGGTGGGTACTCGCCGGCAGCGTGCTCGTGCTGCTCATCTCGCGCGTGTACCAGCGCCGCTGGCGCTATTCGGGTCAGCGCGACTACGAGGCGGTCGCGCGCGCGGTGGTCGCGATCGTGGGGCTGACGGTGGTGGCGGTCGAGGCGATCCGGCCGGTGCAGATACACCACGAGGCCGCCCACACCGCCGCGGGCGGAGCCGGCGTAGGGGCGGCCGTCGGTGCCAGCGGGACGACCGCCGTGGCGCTGCCCAACGGCGTGATCGCGCTGTTCTTCCTGCTCTCGCTGCTGCTTTTGATCGGCGTGCGCGTACTCGCGCGCAGCGTCTATGAGCGGCGGCCGCTCGGCGCCTTCCGCGCCGGCGGCCGCAGCGAGCGCAGCGTCCTGATAGTCGGCGCCGGCGACGGCGGCCGGCTCGTGCTGCGCGAGATCCTACGCAACCCCGAGCTGGGCCTGAACCCGGTCGGCTTCGTCGACGACGACCCGCGCAAGCACGGCTCGCGGATCGAGGGCGTGAAGGTGCGCGGCGACACCAAGGAGGACCTCCCGCGCATCCTGGAGCAGGTCGCGCCCGACGAAGTGATCATCGCGATCCCCTCCGCGCCAGGCTCCACCCGCGCCCGCGTCGTGCGCGCCTGCCGTGCCCGCTCGGTGCCGGTGCGCACGCTGCCGACCGTGTTCGAGCTGCTTCAGGATCAGGTTGCACCCACTGCGACCGCCTCCGCCGGCGCCATCTCCCGGCAGGTCAGGGAGGTGCGCGTCGAGGACGTGCTCGGCCGCGACCCCGTCGTGATGGAGCTCGACCGCGTCGGCGCCTACCTGGCCGGCGAGACGGTGCTCGTCACCGGCGCCGGCGGCTCGATCGGGTCGGAGCTGTGCCGCCAGATCGCCCGTGTCGGGCCGCGCCGGATCGTGCTGCTCGACCACGCCGAGGACAACCTCTTCGCAATCGAGCGCGAGCTGGGAGAGGAGCGCCACGTGCATCCATCCGTGCTCGCGGCCGTGCTGGCCGACTGCAGGGAGGAGGAGCGGATGCGCGAGGTGCTCGCCGAGCACCGGCCGACCGTGATCTTCCACGCGGCCGCCTACAAGCACGTCGGGCTGATGGAGTCCAACCCGGTCGAGGCGGTACGCAACAACGCGATCGCCACGCGCGTGATGGCCCACGTCGCCGGCGAGGGGGGCGTGGGTCGCTTCGTGCTCGTCTCCACCGACAAGGCGGTGGCCCCCGCCACCGTGATGGGCGCCAGCAAGGCGCTGGCCGAGTTCGCGCTGGAGGCCGCCACCGCGCGCTTTCACGGCACCCGCTACGCGGCGGTCAGGTTCGGCAATGTGCTCGGCTCCTCCGGCAGCGTAGTGCCGATCTTTCGCCGCCAGATCGAGCGCGGCGGCCCGGTGACCGTCACCGACGAGCGGATGACGCGCTACTTCATGACGATCCCCGAGGCGGTGCAGCTGATCATCCGCTCGGGTACGCTTACCTCCGGCGGCGCGCGCGGGGCCGACGTGTTCGTGCTCGACATGGGCGAGCCGGTGCGGATCGTCGAGCTGGCGCGCGCGATGATCGAGCTGTCGGGACTGGACCCCGACCGCGACGTCGAGATCGAGATCGTCGGCCGGCGCGCGGGCGAGAAGCTGCACGAGGAGCTGTTCAACGGCTACGAGCGCCCGTGCGCGACGGCGGCCGAGAAGATCATGCTGGCCGAGCGCGAGCCGCTCGCGCCCGAGACGGTCGAGGCTATGTTCGACGAGATCGGCCTGCTGGTGCTCGAGGGCGACGCGGCCGGTCTGGCCGCACGCGTGTCCGAGCTGTCGGCCGTGCGCGCTGAGCTGTCGGAGAAGATGTCCGGCCGCGAGGGCGCCTACCATCGCGACGCGCCTGTGCCCCTCATAGACTCCCGGGAACGATGAAAGCTCCTGAGAAGCCCGTATGACCGCGCTGCTGCTGGCGCTGTCGCTGTCGAACTCGTTCACCAAGTTTGGTGCGATCGCGGCCTTCGTTGCGCTCGTCGGGATCGCGATCCTGTCGCTGCTCGTGTTCTCGCAGGCGCGCGAGATCAAGCGCCTGCGAGAGTGGGCGGGCCGCGCCCCCGAGCGCGCCGTCGAACGCGAGCAGCGCGTCAGCGCCGACGCAGCCGCGCGCGTCCAACGTGGCGCGGCCCCGGCCGTCCCGGCCACGTCAGGAGCCCGGGTGGTGCCGCGCACGACGCCGCTCGTGAGCGCCCCGGTCTCCACCGCTGTCGCCGCCAGCGCCGCCTCGGCGGTTACGCCCGCAGCGGCGCCCGCTGCCGCATCGCCGGCCGCGCCTGCGCCTGCCGCGCAGCCCGCCGCGCCCGGCCAGTCCCCCGCCGAACCGCCCCAGCCAGCCGCCTCTCCGGTCCAACCTGCGGCAGCTCCCGCGAGCGTCGTTGCCGCGCCCGCCGCCGAGTCGGCACTGGCGCAAGCGCCCGCCGCCGCGCAGTCGGCTGAGGAGGCGACTCCCGCGCCCGTCACGGCCGCTGCACAGAGCGCCGGTCGCACCGCCGAAGCCGGGGGACAACACTCGCCTGCGGCTCGCGATCCCCGTTTCGGCCAACGGGCGCCCTTGCCGCCCTCGCCGGCAGCTCCGAAGCCGGCGGCTCCCAGGTCCACGGCGATTCCGGCCGCGCAGGCCGTCCCCTCGCGCGCCGCCGAAGCGCGTCCGCGCACAGCCGCGCCCGCCGGATCGGCCGCTACCGCCGCCGGCGCCGCCGGGATCGGCGCCGGCCGCAAGGACTTTCGCCAGGAGCGCTCGCCGGCGCGCGCGATGGTGCTCGTCGCGGGCGGACTGATCGTGGTCGTGCTGCTGGTGATCTTCGCGGTCTCGGCGCTGAAGGGTGGAGGCTCGTCGCCCAGCGCGAGCCAGAGCTCGACCGCGAGCGAAACGACCGGTTCGACTCCTAGCTCCACGACGACGCACACGACCAGTCACCATGTGCTCGCTACAAGCCCGGCGCAGACGTCGGTCGTCGTGCTCAACGGCACCTCCACCGCCGGGCTCGCGCACCACCTCGCCTCCGACCTGCAGCAGAGTGGCTACACCCGCGCGCTGGCCTCGGGGGCGGTGCCGCCGGGGACGCACCAGGCGACCGTGGTCGAGTACTCCAGTGGCCATCGCTCCGACGCCCAGGGCGTGGCCCGGAAGCTGAACGTCACGCAGGTGCAGCCGATGGACACGACGATCGCCGGGCTGGCCGGCTCGGCCACCGTGGTGGTGCTCGCCGGCGCCGACCAGGCGGCGCTGCTCGGCGGCGGCGGCGCTCAGAGCCAGGGCGAACCGGCGGCGGGCGGCGGCGAAGCCGCGACCGGGTAGTGAGCGCGCCCGAGGTGCCCGGGGTGGAGCCCCAGCGGGCCGCCGACTTCCTGGCGCTGCCGGAACGCTCGTCCAAGCCACGCGAGCGCGGGCTCACCCACGTGATCGACCGCGGCCTGTCGATTGCCCAGGTCGACGGGCTGATGGAGACCGTTGGCGAGTGCGTGGACATCGTCAAGCTCGGCTGGGGCACGGCGCTGGTGACGGCCAACCTGAAGCCGAAGCTCGAGCGCTACGCCGCGCACGGGATACCGGTCGTGCTCGGGGGGACGCTGACCGAGATCGCGATCAAGCAGGGCCGCGTCGAGGGCCTGGTGGCCTGGCTGCGCGAGCTCGGCCTGCGCCACGTCGAGATCTCCGACGGGACGATCGCGCTGGATCCCGAGGTCAAGGCGCATCTGATCCGCACACTCGCCGCGCACTTCACGGTGCTCTCGGAGGTCGGCAGCAAGGACGCCGACTTCATCATGGCCCCGTACGTGTGGGTCGAGCAGATTCAGCGCGACCTGCGGGCGGGCGCCTGGAAGGTGATCGCCGAGGCGCGCGAGTCCGGGACCGCCGGCATCTACCGCGCCAGCGGCGAGGTGAGGACGGGCCTGATCGACGAGATCGTGCACGCGATCGACGCCGAGCGGCTGATCTTCGAGGCTCCTCTGCGCGAGCAGCAGGTGTGGCTGCTCAAGCGCTTGGGCAGCGAGTGCAACCTGGGCAATATCGCCCCCGACGACGTGCTCTCGCTGGAGACGCTGCGCCTGGGCCTGCGCTCGGACACGGTCGAGAGCTTCGCTCGGGACGGCGAGGCTTGAGCCGAGCCGCAGCGCCTGCCGACCGGCGGCTGGCGGGCGCCGTGTTCGCCATTCTGGTGCTTGCCTGCTTCGCGGCGCTGATCGTCACGCAGCGGTTGAAGCACACGCCGACACCGGTGGAAGACTTCAAGCGAACCCGGACGTTCACGCCGGGCGCGACCGGGGTGGCCGGCGAAGAGCACATCGCCTTCAAGCTCACCAAAGCCGACCGAGTGACCGTGACGGTCGAACGCTCCTCCGGTGAGGAGGTAGCCACGCTCGTGAGCGCTCTTGCAGTCGGTCGCTACCGGACCGTGTCGCTGCGCTGGAACGGCCGGCGTGGCGTGGCGCACGGGTACCGAGTGGTCAAGAGGGCCGACGGCTACACCACGCTCGTGCCGCGCAACAGTGGACCGCTTGCCGCGCCCGGCGAATACCAGGTGCGTGTCGCGCTGCTCGACCAGAAACGCTCGGTGCCCTCGCCGCTGACCTTCAAGCTGGTGGGACGGTGACGGCGACGAGCATGGCTGCGTTGGCGGCCGGTTTGCCGCACGCGCCGCTGGGCCTCCCTGGCACGCCTCTGTTCGCGACCAGCCTGCCGAGCGTGCCCGTGCTGGCGGCGGCTTGTGTGGGAGCGCTCGCGGCGATCGCGGCGCTGGCTTTCCTCATGCGCAGCAACCCGCGTGCCTTCCCGGTGCTCGCCTTCCTCGCCCTGCCGTTTCGACTTCCGATCTCGGCCGACGGGCGCACGGTGAGTCTGCTGTTGCCGCTGTACGCGGTGATCGCGGCCGGGACGCTCGTGCACTTGCTGCCGCGACTGCTCCCCGATGCAGCGGCCGGCAGCTCGCTCGCTCGCTCGCGCGCGGCCGCGTACGAGTCCAGGCGTCCCCCGATCGCGCTCGACTGGCTGCTGCTCGCCGCCGTCGCGCTGTACGCGCTGCAGGCCGCCTACTCAGCCGACCTCGGCAAGGCGGCCGAGAACGTCGTCTTCTTCTACCTCCCATTCGGCCTGCTCTACCTGCTCCTGCGTGACGCCCCGTGGACACGCCAGCTGCTCTTGACCTGCCTTGGCGTGGCGGTGGGCTTGGCGATCCTGTTCGCCGGCGTCGGCTTCGTCGAGTACTACCGCAAAGCGCTGTTCCTGAACCCGAAGGTGGTCGCGGCCAACGAGTACGACAACTACTTCCGCGTCAACTCGCTGTTCTTCGACCCGAGCATCTACGGTCGCTTCCTGGCGATGGTGATGATCGCCGTGACCACCGTCGTGCTGTGGGCGCGCGGCCGGCGCGAGCAGTGGATCGGGGTCGGCGTGCTGGCCTGGCTGTTGCTCGGTCTGGTGACCAGCTTCTCGCAGTCGAGCATCGCCGCACTCCTGCTTGGCCTAGGGGTGCTGGCCGCCTGGCGCTGGGACGTGCGCGCGACTATCTATGTCTCGCTAGCGCTGGCGGCGGTTGCCCTGGTCGTGGTGGTCGTGGCGCCGCCGAGCCTTCACTTCGGGCTGAAGGGGTCGGGCGGCTCGGCCAACACCGCCACCAGCGGGCGGGCGAAACTGGTCTCCGGCGGCTTGAAACTGTTCGCCGCCCGCCCGCTGCAGGGGTGGGGGTCGGGGTCGTTTGAAACGCAGTACAAGCGCCACGGCGGCGGCAGCGCCGAGAACGCGACCAGCGCCTCGCACACGATCCCGATAACGGTCGTCGCCGAGCAGGGGGTCGTCGGCCTGGCGTTGTACGTGGCGCTGATCGTCTGCGCTCTGCTCACTCTTTTCCGCGGCGCCGGGCGCTCGCCGCCGCGCATAGCGATAGCCGCCTGCTTCGCGGCGCTGGTGCTGCACACGTGGGTGTACGCAGATTTCCTGGAGGACCCGATCACCTGGACACTGCTGGGGATCGGTGTGGCGCTGGCGGCGATGCGAAGCAGCGCCCCACTTGCCGGTGAGCCTGGCGTCGCCTCCGTGCCGGCTCCGGCCAGGACCGGATGACCGCCAGCTCCGCGGGACGCGGCATGGCGAGGATCGTCGCCTCCGCGGGCGGCGTTAGGTTCTGGTCACTGTGCGCGACTACCTGAGGCGCCTGCTCACCACCGGCGCCGCCTACCAGGCCGCTGAAATCGTCGCGAAGGCAATCGCGGTCGTCACGCTGCCGCTGTACACGCGGCACGTCTCGACTGCAGGCTACGGCGCATACAACGCGCTGCTGACCGCCGTGATCCTCACGAGCATCGTGCTGCGCCTCGGCGTCGGCGAGGCGTTCGTGCGCTTCTACTTCGACGACGACGACGACGAGCGTCGACGGCGCATCGCGCGCACCGCCACCGCAACGGTGGCGTGGACGACGACACTCGCCGCGCTGCTCTCACTCGCCTTCTCGGCGCAGCTCTCGCGCCTGATCCTTGGCTTCTCCGACCCACTGCTGATGGACTGCGCGATCCTCGGGCTGTGGGCGTTCACCAACATCGAGATGGCCTACGCCCAGCTGCGCGTCGACGAGCGCGCCCGCGCCTACATGCGGGCGTCGGGCGCCAACGTGGCGATGACCGTCGCCTTCACGGTTGCCTTGGTCGTCTTCGCCGGCCAGGGGGCGCGCGGACTGCTG
Organism: Solirubrobacteraceae bacterium; assembly: GCA_035938935.1. Taxonomy (GTDB): domain Bacteria; phylum Actinomycetota; class Thermoleophilia; order Solirubrobacterales; family Solirubrobacteraceae; genus Palsa-744. Next base: position 25,195 of record DASZGH010000095.1, read on the forward strand.
CTCGGCAACTTCGGCGCCACCGCGATCACCGTGCTCGGCCTGTGGGTCCTGCTGCACGATCGCTTCTCGCTGCGCGTGCGCCGGCGCGAGCTGCGCGAGATGCTCGGCTTCGGGCTGCCGACGGTGCCCGCTGACGCGAGCGTGTACGCGCTGCAGGTCGCGGACCGCTTCTACCTGTTCCGTGGCGTCGGCCACGCGGCCGCCGGCGAGTACTCGATCGCCGTGCAGCTGGCGACGGTCGTGTTCGTGTTCGTGCGCGGCTTCCAGTACGCCTGGCCGCCGCTGGCGTACTCGATCGACAGCGACGCCGAGGCCTCGCAGCTGTACTCGATCGTCACCACCTACTTCGTGCTCGCCACCGGAGTCGTGGTTGTGGGCGTGGCGCTGCTCGGGCGCTGGCTGGTGCGCCTGCTGGCGGCCCCACAGTTCTTCGGAGCGCACTCCGCGCTGCCTTGGCTGGCGCTCGGCTGGACCCTGTACGGGCTCTACCAGGTGATGATCGTGATCACCGGCCGCGCCCGGGTGACCCAGCGCAACATCCCGGCCGCCGCCGTCGGGCTCGCGGTCAACGTCGTGCTGCTGGTCGTGCTCGTGCCAAGCAGCGGCGCCGGCCTGGGCATCGCCGGCGCGGGGATCGCGCTGTGCGGCGCCTACGCCGCGATGGTCGCCGTCATGCACCTGCTTACGCGCGGCGTGTTCGCCGTGCGATTCGAATGGCGCCGCCTGGCGCAGGCGGCGGCGATCCTCAGCGCGGTGGCGGTGTCCGGCGAGCTGCTGCTGCCCACCAGCGGCCTCGGCGGCCTCGTGCTGCGCCTGCTGTGGCTGGCGCTCGTGCCAGCGCTGCTGCTCGCCACGCGCTTCTTCGCCCCGCACGAGCGCGAGCAGGCACGCGCGCTGGTCGCCGACGCTCGTGTGCGGGTCGCGGCCTTCCGAGCGCGTGGCGGCGCGGTCGAGGCATACGCCGAGGACCCGCTGCGAGACGTCTGACCCCCGATGCCGTTCCGGACGGCACATGTGCCGTCCTTCCCGAATATTCAAGATTTACGGGCAATTTGCCGATCACGCGAGCGTGCGTGACCTTGCCGCAAAGTCTCCACGCCCCGCCGGCCGGCGCGAGCTTGCGCGTCGCGCCGAGGCGCTGCGCCGCCACCGTGCCGACGAGCGCGTGCGCGAGGTTGCCGCCGCCGGCGAGCTGGCCTATCTGCGCTCGCAGCTGCGGGCCGCGGCACGGTTGACCGCGCGCCTGGCGGCCACTCGCGATGTCGAGCAGATGGCGCGACTGGTCGTCGACGAGCTGCACGAGACGTTCGCCTTCTACCTGGCAGCCGTGCAGCGCCTGGACGAGGACGGCGTACTGCGCCTGATCGCCGGGCGCGGGCCCTTGGCCGAGGTGATGACTGAGTTCCTGCTGGTCGAGCAGCCGCTGCACGAGGGCGTAAACGGCCGCGTCGCCCGCTCCAGCGTCACCGCGCTGGTGGCCGACACGCGCGAGGACCCAGATTACGTCGCGCGCGACCCGGCAACCGATCCGCGCTCGGAGCTGAGCGTCGCGATCATGGTCGATGGCGCCGTCTGGGGTGTGCTGAACATCGAGGCCGTTGAGCCGGCTGCGCTGAACGAGGCAGACGCCGTGCTGGTCGAGGCGATCTCAGCAAGCCTCGGCTCTGCCCTGCACCGAGCCGGACTGATCGACGACATCGAGCGTGCCTTCACGACGACGCTTGCGGTCGTCACCAGCACCGTCGAGGCCAAGGACGACTACACCGCCTGCCACGGCAACGACGTCGCCGAGCTCTCCGAGCGCGTCGCCCTGCGCATGGGCCTCGACCGCAAAGCGGCCCGCGACGTTCACTACGCCGCGATGCTCCACGACGTCGGCAAGATCGCCGTGCCCAGCGAGATCCTCTGCAAGCAGGGCCCGCTCACCGAGGAGGAGTGGGTGACGATGCGCAGCCACACCGTCGTCGGGGCGGAACTGGTGGCGCGCATCGACGCCTTCGCTCACCTCGCGCCGGCGGTGCGCTGGAGCCACGAGCGCGTCGACGGCAAGGGCTACCCCGACGGTCTTCGCGGCGAGCGGATACCGCTCGCCGCGCGCATCATCGCCGCCTGCGACAGCTACGACGCGATCGTCACCGACCGCCCCTACCGTCCCGCCAGCACCCCCACGCAGGCGTGTGAGGAGCTACGGCGGGTGGCGGGCACGCAACTGGACGCCGACGTCGTGGCCGCGGTGCTCGCCGAGCTGGATGCGGCTCAGCTGGAGCGGTTGTAGCGCTCGGCCGCCTCGCGCAGCCCTTCGCCGCGCGCGGGCCACAGCGCCGCGGTGACGTGGCGCCAGTAGCGGCGCGGCGAGTGCCCCGGCAGCACGAGCGCCGCCAGCGCGCGCAGCGCGTACGTCCAGGCGGTCAGCCAGCGTACCACCAGCGCAGCGCCCGCCGAGTGGTGCTTGCGCATGTACAGGTCGCGGTTGCGCGCCATCTCGACGATGCGCGGCTCGGCGGCCGCGAGGTCGGTGGAGAGCTGCTCGTGGTGGATCGCTCGCGCGCCCGGCACGTACAGGCTGCGCCAGCCAGCCTCGCGCAGGCGCTTGGCGAAGTCGACCTCGTCGGAGTAGACGAAGAAGTCGGGGTCGAGATAGCCGACCTGCGCGGCGGCCTCGCGGCGCACGAGCAGGGCCGAGGACTGGCACCAGTCGACCTCGCGCGTCGCGCTCCCCGTGCTCTGGACCGTGTAGAGGCGGTGCAACAGCAGCGCGCCGGCGAGTGCCGTCAGCACGGTCGGGAATCGCCAGGCGCAGGCCTGAGCGGTGCTGCTGCCCGCCCCGCTTCCGTCTCTAGCCGGCCCATCGCCTTTGCTCACGCCACCGCCTCCGACAGCAGCGCCGCCTCCGGCGCCGTCCGGGCGCAGCAGCTGGGCGCCCGCACACGCCGCGTCGGGATAGCGCTCGAGTGCCTCGTGCAGCGCCAGCGTCGCCCCTCCCAGCAGCTCGGAGTCCTCGTTGAGCAGCAGCGCGTAGCGCCCGCGGGCGCGCAGCAGCAGCTCGGAGTCGTTGAGGGCCTTCCCACGCCGCTCGTCCAGCGCAATCAGCTCGCCTCGATGCGAGCCGTCGGCTGCGCCCCTCCCGAGCGCGGGGTGCTCACGCGCCGCCGCTGCCGAGCCGTCGCGCGAGCCGTTGTCGATGACGAGCACCTCGGTGGCGAAGGGAAGCGTTGCCCGCTCGCGCTCGATCGCATCCAGGCCACGCAGCAACAACTGGCGCTGTGAGGTGTTCACGACGCAGTAGCTCAACTCGATCTCGGTCACGTCCGGACCCTACCGATCGCAACCGTCCGCATTCCGGGTACGCCCGTCGGGTTGACTTTCAGGAGATTACGTATCATCATGATGACCACCAACTCCGCATCTCGGCTATCTGGACTAGGATGTCCTCGGAGCCCTAAGGAGTCAGGAGTCGGTAGGGAGAGGGGTCGGCCCCGATGGGGCACGACGACAACAGCCACATGGAGGGATTGATGGGGATTCAAACGTCACGTCCGCGCACGTCCGCGCGGCTGCGCGCTCTGGTTGCCTCGCTCGCCGTTTTCGCGCTAGCGACCGCCGCTGCGGTGGGGACCGGCGCGGCCGGCGCAGCTGGTCCGAGCGCGAAAGCCGCAAGCACGCTGAACCTGAGCGACAGCGCCAACCTGAGCCTGAACAACCACAAAGGCGTCGAACTGAAAGAGTCGGGCAACGCCAAAGGCAACCTGCCCGGCAAGATCTACATCCAGCTGCGGCTCGCCTCGTCGCGTACGGTGACGGCGAAGATCCAGGTCTATCCGAGCGGCGGTTCGATCTCGGCCAGCGCCAGCGCCACCTACCGCGTGGTCACCTCCTCGAACGCCTCGTTTGCGGGAACGCTGAAGATAACCGGCGGGAGCGGCCGCTACGCGAAAGCCAAAGGCTCGCATCTGAGCTTCAGCGGCACCGTCCACCGTCCCAGCGACTCGGTGTCCGTGCATGTCAGCGGCAAAATGTCTTACTAGCGCGGCGTTTGCCGCGCTAGCGCTCCTCCTCGGGTGCCTGCCCTCGCTGGCGCAGGCATCCGAGGCGGTGACATTGCGGGCGTCGTTCACGCCCGACCGCTATGGCGCATCGACCACGATCGGCTTCGACTTCACGATCTCCGACACCGAAGGCGGGCTGCCCTCGCCGCTCACGCACGTCGACCTGCGCATGCCGCCGGGCATGAACTACCTGACGAGCTCGCTTGGCACCGCCGAATGCCAGCCCAAACGGCTGGAAGAAAAGGGGCTGTCGGGCTGTCCGTCCAACTCGCGCGTGGGTATGGGTAGCGCCTTCGTGGAGGTCCCGTTCGGCCAGAACGCCGGGCACGAGATCCCCGAAATCCAGGCGCTGATGGGGCCGCCGAAAAACGGCAACGTCGTCGTGCTGTTCTACGCCAACGGTCTCGCTCCGGTCTATGCCCAGATCGTCTTCGCCGGCGAACTGGTCAACGGCGGAGGGGCCTTCGGCGAAGACCTCTCGGCGGCGATCCCGCTGATCCCGAGCGTCACTAACGGCCCGCCGGTGTCGATCATCAACGTCAATTCGACGATCGGCCCCGGCCACCTCACGTACTACAAGCACGTGCACGGGCGGCTGGTGGGCTACAAACCGACGGGCGTCGAGGTGCCCCAGCGCTGCCCGCACGGGGGCTTCCCTTTCACCGCGCGGTTCGCCTTCCTGGACGGTAGCGCGGCGAACGCGACGGCGCACGTTCCGTGCCCGCGCTCTCGCCGCCGGTAGCGGCGGCACCGCCCGGCAGAGCTCTGTCGCACTCGGCCGGCCGGTGGCGCCGGTCGAGCTGCGACGTGGTTCATCCCAGGATGAACCACGAAAGACGGGCTCAGCCGCTACCGCCGGGGCCAGCCGCTACCGCCGGGACGCGGTCGCTACCGCCGGACTCAGTCCTGTAGCGCCAGGCCTGCCGGCACGCGCGCGGCGAACCACCCCGGTATCGCGACCATCAGCACAGCCGCCGCGGTCACGAGCGCCAGGCTCGACAGCGCCACGACCACGCCCACCGAGCTGACGACCGGATAGTTGATCACGAGGTTCAGCGCGCGGTCGAGCAGCTGTTGGCCGAACAGGCCGACCACGGCGCCGCTGAAGCAGCCGACGCCTAGCAGCATCGCGCTCTCGAGCACCAGCGTGTGCCACAGCTCCACGCGCGCGAACCCCTCCAGCTTGAGCTTGGCAAGGCGCGGGCGGCGCTGCCAGATCATCGCGCCCATCGCCGCGCCCATTGCCAGCACGGCCGCGACAAGGATCAGGGTCGCGATCTGGGAGAGCCGTTCCAGCCCCTGCCGGGTGATCGCCTTCAGCTTTGCTTCGTGCTGCTGGGCGGTCTGCACCTGCAGCCCGGTTTCGCCGCCGAGCGCGGCGCGCGCTTCGCGGGCAACCTGCGACGGCGGGACGCCGGGCTTGGCCAGCAGCTGGAAGGCGCCGGCGTCCTGTGAGCTCCAAGCCCTGGCGTACTCCTCGGCGTCGATCACGATCGCCCCCGGCGCCCAGCCGATGTTCGTGCTCACCGCCGCCACCCGGAAGCTCGTCGGCACGGGCGAGGGCAGCGTGAACGCGTCGCCGATCTTCAGTTTGTGCGCTTGCGCGAGCGCCAGTGAGATGACCGCCCAGCCGCCTGCGCGCACGCGTGCATCGGCCGCGGCGACGTCGCCTTCGACCAGCTGGCTGGGCGGCACCAGCGGGGAGGCTGAGCGCGGCGGGGCGATCACCCACACACGCCGATCGCCCCAGTCCAGCAGCCCGCCACGGTAGACCCGCGCTTCGCGCACTCCCGGCAGTCCCATCAGCCGCGAGCGCTGCGTGCTCGGAAACGGAGATGTCATCAGCAGATTCGAGCTTCCTGCCGCCGACACCCACACGTCGGTCGCGGCGTTGGCGTCTTCGGCCGCGTTGTACAGGCCGGCGAGCAGGTCGCTGTGGGCGCCCTGGATCGAGACGCTGCCGAACACGGCGACTGCCCCGGTCGCGGCGATAGCGATCGCGCGCGAGCGCCCGGCCTGCAGCTCCATCGAGGCGATGTGGGGGATCGCGCTGACGATCCGCGGCGCCAGCGCCCGCACCAGCGCGAGCACTCCCACGAGCGGCAGCGCCAGTAGGCACAGCAGCGCCGCCACCAGCGTCACCATCCCGACGATCGCCGCCTGCGGCGCCGCCAGCAGGATCGCAAGCGTGGCGGCCAGGCAGACGACGCCGAGCACAATCAGCGTGCGCGAGACGCTGCCGACGCGCTCCTCGCGAACGGCGATCGCGGCGAGCGGGTCGCGCGAGACGATGTCGCGCAGCGGGCTCAGCACCGCCACGCTCGCGGCCCCCATGCCGCCGAGCACAGCGACCGCCACGCTCTGTGCGTTCACGACGCGCTGTGTGCCGACCGCGAACGCGGAGGAGAGGTAGCCGGGGTTGGAATGGAACAGGTGGATCGACAGCTCGTCGCCGAGGGCGAGCCCCAGCGCGCAGGCGATCGCGCCGAGCACGACGGCGTCGAGCATCAGCACGCCGATCACGGCTTGCGGGGTGTAGCCGTCGCGGCGCAGATCTGCGATCAGCCGCCGGCGCTGGGGGACGGTGAGCAGCATCGCGTTGAACGCGAACAGGAAGCCCACCAGGGCGCTGATCACCGCGAACAGCTGCGTGGACTGGTTGGTCGCGGCGGCGGCCTTGGCGAACAGGACTTCGTCGTAGCCGGAGGACTCGACCCCGAGCCGCCCGCCAGCCAGCCGCAGCAGGCCGGCGCGCACTTCGGCGCCGCGCCCGGGCGCCGGCTCGACCAGCACGCGTGTGACGCGGCCCTTCAGGCCGCTCATTTCCTGTGCGTATTCGATCGGCCCGACCGCGATCGGGCTGTCGATCAGCGGTCCCACTTCGCGCGCTCTCAGCTGCGCGTACAGCACCGCTTCGCTGGAGCTGCCATTGGCCTGCATGCTCAGCACGTCGCCGTATTTGCGGACCCCCAGCGTCTTGGCCACGGGGCTAGGGAGCACGACGAAGCCGATCGTCCCGAACGGCGTCAGTTTCACCTTGCGCACGAGCGCGCCGCCGAGCCTGATCAGGTTGTCGTCGGCGCCCACAAGCTCGACCGACTGGCTTCCCCTGGGCCCCTTCGCGTTGGCTGGCACTTCCACAAGCGGGGCGGCGACGCGGACGCCTCCCAGCTTGCGAGCTTCGCTGACGAGTCGTTCTGGAAAACCGTGCGCGTCGCGCGCCGTCAGCTGCAGCGTCGCGCCGCCGACGATGCCGCTGTTGAGCTGCCCCACCGAGCTCGACAGGCTCGAGCTCGCTATCTGGGAGGCGAACAACAGCCCGACGCCGGCGGCGATGCCGACGATCGCGAAGCACTCCTGCAGCAGTCGTGCGCGCAGGCGCACGCGGTAAAGGTGCAGCGCATTGGCGAATCTCATCCTACGAAGGCCCTCTCGGGCTCATAGTCCGCCAGCTTGCCGTCGCGCAGAGCGAGCACGCGGTCGGCGTAGCCGGCCGCCTGCGGGTCGTGACTGACGAGCACGATCGCCACGCCGCGCTCGCGGCACAGTTCGCACAGCAACTCGAGCACCTCGCGGCTGCGCGCCGTGTCCAGGCTGCCGGTCGGCTCGTCGGCGAGCAGCAGCTTCGGCTCGGTCGAGAGGGCGCGCGCGATCATCACGCGCTGGCGCTCGCCCATCGACAGCGTCTCGGAGCGATGGTTGAGCCGCGCGCCCAGCCCCAGTCGCTCGAGCAGCGGGCGCACCCGGTTGTGCGCCTGCTTCCACGGGGTGTCCTTGAGCAGCTTCAGCACCGTGTTGTCGATCGCGCTGACGCCGGGCAGCAGGTCGAAGTTCTGACGCACGAACCCCATCTCACGCAGGCGGAAGTGCGAAGCCTCGCGCTCCGAGAGCGACGAGACGTCGCGCCCGCCCACGAACACCCGCCCGCTGGTGGGCGCCAGCAGGGCCGCCACCATCAAGAGCAGGGTCGTCTTGCCCGAGCCGCTTGGCCCGTACAGAGCCACCATCTCGCCGGCCTGCACCGCCATCGAGACGCCGTCGACTGCCTTGACCGTCTCCTCGCCTGCCGTCTCGTAGTGCTTTACGAGATCGCGCAATTCCAGCATCTGATAACCCTACCCCTCTCCTCGTGACCCGTGGTCCCCCCGGACCGCCGGCGCTAGCCGCTGAGTCGCCTGACCCTGAACACAACCATCGCTGCCCCGACGAGCGGCCCACCGCCGGCGATCACCGCCTCGCGCGCCGGGCGCAGGTCGCGACCGCGCGCCTCCGGGCTTGACAAGTAGTTTGCGATCATTGCCGTGAGCATAACTGTATGGCGCCGCGAATGGGAGATTCCCGCAGCGGCCACCCGCGCACGGTGGGTCAACGCTCCCAGCCGCTCGGCCGCCTGCCACGCGTCGTAGTACTCGAGCAGGCTGCGATGCCCCGCCGCCTCGTCCTCGCGTTTGTCGATCAGGTTGTCCAGCAGCGAGTGCAGGCAGCCGATCCAGGGAAAGTAGGCCTGGGCCAGCGCCTGCGCCTCAGTTGGCGGCAGGCGCGGCTCGGCGGCGGCCGCGATCAGCGCGTGTACGGCCAGCGAGGAGCCGGCCGCGGCGGCGGTCTCCCACCAGCGCAGGTCGGCGCCCTCGGGGGTGGCCTCTTTGGCCCAGCGCTCGAGCCCCTCGTGGTCGCCCTGCGCCTCGCTCAGGTTCAGGCTTTGGAAGGCGACGATCCGGTCGGCCGCCGCCCGCGCCCACGGCCCCACCGTCTCGCCGGAGGGCAGCTCGGCGAACGCCGCGCGGCACTCGTCGAGAATCGAGTCCAGGTAACCGCCGTCCCGGCGCTGGGGGTGGTGCTCGTACCAGTCCAGCCGCGTGATTGAGTCCCCGCCCGGGGTGGGCGGGATCGAGACGGCGTACACGAGCGCCTCGTGCAGCCGCCGCCCGTCGCGCACGGGGTCGGGGCTCGGCTGCTCGCCGAGCATGTCGAGCAGGTTGTAGGCGCACTGGAAGGCGCTCGCCGCCCGCGTCGCCGCGCCACGGTGGCGGAGCGGGGCGAACGCCGCGAAGGCGGCGGCGCCCTCGATGTTCCCGCGCTTGGCTAGCGCCTCCATCGCTAACTGCCTGAGCACGGGATCGGGGATGCGCCGCGCGCGGCGGCGCCAGCGGGCGACGTGGACGCACACGCGCGGAAACACGCTCGTCCAGTAGCTGAGCGCTCCGTGGGCGAACGTGAGCGCCAGGGCCGCGCCGCCCGGCGCGTCCTCGCGCGTGGCGTCACCGGTGGCGGCCGACGTGTCGGCTTGCGCTGTGGCGGCGGGCGTACCAGCTTGGCCAGTGGTCGACGTCTCGGCTTGGCCTGGGGTGGACGTGCCGGCTTGGCCTGGGGTGGACGTGCCGGCTTGGCCCGGGGTGGACGTGTCGGCGTCGCCCGGGGTCGCCATGACGCCTGTCCTGAGTCCTATTGTCCCTGCCTCGTGCGCGTCCACGTCGTCGACCCCTCCTCCTACACGCCACCCTACGACCATTCGCTGTGCGCTGCGTTGGCGGGCGCCGGTGCGAGCGTCGAGCTGGTGTGCAGTCGCTTTGCCTACGGGTCGGTGCCGCGGCCCGGCGGCTATGTCCGCAACGAGCTGTTCTACCGCCACGCCTTCGGCGCCGCGGGCGGCAGGGTGCGGGGCGCAGCCAAGCTCGCCGAGCACGTCCCCGACATGCTCCGCTACCGCCGGCATGCGCGCGGCGCCGACGTCGTGCACTTCCAATGGTTGCCAGTGCAGGCGCTCGACCGCCACCTGCTGCCCTCCAGGCGCACGGCGTCCGGCGCGCGTCGGCCGCTGGTGCTGACCTCGCACGACATCCTCCCGCGCGAGCCCCGCCCCGGCCAGCTGGCCGCGCAGCGGCGCTGCTACGAGCGCTTCGATGCGATCGTCGTCCATTCGCAGCGCGGCCGCGCGCGGCTGGTGGGAGAGCTGGGCGTCGACGGCGAGCGCGTGCATGTGATCGCGCACGGCGCCTTCAGCTATCTGGCCGAGCGAGCACCGGGAGCGCCCGCGCCCGCGCCACCGCACGAGACCGACAAGCCCGTCGTGCTGATGCTCGGGCTGCTGCGCCCGTACAAGGGCATCGACGTGCTGCTGGACGCGTGGCGGGGCGTGGACGGCCAGGCGCCGATAAAGGACGCGGAGCTATGGATCGCCGGCCTGCCGAAGTTCGACATAGCGCCCCTGCGCGCCGCCGCGCCGCCCAGCGTGCGCTTCGACGCTCGCTTCATCGACGAGCGCGAGCTGCCCGGCTACTTCGAGCGCGCCGACCTGGTCGTGCTGCCCTACCTGCAGGCCGACCAGTCGGGGGTGCTGTTCACCGCGCTGGCGTTTGGCAAGCCGCTACTGCTCAGCGACGTCGGCGGCTTCCCCGAGCTGGCGCGGGACACCGGCGCTGCCCACGTCGTGCCCGCCGGCGACGCCCGCGCGCTTGGCGCCGCGCTGCGCGAGCTGCTGGGCGATAGGGCCGCCCTGACCGAAATGTGCGTGAAGGCCAGGGCAGCCACCCAAGGACTCTACTCCTGGAGAGGGATCGCTGTGGCGCATATGCGGCTGTACGAGCGGCTGCTCGGCTGAGCGGAGAGAATGCGAGCCATGCGCCCCGCTCTCGAAGCCATCTTCTGGATCGCCGTCGCCCCGATCGCCTGGACGCAGGTGGGGTATGCGCTCTTCATCGGCCTGCTCGCGCGCGTGTTCGGGGCGGGCGATGTCGCTTCGGCGTCGGCGGCGCGCGGCACAGGGAAGGCGCGCCAAGACCATCCCCCCGATCCGAGCGTCTCCTTGATCGTCGCCGCCCACGAGGAGGAGCGGGTGATCGGGGGGAAGGTGGCGAATGCGCTGGCGCTGCACTATCCGCGCGAGCTGCTGCAGGTGATAGTCGCCTGCGACGGCTGCGAGGACGCCACCGCCGCGCGCGCGCGCACGGCCGGCGCCGATCTCGTGCTCGAGCTGCCGCGCGGCGGCAAGATCGCCGCGCAGAACGCCGCGGTCGAGCGCGCGCGGGGCGAGATCGTGGCATTCTCCGACGCCAACGCGCTGTGGGCGCCGGAGGCGCTGCGCGAGCTGGTCGCGGCTTTCGCCGATGCGCGCGTGGGGTACGCGTGCGGGCGGGTGCGCTTCGTGCGCGACGCGCAAGCGACGGACGGCGAGGACGCCACCAACCAGGAGGGCGTCTACTGGAGCTACGAGATGGCGCTGCGCGCGCGCGAGTCGCGGCTGTGCTCGATCACCGCCGGCAACGGCGCGATCTACGCCACCCGCCGCGAGTCCTACATCGTCGTCGATCCCGTCATGGGCCACGACCTGTCCTTCCCCTTCAACATGGTCAAGCGCGGCTGGCGCGCGGTCGAGGCGCCGGCGGCTCGCGCCACCGAGAAGATGGTGCCCTCGATCGAGGGCGAGTGGCGGCGCAAGCGGCGAATGATGTCGCACACCTGGCCGATCGTCGTGCGCGGGGGCATGCTCTCCCCGCGCGGCTATCCGCCCGGGTACGCGCTGATGATCCTCTCGCACCGCGTGCTGCGCTACCTGCTGCCGTTCCTGCATGCGCTGGCGCTCGCGTGCAACGCCGCGGTGGTCGTGCTCGGCGCGGGCACGGTGTACCTCGTCACGCTCGCGCTACAGCTGGCGCTGCTGTTTGCCGCCGCGCTCGCTCGCGTCGCGCCGGCGCGGCCGCTGCTGATCGCGCGCTACTACGTGCTCACCGCCGCCTCGCCGGCGGCGGGCCTGTGGGACTGGCTGCGCCACGGCACCGAGGCGTCGTGGCAGGCCGCGGAGGGTACGCGGTGAGCGCTCGTTTCGATGGCAGACGGCGCGTAAGCCCCCCCTTTGCACCCCCCCTTTGTGTCGTAAGGCCCCCCTTTGAGGCATACCGATGATCCGGCGCGCGATCGACATCGTGTTCGGCAGTGTGGCGCTCTTGCTCGCCGCGCCGGTGATCGCAGTGGCCATGGTCGCGATCCGGCTGGAGTCGTCCGGGCACCCGATCTACCGGCAGCGGCGCGTGGGCAGGGGCGGGCGCGAGTTCGATCTGCTCAAGCTACGCACGATGGTCGCGGGAGCGGAGCACATCGGCGCGGGCCTCGCGATCAACGAGGACGACCCGCGCGTCACGCGCGTCGGCGCGCTGCTGCGCCGCAGCTCGCTGGACGAGCTGCCAAACCTGCTGGGCGTCGTGCGCGGCGACATGTCCTTCATCGGCCCGCGCCCGACGATCCCGGTGCAGGTCGCGCAGTACAGCGATCGCCAGCGCGGCCGGCTAGCGATCCGCCCGGGCATCACCGGCTGGGCGCAGGTGCACGGGCGTACGTCGCTGCCCTGGAGTGAGCGGATCGAGCTCGACCTCTACTACATCGAGCACCGTTCGCTGGCGCTCGACCTGCGCATCCTGTGGCGGACGGTCGCGATCGTCCTCGGCGGGTCGGGTCTGTACAAGGGCGAGACGGGAGGATGGGCATGACCCCGGCGGTGATGCTCACGGGGGTCGGCAAGCGCTACGACATCGTCTCCTGCTTTGCCGCGCTCACCACCGTGGTCGCGGTCGACCCGAACCCGCTGGCGCCGGCCCAGTACGCCGCGCAGGTGCGCTGTGCGCCGCCGCCGATCGACGATCCCGGCTACGTGCCGGCGCTGCGGGCGCTTTGCGACCAGCACGGGGTGGGGGCGGTGCTGCCGCTCACCGATCTGGACATCGAGGTGCTGGCGCTCGCCCGCGAGAGCGATTCTCCCGCAGCCAAGCTGCCAGCGCTCGTGCCCTCCTCCGAGGTTGCGCGTGCCACCTACGACAAGTACGAGGCGCACCTGCTGCTGGAGCGGCTCGGGCTGCCCTCGCCGCCGACGGTCCTGCCGGAAGACGACCTCGACGCGCTCGCCTACCCCGTCATGGTCAAGCCGCGGCAGGGCTCGGGGGCGCGCTCGATCCACTTCGCGCATGACGCTGCGCAGATGCGCTTCTTCGTCGACTACGTGGAGGAGCCGACGATGGTCCAGCGCGCGATGGGCGGGCCGGAGCTGTCGATCGACTGTCTCGGCGATCTGCGCGGACGCTGCCTGAATGCGATCCCGCGCACGATGCTCGAGTCGCGCGGGGGAGAGTCGATCAAGGGCACGGTGATCGAGGACCCGGAACTGGTGGAGCTGGGACGGCGCGCGATGGAGGCGCTCGGCGTGCGCGGGCCAGCCACCATCCAGGTGTTCCGCGATCCCGAGCTGGGGGTGCGCATCACCGACGTCAACACCCGCTTCGGCGGCGCCTTCCCCGCGCCGGTGCTCGCCGCGCTGCCGGGGCGCTCGTATCCGGAGTTGATCGTGCGCATGGCTAGCGGCGAGGCCGTCGAGCCGCACGTCGGCGAGTACCGGCGCAATGTGACCTTCACGCGCTACTACTGGCAGCTCGAGCTCGACGAGCGGCTGACGCCGACCGGGAAAGACATCGTGGCGGGCGGTCCGCCGGCGCCGCGGTAGCGCCGCCACGCACACCGTCGGCGCCTTGCACAGCACGCCCTACCGGCGGCCGAGCGCCCTGGAAGTGTCAGAATGACCCCCATGTCAGAGTGCGCGCAGTGCGGAGCGCCGATGCAGGAGGGGCAGGACTGGTGCCTCCAGTGCGGTGCCGGCGCCCCCGGCAGCCTGGACGCGGGCCCCGGCTGGCGCACGGGAGTCGCGATCCTCGGCGCCACCGCGCTGCTGGCCGTCGGCGCCTCGGTTGCCGCGTACGCGGCGCTGACCAAGCCGAAGCCCAAGCCGAAGGTCGTGGCGGTGGCGATCAGGCCAGCGACGGCCGTGCCGACGACGCCCGTGCCGGGGACCGCGACCGGCGGCGGCGCGCCGGGAATCCCGACGACGGTGGCGCCGGGGGCGCCGAAGATCCCGACGCAGGCGCCCACGCCTACGACGAAAAGCTCGGAATCCTCAGCGCCCGTCTTCCCGCCCGAAACGGAATCGAGCACGAGCACCAAAACGTCGACCAGCGAATCCAGCGGCGCCAAAGAAGAAGGCGCAAAAGAAAAAACCGAATCGCAATCCGGCCCCGAACCGCCCAGCCCGATCCTGCTCGATACCAACGCCGCCTCCGTCTACAACCCCTACGCCTACGCGGCCTCGCTGTTCGGCGACCCCAGCCTGACGATCGACGGCGACGCGAAAACCGTCTGGACCGCGCAGGTACAGCCGGAAAAGGCCCCGCACATGGCCGAGGGGCTGCTGCTCGACCTGAAGTCATCGCAGAAGCTCGGCAGCGCCGCGGTAATGACCGCGACCACGGGCGCGACCGTCGAAATCTACGGCACCAACGGAACCACGCTCCCCACCTCGATCACCGATCCCGCGTGGACGCGGCTGGTCGGGCTGAAAGTGCTCGAGAAGAAGGACACGACCTTCAAGCTGAAGACGAAGGGCAAGTCGTTCCGCTACGTCACCCTGTGGCTGGTCAAGGCCCCCTCGGGTTCGACTGCCGCCAAGCCGGGGGATGTGGCGATAGCCGAATTCGAACTATTCCCACCGAGCTGAGCGCTCGCCGGGCTAGCCGGCCTTGGGCTTGGCGCGGCGCGAATGGGCGGTACGCTGGCGCGGCGCCCACACCTCGTCCAGAAAAGCCGCGATCTCGTCGGTCAGCCGCTCCGGTTTCAGGCGCAGCTCGAGCAGCGAGTCGGCTTCGATCAGGCGCGACTCGGACAGCTCTTCTGCGAGCATGCCCGCGTCAGAGAAAGGGTGAACCGGGTCGCGCCGGTGGCCGAGGATCAGGGCGGGGGTCTTGAACGTGCGCCGTTCGCTGCGGTGCGGTGCGATCCGTCCGAAGAACAATCCCTGCAGCAGCGCCCCGCCCGGGCCGGGGTCCTGGCGTACGAGGTCGAGCACGACGTTGCCGTAGTAGGGGAGCAGCCGCGGCGGGATCGCCCGCGTGACGCGCGAGACCAGCTTCATCAGCGGCTCGCCGAAGGTCAGGCCGACGAGGATCGGCGTGAACGTAAGCGCCGAGGCGAGCAGCGCGTTGTCGAGCACCGGCATCTCGACGACCATGCCGCGCAGGCGCTCGGGCGCTCGGGCGGCGACCTCCAGCGACGCGTTGGCGCCCAGCGAGGTGCCCATCACCACCGCTTCTTCGATCTGGAGGTGGTCCATCAGCGCGACCAGCTGCTCGCCGAACGAGTGCATCGAGTAGCGCCACATGTCCCGCGGCCGGTCCGACTCGCCGTGCCCGAGGAGGTCTACGGTGATCACGCGGTTGCCCCGGGCGGCCAGGTCTTTGGCCAGGGGGCGGTGCATCTGTTGGGAGAGCAGGAGCCCGTGCACGAGGATCACCGGCCGCTTGGCGGCGGCGGTGCGCCGGGCCGCGCGCCCGCGTGTGCCCTCCTTGCTCAGCGCGGTCAGGCCTCCGCCGTACTCGGTGTAGGCGATGCGCTGAGAGCGGAAGCGAAACGACGCCACCCGACAAGCCTATCGGCCCATACACGAGCCCGGGCGAAGCCGTGGATCGCCCGGGCCCGGTCCCCTCTCCGGAGCCATCCGCGGTGCACCGCGATGGCCTTGCTGCTTAAACCGTTGACGCTCTCCGAAGATGCGGTGTCGTAAGGTAGGGGAACCGATGGCCAGAAAGCCTCGCATCCTCGCCGGCCAAGTCGCCGCGATCACGGGCGCCGCGCGCGGGATCGGCAAGGCGACCGCCCAGGCGCTGCTGCGCCAGGGGATGAGGGTGGCGATCGGCGACGTGGACCTCGCGGCTGCCGAGCGGACCGCCGCCGAGCTGGGGCCGAGCGCGATCGCTGCGCCGCTGGACGTCACCGACAGGGCTTCGTTCTCGGCATTCCTGGATCGCGCCGAAGGGCAGCTGGGGCCGATCGACGTGCTCGTCAACAATGCCGGCATCATGCAGATCGGCCGCTTCGTCGACGAGGACGACCTGACTGCGCGGCGGATGGTCGACATCAACCTGCACGGGGTCATCACGGGCATGAAGCTGGCGCTGGAGCGGATGGTCCCGCGCGAGAGCGGGCACATCGTCAACATCTCCTCGCAGGCCGGCAAGTACGGCTCTCCCGGCGGCGCCACCTATTCGGCCACCAAGCACGCGGTAGTCGGCCTGACCGAGGCCGTGCGCGGCGAGCTGCGGCTGATGGGAGCCCATATCGACCTCAGCTACGTGATGCCGTTCGTCGTCAACACCGAGCTTGGCTCGGGTCTGGGCGAGGCGCGCGGCCTGAAGAGCCTGCAGCCGAGCGACGTCGCCGACGCGATCGTGGAGGCGCTACAGACCGGCCGCGTCGAAGTGTGGGTGCCGAAGTCATCCAAGCGCACGCAGGCGCTGGGCGTGCTCTTGCCGCGCTCGCTCTCAGAGGGCCTCGCGCGAGCGATGAAGGCCGACAGGGTCCTGGCCGGCGCCGACGCGAGCGTTCGTCGCGGCTACGAGCTGCGCGCCTCGCGTTCGGAGCCGGGGCTCCAGGCGGCGTCCGAGCCGGCCCGGCTCACCGACGGCTCGCACGATTGACGCGTCCACGGGGGGTCGCGTCGGTCTGACGCCGGACGTCGGCTCAGGCGGTCAGCCACTCGGCGATCTGGCGCCCGATCTCCGGCCCCGCATCCTCCTGCAGGAAGTGCGAGGCGCCCTCGATCACGCGCGGCTTCTCGCGGCCGATCGCCTCGGCGAAGCGCTCGCCGGTCGCGAGCGGCAGCACCGGGTCCGAGTCTGCCCACAACATCAGCGTCGGGCGCGTGTCCTCGCGCAGCGCGTCGAGGACACGCTGTCCCTCGGCGGCGCCCGGCAGCTCGGGGGAGCGCGGGATCATCAGCGGGAACGCCCGCGCGCCCGCCTTTGATGCCGCGTTCGGATACGGCGCCTCATAAGCGGCGATCACCTTGTCGCCCGGGTCGTTCTTGCAGGCGCCACGCACCAGCATCCCGATCGGCAGGTCCTCGGTGCGCTCGACGAAGTCCCGGAACGCCGTCCAGGCGTCGGTCATCTTCTGGTGTCCGGTGAACAGGCCGGTGTCGAGGATCACGAGGCGGTCGAAGCGCTCGGCGTGCTCGACGGCCAGCCGCAGACCGATCGGACCGCCCCAGTCGTGCACGACCATCGTGGCGCCGCGCACGTCGAGCTGCTCGATGAGCGGTGCGATCGCGGCGACGTGGCGGTCGTAGGAGTACCAGTCGAGATCCACCGGCTTGTCCGAGCGCCCGAAGCCGGGCAGGTCCGGCGCTATGCAGCGAAAGCCCGCGTCGCGCACCGGCACGAGCACCTTGCGCCACAAGAACGACCAGGTCGGCTCGCCGTGCATGAACAGCACCGGCGCGCCTTCGCCCTCGTCGACGTGCGCGAGGCGCAGGCCTTCGTGCTCGCGGTAGTGCGCCGCGAACGGGAAGTCCGGCAGCCCTTCGAGCACCTCGTCGGGAGTGCGCACCGCGTCGCTCATCGCGCTGCAGAGCATATGCCACGCGTCCGTCGTGCCTGAGGGCGCGCTGCGCCGTCGGACCGACGCGCGGTGCCGGGCCGTGTAGGCGGGGGGGGGCAGGCCGACGGGGGGCCGTGCGATGCGTTACTCTCGCGCGCGTATGCACGCCGTGCTAGCCCAGCTCGCCCCTGTTCTGGCGACGGCCAAGAGCAAGGCCCCGTTCTACGTCGCGGGCGGGGTGCTGGTCGCCTGGGCGTTGATCCTGTCGCTGGGCGTTGGTCTGCGCAGGCCCGACTTCCCGAGCAATCTGCGCGGCCAGCGCGCGATCATGGGCGTCTCGGCCGTGCTGGTCGTGATTACGCTGACGATGGCTGTCGCGACGTCCGGCGGCGGCTGAGCCGCGTAGCGACTTCGCCGGCGCGCGCACGCTGGGGCATGGCAGGGTTGCCAAGATGGGCCTATGAGCACCGTCTCCGAGCGACGCACCCCGCGCCTGACGGCCGTGATGCGCGAAGGCGAGCGGGTGACGCCGCTGGAGCTGTTCTTCGACCTGGTGTTCGTGCTCGCGCTGACGCAGTGCACGACGCTGATGGCGCGCACGCCAACGTGGGAAGGAGTGCTCAAGGGACTGCTGGTGCTCGGCGTGCTGTGGTGGTCGTGGGTGGGGTACGCGTGGCTGACGAGCGTGATCGACCCGGAGGAGGGCAGCGTGCGGCTGGCGATGTTCGCGGCGATGGCCGCGCTGCTGGTGGCTGCCCTGTGCGTGCCGGGCGCGTTCGGGCGCGAGGCGCTGCTGTTTGCCTGTGTCTACGCGGTCGTGCGCGGCGCGCACATCGTGTTGTTCGGGATCGCCAGCCGCGACGATCCACAGCTGCGCCATTCGGTTGTCGGGCTCGCCGGCAGCACCGCCGTCGGCGTGGGTCTGATCGGCGCCGCGGCGTTTGCCAAAGGCGCGCCGCAAATCGGGCTGTGGGCGCTCGCGCTCGGACTCGACATGCTCGGCCCCTACCTGTTCGGAGCCGATGGCTGGAAGCTCGTCCCCGGCCACTTCGCCGAGCGCCACGGTCTGATCGTGCTGATCGCGCTGGGCGAGTCGATCGTCGCGCTCGGTGTCGGCGCCAAGAGTGTGCTCGACGCCGGCATCGTCGTGGCGGCCGTGCTCGGGATGGTCGTCGCGGCGGCGCTGTGGTGGGTGTACTTCGACGTCACCGCGATCGTCGCCGAGCGCCGCCTCTCGCGCGCCGCCGAGGGGCGCGAGCGCAACGAGCTGGCGCGCGACTCCTACTCCTATCTGCACTTCCCGATGGTCGCCGGCATCGCGCTGCTGGCGGTTGGGGTCAAGCACACGCTGGCCGACGTGTCGGCGCCGCTCGCGACGGTTCCGGCGGTGGCGCTGCTCGGCGGCGCGGCGCTGTACCTGCTCGCGCACGTCGCCTTCCGCCTGCGCAACATGCACACGCTCAGCCGCCGCCGGCTGGTGTGCGGCGTGCTGCTGATCGCGTTCATCCCGGTCGAGCGCGCGCTCGCGATCTCCTCGCTGGCGACGCTCGCCGTGCTGGCTGCCGCCATGACGGCGCTGATCCTGTATGAGGTACTGCGCTACGCCGACGCGCGCGACCGCGTCCGCCATGGGGTCGCGGCTACGGCCGCCAAGGAGCGCCGGGCAGGTAGCGCCTGAGCACCAGGTCGCCGAGCACTTCGTAGCCGAGGTCGGTCGGGTGGATGTCGGTCAGCGGCGTGCACATGTTCGTCAGCAGGCAGATCGTCGGCTGTTCCCGCGCGCCCGGGGGGTTGAAGATGGGCAGCGGGTCAGCGAAGCGCGCCTGCGCCGCAGTGGCGACGTTGCGTATCACTTCGTTCAGCGCCGCGGTCAGTTCGTCGCCGCCGGCAATAGTCATGCCGAACGGGTTGTACAGGCCGAGTACGACGATCTTCGCCTGCGGCGCGGCGCCGCGCAGGTCGGCGAGGATCGCGCCCAGGTTGGTCGCGATGTGTTCGAACAGAGCCGGCGCGTGCGCCGCGATGCACGCCGGTTCGTTGTGGCAAGTCCCCTCGATCACGCCGAGGGCGTCGTTGGCGCCGATGTCGAGCGTGATCGGGCTGACCGTGCCCGGGTGCGCGTTCAGGTAGGCGAGCGCGTCGGAGAGCTGCGAGGAGGTCGGGGCGCCCATGTATGGGTGGTGCAGCGGGAAGGCGAGCTGGTACCTGCACGGGCCTTCGATGAACGAGTCGGTCGTCTCGCCCGGGCAGCCGTCGTTGACGACGCTCGTGTCGCGGTGGGTCTTCAGCAGAAAGTGGCCGAAGTCGTCGACGTAGCCGGCGTCGAACGCGGCCGGATCCTCGTTGGGGAAGAGGCTGTTGAACTTGGCCTGCTGGTAGCCAAACGCGAGCGAGTCGCCCAGCGCCAGGTAGCTGCGCTGCTGCTTGGCCGCCCCGGCGCCCGGCACGGGCAGCAACAGGACGATCGCGGCGAGCAGCGCCGCGACGCCCCCGCTGCGTGGGTGGGAACGAAGCCAGCTGACCATCTCTGCCTCCTTGGCTCATGGCTTTGCCGGGCGAAACGCCCCCTGACGACCCACCCGGACCGACCATTCCACGGTAGTGGGGCGCCCCCGCCCTGTCAAAGCCCGTTCGGCCAAAGCACCACCGCTGCGTTGGCCGAACGGGTACTCGTCCAGTTGTCCAGCGCCGGCCCAGCTCGGCTGAGCTCGATCGGCGTCAAGCTCGGCTCGTGCGCAATATGCGCTCAGCCGGCAGCGACCGGCACGCGCTCAGCCACGTCGCGTGCACTTCGTCGCTCTGACACACGCTCGCGCAACAGCACTTCGCATCCGCGCGAAGGGCTGATTGTGATGGAACGTCTTCGTGCGGTCTCGGCGTCCTCGCCGATCGGGGTCAGAGCAAAGCGCTCGACCACGGCGCCAAGCACGACCTTCATCTCCAACATCGCAAAACTAGCGCCCAAGCAACGCCGCCGCCCGCCCCCGAAGGGAAGCCAGGTGTACGTGCCCGGCGCACGGCCGCCCTCGCTCTCCAGGAAACGCTCGGGACGCAGCTCGTTCGGGTTCTCATACACATCGGGGTCGTGATGCACGAGGAACGCGCTCGCGATCAGCACGACGCCCGGCGGATAGTCGATGCCGCCGATCCGCAATGGCTGCTTGACCAGCCGCGGCTCGGCGTTCATCAGCACGGGCCGGCGGCGCATCAGCTCCTGGATCGTGGCCGTCAGGTAGGTGTCGTCGTCGGGGTCACGGTCGAGCTCTCGGGTCAACCGCGCAAGCACGCGCGGCACGCGCGCGAGCTGCTCAAAGCCCCAGGCAAGCTGCGAGGCGGTCGTCTCGTGGCCGGCCACGAGCGCCGTCACGAGCTCGTCGCGCAGCTCCTGGCGGCTCATCGGCGAGGCGTCCTCGTGGCGCGCCGCCAGCAGCAGCGCGAGCACATCCGGACCCTCGCCGCCATCGCGCTGGCGCTCGTCGATCAGCGCGTAGATCAGCCGGTCGGCCTCCTCGCCGGCCCGTTCGAGCCGGCCCATCGAGCCGCGACCGGCAAGCAGGCGCTGCGCGACCGGCAGGATCGACAGCGGACTCTCGGCGAACTCGAGCACTTCGGTCAAGAGCTCGCGCAGACGGTCGAGCTGGGCGCCGCGCCCCAGGCCGAAGACGGCGCGCAGCACGATCTCGAGCGTCAACCGCTGTAGGCGGGGATGCAGCGCCACGGGCTCTCCCACCGGCCAGCCGGCGATCTCGCGCTCGGTCAACTCGACCATCAGCGACTCCAAGCGCTGCATCGCCTCGCCGTGGAACGCGGGCAGCATCAGCTTGCGCTGGGCCAGGTGCGGCCCCTCATCGAGCAGGATCACGGAGTTGGGGCCGAGGATCGGTTCGAGGATGCGGGCGCCCTCGCCTGGGTGCAGTACGTCGGGAGGCGCCTGGAAGACCTCCTTGATGTCCTCCGGGTCCGAGAGGATCACGAATGGCGGCTGGCCGAGCAGCCGCACGGTAAAGCGCTTGCCGTAGAGGGCGCGAGCGCGCAGCAGCCCCGCGGTTGGCCGCGTCCAGGTGGCAAGCGTCTGGACGGCGACCGGGAGCCTCGGTCCCGGTGGCAGCTGCCGCATCAGCCGGCGGGTGGCGAGCATCGCAGTCAATGATGACAGGTGCGCCACAAATTTGGCTGTGCGGCCAGTCACAGTGCGCAGGCGCTCCGGGAGCGCGGCGGTCGGCCCCGATGCGGCGGCGCGGGATCACCTGATCGGGGTGATGACGGCGCCCGCGCGCGATGGGATGCTGGGCGCACTCCCTGAAAGCGGAAGGAGTCCCCGCCATGCCCCCATTGGCTCTCGCAACCGGCGCCGGCGTCCTGTTCGGCGCGATCTACATCGTCCTGCTGATCACGCTCGGGATCATCTCGATCCGCAAGGGGCACTGGATCATGTTCATCATCGGGATCTTCATCCCGCTGTTCTGGATCATCGGCGCGCTCTTGCCGCCGACGGGGGCTCGGGAGGCGTATTAGTTAGGAGCAATCCCGCGCGTAATCCGGTGCGCGGTGGGGAGCAGGCGAGCAGGCCATCACGCGGAGTCGCGCCACATCGCCCACATCTTCGGGCCCCTGGGAAGCTGGATCTCGCGCGTGACGCGGAAGCCGTGGCGGGCGTAGAAGGCGATGTTGCTTTCCTTCGAGGACTCCAGGTAGGCGCTCACGCCGTCGGAGTCGCAGCGCTCCAGCACCGGCGCGAGCGCCGCCGAGCCGAGTCCCTGGCCCTGGGCGCTTGGGTCGGTACCGAGCACCGCCAGGTACCAGTGCGGGGGCTTGGCCGGATGGGCCAGCTCCATGCCGCCGAAGCCGCGCGCCAGCAGGGGCAGGCGCCAGATCAGGCGCGGGTGCAGCAGGCAGCGGGCGATCTCGAGGTCCTGGCGCGGGCTCTCGCGCCACTGCTTTGGCGGCGCCCACAGCGCGGCGCAACGCAGGCCGGGGTCGGTCCACACCTCCTCGCGCTCGAGCAGCTGGCGCAGCCGCGTGGAGTGAAAGCGCTCCAGCATTTTCGGGCGCAGGCGATCCGATTTGCACGACCAGATCGCGACGGGGTCGTCGTGGAAGGCGCGGGCGAGGGAGGCGGCGAGCGCCGGGACGTCGTCGCCGGTCGCCCGGCGCATGCCGTTTTCAAGGGGTGTGCGTAGATTCTCCGGCACCGATCGAGGGTAATGGATCGCCGCGTCCTGCTACGGTTGATGGATCAGGTTGGACAGGCTGTCCAACATCGCAGTGCCCGCGCTCGTAGCCTTGCTTACAGCATCTCCGCGTTCGCAGCACGCACCGACGCCGGAGGAAGACAATGGCTACAGGAACTGTCAAGTGGTTCAGCGACGACAAGGGATTCGGGTTCATTACGCCCGATGATCAGACGAAGGACCTTTTCGTCCACCACAGCGCGATCGTCGGCGATGGATATCGCTCGCTCGCCGAGGGCGCGAAGGTGACCTACGACTCGGAGGCCGGTGACAAGGGACCGAAGGCGGCGAACGTCCAAGCCATCTAGGCGCCTCGAGGCCGACGGGCTTCGAGGGTGTTGGGCTCAGGCTGCGGCGGAAGGGTAAGGCGAAGCGCCGAGAGCGCGTCGCTCCAGGCGACCACCTGGTCGAGCGTGGTGTCGAGTGCCGCTAGGTTGTAATCGCCGGGCTTGAAGACGCTGTAGCCTTCGAGCTCGGTGATCAGCGACAGGGCGACCTGCTGGCGGACGTCCGCCATCTGCAGCTCGCCCGCGATCAGACGCAGGTGCTACGACGAGACGCAGGTGCTACGACGGCGCGAGCGCCGCCGGCCACGCAGGTCGACCAGCTCGAACTCTGCGTCGTCGCGCCGGTCACCGCGGCGTTGCACGAGGTGGCCGGGGTCACCTGCAACGAGGCCGCGGTGACTAGCGTCTAATCTCGTACTGATCATGCCCTCATGCACCCACCTCGACCATGTCAGGATCGCGCAGCTGCCCGACTCGGTGCCCGGCTGCGAGGACTGCCTGGCCACTGGCGATCCCTGGCTGCACCTGCGCATCTGCCTGGAGTGCGGCAGGGTCGGCTGCTGCGACAGCTCTCCCAATCGTCATGCCCGCGCGCACGCGCTCGAAACGGGCCATCCGCTGATTCGCTCGATCGAGCCGGATGAGACGTGGTCGTGGTGCTTCCTGGACGACGTTGCGCTGCTTGTGCCGGAAGTACAGGGCGAACCCAGGCTCCCGCCTTCGCCGCTGGGTTGAGCTGGTGACTGGTCCCGTCAGCCGGGTGCTGTCGAGCTCGCAGCTCGCGACGCTTGCAGCCTGCGGCGAGGAGCGCGCTGCCCAGGTGGGAGAGACGCTGTTTGCGATCGGCGACGTCGACTATCCCTTCATCGCGATCCTAGAGGGCGAGGCAGCGGTGCTGGACGGAGCGGGGCAGGAGATCGTCCGTCACCAGGCCCCGGGCTTCATTGGGGAGATAAACCTCCTCTCTGGGCAGACGGTTTTCCTGACGGCCGTCGCTACAGAGCCGATGCGCTACATCGCCGTCGACCGGGAGGCGTTGCGCAAGCTCTTGTTCGAAGACGGCTCGCTCTCTGACCTTCTGCTAACGGCCTTCGTGGAGCGGCGCGAGCTGCTGCAACAGCGCCAGGGCGTGGGCATCGAGATTGTCGGCTCACGTGTCTCGGCCGACACGCGCCGGCTGCTCGACTTCGCCCGCCGGCAGAAGCTCCCGCACTCGTGGCTGGAGAGCGAGGAGGCTTCGCCGCAGGTCCGGCTGCCGGGTGGGGAGGAGATGGTCAATCCGAGCAACGGCGAGCTCTCGCGAGCGCTCGGGATCGGTCTTCGGCTCGCGCCTCGCGAGGAGGTGGATCTGCTCGTCGTGGGCTCCGGTCCAGCCGGTCTTGGCGCCGCGGTGTACGGTGCTTCGGAGGGGCTCGACACGCTGATCGTCGAGAGCACCGCGCTCGGCGGCCAGGCCGGCACCTCCCGGCGGATCGAGAACTACCTCGGCTTCCCGGCGGGGATCAGCGGCGGCGAACTGACCAGTCGCGCTGTCACGCAGGCCCGCAAGTTCGGCGCCCGGATCGCCAGTCCGTACCGCGCGACGGCACTCGAGCCAGGCGGCGATCGTCACCTGGTGAAGCTGGAGGACGGCAACGAGATCCGCGCCCGCGCCGTGTTGCTCGCCACCGGAGCCGACTACCGCCGGTTGCCGATCGACGGGCTCGACGGTTACGAGGGAGTCAGCGTTTTCTATGCTGCCGGCCCGCTCGAGGGCCAGATCTGCGCCGGGCGGCGCGCGGGAGTGGTCGGCGGCGGCAACTCCGCCGGCCAAGCGGCCGTGTGGCTGGCGCGCGGCGGTGCCTTGGTTACGCTCCTGCATCGCCGCGGCGACCTGCGCGAGACGATGTCGCAGTACCTGATCGACGAGCTGGAGGGCAATGGGGTCGCGGTCCGTGCCAGCAGCGAAGTCGCCGAGTTGAACGGCGAGGACGGACAGCTGCAGGCAGTCACGCTCACCGACGGCACGACGGTGCCGCTGCACGCCCTGTTCCTGTTCCTCGGCGCCGATCCGTGCACCGATTGGCTCGGAGACACGCTGGCGAGAGACGCCAATGGTTTCGTCCTGACTGGCGCAGATGGGGGCGCGGACGGACCACTCCAAACCAGCGAGCCCGGGGTTTACGCGGCCGGTGACGTGCGTGCCGGCTCGATCAAGCGCTGCGCGACCGCGGTCGCGGAGGGCGCGGCGGTGGTGCGGCTCGTGCACGAACGGCTGGCGGCAACCGACGGCGTGCAAGCCGGGTAGAGGTCCATCCTGGAAATTCGATGGTGTTTGCCGGCGCCTGCACGCGTCTGACGCCCCGCGGCGTCCGCACACGTACTACCACCGATTGGCGATCGATGGGATCGCCAATCGGCCAGCGCACGAACACCACGGAACCGCACGAACACCACGGAACGTCAGCCACGCGCATGCACCCGGCAAACCCACACCGAATTTCCAGGATGAACCTCTAGGCTCGCGAGCGCTTCTGGCCCATCCACTCGGCCTTGTGCGCCCGCTTGGCCGCTTGGTAGTCGAGCAGTGCCTGCGCGGAGTCGACGTTACCGAGCGTCGGGTGCGCCGGCACCAGCGGCTTGGCGGCGTCGACTCCGAAGCGATTGGCGAGGACGGCGGCGAGCGACTTCACCTTCATCTCCCCAAAGCCCGGGAGTGCGGCGATGTTCGTGCGCAGAGTGGTGGAGTCATGGGCGTCCGTCCATACGCGTGCCGCGTCGCCGTCGTAGCGGTCGAGGACGTGGACGGCCAGCTCGTGCACGCGCTTTGCCATCGAGCCGGGGAAGCGGTGGATCGCCGGCTTCTGGCGAAACACCGGCTCCAGGTCGGCATTGGCGAGGGCGTCCGCGTCGAGGCTGCCGAGTCGTTCCTCGAGCACCAGCGGGCCGCTGAACGCCTTCTGAACGCTCACCTGCTGGTCGAGCGCGAAGCCGATCAGCAACGCCATCGGGTTGGTGGCGATCAGCGCGTTTGCCACGTCGGAGTCGGTGAAGTACAGGCGCTCGGGTATGCGGCTAATCCTAGCCCTGCTACTCGCCTCAGCGCGCGGCGGCGAGTCCCTGCTCGTCGGCGGGGGAGGAGGACTCGGAGGCGGACTCCGAGCCGTACAGCGCGCGCGTCAGCAGCCGCCACAGGGTGGCGCGTTCGTCCGGATCGAGGGCGCCGAGCACCTCGTCCTCGATGCTTTCCTGCGCGCGCTCGGCCCCGATCAGCGCGCGGCGGCCGGCCGGGGTGAGCTCGACGCGGTGGCGCCTGCGATCGGTGGGGTCGCGGCGACGCGCGATGTGCCCGCGGTCCTCGAGCTCGTTGAGCAGCAGAACGACGTTGTTGGCGTCCATGCAGAACGCCTCGGCCAGCTCCTGCTGCGGTGCGTCGTCGTGATCGCGCAGGTAGCTGAGCGTCATCAGGTGGCGCAGGTGCATCCCCAGCAGCTCGTCGCTGCTGCGTCGATAGACCTGCTTGGCCAGGCGTGTGAGCAACACCATCGAGCCCGGGGTGTACGAACGCTCCCGATCCTGGTCCTGAGTGTGCTCCATAACGCTCCGATTATACCACTAGGTACCTATCATCACAAAATATTGATCATACCTGCAAAGATGACGATCTATGTTATAGTGCTCCATGCGCATCGCGTAGTCGCCGAACGAAAGGAGCGCGCATGAGCCAAGCCACCGCCATAGACCAGCAGCGCTCGGCCGAGGATGAGCTTGGCCGACGCGAGCGCCGTCGCTGGATAGCGCTCGTCGTGCTCTGCCTCGGTCAGCTGATGATGGTGCTCGACGCCACCATCGTGAACGTCGCGCTCCCCTCGATCCAGCGTGACCTGCACTTCTCCCAGGGCAATCTCACGTGGGTGATGGATGGCTACCTCATCACCTTCGGGGGCTTCCTGCTGTTTGCCGGCCGCCTCGGCGACCTCGTCGGACGCAAGAAGGTGTTCCTCTCGGGCCTGGTGCTGTTCACGGCCGCCTCGGTGCTATGCGGGGTGTCCGGCAGCCAGGCGATGCTGATCGCCGCCCGCCTGCTGCAGGGGGTCGGCGGCGCGGTCGCCTCCAGCGTGATCCTGGCGATCATCGTCACCGAGTTCCCGCAGCGGGCCGATCAGGCGAAGGCGATGGGCATGTACGCGTTCGTGTCCGCGGGTGGCGGATCGATCGGGCTGCTCGCGGGCGGGGCGCTCACGCAGTCGCTCGACTGGCACTGGATCTTCTTCGTGAACGTGCCGATCGGCGCGCTCGCGTTCCTGTTCGGCTTGGCGCTGATCGAGGAGAACGAGGGAATCGGCCTCGCCGGCGGCGTCGATGTCGCCGGCTCGATCCTGATCACGCTCGCGACGATGCTGGGAGCGTTCGCGATCGTCAAGTCCAGCGAATTCGGTCTCTTCTCGGCGCGCACGCTAGGCGCCGGCGGCGGCGCGCTGGCGTTGCTGGCAGCGTTTGTGGCGCTGGAGGCGCGCCTCTCCAACCCGATCATGCCGCTGCGGGTTCTGCGGCTGCGCCTGTTGATGGGGTCGAGCGTCGTCCGCGGCCTGCTCGTGACGGGCATGTTCTCCGCCTTCTTCCTCGGCTCGCTGTACCTCGAGCGCGTGCTCGGCTACGACGCGATCCACACGGGTCTCGCGTTCCTGCCGCTCACGTTCTGCATCGCGGTGCTCTCGATGGGCGTCACCGCGCGCGCGGTCGAGCGCTTCGGCCCGATCGCCACGCTCGCCGCCGGCCTGTCGGGGATCATCGCCGGCCTGTTGCTGCTGAGCACCAGCGGCGTGCACGCGAGCTACTTCCCAGACCTGTTCTTCGCCTTCCTGCTGCTCGGGCTGGGAGCGGGGGCGTCGTTCCTGCCGCTGCTGACGATCGGCATGTCGGACGCCCCGGCGCGCGACGCGGGCCTTGCGTCGGGAATCATCAACGTGTCGGTGCAGCTGTTCGGCGCGATCGGCCTGGCGACGCTCGGGACGATCGCCACCGACCACACCAAGACACTGAGCGCACAGGGCTACTCGCTGGGCAGCGCGCTCACGGGCGGCTACCAGCTGTCCTACGTCGTGGGCGCGGCGGCCGTCGCCGTTGGGATCCTCGCCGCGCTGCTGCTCTTGCGCACGCCCCCCCGCGGGTTGGGGCAGGAGACGCGGGCGGATGCCGAGGTGCCCGGCGTGGCGGAGTTCGCGGCGCAGCCGGCGTGAGCTGTTCGCGGACTCGACCCCCCTTCAGGGCGGGGTCGAGTCCGCGTTCTGGCTCGGCCGCGACGCTCGCGCCCGACGTCAGCCCTGCGCCGTCGGCCGGACGAGGATCTCGTTGAGCGTCATGCGCTGCGGCCGCGATACGGCGAATGCGATGACCTCGGCGATGTCCTGAGCCGTGATCGCAAGGTCTCCGACGAACTGCTTGACCAACTGCTTGGTCGACGCGTCGGTGATGTGATCGGTCAACTCGGTCGCCACCGCGCCGGGCTCGATCACGGTCACGCGGACGTCGGGCTGCAGCTCCTGGCGCAACCCCTCTGAGAACCCGACGATCCCCCACTTGGTCGCGGCGTAGACGGCGTTGCCGGGCCGGGCCGTCCTCCCCGCGACGGACGACACGTTCACTATGTCGCCGCCACCGTCGCGGAGCTGTCCCACGAACACCTCGGTGGTCGTGATCGTGCCAAGCAGGTTGACCTCGACCATCTGGCGGTACTCGTCGCGCTGGTCGGAGGAGAACGGCGCCAGCAGCATCACTCCTGCGTTGTTGACGAGGATGTCGGCGCTGCCAAGCTCACCCTGGACCCGACCGGCCGCCGCCGCGATCGAGTCGCGGTCGGTGACGTCGGCCTCGATCGCGATGGCGCCGCCTCCGAGCTCGTCGGCGAGCGCCTGGATGCGCTCGGCGCGGCGAGCCAGCAGCGCCAGGCGGTGGCCGTCGGCCGCGAGCGTGCGCGCCGTGGCCTCGCCGATCCCCGACGAGGCTCCGGTGATGACAGCGACGCGACCGTTGCTGTTAGAGATGCTCATGATCGAACAGCTCCTTCCTTGAGATAGTTGTTGACACGCCTAGAGCTCGTCGAGCTCTAGACTTTGCCGGTCCGGCCCATCCGACGGCGGAGGTGACATGGCCGAAGCTTTCGACGCGCCGGTGGAACCTGCGAGGACCGTCTCAGGCTACACACCGATGAGCACGATCCCGCTGAGCGCCGCCACGACCCCCACCAGTTGAGCTTGGGAGAGCCTCTCCTGCAACACCGCCACGCCAAGGCCCACTGTTACGACTGGGAACAGCGAGCCCAACACCGACACGAGCGAGAGCTCGCCGTGCGCCGCGGCGGTGGTGTAGAGCAGGGTGCCTGTGATGAGCAGCAACCCCGGAACCGTGAGCAACATGCTCGTGGGCGAGAGCTTTATCGCTTGCAGCTTGCGCCCCGCCCACAACCCGGTGAGCACCACCACACCCACGCGAGCGTCGAACAGCGCCCAAGCCTGCCCGTGGGCGGAGGCGGCGGGCAGAGCCGTGAGGAAAACGCCGAACGCCACCGACGAGCCCGCCGCCCACATCGCCCCCCGCCGCGGGTCGGGGTAGCGGTGTGCCTGCTCCTCGGTGGGCAAGGGGCGGCGCGCGGCAAGGGCGGCGCCCCCCATCGCCAACACCAAACCGACGATCTGCGTGAGCCTCAAAGAGTCGCCGCTCCCCACCCCCCATATCACCGGCACCACCGCCCCCACCGCGCCGATCGGCGCCACCACCGACAAAGGCGCGAGCTCCGCCGCGACATAGAACCCGATCAATCCGCCCGCGTTGCCGACCCCCGCGAGCAGTGCCAACCACACGTCAGAGGAGGGCAGAGAGGGACCCCCGTGCGCCGCCAGATACAGCGCGCTCGCTCCAAGGGCAGCCACCTGGGAGAACATCAGCACCGACGCCATCGCGTGGCGTCGCGCAAGCTGTGGGCCGAGGAAGTTGGACACCCCGTAGCAGGCCGAGGAGCCAAGGGCTAGGGCGATCGCGAGCACGGCGGCATCTTGACAGCTACATCGATACCACCCTGACCGATGATCTCATGCGTAATCGCGCGTCAGATCCTGATAATGCGCGTGGCCGACAAGCGCGGCTCGCCAACCAAACACTGATCGATCACAGGCTTGAGCGATGCTGGTGCCCTCTAGCGTTCCCTGCGAATCGCACTTGAGTGACAGCGTCGTTGAGGAAGGGGCATTAATCGGTTACCAGTATCCCAACGGGATCTTTCCAGGGTGCGAATGCGACAGCGCCACGGTTGAGCTCGATCTCTACATCGGCGCCCCTAAATGGTCTCCCCCGGAAGAAGCCACATCTGTCAATTAGCTTCAGCCCGCTTATCGCCTCAGCACGCGGCTTTGCGCGCCGATGAGTTCATGGAGCCAACCGAAGTCAAATGCGAACCGCTTTGCGCGGCTGCCGGGTGGGCAGATATCGCTTGACGACAGCGCATGATGGGCGTCAGCTCGTCTGGATGAGCTGCACGGGCAAGCCACGTGAGGCGGCATTCCGAGCGAGTGGCCCGTCGAGCGTCAAAAGCTGCGTGCCAAGTTCCTCAGCGAGTACGAGATACGCCGCGTCGTAAGCGCTTCGACGCTCCAGGCGCTGTGCCATTGCCACGACCCGCTGCGTGTCGTTGAGCTGATGCAAGACGATTGGCACTGAGCCTATGCGCTGCGAGGCATCGGCCACGGCCTCCGACGCGAGCTGCCCGGCGGATACCACTTGTGCCAAGGCATTCGCTACCTCGTAGCGCAGCAGCGCCGGAGCGTGCAGCTCCTCTCCTTTGGCCTTCCAGGTGCGCAGCAACTCCTCAACCGCGACGGCACGCCGTCGATCGAGTGCGAGCACGATCAGGACGATGGCGTCGAGAACGACGCTCAACTGTCGCCGCGTTGTTCGAGCTGCGCACGAGCATTGCGCGCAAGCACGACCCCGTCGATCTCGGGCAGCCTTGCACGGAACTCCTCGAGGCCCTTGAGCGCGGCCTCGAGATCCTGTTCGCTACCTGCCGCGAGGTCGGCGCGCACCAACTCGTCTGCTAGTGCGTCAGCATCCACGCCACGCCGCTGCGCCTCAGCAGACAGCAGCGCGTAAGAACTCTCCGGCAGATGGATCGTTCGCGTGGCCATACGCGAGATTGTACGACCTGGTGCCGCGGCAACGAGCAGAACTCGCGGTTCGACCACCGTCACAGCGTGCCGCCCAAATCCGCTGCAAATCGAGACCTATGGAGCCAGCCGACCTCAAGTCGAACCACTTGGCGCAGCTGACGAGCGGGCGGATGTCGCTTGACGAAGGCGAGTAGCGAGACAGAACGATCGAAGCGCCGGCAGTATGACCTGTCAGGTTGGCGCTGGCCGGCACGGCAGGTTCAGCCAAGGTAGGTGGCGAGCCGCTCCCGCATCCAATCTGGGATCGTGGTCTTTGCGTTCGCTTCGCGCTCGACCAGCCTCTCCAGCTCAACCAGGACGTGGCGGAGCGTCCCCTCGACCAGCAGCTCTCCGTCGCGCAGGATCCGATAGCTGGTGGTGAGGCTCGTCGTTCCAGTCGGGTGATCGCGGTCTCGAGCGTCAGCTCGTCGTCGAAGTGCGCCGGTCGGTGGTAGCGCAGCCCTGCCTCGGCGACCACGAACTCGACACCCCGATCCGCCATCGCCTGATAGTCGCCCAACGTGCCGAACGCCGCCCGAAAGAGCTCGGTGATGGCGATGTCGAAGTATGCAAGGAAGTGGGCGTTGAACACCACTCCTTGCGGGTCGCACTCGCCATAGCGGACGCGCACTTTGCAGGTGAGGGGTGCTGCCACGCTCGCCCTAACCACGTCTTGTACTGCCATCGGCATCACCTCGCTTGGTTGGATTTCGAGGGTTAGTCGTCCTCGTCGACTCGATTACCTTACCAGTTGATGCAGTTTACTGGTAAGATCAACAATGCTTATGTCGCCGACGCCTGAGACGATTCATGAGACGCTCTGCCTGGACTTCGCCAACAGCGTCGAGTGCTCGACGGTGGATGAGCACGTCGACGTGCTGCGCACGGAGGAGCTGCTGGGCCGCTGGGGCCGGCGTCTTGGCCTGCTCAGCGACGACGCGCAGCCGGCGAGCGCGGCCGAGTTGCGCCGGGCACGCGCGCTACGCGCGGCTGTTTACCGCCTTTTTTCCTCGATCAGTCAAGACCGGGAGCCCGCCAGGAAGGACCTCGAGGTGCTGATGAGCAACTACGTTGAGGCCGTCAAGCACGCCTCTCTGCTGGCCGGCGAGGACTTCTATGAGCTCGACTGGCTGGCACGGGATCCGCGAAGGATCCGCTACGCCATTGCCACCGACGCGATCGCGCTGCTTGAGGATCGAAGCCGCCTGAAGCGTGTCAGCCGCTGCCCTGGGCGCGGCTGCGGATGGCTTTTCCTCGACACCAGCGGACGTCGCCGCTGGTGCTCTATGTCCACCTGCGGCAGCCGCGACAAGATGCGGCGGCTGCACCAGCGTCGCGCACTGACACACTAGTTGAGCGCCGCTGGCGCGCGGGCGGGATGGCCCTAACCATCCGGTTTCGGCGCTCGTGCTTGATGAGGACGCGATCGTCTAGCTCCCACCGGCAGAGTCCCGCAGGCGCTCAGTGCCGGGCTGCGACCGGTTCTACCACCGTCAAGGATGTGTCGGCAAACTCGCCGCAAATCAAGACCAATGGAGCCAACTGACCTCAAGTCTAACCGCTCCGCGCAGCTCCCCGGCGGGCGGATGTCGCTGGACGATGCGGAATAACGCCGGGCGGGTCGTCAATCCCGGCTACGGCCGGCAGAGGACGCGCTCCATCCGAGACTCTCGCGCGCTATTGCGCCGGTGAGCGATCCGGATGCTCCTCCGGCGCCTCCGCGCCGAGGCCGAGTTCCGCCACGGGGTCTTCCATCGAAGCCTCGATGTACGAAGTCGTTGCGTCCCAGAACGGATCCTTGAGTCGCTCGTAGTTCTGGATGTGTCCGCTGCGCGGAAGGACGCGCATAAGCCCGGCATCGACGAAAGCGAGCAGCTGTGCCCGGACGCGCGGCGGGCTCACCGAGAGAACGTCTGAGAGCTCCTGTGCGTGGACGACCCCTGAGGACTTTGCGACGGCGTACGCGACCTGAAGTCGGTCGGCGTTGCCGTATAGACGCTTAGATCGGTCGCGTAGCCGAGCAAGAGCTGCGGTCCGCATGTGCGCGGCACGTCGGTGGTTCGACTCGTCCGTCACGCGTTTGGGATTCCTCAAGTGCCTCTGGGTTCCTGCTCAACGCCGGGGGTCTTGGCAGACCGAGCTTCAGGGTATAGGATTCAGCATTCTAGTTTCTTATTTCCTGATTCTCAAACACGATAGCCACTGCGACTTCTATAGCGGCGAGGAGATCGCCGCACTCGTGAGGGCTGCTGCGAACGAGCAGGACGCGGCGGTGTACTTGACCGCGGCGATGACGGGCCTGCGCCGCGGGGAGTTGGTGGCGCTGCGTTGGCGCGACATCGA
Organism: Solirubrobacteraceae bacterium; assembly: GCA_035938935.1. Lineage (GTDB taxonomy): Bacteria > Actinomycetota > Thermoleophilia > Solirubrobacterales > Solirubrobacteraceae > Palsa-744. Next base: position 58,686 of record DASZGH010000095.1, read on the forward strand.
CTTCCCTGGTCAAGCGATCCGGGTGCGTGCCAACTATTCGCACGGCGAGCTCGTCACGCCCAAGAGTGGCAAGGTCCGTAGTGTCCCGATGGTTCCCGAAGTCGCCCACGCGCTTGCGCGGCTTGGCCAGCGCGAGTTCTTTACGGGCGATGAAGACCCGGTGTTCGTCGGCTAGGTGGGGCAACACATGGCCGCAAGTGCGCTGCGGCGTCGGTACACAGCTGCCGTCAAGCGCGCCCAGCTGCGGCCGCTGCCGTTTCATTCGCTGCGCCATCACTTTGGCTCGATGGCGGTCAATCGCGCCACCCTCGTCCAGGTCCAGTCGTGGATGGGCCATGCGCACATCCAGACCACCGCTCGCTATTTGCACGCCAAGAGTCAGGCCGACGACGCGGCGTTGCTTGCTAGCGCGTTTGGCGCTGCGAGCGTCACCGCACACGAGGTTGTCCCCGCCGCCGGCCGAGAGCCTTAAAGCAGACCTGCCAGCGGTTGGGATCGCGTGATCGAGCCACAACGAAGCGGCCGTGTGGGGTCGATGCAGCGGCCAGCCTATAAGGCTTGACTTCTTATAAGACATAGCTTATATTGACGTTGTGTGGGAGATCAATCTGACTGACCAAGCCGAGGAGTGGTTCCTCACCCTCGGTGACGTCGAGCGCAGGCAGATCACCGCCGCTATAGATGAGCTAGAGGCACGCGGACCTGTCCTCGGACGGCCGTTTGTAGACCGGATCAAGGGCAGCCGCCATCACAACATGAAGGAGTTGCGTTCTATCGGCGGCAACATTCGTGTCCTCTTTGCATTTGACCCCAACCGGGAAGCCGTTCTTCTAATCGGAGGCGACAAGACCGGCCATTGGCAACGGTGGTACAGGGAGAACATCCCGCTCGCCGATGCACTCTATGACGAATATTTGGAGCAATATGATGAAGACGACTAAGTGGAGCAACGTACGCCGTAAGGCCGTCAGGCCGGGCGACGAGCCGCATATTCAGCAAGTCCGCGAGGCGATGCGGGCCGAGCTACGCCTTGCGGAGCTACGCAAGCACCGCGGCGCCAGTCAGGCCAAGGTCGCCAAGCGCCTCGAAGTGTCTCAGTCAAACGTGTCCCAGCTCGAGCGTGGCGACGATGTCAGGCTCTCGACGCTCGACAGCTACGTCAAGGCGCTCGGCGGTCATCTCGAGATCAGCGCTGTCTTCGAGGACGAGACCGTCTCGATCAGCTGAGACACAGACGGAGCCTGCTGTGGCCTATTAGCCTGCAGTTCGTCGGCAGGTCGCTCGCTCGCGCCGGACTTCGCGCACAGCCTTTACGGCTTCCCGCTCGATCTCATACGAGGATACGCCTCGGAAGCACTCCGACGCGCGGTCGCTAGCTTCACGGCCAAGCTGGGCGCGAGCAACGCCTTCTAGCAGCTCGCGGTCGTTCTTTGCAGGGCGCCGTTGACGGAGCCGGTCCAGCAGATTCGAGTCGATCTCGACGGTAGTGGTCGACGACGCTGGCATGATTGCGATGGTACCGCGCACGTGGAAGGGTCCGGCGGCGACGATGGACTCGGCGCCGCGCTGCATCGACGTTCAAGGACTCTCGATTACGTCCGTGTCGCCTGCTCAGGCCGCCAAAAGCTCGGACGCAAAGGCTGCGACGGCGAGCGGCTATCCAAGGACAAGCTCGAGACCGCGATACTCGACCAGCTCACCAGCCTCTACCGCCACGGAGGCCTCATCCGTGACGCCATCCAGCAGGCAGCCGCGAGCGATGAGACCGACCGCGACGCGCTTACAGAACAGCGCGCGTCGCTCGCCAAAGAGATCAGCCGCACCGAACACGCGATCGAGCGCTACCAAGACGCCTTCGAGACCGGCGATCTCAGCGCCGCCCGATTCACGGAGCGGCTGTCCAGCCTCGACGCGCGCCTGGACAGTCTGCGCGGCCAAGACCAAACACTCGCCCGCGACCTCGACGCCGACACGCCCACCACCCCGGATGCTGCCGCCCTAAACGCCATCGCCGATCAACTCGGCCGAGTCATCGAGACGGGCGACCCCGACCAAGCCAAAGCACTACTGCGCATCCTCATCGCTGAGCTGCGCGTCAACAGCCGCGACGAGATCCTGCCTACCTACCGCGTCGGCGCACCCGTGGTTTGCGCACAGACAAGTTCAGTGGAGCCAACCAGACTCAACGCGAACCACTGCGCGCGGCTTCCCGGCGGGCAGATGTCGCTGGAGGGCGCGGTAGGGATGCGCTCTTCGGCGGGACGGTCGTGAGCACATGAGCTTATGATCCATTCGTGGGGGAACCGGGTATCTATCCAGTCGTTGTCTTCGACCTGGATGGGACTCTGCTGCGGGGCACGACCGTGTCGTTGCTGCTCGCGCAATGGCTCGGGCAGGCAGAGGAGATGGCAGAGCTCGAGCGGGCGTTTCACGCCCACGAGATATCCAACAGCGTAGTTGCCGACAGGTCTGCGAGATGGTTGGCGGGACAGAGCACGGCCGACGCCTGGGCGGTCCTGGCGACCAGCACCTGGATTGACGGCATGGCCGAGACCCTCCGAGCGCTTTCCGCTGCCGGGGCCAGTCTGCTATTGGGAACGGTCACATTGAGATTCGTGGCCGAGATGTTGCGGGAGCGCTATGGTTTCGCCGCGGCTAGCGGGACGGAGATGCAGGTGACCGACGGGGTGCTCTCGGGCACCGTGACTCGCTACTTCGACGAGTTCGACAAGGCGCGCTTCGTAGAGGAATGGTGCACGAGCAACGGTTATTTGATGAGCCAGGTGGCGGCGGTGGGCGACTCTCGCTCGGACGTTCCGCTGTTTGAGCGCGTTGGCATTTCGATCGCGCTGAACGCTACCCCCGACGCCCGTGCAGCGGCCACGCACGCCCTCGACACCGACGATCTGCGTGACGCGCTCCCACTTCTTCGATACGTGAGTAGGTCAATGTGAGCGACTCCCAGCCCTCAGTGCGGCTAGCTACTCATAGTGAGTTCGTCGCACAGTTGTGCTCGATACATTGGACCGACATATAAAGGCAATGGCCGCCGATGATTGGTAACCCAAACAATCTTAAATCGCGTCTGACTAAAATAATCCGCTCCTCGTCCTTTGTGTGCGCTAAGAGCGGCGCGAGCCGTTGACGCCCCTGACTGGTTGATTGGGGCTGGGGCAATCCGCGATGTGGTGTGGGACTTCTTGCGTTTGCGAGTCCCAGCTAAGGGGGCCAGAGCCCGCACGCAGATAACTGTCTGAAATGGAGCCAACCGAAGTCAACGCGAACCGTTCGGCACAGCTTCCCGGCGGGCGGATGTCGCTTGACGACGTGGATTAGAGTCGGCAGAGCACTCGCGGAGCGCTAGCGCGTGAGCTGAGGCAGCCGTGGGGCCATCTCGGCGAGCCCGCGTGGCTCAACACCAGTGGGTACTCGATGAGATAGCTCCTGTAGCTCGGCCTCGGACTGGAGCGTGCGGCGGGGCGGCCAATGAACGTCGTTGCCGAGCGTTGGCCAGATGAGCTGGTGGGCATCGTCCGAGCGCGCTTCTATATAGGGGCCACCGGCGAGGCTGTGCCCCCATAGCCAGAAAACCATTGGGCCGATGGCAAAGACGACGCTGTAGCCATTCACGGGGTCGCTCGGCTGCGGGACAGGCGCACCGGGCGGGCGCATCGTCAGGCCCCACTGATGGATGGACAGCGGCCAGTTGCCCTGACCGCCGTAGCGACAGAGCCAGATGTGCGTGTTCGGCAAAGGGGCAATGTGGTCGTGGAACCAGTGGTAGTCGGCGGCAGGCGTGAACCTCTTGCCGCCGATGTTTACGCCCTGCATCGTCAGCGCGGTCTTCGTCGCCCACGTGGCGAGCAAATGCTGCTCGGGGGCAGTGAGAGAACACGGCTGGTCGAGCAACGTCGGCGTGAGGATGGGCTTGACCTGTTCCTCTAGTTGCGACATCCAGCCGTTATTACAGGTCTCGCAGATATCGCGGACGATGACATCGATCGCGCCGCTCGCTGGGCGCCGATGCTCGTTCTGGGATGAGGGCGTCACCAAGCGGCGCAAGAATTCGGCTTCGCCCAACAACGGGAACAGCGGATGGAGCCATTTCGGGAAAACGTCCTCCCGGCTGCGCTTACGGTCTTGTCCACAGAAGATGCACACCATCGCATCGAGGTTAGAGGCCAGCGCGGCCGGTTCCGGTCCCGGCGAGCGACGGCGTCACACATCCGGTCGTGCTTGACGGCGACGAGGACGCGGCTCTGTGCGCGTCCTCGCGGTCCCGGCTAGCGCGTCTCGCGCGGCCCTTTCTCGGACTTCCCGACTTTCGTCATTGTGTCGGGCCGTGGGCGCGGCGGCGCTGATGGAGCCGGGCTGGGCTTGGGATCGTTGCTCATCGCTTCTTTCCTTGTGGTCCGCCCCCACCGAGTACGGAGCGAAGTTTGTCGGAGGCCGGGCGTGGCGGTGTCGGCTTGGACACAGATTCGCCTTTAGGTGACGACTCCGGCGGCGCTTTCGGTATCGGTTTCTTCTCGCTGGTCACGCGAGCACCGTGAGCTTGTCCGGCTTTGGTCGTGGTGGCGCTGGCTTCGGAGCGGAACCGGCTTTGGGCGGTGCCGGCGACGGCGATTTTTGATGTTCGCTCACTTTGGCCTCTCGCTCTCTTTGAGAACTGTAAGTTTGTCCGGCTTTGGTCGTGGCGGCTTCGGTGGTTGTTTGCCGTCGGCGGTCATGACGCTATCGCTAGTGTAGCCGCCTGCACGAGCAGCCCAATGATCCCAAACACGAGCAGTACCACCCCGATGTTCGACCATGTGGCCTTTGTGTTCCCAGCTTTGCGATCCGCGAGCGCCGTCGCCACGACAGTCTGCAGCCAGGTTTCCCGTAGCTCGGGCGGGGGCGTGATCACCTTCGGTCGATCCGCGTAGGCGTCGATCGCTTCCTCATCTAGATCCTTCGTCCTAGCTGGACGTAGAACTCCTCCAATGGCAGTGACGCCGGCGGCGGCGAACATCAGAGCTGACCCGATAAAGGCGTCTCGGATCAGGCCGTGCGCCCAGGGATAGGTTCTGAAGTGTTGTTCAAGGAGGGGTCGCCCGAGGGTTAGGTTGAGCGTCAACGCCGTCCCTGCGAATCCGGCGATGCTGCCAGCCTTCGTGTCCAGGTGGCGGTTCCTGTCACGCTGCTCCTCGGCGACCTCGGCCATGATGGAGAGGCACTGCTCCACCGACTCGGGCCTGCCAAAGCTCTCGCCCACAAGTTCAGGCGTCTCTGCCATTGGTGGCCCTCCGGCAAGGCATGGCAAGCAAACGATCGGCCGAGAACAGCATCTCGCACCAGACTACGCGGACAGGCGGACACGAACTCATGTTCGCCTGCGGGCCGGGATACAACATGCTCGCAGTAGCACGCCAAAGTTCCGCCGGACGCTCTGCTCTGATCGCGGCCAAGTCAACAATCGAGTGGCCGGACGGGTGCTCTAACACCCGCCCGGCCGTGTAGCACCGAAGTCATGCCTTCGATGCCACAGGACCACCGTAGCTCTCGGTAGGGATGGTCCTGCGACGCGCGTTGCGTGTGCTTTTCGGTGCCTGAAAGGAGCCGCTATGAGAAGGAGGAGCACTGTCGAGCTACCGGAGTCGGCCCGGCGTTTCCACGAGCTGTATCGCTCGGACCTAACCGCTGTTGGGCCGGTCTCGGACGCGCAGATACTCGCGGCGATCGACCGCACCGAAGCGCACGACCTCAATCAGATACCCGATGCCGCCCGCTGGGATATTGCCGCGCATTTGGGGTTCGTGCACAACTCGTGGACAACGCGGCGGCTGCGGCCACAGATGGACGCGCTCAGGGCCGCTGGCCGTATCCGTGACGTTCGCCGTCTTGGCCTTGACTTGGTTGCGTTGACGAGCACAGGGCGTCGGGCAGTTCGCAAGGCGCGTAGCACCGGGGAGGTCTCTCTGCCGGAGTCTCCGCAGCATCGGAAGTGGCGGCACTCGCGCACGATGGCGGGCGACCGGATCGACGGGTTCCGCGAAGCGCTCCGAACGTCGATGGCCGAGGTTGGCGCGCTGCTTGACGAGGAGCAGGCGCCCTCGGATGCGTGGTTTGAGTTCGGCAAGCGGCTGAGCGCGGAGTGCAGGCGCCTCGGGTCCGCTACATACTGCCTGTCTGAGTGGGCGGAGCCCGACGACGCGTGTGCTGACGTTGACACCGTTCTCGGCCGGCGCAGCGTGTGGGATTGGGATCAGCGATGAAAATGTGAAAGCGCTTGCTTTCGCATGATGTCCAGTTGTGGATTCGCCGTCGGAGGGGAGGTACAAGCAGAGGATGTTCTCCCCTGCGATGAAGCCTCCGTGCGGACTCGCCGCACGCCACTCGCGGTGCCTCGCTGCCCGGCGGGTGCGTCGCTCAGAGCCAAGAATCGAGAGCAGGCTGACTTCCAACTGTGGGACCAACTGTAGGACCGACTGTAGGACCGACTGTGGTACCAACCCAACCACTTGCCGACCGCGAGTTTCTCTTGTCCCCGTAAGGGATTTCGCGTCTCAACGTTTTTCGACATCTCTAACACGGCCTCGTCACCACCTTTTGTGGGTTCGTTCTGAGTTCGCGCTGTGGTTCGCACTACGGTTCGTGCTGTGGTTCGTACCGCGGTACGCGCTGCGGTTCAGGGTGCCTGTCTTCGGGATGTCGTGTTTCGCCGATGGTGGTGCGGGATTCCGGTGTTCGTGCGGGTTTGACATCTCTACTACAAGTAACCGTGGCCGTTTGATTGCTTCGCTCGCGGCGCGCACGAGTCGTGTCGTCGTGGCTCGTCGTCGGCTTTCCCGAATCGCGCGCCGCGTAGTGCTCGCACCCAATCCGCTGTGCGCAGATGGCATGGGGAGTGGGCGGCTTGAGTAGTCGGGTCCGCGCACCTCGCACGATCAGTGCTGCTCGCCGGCAGCGTCGCCCGGCGTGCGTGAAGGTCGAGGATCGTCCGCTTCGGCTGCGCGCGGGGCGCACCCGTCCGATGACCGAGGCTGAGGAACGTGAACTCGTGAGCGCGCTCGCAGGGCTGTTGACAGACTGGCTGCTCGCGCATCCTGACCGGCTGCCGGCGGGCTTGAGATCACGGCCGAGATCTGGTCTGGTGGAGGGCACCCAAGCCAAGGAGCAACCGTGAGCAAACGAGCCTCCCGTGCGACCACGCCCGACACCACCCGGCCGGTGCGGGTGGCGACGTACACGCGCATCTCGACGGATGAGGAGCGCCAGCCCAACTCGCTAGAGGCACAGCGCGTCAGGCTGGAGGCGTTCGTGACCAGCCAGCCCGACTGGAGGATTGAGCGGCCATATGAGGACCAGTTCACGGGGACCGTGATCGACCGGCCCGCACTCACGCGGCTCCTCCGGGACGCGCGGCTTGGCCGGTTCGATGTGCTGCTCGTCTACCGCGTCGATCGTCTCGCCCGCTCGATTCGTGGGCTGGCGCAGATCATCGACGAGCTTGACCAAGCCGGTGTTGTGTTCCGCTCAGCGACCGAGCCGTTCGACACCGGGACACCGGCCGGCAGGATGATGGTGCAGATGCTCGGCGTGTTCGCCGAGTTCGAGCGAGCGTTGATCGTGGAGCGAATCACCGCCGGCCTGGAGCGCAAGGCCGCGCGCGGCGGCTGGTGCGGCGGGCAGCGTCCCTACGGGCTGAACATCGCCGCTGACCGTGACCGGCTGGAGCGCAACCCGACCGAGGCGCCCCTTGTTCCCGTCATCTTCGACCAGTATGTCAACCAGCAAGCCGGGTCATCGGCGCTCGCTGGCTGGCTGAACGAGCAGGGCTACAGGACCAAGAACGGCCGGCTATGGACTTCCCAGAGCGTGATCACCATCCTCCGCAACCGCGCGTATTTGGGGGAGATCTACTATCGCGGCAACTGGTATCCGGCGCCGCACGACCCGCTCATCCCCACCGACCTGTTCGACCGGGCGCAGGACATACTCACCGGGCGCGGTGAGGACCGCTCCCGCCGCAGGTCCAACCCGACCGAGTACCTGCTCAGCGGCCGAGTGCGGTGCGGACGCTGCGGCAAGCCATACATCGGGACCGCCTCCCACGGCCGCAACGGCCGGTACACCTACTACACGTGTTTCACCCGGATGCGTCACGGCACCAGCCACTGCGGCAACGACCGGCTACCCGCTGAGCGGTTTGAGCAGGCAATCACCCGCCGGCTGTGGCAGGTGCTCAACGACCGGGAGCTGATCGACCAAGCGATCACCGAGACATACGAGAACATCGCACGGCACGACGAGCACCAGCAGAACGAGTTCGTCGTTATCCAGGGCAAGCTCGCGGAGACCCGCGCGGCGATGGACCGCTACTTCCGAGCGTTCGAGACAGGCAGCATGCCCGAGGACACCTGCGCCCCACGCATTGCCGCACTCTCCCAAGAGGCCAAAGCGCTCGAAGCACGCGCCAACGAACTCGAAGCCCACGACGACGAGCACCAGCCCGAACGTGCCACCAACAGCGACCTCGACACGATGCGCACCGAACTACACGACGCGCTCAACAACAGCGCACCCACCCGCGTAAAGACCGTTCTGCAAACCCTCATCGACGGCATCCAAGTCCACGCACGCGACGACATCCAGCCAACATTCCGCATACCCACGGTTCGCGTTGACTACGGCTACATGGAGCCAACCGGGATCGAACCGGTGACCTCCTGCTTGCAAAACGGGGGCACAGGCAGCTAAAAAGAGCCCGTTTTACCTGCAAATTCGTGGTATTTGGGCGCCGGCCCGAGATGCGGAAACCGGCTGATTCAGGCTCAATCCGGCTGGGTTTAGGCCCACGGGCAGCTCCATGGGCCTAAACGTTTTGAGCCGATAGACGCTGAACGATCGATACATTGCAACTTGACTAACGCCGTCCTAGCCGTTGTTTCTGTAGCTACACTACGGCCATGATGGCTGCATCTGGTCTCTCCGGTGTGAATCGAGCGTTCGTCTCGCAGCTCAATCGTGAGCTGCGAGGGCCTTTCACACCGGCAGACGCCGCGGCGGCGACTGGTGTGGATCATGCGCGCGCTGCGCGGCTGCTGCGACACCTCGCCGAGCAGGGCTGGGTCGCTCGGCTACAGCGGGGGCTCTACACGACTGTGCCGTTGGAAGCCGAGAAACCGGAGACCTGGGGCGCGGACCCCTGGGCCATAGCGATGGCTGCTCTCGCACCTGGATATGTGGGTGGCTGGACGGCGCTGCATCATTGGGATCTCACTGACCAGATCTTCTCCACGACGGTCTTCATCACCTCCCATCCTGTTCCTCGCCGCCAGCGCACGATCGGTGGTGTTCGATTCGAGCTTCGCCATCGCTCCGACTCGGTGCTGTTCGGTACGCGTCGAGTTTGGCGCGAGGGAATGCCAGTTGAGGTCTCAGACCGAGAGCGAACTTTGGTAGACAGCCTGGACGATCCCTCGCTGGGGGGTGGCCTGCGCCATACCACCGAGGCGCTCGCGACCTACGCCGAAACGCCGGATGTCTCCTGGCGACAGCTCGTCGAATACGGAGACCGACTTGGCAACCGAACTGTGTTCAAGCGCCTCGGATACATCGTCGAGAAGCTCAGGCTCGCGGACGACGAGCTGATCGATGCGTGCCTGCGGCGGGTGAGCGCTGGCACCGGTCGGCTTGACCCCGCCCGTCCAGATGAGGGTCCGATCACCGCACGCTGGGGTCTGCGGATCAATACGAGGGTCGACGCGTGATCCCCCCCGCGGCGCTGCAGGTGCGAGCACGGGAGTGGGGTCTAACCGAAGAGGTCGTCGAGAAGGACTACGTACTCGGTTGGCTCTTGTGGGGAATCGGCTCCCAACCAGCCCTGCGCGATCACTGGGTATTCAAGGGTGGCACCTGCCTGAAGAAATGCTTCGTGGAGACCTACAGATTCTCAGAGGACCTCGACTTCACCGTGCTCGACGACGGGCCGCTGACACCCGAGGATCTGCTGCCGATCCTCACGGAGACGCTCGACCGCGTCGAGCAGGAAACTGGCATCGAGCTATCCAGCCGCCAGCCCGTCGTCAGGCTACGACCCGACGGCCGCTCCGCAGAAGGCCGCATCTACTACCGCGGACCCCGCGGAGCGCCCGGCGAGGCGCGAGTCAAGCTCGACCTCACCTACGACGAGACGATCGTCGAGACCACCGTGCGACGCGAGATCGCTCACGCCTACGACGAGGCACTTCCCAGCGATGGCGCAGTGCAGTGCTACGCATTTGCCGAGGTCTTCGCAGAGAAGCTACGCGCACTCGGACAACGCACTCGCCCGCGTGACCTCTACGACGTCGTGAACCTCTACCGCCGCGCCGACCTGCGCGAGAACCGCGACCTCGTCGTGAGCATTCTGCAACGCAAGTGCGCTTACAAGGACGTACCCATCCCGACACTCGCGGCAGTCACGGCAACCGATAAGGCAGCCGATCTACGAGCCGACTGGGGCGCGATGCTCGCCCACCAGCTCCCCGTACTGCCACCGGTCGACGAGTTCATCGACGCTCTCCAAGATGTGTTCGCGTGGCTCGGCGGCGAGGAGCCCGTGCAGCTGGAGCCGGTACCCGACGGGCGCGAGCAGATCGAGGCAAGCTGGGTAGCGCCGCCCACGATCACCAGGTGGCCCGGCGGCGCTCCGCTCGAGCAGATCCGCTTCGCTGGCGTCAACCACCTCCTCGCCGAACTCGACTACCAGAACTCCACGCGCATGATCGAGCCATACGCCCTGCGCCGCTCCAAGGCCGGCAACCTCCTCGTCTACGCAATCAAGGCTCAGACAGGAGAAGTCAGGGCCTACCGAGTCGACCGCATCGAAGGCGTACGCATCACCAACACAGCCTTCACACCCCGTTACGCAATCGAACTGTCGGTAGCCCTTCCCGTAAGCACCGGCCGGCGCGGACCCCAGTCGGCGACTCGACGCCACACACGGCGTCGTCTATAGCTCCGCTACAAAGAGACGGCACGTCCAATTCGCGTCAGATGCTCGCGGCTTGTCGGACACGAAATCACGATCGTTGCTGATGCGGTAGCCGGCACCCCACTCGACAGCTCACTTTGTGCGACACCGTCGACGACCTCCGAGCGCGCCGACGGACGATCGGCTCACGCTCGCTCCCACCGAGCGTTGCAAAAGCGCTCACCCCCGTCGCTCTCCAGCCCCAGTCCTCGTCCAAGGCAGTCGTCTTGCCCGGTCAATGCGAGAGTGCTGCTCCCCCGCACAAAGCAGGCGCGGAGACTTGAGAATGGCGCTTGGCGGCGGCAGGGTCTCTCATAGCCCCCTAATGTCCTGGAGAATCATGGCATAGGCGCGAAATTATGCCGCTCGCAACCGGGCTTCTGCAAAAGCCCGAACGTAAGCATCCTTATCAGTCTTGAAACATGTCGAGCAGTGCCCGCCGCGCATCGGCGGCAAGCTGATCGGCGTTCGCCAACATCGTCAGACGCACGTTGACGGACTCGTCTTGAACCAGGCGGCTCAGCACCGGCTCCGGCGGTGGCGTGTGGCTGCGGTGCATAAAGGTGGCCACGGCCGCGGCGCGGACCTGGCTGTCAGCTAGGACAGCTATGACGCGAAGTTCTCGCCCGACCAGGTCGCCATAGCTCGAAGCCTCTTCGAGAAGCTCGCGCGCTACGTTGAAGAGCGTGATCTGGCGTGGACGCCGACGCTCCGCTCTTTGGTGGCTGGGGTTACAAGCGCGCTGGCGGCTACTACGTTGCAGTCATCAACCTTCGAGTCGAAAAGCCTATTGAGTTCATGGTTAAGCTCCCGGTAGCCCGCAGCGTCTCGGCCTGGAGGACCCATATCCGCACCTTGAGAGCCGGTGGGAGCAGTCGACTCGGCAGTGGGGTTGGGCCGTGCCAACCCGTGGAGACGTGCCTGACCTCGCGCCTGCCGTAGACATCGCGCGGAAAACACCAGCCAGCGAGAGGACCGATGCCAGCGGTGTAGCAGCGCTGGCTTAACCTCACACTGGACCCTGTCACGATTCGGCTTGACATCCCGGCTTCAGCCGTGGCATCGTCGGCACCGGCAAGCCCACTCAGACGAGAGATGGCTACGGCTTGAGACGCAGTTCGCCGCTGGACAGGTCGTACGTATAGTTCACGATGGCCTCGCTCTCGATGAGTTGGACGGCTTCCTCGATGACTCCGAACGGCACAGCGAACCACTCTCGTGTCTCGGCGACCGTCACGCCGTCACGCTCAAACCACGCGTCGATTCGCGCGGGCGCAAACAGTCGGTGCAGCATCCCCTCGATCTTGCCCTCGACGCCGCGCGGGACGCGATACTCCTCGACGATCTGCACAGGCGCCCCGAGGAAGGTCGTCTCCGAGGCCGCGTGAACGGTTCGCTCAGCGGCGGTCGATGACGTGGAGCCGATCTTGTGCAACCCCGGCAGCCCCGTCACCTGCGGGTCGTCGCTCAGCGACCGCAGGACATATACGCTCGCCATCGGTGTGTTCGGCTGCAGTCCCATCTCGGTGAGCGTCTCGTCATCGGGGATGGTGACACGCTTGCCGCCCTTGTAAAGATTGCTCGCGAGGGATTGCAGCAGCAGCTGCGACTCGGTGCCATTCTCGAAAATGCACCGCGTGGGAGCGTTGGCCTTCTTAATCTCGTTGTATGTCAGCTCACCGACCTCGGCAACGTAGAGCATCACGCCGCCCTGGACGAAAAATCGTCCGGGCTTGATCTCAAGCGGGTTCTTGAACGGGACTAGCCTGCAGCGGCCGGACCGCAGATCAGCATGGCGCTCGATGAACAATTGTCGGAAGTTCTCAAAGTCCTTAGCGGGCACTCGGCGCGCAATAGTGTCCGGCATCGTCTGCGTCTTGGGAACATGTCGCAGGTCGAAGAGGTCGTCACTGCCACTAAGGAGTCCGAACGGGTCGTCCGCGATGGCCTCCTCGATCGTGGCGGGCGGCTCTGGCTCACTCAGCAGCCCCAGCTCGTCGAGCGGCTCGAGCACGCGACGCTGCTCGTCGTCTGCGCATATGGCTTCGAGTCGTGTCGCAAGCTTGAACTCGCCGATGTTCGCCGGGTCCTTCGCCGGTGGGCGTCCGTGCTGCCGCGTGAACTCGGCGATCTCCTCATAGGCCGCGACAAGGCGATCCTCGGACGTTGGAACAGGCGCCGGTTCCGGCAGCTCGAGCAGCCCGAACTCATCCTCCTCAAGCATTCGGAGAAGCTCCTCGATGTTCACGTCAGACCTCCATCGTGAGCCGCTGCTTCTGTAGGAACAGCAGTGCCTCGGCCATCCTCCGCTCCTGGGGGTCTTCGGAGCGGAGGCTTGGAGGCCTGCCAGTCTTCCGCACGAAGGCGTTGACCTTCGGCCATAGGATTCGCGCCTCGTCCTCGGTGATATCGATTCGCGTGCTGTCGATGACATCCTGGATGACACCCAGCACCTGCTTCGTGATCGACTTCGACAGGATCTCGAACGCACGCTGGAAGGGATTGACCGTGTCGATGAGGTCGATGGTGATGTCGTTGATGTTCACGAACTTGCCCGCCATCAAAACAAAGCGCTTGTCACCGACCTCCTTGATCTCCCCGTTCTTGATGACCGCATCAGCGACGACGTGTTGCCGCACCTCCTCGACCTCTTCCTCACTGATATCGGGGTAGCGGGTGCGGATGATCTTCGGGATCAGGACCTTATTCATCACCTCCGGGTTGATGTTGCCCGGCATGGCCTTGAGCATCGTCTGGTCTTGGAGGATCTGGGCCTTGAGGTCGTTGAGGTCGTCCTCGACAATCGAGCGCACACGGTCGGTCGAGGGCTCCTTGAAACCCTTGATCTTCAGCTCTCCGATATCCGGCTCGTCGTCCTCAGACTTCTTCGTCTTGAACTTGAAGTTAGGGGCGATGACCTGCTCCATCAGGAGCGACGCGCTGATCGCCTTGAGCATGTTGTTGACGGCGACCTTGACCTCGCCGTCCGCGGCATCGGGCTGTGCGATCAGGTTCGTGAACTGAGCGTGCGTCTTGTTTGAGCTGTCGCGCGTGGCTCGGCCGATGATCTGGACGATCTCGGTCAGCGATCCGCGGTAGCCGACGGTGAGCGCATGCTCGCAGAACGGCCAGTCGAAGCCCTCCTTCGCCATCCCGAGAGCGATGATCAGGTCCATCTCGTCGAGATCGGTCATCGTCCGGAGGTACTCGATGACCTTGGTCCGCTCGCTCGGGACGTCGTTGACGAGATCCGCGACCTTGATGAGCTTCCCGTCGGCGTTTCGCTTGACGTGGAGTACGCCATGTTCGTCCACGTGGTCGACGATTCCGAAAGCGTCGATGATTTCGTCGACCTCCCGGTGCTTGTCCTTCGTTGACTCGCCGGACTGCACGTTCGGGATGTGCAGGATCGTCTTCTTGTCGGTATCGAGGATCTCCTCGATCGCCTCGGTGTAGCGCCCCTGGTAGAAGTGGTAGCCGATACCGAGCGACTTGAGGTACGTGTACCCGTCGAGCTGCTCGTAGTAGTTGTAGGTGATCTTGCGGAACCTGGCCTCGTCGTCTGACGCGAGTACCGGTATCGCATCGCCGCGGAAATACGAGCCGGTCATTGCAACGATGTGTGCGTTGGTGTTCTTCATTATTGAGCGCACTAGCGCGCCGAGGCGGCTCGCATCGGATGCCGACACGTGGTGGAACTCGTCGATCGCCACAAGAGTGTCGTCGAAGAGTCGCTCATCGATCGCGTCGTGTGCGAATCGGAGCGTCGCGTGCGTGCAGACCAGCGCCGCATCGGGGCCTTCGAGGAAGCGCTGGACGGCATCGACCTTCGAGCTGTCCGAGCCCGGCGAGCAGAGGTTGTTCTGCTGCAGCACCTCCCAGTCGGCGAAGAACCCGGCCCCGGTCAGCGGCGTGCTGGCAAAGGACGCGCCGATGGAGCGCTCGGGAACCGCGACAATCACCTTCCTCATACTCTGGTTGAAGAGCTTGTCGAGCGCGAGGAACATCAGCGCGCGCGACTTACCGGACGCCGGCGGAGCCTTCAGAAGCAAGTACTGGCTGTCGCGAGCGGCGTACGCCTTCGCCTGCATCTCCCGCATACCGAGCGCATCGGTCTTCGTACTCAAACCAGTGTTCTGGTAGGTGTGATGGACGAGATTGGGCATCGCTACGCGGCGTCCTTCTCTGCGGCCGCCATCTCCTCGTAGCGCTCGAAGAGGAGCTCCAGCCGCTCAATGTCGGTTCGTTTCGGCGACGCGCCGTACAGCGCGTCGACCGTCGAGTCGAGTCGTTCGTGGACACGTTTCAGATCAGCCGGCATCTCCTCCGGAAGGTAGAGGTTCCCGAGCGTGCGACCGGAGTAGCGCTCACGCGCCTCAAGCACCTCGAACGCGTGGCCAGCAAGCCGATCGAGGTACTCATCCGACAGTGCCGGGACCGGGAACGTGTTGTAACAGAGGCTCGCAGAGTATCGATAGTCGGTCTTGATCCGGCCGCCCACGGTTCCCACCCATCCCGTGTGGATTCGCGACTGGAGAAGCGCGAAGAGCCACGGCTGCGCGTCATAGATGGCATTCGCGGCGTCTGAGATCACAGTGGATGAATCGAGGAATCCCATCGGCACGATCGCGCGCCGCTCGGAGGAGTGTCGCGGGATGATGATCGAGGTCCCCTCGCGATGACGCACCTCACCGAAGCGCCATGGTCTTCCTGCCAAGGACCGAGTCGCGGAGCGCGAACTCTGTGATCGAACCTGCCTGACTCGCTCGACCCTTTCGGCGACGTCAGGCAGTGCCATCGCCTCGTCGACTTCAGCGTCGGCGATCCAGAGGCAGTACCTGACCGTGCCCGTCAGTAGCTCGTTCGCACCAGCGAACCGTCGAATGAAACGCGACGCAGCAGGACACGCGTCGAGTATCTCGTTGCGCTCGGCGACGCTGAGGATCAGATGACCGGCATCGTTCGGCATGCTCCCGAAGGTCAACGGCGGCAGATGGGCGAGGGATCGTCTCGCGGCGTAGACGATCGTGCTGTGAGGGGTGCCGAGTAGGTAGGGGCTGATATTCGAGACATCCCGGGCGTGGCCGTCCGCATACAACGTCCGCGGGTTGGCTGGCGACGTGGACAAACCGACGATCGCGCACGTAACTCCCGCGCCTCCTCTCGCCTGATTCGTCCACCGAAACGACTGGTGTGCGAAGGCGACCTCGACGCCCTGGCCAAGAATTGCGGGCCAAACGAGCGATACGTGCTCGCCTTGGCAGAGCGAGTTCGTGGTCACGAAGGCAAGCTCGGCCTGGCCATCGGAGATGTACGAGCTGCCCTTGAGGAACCACAGCGCGATGTAGTCGACGCTCTTTGGATACGCCCGAGTGCCGTAGAACGCTGCAAAATCCGCCTTCTGCTCGGCGGTCTGCAGGTTCGACCCGGCGTATGGGGGATTACCGACGACGTAGAGGTCGTCGCCTTCGTTCGGGCAGACCTCGTTCCAGTCGAGCGTGATCGCATTTCCGCACACGATGCGGCCGGCGTCCCTGAGGGGTATCAACGGGATTTCGGCGCCGAACAACTCGCGGAACTCGACGTTCATCTGATGCTTGGCGAGCCAGAGAGACAGCACCGCGATCTCCTGCGCGAACCCATCAATCTCGATGCCGTAAAAGCTTTCGAGCTGGATCTCGGAGGTCGTGAAAAGCGCGGCGGAAGATCGGTCGAGATCGGCGATTCGCCGCAGCGCGCGATGCTCGAGCCGCCGCAGCTCCTTGTAGGCGATGACGAGGAAGTTGCCCGATCCGCAGGCTGGGTCGAAGACGCGCACGTTCGCGATCCTCGTGATGAAGCGCTGGAGCTTCGACACCGTGTCGGCCTTGTCGAACTCGTCCTCGAGTGCGTCTAGGAACAGCGGCCGGATGACCTTGAGGATGTTTTCGACGCTCGTGTAGTGCATCCCGGCCGCCTGGCGCTCGCCTGGGTGGATGACGGCCTGCATCATTGAGCCGAAGATGTCCGGGTTGATCTGTGACCAGTTCAGCGTTCCGGCGTCGAGCATGATGCTCCGCGCCTTCGCGGTGAACCGTGGCGCCAGCGCAGGGACCGAGAACAGCTTGCCGTTGACGTAGCCAAACCCCAGGAAGTGCGCAGGAACGCCTTCCCGCTCAGCCTCGGGGATATCGAGCACGCGGAACAGCGCGTCAAGAAACCCAGCGGTGTCCTCGCCCGAGGAGTTGGTGAGCGACGCAATCGCGCCCGTGAAGGAGCCATCCGGAAAGACGTCGGTGTCCTCGGCGAAGAAGCAGAACAGCAGGCGCGCGAAGAAGATGTTCAGCGCTTCGATATCCTCCTTCGTCTCGATCGCGTTAGCCTTGACGATCTCCGTGTAGAGGCGTGCCATGCGCTCGGCGGCCTTGACGTCGGCGTAGTGGAGGTTCTCGATCTGCTGCTTCTCGATTCCGGCCCACGGCAGGAAGAAGGCGGCGTTCGAGTGGAGCTCAGAGAGACCGATGTCAAGGGTGTCGCGGGTGACCATGTCAAGCGCCAAGAGCCGCGCGGCGTCGCGGACGATCACGAACCGTGGATGCTCGCGCTGAACTCGTTCGTCAGCACCAACGGTGTCGATCGCGGCGTGGAGGTCGGCGCCGTTGGCCTCGTAACGGTCGAAGACCCTGCCCTTCCAGAGCGTCTCACCAGGGACAGCAGAGCGGTTGTAGGTACCGGACCTCAGGCGGGCAATCCCGGCCTTCGGGAGACCGTATGCGAGTAGGAGCGAGTAGATGAGCTCGGACCCCTCGGCCAAATCCAGCCGCGCGACGCGATCCTCGATCTCCTGCAGGTTCATAGGACGCGCACGCTACCTCAGGAGCCCGGCCATGGCTTGGACCCGGAGGCCTGGCGGGATGCCTTCCGCTTTGAAGGCGAGGAAACGCCTTCATCGTTGCCCTGCTCGCTCCTGTGTTTGGGCGGGAGCGAGCGCCAGACAGCCCCAACGCCACGCTTGCGCGATGGACGACGACCGCCTGCCTGAAGCGTCGACGGCCGCGCTTCCGCAATCGCCCGCAAGAGCGAGCGCCGAGCATCGGCGGCCTAGACCGTGAGCAATAGCCCCACGGACCATTTGGGTGCCGACTTCGCTCTCATAACCCAGCGACCTCCTGCTCATCCAAGCAGGAGGTCACCTGCGGCAATCTCTCCGGCTACAGCAGGCTAGCGAGCCATTCGGCCTGTAGACGACTATCGTAGTTTAGGCCCATGAATAGGCCCATGGGCCTCGCACAACTCTTTCTCCCAATGCCCAAAACAGCCATCGTAGATTACAGAAACAGCTATTTTGCAGGGATTTAGTGAATGGGCGAAACTGCTCGGCGCGCAAACCATCCGCTGATAACCGCGCCGACGATCGTGGCCTAGTGGCGCTGCTGCTGGCTGGTGCGTCAGACTGGTTGCGCCGATCGGACGGCTCGCTTGTGGGCACACAGAACGCCGCCACAACGGGTGTAGCAATGCTGCTACACTTGCTCTCATGTCGGTCACGATTCCGCAGCGCGAGCTCCGTAACCAAATAGGCGACGTGCTCAGGCGCGCCGAAAGTGGGGAGCACTTCACGATCACCGTGGGCGGACGACCAGTAGCCGAACTTGGGCCTCTAGCCAGCGTCCATAAGCCAGCAGCACCGGGTCGACTCGCGGCGATCCTCGCGGAGGCGCCCGCCGACATCGCGTGGGCCACGCAACTGCGCCAAATGCGCGAGGAAGACCTTGCAGTGACTCAGGACACCTGGGCCACTTGACGGCGCTGATCGATACGAGCGTCCTGATTGAAGGCGTCACGCCTGAGATCAGCGAGGCATGGGTGGTGAGCGCCGTCTCGGTCGGCGAGCTCGAGGCGGGCGTGCTGCTGGCGCCTGACGGGACTACACGTGCCCTGCGGCTGCGGCTGCTGTCCGCCGTGCTCGCAGAGGCTCCCGTCGTCGATGTCGATCGCACGGTCTCCGCCCGCTACGGCGAGCTGCGCGCCGCCAGCGGAAGGCGACCGACGAACGACCTCTGGATCGCCGCAACCGCGCTCGCCCATGACTTCACGCTCATCACGGGCGACGAACGCCAAGCAGCTCTGCCACTTGTCCGCGTGACACTTATCGCTCACAACGCATGAGCACGTAGCAGTCAGTCGGCACAGTCGGCGACTGATGGCTCGTTTGCCGACAAGAAAAGTGGGCGAAACTGCTCGGCGCGCAAACCACGCGCTGTTGGTGGCCCCGGCTCTCTGCGTTGCGTGACGCGGCGCTGCGGGTCGTCGTCGGCCTATCTCGCTGATGCTCGGGCCGCGGATCTTTGAGTCCGTATCGCGACAAACAGGCCGACGAATCGGTCGAGGGACGCAAGCCGTCTGTGATCAGGTCCGAGCGCTTGGACAGCGGACCAGCGCCTACAGTCTGCGTGGGACACAACTGTGTCAGCATTCGGGCTTTATGGCTATATCCGACACCAACCTGCTCGCCGAAATCCAACGGGATGCGCTCGATCCAGCCGCGGGGCTGTCGGACACCCTTCGCAAGGTGGTGGCGCTCGGCGGCGTCGTCGGCTCGAATGAGCTGCGGGAGTGGGCGAGCCTGGAGCTGCGTGGATATGTCGGCAGCCCAACCGAGCTGCCGGCATATCGCAAGGTGCCGGCCACGCTGGAGGTCAACGGGTTCAATGGCAGCATGCAGGTCAAAGGCTTCCGGATTAGCCCCCGTGACCTACCCAGCTTTGCGCAGACGCACGTGGGCGAGGAGGTGCCGCTCAACAGCAGCGTCAGAGAAATCGAAGAGATGGCGCGACACGCAGACGCCAAAGAGGGCCACGTCGCGCTCTCGCCCCCGATGGCACAAGACCTCGCGCGCGTCATGAACTCAGAAGGCCGCGCGCCCATACGCATGATTACCGAGCTTTACTGGACGGTGAGCGCAGCAGCGCTCACGGGAGCTATCGATCAGGTTCGGACCTCGCTCGTCGAACTTGTGGCGGAGATCCGGGCCAACACACCCGACTCGGCCGAGCTCCCGACCGGCGAGACCGCCGACCGGGCCGTCAACGTCGCGGTGTATGGGAACGACGCGCGCGTCAACATCACCGCGGCGAGCGCGAGCGGGTCGGGAGCCCATCGCGTGAACGCGGAGGGCTCCTACGTCGAGGCCAACCGAATCGAAGCGGTGTGGCCCGCGCTGCGCGAGGAACTCGCGGCGTTTGACCTTCCTGAGCAGGAGTTGGACGATTTGCACCGAGCCCTTCTAAGCGATGGCGATCCCACAGGCGGCGAGCTGGGAGCAGCCACCAGCGGATGGCTCGGACAACTCAGTACAAAGCTTGCCACTGGAGCCATGGCTCTCGGTGGGGCAACCTCAACCGAGGTCGTTAGCCACGCCATCCTGAAGGCGCTAGGTCTAGCGTAACTCCGAGTTTGGGGCCGGACGACGCTCGTCCCAACGTACCGCGAGCGAGGAAGAGACCTCATATTTGCAAGGGCACCTTCTGATGGGCGAAACTGCTCGGCGCGCAAAACATGCGCTGATGATGGCGGCGCCGCTGGATCTCGCATAGCCACGGCCCGCAAGTCGCGCCCCGTTACCCCCCGCGCGGGGGCTGGCCAAGCCTCTGGATCATCCGCTTGAGACGACCACGGCTCACTTTGATCTCCTTCGCCATCGAGGTGATGCTCAGGCCAAGAGTGTCGCCCCGCTCGACCAATCGCCACAACTCCTCACGAATCGGCGCAATTGCCGCGCTGTGACGCGCTCTCTCCTCTCGGAAGCGTCGCTCAACCTCCCGCAGGCCATTGAGAACGACCTTGCGTTGCTCAGCTACATCATCGTCGTTCACGCACGGGAGTCTTGCACTCGCAACCGTAGAACTGCGCGCTGCAAAAGCCGAAGAGCCCTAGCGAATCTCGAGCCAGTGGTGCCGCTAGCTGCTCGCCTTGCGGCGTGCGGCTCGTCTAGACATCTGGACTAGCGCGATGGCGAGTACGTAGAAGACGGCTCCCACCCCTTGAAAACCGCCGAAAACGAAGAAAAGACCCATCGCTGGCAACGCCGCCCAATACCATGGTGACTTCACCTGATCTCGCCAGGACGCTGTGCGCCACGTCGGGTCGTTCGCGGCTTCTTTCGCCTGGCTCGCCCAGCGTTCGGTGAGCCGCTGATCCCACGGCTTCTTGGAAGCATTCGGGGTCACGGTTCGGAAGCGTATCAGCGCACCCTGAGCCTTTGGACTCCCTACGGGCAGGAGATTGGTGTCTCTCCCGCCTGCCAGAGACAGCGCGCGAGCAGCTTCGGCTAGATCGGCAAGCCGCCGTTGTCATCGGGTGCGTCCGGCATGACCAAGCCCTTAAGCTTGTCTCGCTCCATCACGGCGATCAGCGCCCTGGCGGTCGCCACGTAGACGTAGAACATCCAATCGAGCCACACATCGCCGTCGTAGTTGCGTTGCTGCGCTCGGTCGTTGTGCCGCAAATGGAACTTGTTGGCAAGCTGAAACAACGCGCTCTCGTCGGCCGGTAGCAAGTGCTCATCGATCTCATTTCGCAGCGGCTCCAGCACGTCGGCAAGGTGCTTGAGCGCGGAGCGCTTGTCCTGCTCGGTCACTCCTCGGCGACGATACTGCTCGATCGCGTGGCGCAAAGGATCCGCAAGCTCTGCGGGTATGTCATCCGGCACGGGCTCAGTCAGCACCTCATGAAGCTCATCGGGTCCGCGCTCCACGATCAAGCCGCTCGTGGTCATCTCCATCGGCGGGTCATTCAGGCCGAGATCCGGATTCAGTCGATGGAGGAACTGCTCGCGCTTCTGTTCTGGTGTGCCCTCCGCATACATGAACTCGAGCACATCGAAGAGCTGCGCCACATCGCTGTGCACCCAACCGGGCGGCGTCCCGCCCGTAAAGACGGTGTTGAAGAGGCCTCGTTCCTTGAACACGCGGATAAAGTCGGACTCGTCCAGGCGGCCGGGCTTGGACTCCTCGTCCCAGCTCCCCGGATCGCCAAGCGCCTCAACAAAGAACCCCGCATCCCGCATGGCCACGAAGTCGCGCCAGATGAGCATCATAAAACTGTCGACATCGAGGGTCCTCGACCTGCCAGCGCGTTCGGAGTAGAGCTCTCTTGCCACGGTAGCCAAGTGTAGGCACCGTTTGGAAGCCAGCGTGCCTTTCGCTGGCGCGCGTTTAGGGCGCACTCCCACCCTTCTGGCCCGACTCTCCCAAGCGCTCGCCAACGCCTCGTGCTGATTCCCTCGGCGACGAGATCTGATCGGGGCGCCCGGATGTCGCTCACGACGCGTCCTGCTTCCGGGGCGCTCGTCAGAATCGTCTCGATGCCACGGTTGCCACGCGCGAAGCAGAGGACGATCTCGGAGATCACGCGTCGTGACATCTTCGACATGCTCACGCTCGACGGGATCGACTGGGCCGGGCGTCTTGAGGAGTCGGACTTCTTGGCCCGTATCTGGGACCTCGCCGACATGCGCTCGACGGATGGTCGCTTCAAGGACGCAGCCGGCGACATCTGGCAGCACCGCGTCAATAATCCGCAGGATTGGGAGGACGACTGGGTATTCACCGACAGCCGCTTCGACCTCATGTATGGCGACGACGACACGCTGCTGCGCTTTCTCGCGGAGATGGTCCATCCTGCGGTGCGACCAGACAAGGACGAGACCCGCTCGCTGGTCGAGTCCATCAACAAGAAGCTAGGTGCAGACGGCTGGGCGCTCGTGGAAGTCGACCAAATATCCGGCCATCCGACGTTCGCGGGGCGTCGCATCAAGGGAGTAAGACAGCCCACGACTGCGCTCAAGCTGCCGGAGTACAAGCGCCTCCGCGACCCGCAGGTGTTCCATGAGCACCTGCGGCGCATCGACGCCGGTCTCGCTCATGATCCGCCGGCAGCCATCGCATCATCGAAGGAGCTAGTCGAGTCCGTCTGCAAGGTGATCCTTGACGACTACGACATCGAATACGGCCGTAAGGATGATCTTCTTGACCTGTACAAGGCCGCGGCGAAAGCCCTCAAATTGAGCGTGGATTCCGTTCCGGACAGCGCCAAGGGCAGTCAGGCCGCCCAGCGTGCAGCACGAGCTCTCGCGTCTGCGGTGCAGAGCCTCGCCGAGCTACGCAACGAGCTGGGCCTTGGGCATGGGCGTAACATCGCGAGCAAGGCGCTCACGCGGCACGCACGGCTCGCCTTCAACAGCGCATCGGCAGTAGCTGAGTTCCTGCTCGACACATGGCATCAACGGCGCGACGACGCCTCGGACGATGGGGATCTCCAGCGGTAAGGATCGGGGATGGCACCGCACGCGATTTCGCAGCAAAGTTCGATCTGGTGGAAGCCCAAACCGGCCACTGTCTAGCAGCCTGAACGCTCCAACGCCCGACGGCAGCGTGGTGCCCGCTCCAACACACGCGACATTCCGCCGGAGGCATCTCGATCTTTCTCAGTGTGACGTGGACAGTTCCCGACTTGAACACTCGCGAGACAGCAATGCTCGCGTGGGCGGTCCTCCTGCTTGCGATCGCAGTCGTAGTCCCAGGCCTACGCGTGATCGTGATAGACGGCGTAAAGATCGCAGCGAGACCGTTCGTCGCCATCCTGCTCGCTGTGACCACCCTGCTCGCAGCGGCGATAACGATAGGTCTCGCCTG
This sequence comes from Solirubrobacteraceae bacterium, assembly GCA_035938935.1. Taxonomy (GTDB): domain Bacteria; phylum Actinomycetota; class Thermoleophilia; order Solirubrobacterales; family Solirubrobacteraceae; genus Palsa-744. The sequence continues at coordinate 82,356 of DASZGH010000095.1, forward strand.
GTCCGGGTACTGGCGGGCCTCCATGATCCCAACGACAGTCGCGTGGTTCGTCGGCACAGCGATCGTTGGCGCGTTCAGCATGGGCGGCGTTAGCGAGCTACGCCGCCTGGCCGTGAGGACGGTCGCCCTTACCGCCGTCGTCGAGTTCGTCTCGAACGCCTACACCTTCCCGCTGCCGGTCGAAATGCTTCTCGTGCCGACCGTAGTCATTCTCGTGACGCTGGCCAGCTTCGCAGACCGCAGACCAGAGTTCGCGAACACACGAATGCCGTTCAAGGTGCTTTGTGTCGTTCTGTTTGTGGGAACGCTTACGCCGACCTTCATCTATCTCGTACAGCATGCCGGGCTGCTCGCGAGTGCCGACCGGGCGCGGGAGTTCCTACTTCCGCTGATACTTACTGTCGCTTTCCTTCCGTACTTCTATCTCGTCCAGATGGTTGTGGCGTGGCAGACGGCCCTCTCGATGCTGGAGGACCAGATGGAGGAGCGGCCTTTGCTCCTCAAGGCCGCGAGACGAGCCTTGATTCGCTCGTGCCACGCCAGCTTGCCTCGGATTCAGCTGTTTGAGCCTGAGTTCCGGTGGAGATTGGCTGCCGCAACGTCAGAGGAGGATATCCGGCGCACGATGCGAGATTTCAACCGCGCGGCCGCTGAGCACCCGTGGCGCAAGCGAAGTGATGCAGAGGAGACGTCGTGGGTGCGGGACTTGCTACCCGGTGCCAGCGGCAGCAACATCTTTGTTCGGTCGGTTGCCTTGGCGGATAGCGTCCAAACCGCGCTCGCCTCAGCCGCCACGAGCACGGGTCGTACACAAGAGGAGATCAGCGAGCTTCTCGACCGCTTGAACGGGCTCAGCGAGATGAGCGCCGTTAGCGCAGTTTCGCGCGCAGAAGTGATCCAGATACTCGCCCAGCACCGCTCAATCAGCGAAATCGAAGCGATCGCACCAGAGCCGTGCAAGCTTTCAACCTTGCACGGCTCTGACATCGTCCAGTTGGCCGGCGATTTCGATTCGCTTCTCCGCTTGGCGGGTCTGTCGGCGACCGAGTCTCCGCGAATCGCGGCCGAACTTCACACGGTCTCCGCGGCCGGGGGACTGTCGCTCTCTGACACGGTTGATGCCTTCGTGGCGCTCCTCGGCAGCGTCACCGAGGAGGAGTAAGGCTCAGCAGATGACTAGCCGCGCTTACTCGCGGAGGGCGCGGCCGTCGATAGCTTCCGCGCTCGACCAGCCGCTGGGCCGGGCTAATCGAGCGCGCCTGTTCAGCGAGGTCTTGAGATCTGACGCTGGTTCTGCTCTGCTCTGCGCGCTGATCGACAATTAAAGCGGCCGAGCGAGCGTTGATGGCGCCCGCCCGGCCTTTAGCACCGAAGGGCGTGCCTTCGATGCCACGGAAACCGTAGCTGTCTGCGGCTGGCGGGTCGTGCTCGCGTGCGCGCTCCTCGGGACACCGAAAGGAGCCAGCGAGATGTCCAGCAGCAAAGACGGAGGCAAGCGGGGCGCCGGCGTGCGGCACCCACAAGCGCAACGTGATGGTGCCGGCGAGTTGCGCCGGTTCGAGCCGGTGTCCGACGAGCTAGTGCTCGCGGCCGTGGAGCGCGCGGAACTCCACCGTGAGCGGCAGGGCGAGGGCGTGATGATGAGCGACATCGCGGAGCATCTGGGGTTCGTTCACGGCTCGTGGACAACGCGCCGTCTGCGTCCGCAGATCGATGCGTTCATCGCCGCGGGCTTGCTCGTGCGCTCGCGCCGGCACGGGGTCGTGGTGTGGGGATTGACGAGCAGCGGTCGCAGACGCGCCGAGCGTGGAGACGCATCGGCCTTGCCGGAGTCTCCGCAGCATCGTGTGTGGCGGTACGCACGGGCGTTGGCCGCCGAGCGGATCAATGGCGTCTGCGAGCAGGCGTCCGGTGTGCTGGAGGAGGCAATCGACGTGCTCGACTCTGAGGGCGTCCATTCGGATGTGTGGTTCGCGCTGGCTGAGCGTTTGCAGTCGGCGGGCTGGCAGCTCGGGTCGGCGATGTACTGCCTGTCGGAGTGGCCGGAGCCCAACGACGACGGTGCGGACGTGGATGATCGCTCGGAGCCGGGTGACGGGCAGATCGACCCCGACGAGCTGGGCAGAGTGCGTTATCGGCGTGGTGGGCGACGCAACGTGTGGAAGTGGACCGACGCCTGATCCGGCGTTGCCGTGGCGCGCTCCGTGTTTGACGTAGCGCCCCGTGGTTGCTGTGGTGTCTGCTGACACGGGGCTGACACAACATAAAAATTGGTGTCGGGCTGTAACCAAAACGCCCTGAAATCGGCCTTTGTCCATTAGAGCCCTTTGATCGGGTGCGGGCCAGTGGTCTGGTGTCCGTCGGGGTTCTGGCTTGGCGGCTGTTGCCGTCGTAAGGGTCACTCACCGGCACCAGAAAATATGGACGATTGCATTCGTGCCGCGCGCCCTCGCGTGCAGCGGCTTTCACGTGAGCTGGAACTCGAAGCGATCCGGCTGCTCGCCGAATTGCTCGCAGATGCCGCGAAAGAGCGCCGTGGCGTTTTGCCCGGCGCTTTCAAGCACGAATTGCGCGCGCCTATGCCCGGCGCCACACCTATCGCGGACATGCCGGATTCCCCGCATGGGACGGCAAAACGCCAGGGCTCCCGGCGCGTGACAAAGGGAGGTAAGTAGATGCCCAACGGGATGTCTACGCGACCGGCGCGTGTAGGGAGCGCGTTCGCTTGGGAGGTAGCGAAGCACACGACCGAGCGCGACCGGGAGATCGCTTGGCTGTTGTATCGCCAGAAGATCCTGACGACCGATCAGCTACGGCTGCTGTTCTTCGGTTCGCTGCGTCGTTGCCAGGATCGTCTGCTGTGGCTGTATCGCCATCGAGTGATCGACCGGTTCTATCCGGCGGGCCCGTTCTCGCTTGGTAAGCCACAAGCGCACTGGCTGCTCGATGAGGTCGGAGCGCACCTCGTCGCCGCGAGGCTCGGACGTGACCGGCGGGGCCTTGGCTGGGATCGCCAGCAGGACTTCCACCAGCACGCGCAGCTCGCTCACCGGCTGGAGTGCAACAGGTTCGTCTGCAGCATCATCGCCGCGACTCTCGACACACCCGACGTGTGGGTCGCCGCGTGGGAGCCGGGCTGGGGCGCGATCAAGCCGTACTGGTCACTGCCGCCCCATGAAAGCGCGCGACCCGACGCCAGCCTCACGCTGAGCACCCCGTTCGGGGTCGTCGGGATTGCGGTCGAGTGGGATCGCGCGACCGAGCCAATGGCGACGCTCGTCAGGAAGATCCGTAGCTACGGGGTGACGCTTGAGCGCTCGGAGCGTCCGCTGAACGTGTGCCTTGTCGTGCCTGGCGAGCGCCGAGCCCAGCGCCTCTACCAAGAGGGCACGCAGGACGCTCGGCGACTGCTCACAGCGCGCCTCTGGGTCACGACCGCAGCCCAGCTCGAAACACTTGGGCCGCTCGGGAAGATGTGGCGCTGTCTCGACCAAGGCGACCGGCCCTACGGCATGACGGACTTCGAGACGATGACCGGCGTCGAAGCCACGCCGCAAGAGCACGCTCTCGGGCGACGCTGGCAGGCGCCGATGCCCGAGCGCTGGGCGGCACTCTCACCGCTCCGGGCACCCGGCCGGGCACAGGACACGGCGGCTGCCGTGGCCGCAGACGACGACGAGCTGGCCCGAGAATGGGAGCAGCGCCGCGCCCACGAACGCACCGAAGCCGAACACGAGAACCAGCACGGAACGGTCCGTCCAACTTGGGTTGGCGATGGCTTGAGATCCGGCGCGGGTTCTGATCTCCTCGACCACCCGCAAGACCACGAGCAGGAGGAGCCTTGGCGATGACACGCGTATGTCTCTACACCCGAATCTCCACCGACGAGGAGAACCAGCCAACCTCGCTCGCCTCCCAGCACGAACGGCTGGAGGCATTCTGCAAGGTGCAGGAGGACTGGCGGATTATCGCTCACCACGAAGACCGCGCCACCGGAACCAAGCTCGACCGGCCCGGCCTACAAGCCGCGCTCGACCTCGCACGCCAAGGCAGAATCGACCAGCTCCTCGTCTACCGAATCGACCGCCTATCGCGCAAGGTACGTCAGCTCGCCAGCATCGCCGAGGAGCTAGACACCCTCAACGTGATCCTGCGGTCGGCGACCGAGCCATTCGACACGGGTTCTGCAGCGGGCCGCATGATGCTGCAAATGCTCGGGGTGTTCGCCGAGTTCGAGCACGCCACCATCGTCGACCGCGTCACATCAGGAATCGAGCGACGCGCACGCGAAGGCCGCTGGCCCAACGGACGCATCCCATTCGGATACGCCCGCAACGAACAAAAGCAACTCATCCCCGACGAGCGCACGGCACCCGTCATCCGCCGCATCTTCACCAAGTACGCCGCCGGGCGACTCGGTGCTGCGGCGATCGCCCGGCGCCTGGTCGCAGAACACGCGCCCGCTCCGTCGCGGGGCTGGCAGCCCAACATCGTGCTCTGGGTACTCAGCAACGAGGCATACGTCGGCCGCGTCCACTGGCGCGACCAGACGTTCCCCGGTCTGCACGAGCCGCTGATCGATCAAGACACCTTCGACCGCGCACAAGCACTACTGAAACAGCGCGGAGAGGACTTGGCGATGCGCGCCGCAAGCCGCGCTGAGTTCCTACTCACCGGCCTTGTGCGCTGCGGGCGCTGCCGCCGCGCATACGTCGGGATGTCCGCGAAAGGCAACGGCGGCACCTATCACTACTACGCCTGCTCCGGCCGACAAAAGCTCGGACGCAAAAGCTGCGACGGCGAGCGCATACCCCGTGAGAAGCTAGAGACCGCAATCCTCACACAGCTCACCAGCATCTACCGCGACGGCGGGCTCATCCGCGACGCCATCGAGCAAGCCGCCGCGAGCAATGACACCGACCGCACCGCCCTCACCGAACAACGCGCGTCGCTCGCCAAGGAGATGACCCGCTCCGACCGCGCGATCGACCGCTACCAAGACGCATTCGAGGCCGGCGACCTCAACCCCGCGCACTTCAACGAGCGCCTAACCACACTCAAGGCACGCCTGGACGCTCTCCGTGACCAAGACCAAGCACTCGCCCACGAACTAGCCACAGACACGCCCGGCGCCCCCGACGCGGCTGCACTCCGGGCCGTCGCTGACCAGCTCGATCACGTCATCGAACACGGCGAGCCAGAGCAAGCAAAGGCGCTCCTCGCCATCCTCATCGCAGAGCTACGCGTCAACAGCCGAAACGAGATCCTGCCCACCTACCGCGTCGGCGCACCCGTGGTTTGCGCGCCGAACAGTTCAGTGGAGCCAACCGGGATCGAACCGGTGACCTCCTGCTTGCAAAGTCTCTAGGGCTATATTCGGCCATGTCTCCGTTCCTTCGAAAGTGCTCATTTGCAGGTGTGTTTCGCCAGTTGTTTTCTGCTGGGAGTCACTGGTTTCCGCTTTCGCTTGACTCCCGCTTGACCCCATCTGCGTCTTCCCAATAGACCACGATCTGCCTCCCAGGCCAACGCTGGCGACCAATCCGTAACATCGCCTGTTCGGCACCTGCGCGCATACCCGGCGTCAGTTCGATCACCGTCGCTGTCTCGCTGGTCACGAGCTACCTCCGAGCATGCCGCCGTACTCGGCCTGGAGCTTGTCGCGCGCGTCCTGAGCGTGCTTCTGTGCTTCGAACAGGTGGATGTATGTATCCCAGGTCGTCGAGACCTTTGTGTGACCGAGCTGCCGCGAGACGAACTGCACGTCGTGGCCCTGCGCGATCAGGATCGACGCGAACGTGTGGCGCAGCGCGTGGGGCGTCACGTCGGTCAGGCCGGCAGCGTCTCGTGCGTCGTGAAAGGCGATCAGGAACGCCCGGTAGGTCATCGGGACCTGCGGGATGGACGACTGGAACACGAAGTCGTTGTCGGCCGAGAACCGCTCTGCCAGGCGCCGACGCTTCAGCAGGGCGCCCAGCGCATCCATCAGGACGATGTCGCGCTTCGCGGCCTTCGTCTTCAGTGGAACCCGCTTGCCTTGACGACTGAGCTGGGAGCGGGCCCGGATCTCGCCCCCCTTGAAATCGATATCGCCCCACTGCAAGCCGAGGATTTCCATCGCGCGCAGGCCGGTGAACAGACCGGTTGCGATCAGCCCATACGCGTCTCCGGCGTGCTCGAGCAGCGCATCCATCTCTTCGCGGCTCAGGAAGCGTTGCCGTGGTTCGCCGGTGCCTGGCCGCTCGCGTGGCAGGAGCTTGTCGGCGGGGCTGTTGGGAATGATGTTGTGTCGGGCGGCGAAGCCGAACACGCCGCGGACAGCGATCCAGCGTGCGCGGATTGACCAGTCCGACGCTCCGGTCGCACGCTGAGCGCGATACCACTCGACGAGGTCCTCGGGCGTGACCGACCGGATGCGGCGACCGCCGAGTGTCGGCTCCAGATGCAGACGCACGCCAGTCGCGTAGCTCTCAAGGGTCCGCTTGCGCAGCTCGCCGATCTCGACCAGGCGCTCGATGTGCTTGAGCCATGCGTCCGCGACCTCTTTGACGGTCTCCCGACCGTCTGCGACAAGAATGCCACCCGAACGCACTTCGACCGCCCACAGGTCGCGCTCGCGGCGCGCCTCCATCAGGCCAACTTCGCCGATCGTCTTCCACCTAGCGGTGCGGCTGCCGGGTGCCGTCGCGCAGGCCATGTAGACCTTGCCGGCGAGGTAGAGCCCGCGCTCGACGCGGATGCGCTTCTCGGTCCTCGCCATCAGGCCGCCTCGCTCTGGAAGTAGCTGCGAAGGGCCAAGTCGACCTCCTCGCGGTGGAAGCGGCTGTTCCTCTTGCCGTACTTCGGGATCGCGCCCTTAGCGACGATCTTCCGTAGCGTGCCCTCGGGGATGCGGGTGTACTCGACCAGCTCTCGGAAGTTCATCCACACCGGTCGAGTATCCGGCATCTGCGCCGCGATCTCCTCGGCGACGCGCGGTGCGAGACGCTCGACGATCGTGTCCAGAAACGCCTCGGAGAAAATCTCGTTCACGTCACGCTCCCCTGTCGCTGCCTAGACGCCGCTCGAGTGGCACGACTCGACTCTCGTTGACAGGCTCCAGGAAGCGCGTGTGTCGTGCATCGAACGTCAGGTCGATCTTGTCGAGCCGACCGTTGCGGCACTTCGCCAGGTACAGCGCCGCGTTTTCGGTCTTCACCGGGATACCGGACTCGTCCTGAGCGTCTTCTTCGCGGTGAATGAACAACACGTTGTCAGCGTCATTCGCGAGCATCCCCGTCCCACGGATGTCGCGTAGAACCGGCGGTGGCAATGTCGATCCGACCGCCCGGCCCTGGTTCAGGTGAATGACCGCGATCAGGTGCGTGCCCGATACTTGCGCCGCTGCGTTGAGTGCGGTCGAGATCAGCGCGAGCTCACGCTCATCGCTGAACTGCAGTCGATGAACGAGGTCGAGTGCGCAGACGTCCCATCCCTGGAAGCGGATGTCCCGCGCGATCGTGTCAGCGGTCCAGCTCGCGACCTGCGTGATCCCGAACGGCAAGCCGCGCCCGAGGTGCTTAGTGATCTTGTCGTGGTCGTCCGGTGTCAGCTTCGACGGTTGAGCGAGGCGCGACTGCGGAACGCCCGTCATCGCGGCAACCAAGCGCAACCCGCGGACCGTCGGACTCATCTCGTTGATGTAAGCGTGGACCTTCGCGCCCTTGTCAGCGCACCAGCGGAGCAGCTGGTCGGCGACAACGCTCTTGCCCATGCTGGTCCAGCCGCCCAGCAATGTGACCTCGCCAGCGCGCAGACCGCCGCCAAGAGCATTATTCAGCGTCGGCCACGGAGTCGCCCATGTCGGCACCTGCTCCTTGCCTTCGATGTGGGCGTAGACAGCCTCGGTGAGCGCTGTCGCACTGTACGTGTCGGTCTTGCCCCGCCGGGCCTGCGTGAGTGTGCGCTCTGCCTGCTCGCGCTTATCTGCGTCGCGCTCCGCCACTGCAGCTTGCAGCTCGTAGCTCGCAGCCAACACGCCGCGCCACTCGGCGAGGTCCATCACCGTTTGCGCATACGCCACGACGTTCCACGCGCTCGGCACGGCCGCCGACAGCTCGCCCAGCTTTGCAGTCTCCTGCGGGCTCGCGCCCTCCGCCTCCAAGCGAGCCTTGAGCGTCAACTCATCCACTGGCTCGCCGGCCATCGCCAGCTGGACCATGCCGTTCCAGATCCGGCCGTGCAGCTCGCGGTAGAACGCCGCATCGATCAGGCCGACGTCCACGATCAGCTTCTTCAACGGGACGGCCGACAACAGGATCGCGCCGAGCACCGCTTCCTCGGCCTTGAGGTCGTGCGGCGGAGTGATCGTGGTCACGCTGCCTCACCTTCGGTTTGAGCGGCGATCGCATCTTCGCGTTCGCGCTGCTTGCGGAACGGATCGGTCCCGACCAGGCGAGGCTCGCTTGCGGGCCGCGGCGGGCTCCCAGCTGGCGTCCGGCCGAGGAACGTCCGGAACGTCGCCACCCAATCCTTTACCGGCTTGGCCTGACCGCGCCCGGCGAGCGCCCAGTGCTCGATGTCGCCGAGGACCGCGAGGTGGTCACGGTTCGGGTGCTGCTTGATCGCTAGGCCGACACCGCGCCGCGAGGGCTCTGTCCCGCCGCGCTCCGCCTGGAGCTGGCGCAGCCGCTTGAGCGTCTCATCGGCGACGGGGACGAGCTGCTCGGGGAAGTGCGCCGGCAACGATTCCGGATCGACGCGTTTCGACGGCTTGCGCGCACGCGCGACAGCAGTAGTTGTACTTCCTACCCTCTCCCTCTCCCTCTCCCTAGAATGGTCACCATATGGTCTGGTGACCATATGGTGACCATCACGAATGTCATGTGATACAGCCAAATCAGTGACCGTATGGTGACCGTCTGAGACGGTAGGCATAGGGTCACTGACCGTCACTAGACCATCTGATTCGAGGTACTCGCGCAGCCACGGATCGGTGCCATACAAGTCAGTCCAGGCGGATCGGAAAGCATGGTTTGCCGGTACCTTGGCGATGTCTTTCACGACCGCCTTGGCGCACTGCCAGCTCTTTGGCCGGTAGTGCTTCACGCGCGACCTTACCCACAGCCACCGGCCGTCGTAGGACACGAAGCGCGCCTCCTCCAGCTCCTCCAGCGCCTTCCTGGCGTCGTCGGCGCTCAAACTGCAGCCGTGACCGATGGTGGTCAGACTGACCCGGTAGAGGCCCGCAGGGCCGCACAGCGGGTTGCTCCAAGACCACAGGTATGTGAGCTTCCCGGCAGTCGTTAGCACCTCGAAGTCGGGGTCTGACCAGATGGCGGTGTCGAGATCCTCAGTTCGGCTCACTTGCGGTCTCCTGCGATCGCACCAACGCGCGTGCGGGCGCGTCTGACCTGCGTGTCGACGTCCGCGAGGGCACCCTGCAAGCGACGTGTCTCCGACGGCGTGAGGTAGCTCAGCCCGTCCAGCGAGCTGGCGATCGCCGACAGGTCCGCAGTCGCACCACAAACACCGTCGGCGATCACGTCGACTAGGTCCACGTCAGTCATCGGACTCCCGGGGGGAGCGGCGCGACGGCGTACAGGGCCGACGCCACCAGCAACACCAGCGTGCAGGCGAAACCGATAGCGCCGGCGAGCAGAACGGCGAGATCGAGGATCATTCAGCACACCCCCACAGCCGCGTGCTCCAACTCGACAGCGAGATGCCCGAGACGACGCCACAAAGGTCCCGACACAGGGACTGACGCCTGGAGCTCCTGCACGCGTTCGAGCAACGCGAGTTGCGCCTGCTCTTCGGTCAACGGCCGCGTCGAGCGCGACGGGCGCTTGACGGGTGCCCCTGCGTCGCTCGCGAGACGCAACGCCCGTGGTTGGTCCAACGCCTTGCTCGCCATTTAGACCACCGCCCGAGCAACGGCATCGTCCGCCAATTCGAGTGTGAGCTTGAGCAACTCCACCCTCCCGCGGGTGATGATCGCGTCCTGGTCGTCGAGCGCGTCGCCGTGGTCGACTTCCGTCATGGCGATGAGCTCAACCAGCAGACCGCGTGCTCGAGCGTCGCACGGATAGCGGCCCTCCTGCAGAGCGGCGAGCGCGCGGCCCACCGTCTCCAATCGGACGCCGAGTGTCTTGATTACGCAGGCCTGCGGTTTACCGCCGATCCCGAGCTTTGCCTCGATCCCGCCGCCATCGAAACCAAGGTCGAGCAGGCGGCTACCAATAGCGCGTTCGACGGCTGCGACCAGCTCGCCTTGCAGCGACACGAGTGGCGCTCCGATGACAGGTGTTACTTGCCCGTCGGCTTGCTCCCGCCCGCACGTGAGTCCTGGATCGACATCGCCCTGGGTCTCGATCTTGTCCGCCCATTCGCGGGCGTGGATGATCGACTCGACGCTCGTCCGGGCACGCTCGGGGTTGTCGATGTCAACCTCGTTTTCGGCGAGTGCTTTGGCGTATTCGCGCAGCCGCTCGCCGAACTCGGAGCGGTCCATCGGGATATCGACCGTGGCCGGCATCGTGTCCGCCTGTAGGGCTCTTATCGCATCGCCCATCCCTCCGATGATTACTGCCTGTTCAGTGAGCTTGTCGAGCTCGCCGTTGGGTTGGGTGTCGCCCAAAATGTCCGACCCTTCCGTCTCGATGCTGTCCGCCTTGGCGTGGATCGTGCCTTCGCAGATGTTCAAGAGGGCGAGCCGACAGAGCTGCTGACCGTCAAGCTCGATCGTGGTGCTGGGGATCGCGACGGCGCTCATCGGCTATCACCTGTCTCCCCCTCAAGCCGGGCAATGAGCTCTTCCACCTGCGCGATCTGCCACCGGGTCGCGGGGACTAGGATGACGGCATCCTCGTCGTCCTCGTTGGCGAGCGCGTCCTCCATGCGAAGCTGGGTCACGCGCAACAGCCCGAGCGTCCTCGGGATCTCGGCGACGACAAGGCGGCCGCGTTCGATGGCTCGAAGGAGAGACGCCATCCACCGAAACTGTCGCTCAGCGACCTCTAGTGCCTCGACGCTGGCGTCGGCAGGATCAGAAAAATCCGCAACCGTCGCCACCACGCGGTGGTCGATGACGCACCGAAGCGTGGCGCGATCCTCGTCGGTCAGGGGCACGCTATCGGCGCCTGCCGTGTCCTCCCGACCGGCCTCCTGGCGGTCGAGCGTCGCGAGAAAAGCGACCATTGCCTCCAGATCGGTTTCGCTCTCGCCGAGATGCAGTATGCGTTCGGGGTCGTTTGGCGCCTGCTTCAGGTCGCCACGAGCAACCTCGACTCGCTCTCGAAGATCCCTGACCTCGATCCGAACACCATCGTGCAGGACATGTACAAGCGCTGAAGGGACCTCGACATCCCGATCGGCGTCACCCCACCAGCCGAGACAGTCGAGCAGAGCACACCGAGCATCCAGCTCCGCCCGCACCTTGCGAAGCCCTGACCGATTCTCTGGCAGATCCCGCGCTTCACACAGCTCCTGCAGCGGATCGAGTTCCTGGCCGAAGTCGTATCGGCGTCCTTCGCATAGGCGCGGGAGGAGCGCGCGGGGAACCGTAGTCGTGTCGCGCTCAAGCCGACGTGCCTTGATCGGATCCTGCGGTGCCTCAACGGCGTGGCCGGGTACTGCTGTATCCTGCGTCATAGGGATCTCCTGATCTCTGAGCCGCGGGTTCCTGTCGCCAAACTCGGCCCGCGGCTTTTCATGCCATACGGCCCAGCGATGCTGGATCGTCGCCCTGCCGGCGCCTCCCGCGCCAGCGGCTCTTGAAGGGCGAGCGCGACATCCCTACGCGCTCAAGCATTGACGGTCTCACTGCCGGCGATGGGCCAGAGGGAAGTAGGGGCAAGGCCGTAGAACCGCGCGACCAGCATCCCTACCCTGGGTGTGGGGCGTTTCGTTTGGCCACTCTCCAGCCTGGCGAGGGTCTTCCAGTTGAGTCCTCGGCCGCCGCCGATCTGCGCTGCTGCCTCTCGCAGAGAAAGCCCTCGATCAAGGCGAGCGGCGCGTAGGGCGGTTCCAGTCGGGGTCAGCATCGAATGCAAAGGTAGCAGGATTTGCCGATTGGGGTCAAGAGCGGGTCAAGTTGTGCTCGAACAGGTATAGTGCATCGCGAATGAGTCTCCGAGATCCCGAGTTCGGTCAACGGGTAAGGGCGGCACGTGGCTACGCAGGTCTCAGCCAGGCCGAGCTTGCCGAGCAAATCTCCAGTGAGTTCCCCGAACATCCCGTAAGTGCAGCGACTATCAAGCGACTCGAGCGCAACGATCCCTCGGTGAAGGGCACGACGCGCGAGTGGGGTCGCTGGATCGGCGACGTAACACGGGTGCCGGAGTGGTTTTTCGACCACGGCTGGGAGACCGTCGCAGCGGTTGCCAATCGAAAGGTGCAATTCATCAGTGAGGCGAGGGCCGAACTTCGCAACGCGCTCGATCTAGACGCGAGCCGGTTCTCGGCGAGGTTGAGCTCATTGCCGTTCTCAGTCCTAGATCCCGACAGCGACGGCGCCAAGACGGCCGACCTCATTGCGAGGGGCGCGCACAAGGTTTCTGGCCTCATGCAATTGGTCGCCGAGAACCAGGAGATTCGCAAAGAAGAAGGCGATGCCAGCCTGGATTACACCGACATCCTGACCAATGCATTCCTGGCGATCCCGATCACAACAGGCCACCTGAAAGCGGTTATGGCTCTCGTGGTGGACTATCTACAGGAGCAGCTCGATGAGCAGGTACATCGAGCTCGGATGGGAGATCGCGAGTTCGGCATTGTGGAGGAGGCGTTTCGCTCTAAGCCGAGGATGGGCCTCCAGGCGATCGCGGAGGCGTTCGGCGGCGCTACGCCACAGCGCGCAAGTGACGATCACGACGAGAAGCCTGCGATCTGGAACACCCCGCTCTTTCGCGCGCTTTCAGAAGATGCGATCAGGCGGGCAGCCGGAGGGCCAGCGTCGCTCGTCCCGTTCCCAGCCGACAAGCTGGACGCCAATCTGCTCAAGCGCTTCTTGAGCGGCGAGAAGCTAGCCGGGGGAGAGACAGCAAAGATCCGGGGAGCACTGGACGACGACGAGGTCAAGCAATACTTGCGGACTGTCGCTGAGGCGCATGGCCTGACGCCGCCGAGCGATGCCGAGCTGGCACATGAGTTCAGCCTTGCTGACGCTACGCCACGGCGCGCAGGGGACGCTCCGCTGCCAGAGCCTCCTGGCGAGCTTGGGCGCCGCGCTCGAGAGCACCTGCCCACAAGCGCAGATCGTGAGCGATCGCAGACCCCGGCGGAGCCGGATGCTCAGCAAGGAACCGGCCGATGAACGCGCCGACCTGCGCCTCGGCCTGGATGTCCCATCGCTTCGCCTCGTCGCTGCGACCGCCGTCGTGGGCGCGGAGGTCTGCGCGCGGTGCTGACTCGGTCTGCTCGGCCATCCCGGAGTAGTCATAGAGCACTCAGGCGCGACCGCCACTCGTGATTCTCGCTAATCGCGAGGGAAACGCGCCGAAATCCAAGGGCGAACAGGCGTTCTAAAGGCCTGCAAGACGCACGTTTTGTACCGAGTCGGCAGTGATATCGACTACGCTGCGTTCGCCTTCGTCGCCTTCGGCGGTCGCCGGGACCGAAAGTTGTACGGCGAACGGCCGATAGCTATGCTCTTCGTGCTGTCCCGCCGCCTGCCAGTGGCGGGGTCTCTCCAGTTTCAGCAATGGCCGTCATGACCGCGACCGACACAAGCACCCCGACCGCCCCGACAGAGGAGCATCCCGAGCGGGGCTATATCAGCATCATGGGCATCGCTGTCTTCCAGGTCGAGCACTGGATCGACGCTGGCGAACACATCTTCCGCAGCAGCGAGTTCGACCTGATCGCAGCCGACCCGGATCTCAAGCGTGCCGTTGATCGTTTTGTCGAGAACGCCGAGGATCTATGGAGCTTCATCGCGGGGCAGGACGAGCCTTCCGAGAACGAGCTTGAGCTAGCGAGCCTCCTCGGCTCCCGTTTCCAGCCGATACTTCACGAGCTTGAACGTCGCGAGCAAGAGCGCGAGCACCGACTCATCAGCATCAGCTTCGCCCGCCGACGCCGCCAACTGCGCTCTTGGCATCCAAGCTCAACAACACCAAGCAACTCCTCGCAGCTGTCGCTCGCCTAACCGGCGATCCAGGCAAGCCGGTCAGACACGGGACCATGTTCCGTGTCGAGGTCACGTCCAAGGACGACAAGCGATGCGGCGTGCCGGTCCAAGTGGACGACCATCCCGGCGAACCACGCCCGTACGTGCTCAACCAGGTCGCCGATTCGCTGCGAATCGACCGGACCAAGATCAACGAGGTTCTCGAAAGCTGGACGCCCGCGATGCTGCGCGAGCACCTTGCCGGGTACACGCAGCAGGAACTCCGGCCGGTCCATCTCAGGCGCCGCTAGCTGATGGACAGGTGAGCGACGAAGCGCAGGTGATCCGCTTCCCGGTCGAGCGCCGACAACCGCGACGACTGGTGTCGCTGCGCGAGCTGCAGGAGCTGTTCGGGTTCAGCGAGAGGTGGTGGCGCTATCGGACGGCCGAGGAGAGCTTCCCGGTGCACAGGTGGGGTGGTCGGCTACGGTTCGATCCGATCGAGGTTGAACAGTGGATGGAGGAGCGATACCCCCGCCCGACAACATGAGCGAGCGACGACGGCCGTTCTTCACGGTCGCCAGCCTCGCCACCTACCTGAGTTTGAGCGAGCGAACGATCTCGGACTGGATCCGAAAGGGCGTCCTGCCGAGCTACAGGATCGGGGGTGCGCGCCGGATCGATCCGGCGGATGTGGACGCTTACCTGGCCGAACATCGCCGTGAGAAAACCTCGTGACCAAAATGCCCGACGGTGCGCAGGTTATACCCTTCCCGGCGCTTCGCAGAAACGGTGCCCAGTGGGAGGCATGGATCAATGAGGCGGCAGTTGCCCGGCACTTCAATGTGAGCGGGCGCACAGTGCGACGCTGGCGCTCACAAGGGGCCGTCACAGACGTTCGGCGGCACGCGTCGCTATAGGCTCTCCGAGGTCGAAGCGTGGCATGACGAGAGACGGGATCGTGACCGATCCGAGCGGTAGCAACGTCGTGCGCTTCCCGGCGCTCCGCGACACGATCATCACGAAGAAGCAGCTCGCGGCGCACCTCGGACACTCACCACGATGGGTCGAGCTGCGCGTCAAAGAAGGGATGCCCGTCCTGCCGAGCACCGACCGCCACGGCCGGCGCCGGTATGAGCTGTCGGCCTGCGAGCAATGGATCGCGAAACGGCCAGCGAGGACACCCGGCGGCCAGGACCGGCTCACGGCTCTCGAACAGCGCGTCGCGGCGCTTGAGGCTGAACTCGCACGATTCCGCGCTGACACTTGACGGTGCCGGTACGATCTCACGCACGATGCGCCTATATGGACAGATCCTCGCGGGCATCGTCCAACTTGTCGTACCGATCATCGTGGTGCCCCGCCTCGTGCATGGCATCGAAGCGCAAGCAGCGCTCCTGACCGCCACATACTTGGCCGAGTTCATGCTATGGCAGCTGCATGGGCAAGCGGTCAACGAGGCGTACCGGCGGGGACAGCTTGACGGTGCCGAGCACGGTCTCAAGGAACTGATGCCGGTCGTCGACTACGAGCCGACAGCGGACGACTTGCGGCCCGTGACGGGCGTCTCGTCCGATCTCTTCTAGCGGGCCTGCTCCTCCTCGCGTTCGACTGCCGCCGCGAGGTCAACCAGGCTCACACCGAGCGCTGCCGCAATGTTACGCACGGTGATCCACGCTGGCGACGCTTGGCCGAGCTCGATCCTGCTCAGCGATCCGGCAGTCACGCGCGCGACGTGCCCTAGATCTTCCTGCGAACTGCCGCGCTCGCTGCGCAGCTGCCGGAGCACCGTCGCGAGGGCCTGGTCGGGATCGGAGGAGATGGGCCGCATCGAGTGGGAAACATCGCATGCCACCCGTGGCTAGGTCCATGAGGCTGGCCGCCAATGGTAGACCGCTGATGGTTGACGTGCCGTCCGTCACCGTGTACTGTGCGGCTCCGCACGTGGGTTGTTGGTTCCCGCGTCCCAAAGTCCGCTACCGAAGCCCATTCGGTCCAGAGCTTCAGCGGCCCCTCGACCATTCATCCCCACGAACGGCGCGAGGGAGCCGCTGAAGCCGGGCTCGACGCTCCTAACAGGCTGACTGTTAGGTCTGCGTGCGCGATGCGCGGTCTAGAACGACGAAAGGCCCCCAGCCGTGAAGCTGAGGGCCTAACGTTGAGCAACGCACCGGAGGGATGATGCCACCAATCCCTCAGCTTTCGTGGCCTCGCCACGCTGCCCAGTCTTAGTCTTCATTCGGTGCCGGGGACTTCCGATATGTCACCCCGGCCAGCGGTCTGGACGGCCCATTGATCCGCCCGTTAGAGGTTTCTTCGTCCCGCCGTGCTGACTTGTTGATCGACTCCTACACCACACCGAAGGAAGATCGTGTGCGCGCCGCCTGCCTGATTGTTCCGGCCGGGGCAGGCCCACTTCCCTAGCCAGTGGCCGGTTCTCCGCTCGGCGCGCACAACGCCTAGCAAGCTCGCCGAGCCTACCAAGGGGATCGGCGCCCCAGAGAAGTATTGACCGGCGGGAGTCGATCCCCGCCGGTACCGTTGACTAGACGGGTTCGCTATCTCAACCCAATGGGTCACCTGCGACTAGCTCAGGTGGGGAGCTTTGAAACTCGGGCTACCAGACCGCTGGAGATCGTCAATCTCCCGTGAGGCGATCCTACCCGAGCCCCAGGATGGAGCCCTCTTTACTCGGGCAGCGCTTCGACGTGCATCTCGGCGAGCTGCGTCGCAGTGACTTCGACGACTTCGGTCGCCGTTCCAGGACCATCGCCGAACCGGGGATCTCCGCCGCCGATTGTCTTTAGGTTCGCTGCGGCGCTTTCCGCTTCGGCCTTCGCCGCAAACGGCCCGAAGTAGCCGCTATCCACGACTCCAGTCTGCGAATCCTTGCCCGTCGCCTTCACCACGAACTGGTTTGCCGTAGAGACGTATGCACCGAACGGGACCACCATCACCGTCGCTGTCGGGTGTTGCTCGCGGATCTCGGCCGCCAGTTTCTCGCAGGCTGCCGCACTACTCGGTTTGGGTCCCGTCATGTCTACGACCCCATATGCCTTACATATCTCTACCGGAGCTTCGTTTGGCGGCAGGCTCGGTTCATAGCTGTAGACGATGTAGTCCATGTCGATCTCCTTGCTCATAGCCCCAGGATCGCGGTACACGCCCATTCTCCGGGTCCGTGTTCTAGATGGTGGTAGCCCCAGTGGGCTGCGAAGGCTTGCCAATAGGCGCTGTAGATGCGTTCAGGATGCCCGCGGCCCTCGGGCGTCTCTTCCCACGTGGGGGGCTCGAACTGGTAGAGGCCGGTTGCTCGTGTCGTCGGCTCGACTTCCCACGGGTCGTATTTGCTCTCGCAACCGGGGATATCGAGCAGCCAGCGCCGCTCAGGTTCCCCAACATGGTCTGCGTAGATCACATGCCATACACAGGCTCGAGGATTGCTGTTCGAGCACTGGTGGAACGTGATGCAGGATCGGGTACGGCAAGATGGGATTGAGACAGATTTAGTCCGAGGCCTAAATCGCTGTTGAGCTAGACGATTTCGATGCCCTGATACAGGGCTGGCGCCGGCGGCGTGAGCCCCGGCAGGAATGAGGGTGAGCGCCACCGCAATCGCGGCCAGCGCCAAGCGTAGATGACGGATAGCATCGAGCCTCCTGTCTAGATGTGCCGGACCCGACGGGTGCGGCCGGATCGCGTCGTTCAAGTCTTCGGCGACGCCTTCGCCCTTGACGGGCGGCGCTGCACGAGCTGGTGGATCTGGATCGAAAGCTCGTGGACCTGCTTGGTGAGATCAGTGTTCTGCTTGAGCAACAAGGCCTGCTCGGCTGCCAGCTCCTCACGATGCTTGGCTTCGGCCTCTTCCTGCGCGTTGCTCTTCTTCGCCTGGGCCTTCGCCGCGATTATCACTAGCGCGCCCGTATAGAACGCGACCGCGCTAAAACACAGGTTCAACAGGATGAACGGTGCGGGATCGAACCCCTTGCCGTGCAGCAACCCCTCGTACGATTCGTGCAGGAACCGCGGGAGATGGTTGACCATCATCCACACGACGATCACGACCGTGGAGAGGACGATGAACTGCACGGTCCCCATCCCCGTCGCGACCTTCTCGCTGATCCGCTCGGCGAGACTGTCACCGAACACGTTATTGTCCTTGGAACGGTGCTTGCGATGGTGTCTGAGTGGATCGCGCATCATCGTGTCCTCGACAGGAGGAGCAGGTAGCGCTCGCCGCGGTTGCGGACGTTCCAGCCCTTCTCGACCGGTTTGCCGTCCGGCAGGTGGCCACGTTCGGCGGCGACCCAGAGCGCCTTGCGCATCACGACCAGACGAGCCTTCACGACCCGCAGGGCGTGCTCGTGCAGGCGCGGATGTTTCAGCAGGTGCTCGTATCGGACAACTTCCTCCCGCTCGTGCGGCTCGAGCACGTCGAACGGGTTGGCGACCGGAGTGAGCATCAGGTCGACCTCGGCGCGCCGACGCGTCACGAGACCCTGCAACACCACGCCGCCCGCATGGACCCACTGCAACATCGAGTCCGCGGCCTGCCGGATCTCGCGGGCCCGGAGCAGGTCCCCGATCATCGTGCCCGCCGCTACAGCGCCCGTCCCGACGTTCCAGATGAACGAGCACAACGCGTCGAACTCGTTCTGGTCCAGTCCCGGGATCGCGTGCAGCGCAGGCTCGTAGCGCTCCTCGATCAGCCGCTTGAGTTTCACCTGCGCTTCCGCGCGGCCGATCCACGGCGAACTGCCGGTAATGCCTTCCGTTTCGCCGAAACCGCGAGTCCAGCATTTGCCGTACGCATCCCAGTAGGGATGGCTGACGAACCCCTCGAACCGCTCGATCAGGCGTAGACCGTTCTCGGAGATGTGCATCACGGTCACGCTCCGGTGACGGTCTGAGCCGCAGCGTCTGCCGGTGTAGTGACGGGCGCGACCGGGACGAGAGCCGGCGGAACGGGCGTGTCCGGAGTGACCGCACTCTCAGGCCGCACGACTGGCACTGCTGGCGGCTGCGAAGCGAACTCCTCGGCGTCCGACACAACCTGCTGCTCGACGTGCTGCACCGCGGCCTGCGGGTGGCCAATAACGTCGACGATGGCGCGCGTGAGCTTCTCGATCGACGCGTCGTCGAGCACCGTGGCCGGGACGTTCAGTCGCTCAGCGAGGTGTCCGGCGAGATGCTCCATCAGATCGGTCTCTGACGCAGATGCCGGCGCGGGGATCCCGACGCCCATCTGCAACGCCTGGACCTTCAGCAGGGTGCGCGACGCGACATGCAGGCCGGTGAGCACGGAGCCGACGATCGCGGCCTCCTTGGGCGGCAGCGTGGACGGGTCGACCACAGCCCCGGCGGCGAGGCCGAGGTTGGTGAGCCAGACGAGGATGCCCTCCGATGTGCGGATGGCCTTGGTCAGCGGAGCGCTGAGCTTAGGGACGAACATGCGTGATCCTCCTTTGAGAGGGGTCGATTACGGCATACGGGGCGCCGAAAGGGGCGCGGAAGGTCAGAGAAGGTGGAGGGCGTGACCGGCGACGAGGAGCATCGCGGAGGTTGCCGAGCCGATAATCGCGGCACGGATCGTTATGCGGCGGTCGTCACGGGCAGCCTTCGATGCGTAAAGATTGCGGCGATCGTCGTCAGCTCGAACGGCAAGTGCTTTGGATATGGCGTTGGCGGTCTCCAGGGCCGTAACTCGTCCGTTTGTCCTCGTCACCTGGGTCTTGATATCCGCGAGCATCGAGTCTTGTCGGTCCATCCGGCCGTCGATCTGGTTCAGAACGTCCCTAATCGTTCCATCAGCCATCAGGCCACGTGCTCCTCAACCAGGGTCGCGTCGACCGAATGCACGGGCTGCACCGTCTCAACCACTTTCATGCCCTCCAAGGCACGGATGATCTCCGCGACATCCCGGTTCTCCGTGATCTGCGTGGGGCGGCCTTGTAGCGCGAGACGCTTGTCCACGGCTTGCGTCCCGACCTGGGAGAGATCCCGAGCGACCCTGGACGGGTCGCTGATCCGGCCGTCTTCGAGCATCTCCCGCGTCTTCTGGATCGCGAGCGCCGTCACGTCCGACGCGCTCGCAGCGTTCTCGAGCAGGTTCGACGCGAGACGCGCCTCAAGGATCGGTGCGAGCTCTTCACGGCGCTTCTCGTACCGCTCGGCGTACATCCGGTCGCGCCACACCTCCAGCTTCTCGACACTGGTGGTGATCCCCTCGCCCTGGAGATAGTCGAGCGCTTCGCCGAGCGTCTGGTACATGACCATCGCGGTCAGCGCCTTCTGTACGTCCACGTCGTTCTTCTCGCTCAAGAACCGAGTGGCCACTAGCGTCTCCTCAACAGTGGTGCGATCTGCTTGCCGGCGCTCATATCTCCTGAACTGAGCGCCGACGCAAGGCCAATCTCCGCCCATCCTGGGGTTCGAGCGTTCCCCTCCTTCGGGGTGCCGTAGCCGGTGTGGGACAGCGTCTGGCCAGCCTTGAACGTGTCGCCGACTTTCAATGCGCTGTGGGTATGTCCGATGTAGACGGTGCGGCCAGCCAATGGGCCCGTCGTGAACCTGACGACTGGATAGTTTTCGCCGAAGCCACCCGGATTGTTGTGGACCGCGACGACGACACCATCGCCGGGAGCGGTGACCGGACCGCCCGGGTTCGTCGCGATGTCCTGGCCTTGGTCGATGCGGCCCATCGTGAGCTTCGCGTTCGCGGGCAGGAACCCGGCGAGCTTCCCCGGAGCGCCCGAAGCGGCAGGAGGAGCCGGCGCGACTGCTGCCGGCGTCTGGCCGCTCGCAGTCGGACTGCTCGTCATATATTCCTGCGGATCGGGGGTCTTCGTCGAGACGAGCCCGGACGCGAATAGCGGGTTGGACGCTCCACCACCTCCCGACGATGCGATGAGCTTCCCTACGAGCGCTCTGCGCTCAGCCTGCTGAAACGCTGCCTGGTCGAGTTGGACGCCTGGGATGCTCGGCACTTTCAACCCCGGCGCGACAGTAGGTGGGGAAGTCGGCGCTGTCGTTGCTGCTGCTTGCGGGTTGTGCCCGAGATACTCCGCCTTGAACGTGCTGTCCGTGGGGAAATTGTGTTCCCCGTACCCGAACCTGTTGAGCGCTGAGTACGTCACGTCGATCTTGCGGCCCGTGAACGGTGCTGGTCCGAGATCGGTCTGGCGCAACACAGCGCTACGACCCGTTTTCGTGTCCGTTACCCGCCAATAGCCGCCCAAGGTGGCGCGGTTGTAGACCGCGATGCCCGGCGTCGCCGTGGTCGCCCCAGACGCGGTGTGGCCGCTATCCGTGCTGTCGTTCGGGCCGCCGAACCACGACACCTTCCCGGTGACCGACTGGCCCGAACCGACGGGGATGCTCGGAATGTTCATGGTCCCGCCGGCTTTCCGAAGCCCGCAGCCTTTCCAAGGCTCGCCGACTTGCCGAAACTCGGCGGCACACCAAACCCGGGCTTGATCTTCTTGCCGCCGGTCTTCGATTCGCGCTTCCCGGCCGTGTACCGGACAGGACTAAAGATCTTCGCGAGCGTCTGCTCAAGACCACGCTGCGAACCGGGCTGGACCGCGACTGGGTTGAAACTCCCTGGTTCGGGGCGACCACCTTGTTGGGCGAGCTGGACGGCCTGCCGGGCACCGGGTACGAGACCCTCCAGTGTGCTGTAGAGCGCCTGGGCAGCGAGGTGCCCCGGGTCGAGTGGCTTCTTTTCTGCGTCCTTTAGCGCTTCGTTGGTGACTGGGTTGACGCCCCGCGTCGTCAAGTATGGGTCGGTGAGCTGCGGAAGCACCTGACCGGCAGCCGTGACGCCGGGATCGACGCCGACACCGAACGGCGAGTAGTACTCGGGGGTGAGCGTCACGTCGCCGACGATCGGCAGGTGAGCTTTCACGCCGCCCTGCAAGTAGGAGGGCGTTTCGGCTTCGCCCTTGGCTGTGTGCGTTCCGACCTCCATCGCAGCGAGAGCCGCCGTCTTCATCGGATGGTCACGCGGCAATGTCCGGAACACGAACTTCATCGACGTGAGCCACCACAGGCCGAACGGGCTGTAGGTCTGTACAGCGCTCCGCACCGCAGGAGTCAACTGGGACCAGTTGCCCATCATGTCCATCACGTCGTTGCCGAGCTTTGACGCCTCGTTCGGGGAGAGCTTGCCCTCGGCGAACTTCTTCACCGCCGTGTCCTGGCGGCCGATGAGCTTGCGCCAGTCGCTCGTGAACTTGTGCGTCTCGTTCAACGCGGCCTTCCCGACCGCTGCCGCCTTGCTGTTCTGCTCGACCTTTGCCATGCCCTGGCCGATCGCGCCCTTCCACTTGTTCCACGCCCCGCTGATCTTCGACACTGGACCCGTCTCGCTCAACGCTTGAGCGAAGTCAGCTGCGGGTGCATCCTCGGCCCCGCGGTGAACCGCGTTGACTGCAATCGACCCGTAGTGCGTCCCCGCCGAATATGCGGCGGCATGGGCTCGTGCAACGTACCGCTCGGCCTCGGTGCGGGACTGGTCGGCAGCTACCGAGTGCCAGTGATCGATGATGTCTTTCCCGAGTTTCACGGCCTTCCCAGCACCGAAGATCGCAGCCGGGTTGATATTCGCCATCGCGAGCCGGATCGCGTGCTCCTGCGGATTGCCCATCAACCAACGTGGGCTCGTGAACAGTGCGGCTGACCGCCACTTGTTCGTGTACCACTGGAGTAGTCGCTTGCCCTGGCCAGCCTGGTTGAGCTTGTCGTGCTCACCGATCCGCTTCGCGACCACATCCGGCATGAGCGTGTACTTGGGAGCGTCGACGGTCTCATTGATCGCCTTGTGCTCAGCCAACCCGAAGTCGCGAAGGATCGGGCCGAGGGCTCGGGTCTCGACATTGCGTTGCGCGATCACACGGTCGGGGCCGATCAGTTGGGGCGTGAGCTCTCCGAGACTGTGCTCGCCAACTATCCGTTGACCTTCGGGCGTGTGGGCAAAGTTATCCGCGGCCCGTTCGGCGTCCTCCTTGGCGTGGAAGCGACCGATCCCGAACCGGCGCAACATCTCGTCACGGTTCTCGTGGCCGGCAATCGCGTTCGCGTGCCGGTACGCCTGGCGAGCCAACCCATTGAATGACCGGTCGTACGTGCCGTGACGGAACGACACGCCGGTCCTCGATCGTTGCTCGGTCCCCGGCCGCTTGCCGGCGTAGGACTCCAGCGCCTTCCCGTACGTCTGGTCCTGCTTGTGCGTCAAGAACCCAACGCCGCGGTCGCCGAGTTCTTGCGTCATGTGCGCCTTGATCTCGTTCGGGTGCAGGACCTGGCCGGCACGCTCAAGACGCGGGTACATGTCGCCGTTCGCCTTGATGAACCCGGCAGCCTTCAGGCCCCGAAGATCGCTTGCGACAGTGTGGTGCGCTCCACGGGCATCTGCGAGGCGCGCGGTCGCCGTGTCGATAGCGGTCTTGTCGGTGCCACCTCGCGCGCGTTCGAGGGCCTTCTGCGCAGCCTTGACCTGTCGCGCCGCAGATTTCTCCGCGAGTGCGAACGGGTGCTTGCCAGGGTTCTCGTTGTACGCGACGTCCTTGCCCATGTGCGACAGGGCGTACGGGACGAGCTTCGCGTTGATCTGATCGGGCTCCAGGTGGCCGAGCTGGACGAGTCGTTCCTCCAACGGAGATGACCAGGCGGCGTACTGGCGGGCAGCCTCGAACGCTGGGTGAGGATTCGCGAGGAACTTGTGGTCGGCGAGGAGGCCTTGGATCTGCTTCTGGTTGGCCTTGTTGAGCCGCAACTCTTTACCGGTCAACGTCTGTGAGGTGTCGTGGAGACGCACAAGCTCCTTCTGTAGGTCTGTCTTCACGGTCTCGGGCCGGCGGAGAATCCCCTCCACGGCGAGCGGGACAGCCTCAGCGCCAGTCTTTGGCTTCAGTTGGTGCATCGTGTGCGCGGCGGCAGCGGTGTACATGCGCCTGAGCGTCTCGCCCTTCGCTGCCTGCTCGTCCACCAAGCCGGGCTTGAAGAATCCCTGGGCGCGCTTGAAGAGGTGCTGGCTGATGAGGCTCCCGCCATACAGATACCGGTTGGCTTGCTCGGGAGTCGCCATATTCGGATCGTGGCCAAGCACGCGTTCCTTGAACTTCTCCGCCGCTGCCTGGCCACCCTTGCGGATCACGTCCGGGCTGTACTTGCGCGGGATCGAGACATCGTGCAGACCCGCATTGATCTGGTCAGCAGACGCACCCGTCGAGGTGCCGTACAGGTGCAGGGGTGCGCGCTCCATCGACGCGACCTCCGCTGCCCGATCACCGAGAGTTCCGGACCGCATCGCAGCACCGGCCAGACGGCCGGCTGCGCCCTCGCCGCCGGCGAACATGAGTCCAACCGGGACGGGTTCCTTCTGAAACGACGACCAGGGGTGTTCGAGGACGGAAGCGAGGCCCTTGCCGATCGCCTTCAGTTCGTCTGGATGCCCTTTCGCTGCTTCGACCAAGGCTTTGCCGGTCGCGACCAGGCCCGGGACCGTCCCGGTGATCGTGCGCAACGCGCTCCCGGGCGTGTTCTTCGCGGCTGTCGCGAGACCCTTGGTGATCTCTCCGGAATTGACGGGCCGCGCGACAGCGATCGACGTCGCGAACGGGCCAGACACGCCACCCTTCCCGGGCACCGCCCCCTCGGAGACGCCTTTGTTGAGCATCGCGTTGAACGAGTCCGATGTCGCGTTCCCGATCGCCGAACCTGCATCTTCGAGCGTGTGCAAGCTGAACAGGCTGTGGTGTGCCGGTTCCGGCTTGGGGGGTGGGAGAGCCTTGTACGCCTTCGCGAGCTTCGGTGCGCCCGCGAGCGCCGTCGATGGGAGCTTGCCAAACGCCGTGCTTGTCGGTTTCGCTGAGACGACAGGAGCCGGGCTCGGAGCACTGATCGCGCGTCTGACTGCGGCGCTACGAGTAGCGCTGCGGGATGCCTGCTTCCCGGCCTTCGCAGCGCTCGACGAGACACCCGCAAGTGCCTTGGTGAGATCAGCGAACGCCATCGGCTCAGAATCCAGCGAAGCTGCCGTTGGTCAATGAGGCTGGGACGTTTACGCCCATACCCTTCAGGGCTGCTGCCGTCTGCGCGTCGATCTTGTGGTAGTCCCAGAGCTGGAACGCGGCGGTCACGAGCGCCTGGTTGCCGATTTTCGGATATTTGTAGGTGACTTCCTTCGTGCCTTTCTTACCGGATGAGGAGGTAGTTTCCTGAACGCGTCGGAGATTACCGGTGGTAAGCGCGTTGCGGATTTCCTGCGGGTTGATCTTCGCGGTCCGCAATTGCTGGACGATGTTGTACGCCGTCCCGATTTCACCGACGACCTTGTCCTGCTGGGGGGTCGTTAGGCCACCGTTCGCTTTCTTGACGTACGCCTTGGCGCGTTCGGCGCTGATCCCCTCGCTTGTCCGGTTGTGACGTTCGGTCTCCGTGATCTTGCGTTCTTCCAACCGGGCATGTGCAGCATCCCTGGTTGCTGTGATGTTCTGGCCGCGTTCGGAGAGCCGGTCGTGTTCATGGTTCTGCTGGGCGGTCAACTGGATCTTCTGCGCGTTCTGCTGGACACCGGACTGCTTTATCCCGAGGCCCTGGAGGGTCGCGTAGTCGGTGAACTGCTTCTGGCCGAGTTCGGTCGCGAGACTCTTGGCGTCCGCGGGCTGCTTCGCGATCAGTGCCTGCTGTGACGCCTGGTTCTTTGAGAGCTGGTCACCATAGAGCGTGCTGATACCGCGCTGCCCTTCCAACGCTCGCTGCGCCGCCGCCGCACGGAGGTTCCCCATAAAGTTCTGCTCGTTCTGGCCGGCCGCCTGAGCGAACGAATTCTGGGCTCCCCCAACACCACCCGCGAGTTGGCCCTGCGCGTTGATCTCGGCTTGCACCTGCGGGTCGAGATAACCGCCGTTCTGCCCTGCCGCGGCCTGTCCAGTCTGGCTGATCGCCTGACCTGCTTTCAGGACTGTATCCGCGGCCTGGTTCTCATAGGTCTTCGCGGACGCTTCAGCCCCGGAGCCGATCCCCTGCAGCAGCTTGTCTGTCGCTTCGCTATAGCCGCCGTAGCGCTTCGCGACGGTCCCCTCGATGCCACTGATTTCCCCGGCCTGCTGGCGTAGCGGGGTGAGCTGCGCTCCGAGGTTCTGCTTCGTGATCTGGTCCGCGAGCTGGGCGAGCTGCTGACTGTTCAATATCCCGCTGATCGGGTTGAACGCCGCGCCTCCCGAAGTCTTCCCCGCCGGTTTGCCTGTGGCTCGAGCAGCCTTCGTCTGGTGGACAGGACTCGAACCCGGTAGTCGCGGAGGACCACTGGGCCCCCCCGCCGAGCGCTGAGCGTGCTGACCCACCGCTCGGGGACCCTTGATCGCGCGTTGCACGGCTGCTTGTCGGATCGCTGGTGCCGCCGGCGTTCCGCCGGTCATAGCTACGTTCGCCACGCTACGCTCCCTTCTTCACCATCATTGTCCGTACAGGCGGCTGGATACGCCCAGGACGTTGGACCGCCTGCAGTTGCTGTTGGCGCTGCATACGCTTGATCGCGTACTGCTGCGCCGTCGTGCCGCCCGGGGTGACGCCCGCGGACGCGATGCCCTGATTCGTCGAGTCCACGCTTACCCCACCGCCCTCGTGCCACCAGTTATTCCCACAGCACGCTTCGCGGCCTGTCTACGCACTGAACGCATCGAAGATCGTGCTCTTGGGCTGCCCGTGATCGGCTGCGGGCTTGACGAGACCACTACCGGTCCCCTCGGCACAGCTGCCGAAGCCGAAGCCGAAGCCGAAGCCGGCGGTTCGTTCGGTGCTTCCTTCTCGGTCTGCGCGAGCGCTTCTTCTCTCGCCGTTGTGGCGGCGCGTGTACGACCGAGGTTGAAGCTTTCGTTTGCACCTGTTTCGGCTTGGTGAACCCGATTCTGCTCTTGCTGAAACCGCGACGTCAACTGTCCGCGCTGCGCCGCGTACTTCGCCTCGACGGTGCCGGCACGCTGGGCGAGCTGGCCCGATTCGAGCAGACCCTGACTGTTCGCGGTGTTCCGCGTAGCTTGCAATGTGAGCGGGAGCTGCCGGTCCAACTGCCCCGTGTTGTAACCGTATGCTGCTTGAGCGTCCGCGAGGTCCTGCTGGTCTCCGGCGAGACTATTGTTCAACTGGTGTTCGAGCGCCGCGACCGTTTCGAAATACTTTCCGTTCCGCGGATCGCCTTCAGGGAACGGTGTCGTGGCCGCTGTCGGGGTAGGGACGCCCATTTACTTTGCCGCCCAACCGTTCGGGTCTGTCGGGCTGGCCGCCGACTCCTTCACGTACAAGGTCGCACCTGGGTTACCGTCAGCCCGCACGTAGATCACACCGACGGGCGCACCGACCTTTCCTTCGGGGTTACCCTGGCCGACGATGATCTGAGCAGCAATGCGCTCAAAGTTCTCGGTTGCTGCCTTCTCGTCAGCGACGGGGATATGTGGAAGCCACGACGACATCTGTAACTATGCGATCGCTACCCAGTAGAACTTCCATGAGCGGCTGCTCTGTACTCCAGGTATACTGCCTTCATAACTTATTTCTGTAGCGCCCAGCGCAGTCACACCAAACGACGGTATATAGGCTCCTTCTTCGGAGCCGTTAGATGATGCCGTTTGTTCTGCCGCTATCACCGACGCAAAGACAGGCGTTTTCCCCATACCGTGTGCGAAGCTGCCTGTGACCCTCGTGTTCGGCCCCGCTCTGCCCGAACCGGGAGTAGCGATCGGCCCTCCCCACGCGATCTTCCGCTCAGTACCGGTTGAGAACAGCTCCAGCACGCCGCCGACGGTCAACTTGTCCGTCGTTATGGTGCTTTTCTTGAGCTTTTTCCCTTCGATCCCTTCGTCAGTGAGATTTACGGAGTCGATCCCCCCGTTCGCCCATGACTGGATCGCCGCAAGCGCATTCGGGATCTTGACATCCTCAGTCTTATCGGGCTGACCGACGATTGGCGATACTAGTGTGAGGAGACCCATCGCTGCTCCTTAACTCTTGCGGAACTGAAGCATGTACGTGAAGGAATCGACCTCGAACGGAGCGTCGGTCGCGTTCCCGAACCCGACACTCCATGCTCGGGAAACGCCGAGACTGTAGAGTCGGGCGTCACGTGTAGCTGACGCGCCGCCGAAGATCATGGTGCTGCCGTCGAACAGGTCGCCACCGAACTTCTGTTCTTCGTTTTCGTTGCCAAAGATCTGTTCGCCTTGGCTGAAGTTGACGGGGAGAGTCTGATCGGTCTCGGGTTCGTTTGCTACAACTCCGGGCTCTTGTGTGCCTTGGTTGGCAAAGCCGCGGGCGATGATGGGAATGATTTCTCCGGACCCATCGAAATGGATTTGACGTATACGCTTCTTCAGGTGGGGCGTCTTGATGCGGTGGCGGAAAATGAACATAAAGAATACTTGCCACGCACCAAACCAATACGCTGACAATCCGTTCGCTCCCGCGTACGGGTTGCCAACATCCGTGTAGACGCCGGGGACGAAGGCCCTGACAACGCCCTTGGAGACGCCGGGGGTGACGGCGTACAGGTTGGTTTCGCCGCCGGGCTCCCAGATCGCCCACTCGTTCGGTGCGAGGTCGTGCAGCCACCAGGACTTGAGCTGCACGTCATAGTCGAGTGTCCGATTGTTCGTCACGCTACCGCCGGAAGCGAACGACAGGTAATAGTGGTTGTTGAAATATTCGCCAGCTGCGTTCTGACGTTGAGACTGGGTGATCCCGAGGATCGTCGGCCTGACCTTGTAGCTCATCTCGTGCAGATGCGACCCGTCCGTCAAGTAGACGCCCTGGTCGGCGGTCAGGAAGAACGTCCCCATCGCGGTCTCGACGATGCTCCGGTGGGAGACACAGCCGATGTTGTCGGCGAGCCGGCGGTTAGCGCCCGTGTTCAAATCGTGGATGATCCACGTCTTGTTCTCCTTGAACACGAGGATGTACGGGCCGACGACTCCGATACCCGTGATCGGATACCCGTCCGAGCTGTCGAACCGGACCACGTTCGTCTTCGGCCACGAGCTTGGGTCACCCTGGCCGCCGGTTTCTCCGGTGCTCACGATGTCCGAGAACCAGACCGCTGATGGGTCTCCCGTAACCCCTGTCATCCAGATACGGTTCCCAGCAAAGATCATCCATTGGCCGTTCGGGACGTGTGGTTCGGTCGCGTAGTGTTCAGCGTCGTTCTTGCCTGTCCACGGTTTCACTTCCCCCGCACCCGTCCAGTACTGGGGAGCATCCACCCCGTTGACCATGTAGACGGGCCCCTCGCCAGCGACAGCGACACTCGTCGGCGCTTGCACGATCGTCCAACGGGCAGTCGCGTTGAACCCCGTGCCGATCTGCGTCACCGCTCCCGCTGTGGAGATCGAGTAGAGCTTGCCTCCACCAGCTGCGATCAGCCACTTCGTACCGCTGATCGTCACCGGGAACACCGAGTGCAGTTCGACCGCAGGCGGCGCACCTGTCAAGAGGGTCGAACCTGTGCGCTTACGGATCGCTCCCCTCGTCGAGGAGACCACGTTCATGCAGTCGCGGGACTCGCTGTCTTCCAGCGTGTAGGGCGAATCGACGGTGTTCAGGCCGGCGACGAACCCCTCGAAGAGAAAGGGTGTGCCTCTCATCAGAGTCCCATCGTCCGGCTACCGCCCCACGTGCCGCTGATCTGCCGTGGCCTGTCTACGATCCGGTACTGCACGTCGGACGCGTACGCATCCCGGTCCTTTTCGTACCGGCCCTGCCAGAACTGGGCCGCTTCGATGTCGTCCTCTGCCGCGAATGCGCGTGCGAGCGCATAGTCAATCAGGAGCTGCGAATAGTCCTGGTTGAGCACGGGCACGTCACTGTCCGCGACAAGTGTCGGGGGGCGCTTCATGTAACGCATCAGTAGGGGATCGGAACTGTTTGGTCCCGGATAGAGCCACAACTGGTTCTGGTAGAGCGTGTAGATCTCCGGAGGTCCAGAGACGAGCGCCGGGGCAGTCAGGTCGAACTGCTGCTGGTCTACGGGGCGCAGGCGTGTCGCGAGGAGTTCGTACACGACGTCCTGGACGCGCAGGAAATCTTCAGGTAGCGGGTACTTGTATGTGCCTGGGAC